>CAZRFD010000023.1:15959-28568 GCA_964599085.1 uncultured Enterobacterales bacterium | reverse complement strand
GCGCTCACAACGTGGGGTAGGTCTCGGACCTCTGGGCACTTACGAGCGCCTCGCGGCCCTCCTGCTCGTCTGGGGCGCTCACAACGTGGGGTAGGTCTCGGACCTCTGGGCACTTACGAGCGCCTCGCGACCCTCCTGCTCGTGTGGGGCGCTCACAACGTGGGGTAGGTCTCGGACCTCTGGGCACTTACGAGCGCCCAGACGCCCGCGACGCCGCGACTCCGCGACGCCCGCGACTCCGCGACGCCACGACTCCGCGACGCCACGACGCCGCCACGCCCGCGACGCCACGACGCCGCCACGCCCGCGACTCCGCGACGCCACGACTCCGCGACTCCGTGAGTCATGGCGTTGTGCCTGGTGACAATCGAGCCTGGGTAGTGGCGCGGAACGCCCGGCCGTGCGGTCTCAGGTGGCCGACGTCGCCGCTCAGACCACGAAGCGCCCGACAGCCACGGCGGCCCAGGCCAGCGCCAGCAGCGCCGGGCCACCCCACCACCACCGCGGGGCGCGGTCGGCGCGGGCGACCACCCAGCCGAGCACCATGAGCAGGAAGGGCTCGTAGTACTTCTGGTAGGCGCGGGCGCTGGCGATGTTGGCGACGACGAAGCAGCAGATTGCCAGGGTCGGCAGCGGGTCGCGGCGGCGCCAATCCGCGACCGCGATCGCCGCCGTCGCCGCCACGCCGAGCGGCAGCAGCCCCCAGAAGGGCAGGGTGCTGCCCGCGAGGTCGGGGAAGCGCTGGCAGATCCGCCACAGGGAGCCACCGTAGCGCAGGGGGTCCTCGACCCAGGGCAGCGGGCGCAGTCCGAGCAGCAGGCCGGCCGCGAGGACGCCGCCGAACAAGGCGAGGGCGAGCCCGCGTCGCCCCAGCGCGCGCAGCAGCCACGGGGCGACCGGCAGCGCCAGCGCCCCGAGGACGGCCAGCTCGGTCTGGAGCACCTCGACGTTGAGGCCGGCGTCGTGCTCCGAGAAGGACGGTGGCGTCGGCCCGCCCCACAGGACGACCAGCGGGGCGAAGGCCAGCACCGGAAGCGCCGCCAGGCCAGCGGCGCGCAGCCTCGGTCCCCAGGGGGTGGTGATCGACAGCAGCGGTGCCAGCGCCAGCACGCCCACCAGCCAGCCGTGGACCTGGCGGGTGAGCACGGCGGCGGCGGCGGCCAACGCGGCGAGGAGGACGGGGCGCAGTGCCCAGGCGCGGGTGCGGGCGTGGTCGAGCGCCAGGAGGGACAGCACGACGAAGGCGAGGGCGGCGTCGTCGGTGGAGAGCCGGACGGCGGGGCCGAGGAAGTAGGGCGAGAGCCCGACGGGGAACAGCAGCAGCGACAGTCCCCACCACGGGGCCATCGTGCGCCGGGCGAGCAGCGCGCCCCCCGCGATCAGCACGACCAGCGCGAGCGCCAGCGTCGCCAGGCGCAGCAGCAGCAGGGAGTCGTCGCTCAGCGCCGCAAGGGGCGCCAGCAGCAGGTGGTACAGGGGCCCCGTCGCCGAGGGGTAGTCCGACAGATCCGGGCGGGGCAGGGCGTCGGCGAAGCCCTGGATCGTCGGGTGGTGGAAGAGGCGCTCGTCGCGTGTGTCGTAGATGTCCAGATCCGCGCGGAGCAGCGCGCGCAGGGCCACCGGCAGGACGACCGCGAGCACCGGTGCCAGCACGCGCGGGAGCGGCGCCGGACCCGGCTGTCGGTCGTCAACAGGCAAGCTGTGATGCATCTGGGGAACCGCGTCCACTAAGCAGTTGTGCGCTGCACCGGCTAATGCCAGCCCGTGCGGCAAGCCTCGGAGACCTGACCATGCCACGACTGACCCCGCTTGTGCTCTCCCTCCTCCTGGTTGCCTGCTCCAAGGACAAGGACGGCGACGGCTTCGATCAGGACGTCGACTGCAACGACGAGGACGCGGCGATCAACCCCGACGCCGCGGAGCTGTGCAACGAAGTCGACGACAACTGCAACGGCGAGATCGACGAAGGCGCGGGTGCCGTCTGGTACGTGGACGCCGACGGGGACGGCTACGGCGTCGAAGACGAGGTCGCCTACGCCTGCGGGCAGCCCGCCGGCTTCGCGCTGAACGGCGACGACTGCGACGACGCCGACGACCGCATCAGCCCCGCCGCCGACGAGCTCTGCGACGGCTTCGACAACGACTGTGACGCCCTCGTGGACGACGACGACGACGACACTCTCTACGACCCGATGGACCTGTGGTACGGCGACGGCGACGGCGACGGCTACGGCAGCCCCGACAAGGTCGTGCTCGCGTGCGAAGCACCTGCCGACTACGTCGAGAACAACGACGACTGCGACGACGATGTCGACACCATCAACCCCGACGCCGACGAGGTCTGCGACGGCATCGACAACAACTGCGCTGATGGGGCCGACGAGTCGACGGCCATCGACGCGACGAGCTGGTACTACGACGGCGACGGCGACGGCTTCGGCGTCAGCGAGTCGCTGACCAATTCCTGCACGCAGCCCGCCGACTACACCGACGTCCCCAATGACTGCAACGACAAGCTGGACACCGTCAACCCCGACGCCGAAGAGCTGTGCAACGACGGCGTGGACAACGACTGCGACGACATCATCATCAGCTGCCACCTCCCGCTGTCCGACGCCGAGGTCACCTGGCTGGGCGCCAGCTCGCTGGACGATGCCGGCGTGTCGATGGGCACGGCCGGTGACATCAACGGCGACGGCTACGACGACTACCTGATCGGCGCTCGCCACAGCGACCGCGTCGACAGCGACGCCGGCGCTGCCTACCTCGCCTTCGGGCCGGTCAGCGCGGGCGACGTGCTGGAGCTGGGGGTCACCGGTACCGTGTTCGAGGGCATCGACGGCGGGGACAAGCTCGGCCGCGCGGTCGCCGGCGGCCAGGACCTCGACGACGATGGAGTGCCCGATGTCATCGTGAGCGCCCCGAGCGACGAAGAGGGCGCAAGTGCTGCGGGTGCCGTCTACCTGTTCAGCGGAGCGGGCCTGGGCACCAACGACAAGATCTCGGCGGCCGACGCCGACGCCACCTGGCTCGGCGAGTCCTCCTACGACTACATGGGCATCGAGGTCGCGCTCGGCGACGTGACCGACGACGGGGTCGCCGACCTGCTGTTCGGCGCCACCGGCGACGACGACGGGGCCAGCGATGCCGGCGCCATCTACATGTTCGACGCGCCGCTCGGCACCGGCACCCTGGACCTCGGCCCCAACAAGGACTGGACCGCCAAGATCAGCGGTGAGGGCGACAGCGACGGCATCGGCCAGGTCTTCGACGCAAGCGGCGACTTCAACGGCGACGGCAGCCTCGACCTGGCCGTGGGCGTGACCAAGGACGCCACCGTCGGTGTGGTTGGCGGCGCCGCCTACCTCGTCTTCGGGCCGCTCGACGGCGACATCTCCCTGGCCGACGCCGACGTCAAGCTGCTCGCCGCGACCGAGAACGACCAGGTCGGCTCGGCGATGGCCTTCGTCGGCGACCAGGACGACGACGGGGCCGACGAGCTGGCGGTTGGTGCGAACCTCGAAGACACCGTGGGCGCGGACGCCGGCGCCTTCTACCTGGTGGCCGGCAGCACGACCGCGACGGCGCTGGACGGCAGCGACATCTCGACCGTCGCCGCCGCCACGGTCTACGGCGAGGGCAGCGGCGATCAGCTCGGCGAAGAGCTGGCCAGCGGCGGTGACTTCGACGGAGACGGCCGCTTCGACCTGCTGGCCGGCGCACCCAGCGGCGGGTCCGTGGGCCAGGGGCTGACCTACGTCTTCCTCAGCCCGCTGGGCAGCGGGATGGCGCTGACCGACGCCCTGGCGGTGGTCGAGGGAGAGACCGGCGGCGACAACGCTGGCGGCGTGCTCGGCTTTGCGGGCGACACCAACGCCACCGGGACGGACACCCCGATGATCGGCGCGCGGACTTCGGATCGCGGCGGAACCGACGCGGGCACGGTCTACATGCTGCTCGAGATCGGCCTATAGGGACCCGGCGCCGGGGCGGGGCCCCGGCGGCTTGGAGCCTGCATGCTGGACCGCACGTCGATCCTGTTCGTGACGCTGGATAGCTGCCGCTACGACAGCTTCTCCGCGGCGGCCGCCCCCAACATCAAGGGACTGGGCCCGGTGCACCGGGCCATGGCGCCGGGGAACTTCACCTACGCCAGCCACGCCGCCATGTTCATGGGCTTCACCCCAGGCGTGGCGGCGAAGGCCGAGCCCCTGGTGAACCCCAAGTTCGGCAAGATCTTCAAGATCACCGGCGCCGCCTTCCCCAGCAAGGGGACCGAATTCCTGACGGTGAAAGGCCGCAACGTCATCGACGGCCTGTCCCGCATCGGCTTTGCGACCATCGGGGCGGGGGCAGCCGGCTGGTTCGACCCGGACACGCTGACGGGCCAGAACCTCTCCGGCGACTTCGACGACTTCTTCTACCCGGGCAACACCTGGAGCCTGGGGCCCCAGCTCTCCTGGCTGCATGCGCGCCTCGACGAGCTGGACGGCCAGCGGGTCTTCTGCTTCCTCAACGTGGGCGAGACCCACGTGCCCTACTGGCACGAGGGCTGCGACTGGTCGCGGGACAACCCCTGCGTGCCGTTTGGCACCGACAACGACGCCGCCGAGTGCCGGCGCCGCCAGCTCGCCTGCATCGAGTGGGTGGACGCCCAGCTCGCACCGCTGCTGGCGCGCTTCTCGCACGCCAACACGCTGGTGTGCTCCGACCACGGGGATGCGTGGGGAGAGGAGGGGCTGTGGGAGCACGGCATCCACCACCACGTCGTGCTGGAGGTGCCGCTGGTGTTCTCGCTGCAGCACCCGCCGCGCACGGTGGCCGGCGTGGCCCAGAACGCCCGCGTGCGCGCCCGCGGCGCCGCCAAGGGCCTGCTTGGCAAGGTGAAGGGCAAGCTGCGCTGAGCGACAGGACGGGCGCGGTCCTTGTCAGCCCTTCCAGTTCGACAGGTCGCGGCCCAGTTCCTCCTCCAGCGCGTCGACGCCAGGGCGCAGCTCGGCCCTCAGGCGGGCGGCGAGCGCCGGGTCGATGGGGGCCCGCTGCTCGTAGCGCGTGTTCATGGCCTGCAGGCGCTCGAAGCCCTTGCGGAAGCCGGTGCGGAGGCGGCCCGCCGGCACGAGGCGGTTCCAGGGACCCCAGCGCAGGGCCTGCACCAGCCGCTGGGCGTGCTGGCTGCGGGCGGCCTTGTTGGGGTTCACGACGCCGAAGTCGGGCGTGAAGCCGAGGTCGGCGCCGATGAAGTCCAGCACCCGCCGCCAGGTGCCCGGGGCGTCGGCCTTCAGATCGTCGTGGAGCAGGACCAGGACGCGGTCGTCGCCGAAGCGCTGCCGCCAGCGCCGCACCTGCGGGGCGTAGTCGACGACCCGGCGGTACTGCAGGCACTCGTCGGGCGGTGCCTCGAGGCCGGCGTGGGTGCTCCGGGGGATCCGGCGGCCGGCGCGGCGGTCGGCTTCGGCGGCCAGGGCGTCAGCGAAATCGGTGATGTCTTCTTCGCCGCTGTAGACGAGCTGGCTGTGCAGGCTGTAGAGCATCGCCACCGGTTCCCGCAGCATCGCGATGACGCGGCCCTGCGGAGCCATGGCGTGCACTTCGTCGGGAGCGGCGGTGCTCATCAGGTACCAGACGGCGACTTCCCCGAGGAGCTGGCCGGGCCGGGCGTCGGCCCAGAGCGCTTCGTAGTCGGCGGCGCTGCGCGGGGGCCTGCGGTGGTGCAGGTCGCTGCCCCACTGGTGCAGTTCCTTGGCCGGCAAGAAGATCTGCGGGTGGCCGGCGAGCCACTGGTACATGGCGGTGGTGCCGCACTTGGGCGCACCGACGATGACGAAGTCGAGGGCGGGCATGGCCGGCCAGTAACGACCTGCTCGCCGGGCAGGTAGCGGCAGCCGCCCGCGTTACGAGGCGACGATGTCGGACCAGGACCAGGACAGCAACGGTGACGCGGGAGAGGGCGGCCAGCAGGGCGTCGCCGCCGACGCCGCCGCCATCGCCAAGGGCTCGGCGGTCGTCATGGCCGGAGGCATCGGTGAACGCGGCCTGCGCTTCGTCATCAACTGGGTGCTGGCCCGCTTCCTCGGTCCGACGGCCTTTGGCGTCTACAGCTTCGTCCAGACCATGGTCGCCACGCTCATCAGCCTGGCGGCGCTCGGAACCGACAGCGGCATCGTCTACTTCGGCGCCCGCTACCGCAAGGCCGGTGAGCGGGATCGACTGAAGGGCACGCTGCTGAGCTGCCTCGTCATCGGCGTCGTCGCGGGTGCCGTGTTCAGCGGCGGGCTGTGGCTGGCCAGCCGTCAGCTCCAGGTCGGCGCCGACAAGGCCGCGGCCGTCCACGCGCTGTCCATCGGCGCGGTCAGCGTCTTCCTCGGCACCGTGCTGGCCGTCCTCGCCGGCGGGCTGGTGGCGGCCAAGAACATGCGGGCGCAGGCCCTCGTCCTGCAGCTCGGGCTGCCCGCCATGATTCTGGTGACCGCCGGGGCGGCACTGCTGCTCGGCGCGGGAGAGACCGGGGCGCTGTGGGCCCTGGCGGTGGCCTACGGCATCTCCGTTCTGCACGGCCTGGTGTGGTTCTGGCGCCAGTACGGGCGGCTGCTGCGCGACGGCACGGTGCGCGCGCGGCCCGAGCTGCCGCGGCTGCTGCGCTACTCGATCCCCCAGTCGCTGGCCCGGTCCTTGTACCAGGCCAACCTGCGCATCGACATCCTGATGCTCACGGCGCTGGCGGCCCTGTCCGACGTCGGCATCTACAAGATCGTCACCATGATCGCGCAGCTCGGTGCCCTGCCGGTCATGGCGTCGACGACCATGTTCGGGCCGGTCGTCTCCGAGCTGGTCTACGGCCGCCAGATCGACCGCCTGCAGGCCCTGCTGCGCGTCGTGACCCGCTGGCTGCTCATCATCGCCGCCCCCGCCTACATCGTGCTGCTGCTGGTGCCCGACCTCGTCCTCCTCGTCTTCGACGAGCAGTACGCCGCCGGGGGCCGGGCGCTGGCCGTGCTGATGATGGGCCAGGCGGTCTACGTCGCCTGCGCGACCTCGGGCACGGTGGTCAGCATGGCCGGCTACTCCGGCGCCAACCTGTTCAACGGCGTCGTCTCGGTCGCGCTGAACGTGGCGCTCAACGCGCTGCTCATCCCGCGGCTGGGCCTCGAAGGGGCCGCTGTCGCCAGCGCCGTCGCGATCACCGCCTGGTCGCTGCTCCGCGTGGTCGAGGCCCGCTGGCTCGTCGGCTGCGTGGCCTTCGATCGCCGTGTGCTCAGTGTGCTCGGCGTGGCAAGCCTGGTCACCCTCGTGGCGGCTGGGATCGGCCGCGACGCCAGCCTGCTGGCAAGGTGCGGCCTGGCTGGCGTGGCCGTGCTCGTGTTCGTCGGCTTCGTCTTCGCCGCGGGCCGCACGGACGAGGACGAGCTGGTGCTCGGCCGGGTGCGCAGCAGGCTGTCGCGGCTGCGGCGGTGAGGGTGCTTCAGCCCGTCACCGGCAGCGGCCGGCCGACCAGATCGCGGGCCACGCGGCGGTAGCCGTCGAGCAGGCCCTTGGCGAGCAGCCGGGGGCCCGGTTCGTGCTTCGTGATCTGGCGGGCGACGGCGATGCCGGCGAGGCCGGCCTGCGCCCAGGCGAAGCGGGCGAGGTTGGCCGGGGTCTTGCGCCGGTAGTGGCGGAAGAAGTGGTAGTGCGTGAACACGAGCTGGTGGAGCTGGTTGCTGTAGCCGATGCGCCCCACCGGGCTGACCTTGTGGTCCAGGCGCGCCCAGGGTGTCTGCACGATGCTCCAGTCCTTGCTGATCCGCCAGGTGAAGTCGACGTCTTCGCTCTGGCAGTAGGTCGGCAGGAACTGCAGGAAGCGGTGGTCTTCGAAGACTTCCTTGCGGAAGGCCATGCGGCAGCCCTCGGCCACCGGGACCACCACAGGCTGCCGCGGCTGAGTGATGAAGCGGACGCCACCGGAGACGTAGAGCTCGGGGTCGCCGTGCTCCACCCAGTTGGTCAGGCCAAAGGCGCGGTAGATGTCGGCGCGGCGCCCGCCGGGCGTGGGCGGCTTCGTCAGGGTGCCGGTGACGCAGCCCACCGGCGGGTCCAGCGGCAGCTCGAAGGCCGCGAGCGCCTGCTCGATGTAGGCGGGCTCCAGCTCGACGTCGTCGTCGAAGAAGAACACGAAGTCGCCGCGGGCGAGGTCGATGGCCACGTTGCGCTGCAGGGGCAGGCCCTTGGCGCTGCGCACGTACGTGAAGTCGATGCCGCTGCCGGCGAGGATGTCGCGCAGCGGGCCCTCCAGGTCCTGGCCGCTGCCGGCGTCGACGACGATGAATTCGTCCGGTAGCCGGGTCTGGGTGACCAGGGTGCGGGCCATCGCGACCATGTCGTCGAGGCGGTTGACGGTGGGCACCGCCACGGTGACCGTGGCGTCGGTCGAGGAGGACATCGCGACCTCGATGGATCTGGGACCGGAGGGGGGGGAGGGGTCAGCGGATGAGGAGCAGCCCGATGAGCACGGCCGCGACGGCGGCGAAGGCGTAGAGCAGCAGGGCCTGGCGCCGCTGGCGCGTGACGGGGCGGTACTCCGACGCGCGGTCGCGCCGCTTGCGGCGCTTCATGCGCCAGGCGTACTCGTCCTTCGGCAGCCAGGTCTCGCGACCGTTGCTGTCCACGTACTTCTTGTAGCCCTTGTCGTGGTACAGCTTCCGGCGTTCTTCTTCGCGCAGCTCTTCGAGTGCGCGCTGCTGCTTGGAGTGTTCGCGCCGTTCGTGCCGCTGCCGAGCATGCTGGCGGTGTTCGGCGAAGCGCTGCACACGGGCTTCGTGTTCCTGTTCCAGCTCCGCGCGGATCCGAGCCCGCAGGTCGTCGGGGTCGAGCGCGTCGAGGTCTGTGCTTTCGAGTACCGCGGGCATGCGCCAGGCCTGTCGTGTCGCTGGGATCGGCGTAACGGGGAAGTCGTCGGGAGCAAGGTGGACGCCGGGACCCGGGTGGATCGCGGCGTTGGAGAAACAAGGCCCGGATCCCCTCAACGGGGGCCTCATGCTGCCATCATAGCCGGGCGCCCGTCGTCACGTCCTGTCGGGGCACGACCGGCCGGCTCACCACTTGTCGTTGTCGGCAGCGAACCTCCGCTCGAGGCGGTCCGCCGAGTACGCGATGGCGTGCAGCGGGCGCTCGAATTCGTCGAGGTCCATCGTGGCCAGCGGCGCGTTGTGCACCAGGACGTAGTCGTCGTCCTTGTCCAGCGCGAGGGCTCCGATGACGAAGTCGGCGTTCTTGCGCAGCGCGACCTCGGGGCGCAGCTCGGTGCCCCGACAGACGACCGAGCGGAATTCGAGCCACTCGGCGTCCATGGCCGAGAAGTGGCGGACCCAGATCTTCTGGGTCCGGTCGTCGTCGTAGCGGAACACCAGGGAGAAGAAGTCTTCTTCGTCCTGCTGCAGGCTGTAGGTGTGGCGGGCGTGCTGCTGGATCTCGGGCCAGGTGGGCATGACACATCCGGGAAGGAGGACAGGCAGGGTATCGCGGCGGCCCGTCCCTCCGTCCGCCGATGACCCCTGGACGGGGTCACCAGGCCGACAGCCACAGCGAGGGATCGGCGGCGGGGTCCGCCTGGTCGCGCGCATCGTGGAGGCGGTCGAGCAGGACGCGATCCTGGGCTTGCGCGGCCTCGGCCATGTGCTCGATCCGGGCACGGGCATCGGCGGAGAGGTCGGGGTCCTCCAGGGCCCGGTCGAAGACGGTGGGCAGGACCGCGACCGCTTCGTGGGCGGCCTCCATGTTTGCGCTCAACTCGTCGAGGTGCGCGAGCAGGCCCTCGCGATCCCAGGTCTCGCTCTCCGCGGGCAGCCACAGCTCCAGGTCGAGGACCGGGTCCTCCTGGACGTCCACGATGACGGCGGGGCCGACGCCGAAGCGATCCGGACCCGTGAGCACGGCCAGCGCGCGGCAGCGCCGTCCGGCGGGCACCTCGGCCTCGAAGCGGCCGCTCTCGTCGGTCAGGACGAGGTCGTCGGGTTCGCAGGCGCGCACCTGCTGGCCGGCGGCCGGCCGCCCGTCCGACCAGCGGACGACGCCACCGAGGGCAACGGTGTCCACGGGCGCCAGGGTGCAGCTCCCCCAGCCGTCGTCGTCACGGGCTCCGCTCCACCGCAGCCGGGCGATGGACGACAGGCCCGCCTGCAGCAGGCCCTCCCCCCCGACGCTGTCGACGGCAGCCGTCAGCTCGCCGTCCTCCACCTGGACGCCGACGGCACGTGGGGCCCCCTCGAAGGGGGGCAGGAAGCGGAGGATGCGACCGTCATCGGCGCCGGCTTCGGCGGCGGCCGCCCCGACGTCGCAGCGCACCCAGCGCTGGCCGGGAAAAGCAGCGTCCAGCGCCTGCTCAGCCGGCGTGTCCGGGACCGGAGGCGGAGGTGCGGTGTCGACGCTGGCGTCGGGAGCAGGGACGGGAGACGACCCTATGGCGAGTGGCCGCCGAGGTGGTGCGCGCCGTTCCGCGGGGGCTTGCGGCGGCGGCTCCACCGACGGTCGCGGTTGCGCATCGGGCCACAACAACCACGCGACGACGGCCACGCCGGCGATGCCGACCATCAGAGCCAGGCTGGCGGCACGCTTGGACATCGGTGCCCGGGGTGGGGGAGGAGGGGGCGGCGTCAACGAACGCCCACGGCGCCCCAACGAGCAACGCGCGGGAGGACCGAGGTCCATCCCGCGCGTGCCCGGGTCGGTCCGGCCGGACCGACCCGCGTCGACCGCTGATCAGCCGCAGGTGGCCAGGGTGGCGCAGTCGGCCCAGCCGGTCATGTCGGCGACGCCGGTGGCTTCGTCACAGGTCGTGCCGTCGGTGAGGCAGGTGAAGTAGTCCGAGACGTCGCAGGTGGTGTCCTGGTACACGTCGCAGCTCACCAGCGTCGAGAAGTCGGTGTCGCCGCAGGACATCGAGGCGAGCCAGTCTTCGCAGGCGGAGACGTTCTTGTCGCCGACGCTGCCGCAGGCGGTGAGACCGAGGACGGACAGGATGAGGATCGAGTTGCGCATGGTCAGGCTCCTCCAAGAGTGTTGGGACCGCCCGGCGGGTATCACCGGCCGTCCCGCACAGCTACGCGATTTCACGTAGGAGTGCGAAACCATGGGGCAGCATGTCGCATCTGTTGGCGTTCATCTGCGGCGGCTGCCACCTGCGGCGACCCGCCGCCAGAGCTCGACCAGCCGGGTGACGACGACCTCGTTGTCGAAGTGTTCCTCGGCCCGTCGGCGGCCGGCGGCCCCCATGCGCAGTCGCAGCGCCGGGTCGCGCAGCAGTCGCACGAGGCTCTCGGCCAGTGCCGGCACGTCCCGGGCGTCGACCAGCAGCCCGGTCTCTCCGTCGATGACCTCTTCGGGGATGCCGGCGACCCGCGTGCTCACCACCGGGAGGCCCGCGGCCATTCCCTCGAGGATGCTGACGGGCAGGTTCTCGAAGTGGCTCGGCAGGCAGTAGACGTCGGCGTCGCGCAGCGCAGCCACCTTGGGAGCGCCCGAGATCCAGCCGAGCAGCTCGACGGCGTGGTCGACCCCGAGTTCTTCTGCCAGCGCCCGCAGGCCCTCGACATCACCGTTGCCACCGAGTCGCACCCGCGCGTCGGGCACCTCCTGCAGCACTGCGGGCAGGGCTCGGACGAGGTCGAACTGGCCCTTGCGCTCGTCGACCACGCCCAGGACCAGCACCGTCGGCGGACCGGTCCGGGGCGCTCGGTCGGGGAGGGGGTCGAATTCGGAGACGACGACCGGGTTGTAGAGCACCTCCACCGGCACGTCGGGTCCGGCCCACTCCCGGACCTTCTGCGCCATCCGCCCATGCAGTGGCATGACGAGGTCGACGATGGAGAACATCCGGCGGACGGCGATGCGGTTCGCGCGGCGACGGGCGTAGAAGTCCTCCATCCAGGCGCCGTGGAGGTGGGCCACGGTCGGCACGCCCGCGAGGCGTGCCTGCTCGATGTAGGCAAGCTTGCGCCAGAAGCTGGTGCCGTCGGCGACGTGGACGTGGAAGAGGTCGGGGCGGTAGCCACGCAGCAGCCTGCGCGCGTACCGGGCCTCACAGGCGAGGTTGCGGGCCACCCAGCGCAGCGGCGGCAGCTCGCTCATCGTCTCGATGTAGTCGACCTGGACGTCGCGCATGGCGTCGGCGCGCAGCCAGGTCCGGTGGACCTGGGTCATGCCGCCCGGCACGTCCAGGCCCGGGCCGATCATGCCGATTCTCAGGGGGGGGGACCCCTCCAGGTCCCCCCCTCCTCGGCCTCGTCCGGCTTCGCTGCGCGAAGCCGTCCTCGCCCTCGCCCCCCCCCCGGGGTCCCGCGGCTGCGCCGCCCGCGTCCCAGTTTCTCCCTCCGGTCGCAACCACTCCGCGGGCTTGCTCGCTCGCGGTGTTTTCAGGGGGGGGGACCCCTCCAGGTCCCCCCCTCCTCGGCCTCGTCCGACTTCGCTTCGCGAAGCCGTCCTCGCCCTCGCCCCCCCCCCGGGGTCCCGCGGCTGCGCCGCCCGCGTCCCAGTTTCTCCCTCCGGTCGCAACCACTCCGCGGGCTTGCTCGCTCGCGGTGTTTTCAGGGGGGGGGACCCCTCCAGGTCCCCCCCTCCTCGGCCTCGTCCGACTTCGCT
>CAZRFD010000023.1:0-15859 GCA_964599085.1 uncultured Enterobacterales bacterium | reverse complement strand
TCAGGGGGGGGGACCCCTCCAGGTCCCCCCCTCCTCGGCCTCGTCCGACTTCGCTGCGCGAAGCCGTCCTCGCCCTCGCCCCCGTTCCGTCAACACCCGCGGACAAGGTCACTCCAGGATCGGCTTGGCGTCGCGGTGTTCCGGGGCGAAGCCCGGGAACAGGCGCTCGAAGACGGCCAGCAGGCAGGGCGCCTGGTGGGGCCAGGACAGCACGTCGGTGCACCGTGCCGTGCCCAGCCGGCCCAGCTCCGCCCGCCGGTCCGGGTCGTCGGCGAGGGCGAGCACCTGGTCGGCCAGCCCCCGGGCGTCCGGCGTGGCGGTGTACTGGGCGACGTCGCCGCCGGACACCATCGTCTCCTTGAGTTGGTGGGCGATCACCGGCTTGCCCATTGCCATGTACTCCATGACCTTGTTCATGGTGCTGACGTTGTTGAGCCCGCCCGGCGGGTCCGGCTGGACACAGATGTCCGCCGCCGAGAGGCAGGCTCGCACCCCCTCCATGGGCAGCCGGCCGGGCATCAGCATGCAGTCGGACAGGCCCTTTTCGTCCCGCATGGCCTTGACGTCCTCGTAGCTGTCGCCCTGGCCGACGAGCACGTAGCCGATGTCGGTGCGTCCGTGGTCGTAGCGCAGGATGCGGGCCATCTCGACCACCTCGTCGAGGCCGTCCTGGGGGTTCATGTTCCCCAGGTAGCCGACCACGACGTCGCCGAGGGCCCGTGCTTCCGGGTCGGGGTCGACCGGGAAGAAGCGCTGCATGTCGGGGCCGTTGCGGACGATGCTGACGTGGTCGGGGTTCTTGCCGCAGCGGTCGATGGCGATGCGCCGGTAGCTGCCGTTGGTGGAGATCACGTGGTCGGCCACGGTGATCGTGGCCTTCTCCATCAGCTTGACCAGCGGCAGCGCCTTCATCGCCTTGTCGTTGTCGCCGAAGCGGTCCTGGAACAGCTCGGGGTTCAGGTCGTAGTGGTCGAAGACGAACTTCTTGCCGAGGACCTGGAATTGCGCGGCGATGGGCCACAGAAGGTCCGGCGGGTTGACCGCGTAGAGCGCGTCGAAGCCCTGGCGGCGAAGGGCCCGCCAGCTCAGCCGCTGCAGCCAGATCAGGCTCTCGGCGTACTCGCGGAGGTGGCCGGCCAGGGAGTGGCCGTACTCGGGGAAGGGGTAGTACCAGATCTCGTGTCCGTCGTACTCTTCGATGGACACCTGGTTGGGTGAGCGCTGGCAGCCCTCCCAGCCGGGCCCGCCCTCGAAGGCCGGGCAGATCACCGTGATCTTGGCGCCTGCGTCGCGCAGGGTGCCCATCTCGCGGCGGGCGCGGTTGTCGAAGGGAAACGAGGAATTCTCGTTGAGGTAGAGGACGCGGAGCTTGGCGGGCATCGTTGCAGGCACCGGAGTGGGGTGGGGGACCGAGGCAAGTCCGGCAAGGCGCAGGCTGTATCGGTGCCGGGCGGGCCGGGCCAACGTCGGGCTGTCACAGGCAGCGGTCCCGGGGTGGACGGCACCACCGGGGCGGATCCCGCTGATCCGGACGGCGGACGCCGGCCACCACGGACGGTGTTACCTCTGGCGCGCCGCCGGTTGGTCGCGGCGGGCTTGCGCTCCGAGGACGCCGGATGTCCACAGTCACCCTTCTCGCCGCTCTCCTGTCCCTGCCGGTCCCGGTCAGGGCTGCCGACACCGACGCTGCGGTGGCAGCCGCCGACGGGTCGGCTCCGCAGGTCGATCCCGTGCCGTCGGCGTCGGGCTACGGCGTCGGCCCGCGGGACCTCCTGGCGGTCGAGGTCTTCCAGGAAGACAGCCTCTCGGGCGAATTCGTGGTCGCCGAAGACGGCACCATCGACTTTCCCCTCCTCGGCCGCGTCGCGGTCGAGGGGCTGACCCCCGGCCAGGTCGACCAGCTCCTGACCGACCGGCTGGGTGCTGAGTTCCTGGTGGACCCCCAGGTCCAGGTCAAGGTGTCGGCCTTCGCCAGCAAGCCGGTGCGGGTGCTCGGCGCGGTCAAGAAGCCTGGCATCTACCAGCTCTCGGGACCGACCAGCGTGCTCGAGATCGTGGCGATGGCGGGGGGCATGTCGACCACCGGCGTGAACGAGCTTCGCATCACCCGGCGCGGAGCCTCCGACCCCATCGTCATCCGCCTGGACGGCGCCGAAGCCGACGACGGCACCTGGAACCTCCAGGAGGGCGACACGGTGATGGTGCCGCCGCCCAAGGTCGTCTACGTCGCCGGAGAAGTCGACAAGCCCGGAGCCGTGCCCTTCAGCGAGGGCATGACGGTCTCCCAGGCGGTGATCCTCGCCGGCGGCAGCAAGCAGCAGGCCAACCTCCGCAAGGTGTTCATCAAGCGGGGCGACCAGCAGATCCGCGTCAACCTCAAGAAGGTCCTCCAGGGGCGAGAAGAAGACGTGGTGCTGCAGCCCGATGACCAGGTGCTGCTGAGCGAGTCGGTGCTGTGAGCAGCTGCCGCGCGAGGGACGTGTGAGCACGCTCGACCTCGGCGGCCGCGTGGACAGCTCGACGCTCGTGACCGTCGGTGGCTTCATCTTTGCCGGGGCCCTGGCCGCGGGCATCGTGGTCGTCTCGCCGGTGATGATGCTGGCGGCGACGCTCGGCGTCGCCGGCGTGCTCTTCTTCCTGGTGCGCCCCACCGAGACGCTGCTGGCCGCCATCATCTTCCGCGTCTTCCTCGACATCCTGTGGTGGGTGCCGTTCTCGGTCGGCGGCCTCAACCTCAGCCAGATCTTTTCGGGCGGCGTCTTCGTGATGCTGTCGGTGATCGCCTTCCTGCGCATGCGCGCGCTCCGCCATCACCCGGTGACCGGGTGGGCGCTGGCCATGATCGCCCTGCTGTCCCTGGCGACGGCCCGGGCCATCGATCTGGCGGCCGACGTCGACATCCTCGTCCGCTACTTCACGGCCCCGCTGATGCTGCTGGCGACCGCCCTGGTCTTCGACAAGGCCGACCAGCGCCGCCGTCTCGTCTGGCTCATCACCCTGGCCGCCGTCGTCCCCGTGGCGTACTCGATGTTCAAGCTGGCGACAGGAATGAGCGGCTACGTCCTGCACGGCTACGCGCGCCTGTTGGGCGGCTACAAGAACATCCACAACCACGCCCTCGTGATGATGTGCTTCGCCATGCTCTTCCTGGGCTGGACAGAGGTGGTGGAGCGGCGGTGGCTTCGGTTGTCGCTGTACGGCCTGGTGGGGGCCTGCCTGCTGGCGATCTACTTCACCTACACCCGGACGGGCATGCTGGGGGTGGCGGTCGCCATCCTCGCCTACCTCATCGCCCGGCGCCGCTACCGGCTGGTGGGTGCGGCGCTGCTGGCGGGGTCCATCCTCGTCCTCCTCGACCCCGAGGTGCAGGACCGGTTCAGCGATCTGCTCGTCTTCTTCGACCCCGACGCTGACAAGTCCCAGATGCGCAGCCTGGGGTCGGGCCGGTGGGGGCTCTGGTCCTGGTCCATGGCCGAGTACACGTCGAAGTCCTGGGCCGAGATGCTGTTTGGCCTGGGGCTGGGGGGCCACCGCATCACCACGCTGGACTGGTCGCGGGCCTTCCACCGCATCGGGCTGACGCTGGATCCCCACAACGACTACCTGCTGTTCCTCTACCAGATGGGTCCGCTCGGCGTGATCGTCTACCTCGGCATGGTCTGGGGGGTCGTCCGGTCCGGGCTCCTCGTGCTGCGGCACGGCAGCGATCGGTGGTCGAGGGGCTTCGCCGCCAGCATGGTGGGCCTGTCGCTGGGGGTCGTGGTCACCAACGGGGTGTCCAACAGCTTCATCCACCGCAGCGCGCCGGGCTGGTACTACTGGTCGCTGGCGGGGCTGGTCGTGGCCGAAGCCATCGCCGTCAAGCAGCGGCTCGTGGCGGAGGGGAAGGCGGAGCGGCGCCCGCGGCTCGTGGCCGAGCCCGGCGAAGCCGCCGCGCCCGCCTGACGGGCTGGCGCCGCCTGGCCGCGCGGGGAGCTCAGCGTACCGAGCGCCCGGTGGACGCCGGGGTCTCGCTGGTCGACGCCGTCGCGTCGGCGATGGCCCTGTCGTCAGAGGGGGCGCTGCTGCGCTGGAGCAGGGCGAGGTTGACCAGCGAGATGGGCGCGTCGGCGGCGGCCTCCAGCCGCAGCTCCAGCTTCCGGGTCGCGCGCGTCACGGTCGAGGAGAGAGGGAGCCGCAGGGGCTGGCCGTCGAGCTGGTCGGGACGGACGTCGGCGTCGAGGGCGACGTCGCCGTTGTCGAGGAGCCGCAGGTGGATGGAGCCGGGCGCGCGGGTGGCGCCGGGCATGGCGTGCACGTCGACCACGAGGGTGTCGGCGCCGAGGCGCAGCGCCGACAGCTCGCGCCGGCCGACCGTCCGCGACATCACCTGCCCCGGGTACAGCCAGCGTGCGCCGCCGCAGGCCTGTGCGGGGTCGAGCTCGACGCTGTAGGTGTGGCCGTTGTCGGCAGGCGCGCTGCCGTCGCGGGCGCGCAGCAGGACCCGCTTGCCGTCGTGGCACCAAGCCCCCCTGTCGGCGGTGTCCGTGCGCAGCTCGGCGCAGCGGTGGTGGCCATCCAGCGGCTCCCCGTCCTCGGTCACCATCAGCGGCGAGCACTTCGGCTTGCCGGTCGCGGCGTAGACCGACGAGTCGCTCACCCCAGACAGCGCGGGCAGCAGGATCCGCCCGACATCGGTGAGTCCGCCCGCAGCCTCGACCGTGGCGCGCGCCGCGAGCTGTGGTCGCGGGCCCTCGATCTCGGGCGCGAAGCGTTGTCCGCCCAGGATGCGGGCCGACACGTTGCGGTCGTCGGTGCCGATCAGCCAGGTCAGTGCGTCGGCGGCGTCTCCCATGCCAAGCGCGGCGACGGTCGCAGCCGGCATGTCGGCGTCGGCGACAAGCTCGACGTCGAAGGGGCCGGACGCGGCCGAGACGGCCAGCTCGGCTGCGAGGATGCCCGGCGCGGCGGCTGGCGGGGCCGAGAAGGCTTGCCGGCCCAACTCCCGGCCCTGCATGTCCCGGGCGACGAGCCAGGCGGGCGGGGACTCCTGCGTCGCCAGCGCGCGCGGGGCCATCACGTCGACGAGGGCGCGGGCCACGAGCGGCCGCGCGGCGGTGCCACCACCGTCGGCGAAGTGGAAGGAGAGCGCCGTGCCGGCGTACAGCCAGTGCCAGCGGCGGGTGCCCGCCGGGTTGGCGACGAAGGGCGCGGGATCGAGTCGGGCCTCCAGGTGCAGCGATGCCACCCCGTCCGGGGCCTGGCGGGGAGAGACGAGCAGGTCGGTCCCGACGTGGCGCCAGGTCCCGGTGCAGCCCTCGGGCTGGGCCTTCTCGGACCGGACGAGCTGCAGCGCCTGGCCGTCTTGCAGGAGGGTCAGCGGCTCGCCGCCCAGCAGCTTGTGGTTGGCCATGGTCCCGTAGTTGAGGGACTTGAGCGCCGGGGCGGGGAGCCGATAGAGGCAGGGAGCCTCCTCGACCGCCCGGGTCGGGTCGAGCGGGGGCAGGGGCGGCGTCTCTCCGCGTCGCTCCACCGAAGAGACCACCAGGGGCACGGTGGCCTTCGCCAGCGGACCCTCCCCCATCGCGCCGAGCTCGGAGAGGCGCTCGGCCAGGGCGGTGGTGAACACGGCGCGACCGCGCTTGTTGACGTGGCTGGCGTCCTTGAAGGAGCTCTCTGGAAGCCCCAGATCGGTCAGATCGATCCAGCCCGCACCGACCTCGTTGAAGTAGCCGACCATGGCCCGGATCCACTCCGGATGCCGCTGGGCCCGCGCCTGGCTGCTCGGCGGTTGCGGCGCACGCACGAAGACGATCTGGCTACCGAGCTGGTGGGCGAGGTCCACGAGGTCGGGCAGGTAGGTGTCGGGCAGCGCGACGGAGGTGCGCTGTTGCCGGTGGCGCCCGACCTCGACGATGGGCACGACGCGGCGCCGCAGGGCGGGGTCCACGGCACCCTCGGCGTCGAAGACGGCGGCGCTGGCCTCTCTGGCGGTGGTTCGCGCCGCTTCGTAGGTCAGCCCCCCTGAGGCCAGCACCGACAGCCTCCCGGCCTCGATCAGCGAGTCCCGCAGGGCCGCGGTGCGCAGGCGCACGCGATCGGGCACCCGGCCGACCGCCCGGCCCTCGGTCTTGGCGGCGATGACCGGTTCATCCGGGCCCACCTGCTGGGCGAGCCCCTCCACCTGCATCGCCGAGTCCACGGTGGTCTGCATGAAGAAGGAGGGCGTGCCGACGACCACGACCAGGCCGGGGTGGTGTCCCCCCGCCAGGACCCGGTTCTTCAGCACCGCGTACCAGGTCGGGGGGGGCGACGCGAACACCGTGAGGTGCTGGACGGTCCGGCCTCCGAGCGCCCGGCCGAGCGCGCCGGTGTCGATGCCCTCGTAGGCCAGGGAGTTTCCGAGGATCACAACGTCGGGTTCGTGCTCGGCGAGGAGCTGGTCCATCCGTTCGGCCTCTGCGCTCCGTTCATGATCCGACGCGCGCCACAGCCAGCCGAGTCCTCCCCCCAGCAGGAGCGCGGGAAGCAGTGCCGCGAGGATCCGGGGGGCCGCGCTGGTCTCAGAACTGGAAGTAGATGAAGTCATTGGTGGCATCGCGGTAGAAGGTGAACAGGATGAGAGCCGCGGCCGCCCACGCGGTGGTGTCGACGGGCAGTGCCCACGGCGACCGTTGCAGGCGCGGTCGCAGCCACCGCTCCCACACCAGCATCCCAACCATCGGAGCGGCGCAGAACACACAGACGCCGAGCATGACGGCCGTCGCGGTCCACTGTTCGGGTGTGGCCTCGAGCGGGTTCAGGCGCAGGTAGCCAAGGAGCCGTGGGAGGTGTGTCTCGCGGAAGATCATCCACCCCAGCAGGGTGAAGCCGAACATCACCACGACCGCCGCGCCGCGCGCGAGCGGAAGCGGGCCCAGGCGTAGCCGGCGGATCTGTTTCGGGATCCGTCTGCGGGCGATGCGATAGCCTGTCAGGATGGCGGCGTGGTAGGCGCCCCACAGCACGAAGGTCCACGCTGCGCCGTGCCACAGTCCCGACAGGACCATGGCGACGAAGGTGCTCCGTGTCGTGGCGGCGAAGCCCCCCCGCGAGCCGCCGACTGGGATGTAGATGTAGTCACGGATCCAGGTGGAGAAGCTGATGTGCCAGCGCCGCCAGAAGTCGCTGGGATCCACGGCGAGGTAGGGGTGGTCGAAGTTGAGCACCAGCTCGAAGCCCAGCATGCGGGCGACACCCCGGGCGATGTCGGTGTAGCCCGAGAAGTCGGCGAGGATCTGGATGGAGAAGCCCAGGGTCGCCGCCCAGATGAGCGGCCCGGAGGGGGCCTGCAGGGTGAAGACCTTGTCGACGTATGGTGCGATGGTGTCGGCGCACACGACCTTCTTGACGGCACCCCACATCGCGAGCCCCATGCCCGACCGCACCACCAGCCACGACACGCGGCGGTCCTGCTCGACCTGGGCGAGGAGGTTGGCGGCGCGCTCGACGGGCCCGGCGACGAGCTGCGGAAAGAAGCTGACGAAGGTGACGTAGTCCAGGAAGTTGCGGCGGGCCGCGACCTCCCCCCGATACACGTCGATGGAGTACGACATGGTCTGGAAGGTGTAGAAGCTGATGCCCACCGGCAGGAAGACCCCCAGCGTGTGCATGCTGGTCTGTACGCCCAGCGTCGACAGCAGCGACACGAAGTTGTCGATGAAGAAGTCGGCGTACTTGAAGTAGCCGAGCATGCCCAGGTTTCCGGCCATGCTGAGCAGGAGCAGCGGTCGCTTGCGTCCGGGCCAGCGCTCCATGCCGAGGGCTACGCTGTAGTCCAGCACGGCACTTCCGTAGAGCAGCAGCAGGAACCAGGGGTGGATCCACCCGTAGAACACTGCGCTGACGGCGACGAGCAGTGCGTTCTGCATCCACCGCCGTGGCAGCAGCCAGTAGACCGTGAACACCGCCACCATCAGGAAGACGAATTCCACCTGCACAAAGGTCATCGCTGACGCCCCTTCTCTTCCGGGTCTGTCCCTGTCGACCCGTCGGCTTCATCAGTGGCCGGGCGGAGGCAGACTGATCACCCGGCGATGCGCTTTCTCGGAGCTTTCGTTGGCCCGCGTGCTCACCGCGGCCCGGCGGACGCTACTGGACGTAGCCGACCGCGCGGAGCTGCTCGATCAGCTCGGGGTCCAGCTCGGCGGCGTCACCGCTGCTCTGCGCGGGAAGCTCCTGCTCCAGCCGGGCCACATCGTCGGGGCGCTCTGCTGCGAGGTCGCGCTGCTCGTCGCGGCGCAGATCGTAGAGCTCCTCTCCCCACTGCGACGCGATGAGCTTGAGATCGCCGTCGATGACCATGCGCTTCTCGGTGCCGTAGCGGATCGCCTGGGCCTTGCGGGGTCGGTCCTCCGGCGGCGGGGTCCCGAGGGCCTCGGCGAGGGCCTGGCCCTCGGTCGGCAGCCCGGTACCGGCCAGCGCCAGCAGCGTCGGCACGACGTCCAGGCTGCGGACGGGCCGGTCGACGACGGCCGGCGGGACGTCGGGTCCGATGACGATCAGCGGGACGTGGAGCTGTTCCTGGTACAGCGTGTGGCCGTGGCGGACGTCGGCCGGCCAGTGATCGTCGGGGTAGGCGCCGGCGTGGTCGCCGAATTCTTCACCGTGGTCGGCCGTGATGACGACGGTCGCTCCGTCGGCCAGGACATCGTCGACGAAGGGGGCGAGCGCCCGGTCCAGGAAGTGGATCTCGGCGTCATAGAGGTCTTCGACCGGGTCGTCGTGGCCGTGTCCCACGGCGTCCCGGTCCCTGCCGGGCGCGTTGTAGGGCTTGTGGGGGTCCATCAGGTGCAGCATCAGGAAGCGCGGTCCCCCCGCGGTCGCGGTCCACCAGGCCGCCGCAGCGTCGACCATCCGCGGTGCGAGGCGATAGGTGCGGTCGGGCATGGCGCGCAGCGGCAGCAGGTCGATGGGGTGCAGCAGCATCATCATGTGGGCCAGGCCCAGCGCGTCGTCGTAGCGGTCGTAGCCGCGGTCCAGGCCGAAGCTGGCCTTGAGGTAGGGGTTGCTGACGATGGCGGCGGTCCGGTAGCCGGCTTCACCGAGCGTGCCGGCGAGGGTCGGCAGGTCGGGGCCGAGGGGGGCCTGGGTGTTGGCGTCGCCCGGGTTGACGCCGGCGCCGTGGGTGCTCGGCAGGACGCCGGTCTGGAGGCTGGCGAAGGAGGGCAGCGTCCAGGGGGCTGCGCTGGTGGCGTCGGTGTAGCGCACACCGCCGGAGGCCAGGCGGTCGAGGCCGGGGGAGGTGGGGTGAGGATGCCCGTAGGCTCCGAGGTGGTCGGCGCGCAGCGTGTCGACGACGACGAGCAGCAGGTCGGGGTGCTCGCTCGCGGCGGCCGGCGTCGGTGGCGGGGGGGCCAGCGCCAGCGTGCCCGCCAGCGCGCCGGCCCCGGGGAGCAGGGCGACGGGGAGCGCCAGCCGGCGCAGCCAGGGCTGCAGGAGGGCGGCGAGGAGGCCGAGTGCCAGGGCCGCCGCGCCGATCAGGGCGTCCGCCCGCAGGGCCGCGGGGGCGGCGGGTGAGCCGAAGGCGTTGAGGTTGGCGGCGCGGAAGGCTGCGATGAACACCAGCGAGGCGGTCGCCAGGGCCCAACGCCGGCGCGGGCAGTGCACCAGCCGCAGCGCTCCCACGGCGCCCACCACCGCTGCCACCGCGCCCAGGCTGAAGCCGATCACCGCCGGGGCCGGCAGCCCGCGCTCGCCGAGCACCTGCGCCGCCAGCGCGCCGCAGACGATGCCCCACAGGCCGGCACCGGTCCCCAGCACCCGCCCGGGTAGATCGCGAGCCCCGGCCGCAAGCAGCCCCAGCAGCGCTGGCCAGCCCAGGTACCAGGGCAGCAGGCGCCCCACCTCGGCAGCAGACAGCGCCGGCTGCTGCAGCACGAGGTTGGTCAGCTCCTCGACGCCGAGCACGAAGGCGCCCACACCCGCCCCCGTGAGGCCGGCGGTGACGAGCTTGGCGAGCAGACCCTGCGAAGGCTCAGCCAGTCTTCTTCTCGGCGTGGTCGACGTCGGTGTCGTAGTACACCGAGTTGTAGTCGTAGTAGTAGTAGTAGCCGTAGCCGCTGCGCCGCACGTCCAGCTTGTTGACGATGGCGCCCAGGATGTTCGCGTCCATCTCGGACAGGCGGCTGCGCGACTGCACCACCTGGTCGCGGTCGGTCTTGTTGGACTCGACCACCATCAGCACGCCATGCGTGCTCCGCGACAGGATCAGCGGGTCTGCGACCGCACCGATGGGCGGGCTGTCGATCATGACGAAGTCGTAGCCCTGGACCGAGTCCAGCAGCCGCTGCATGGTGTCGCTGCCCAGCAGCTCGGCCGGGTTGGGCGGGCGCGGCCCGGAGGCCAGCAGGTCCAGCCCCGGGACGTGGGT
The DNA here is from genome assembly GCA_964599085.1 of uncultured Enterobacterales bacterium. Lineage (GTDB taxonomy): Bacteria > Myxococcota_A > UBA796 > UBA796 > UBA2385 > J125. The sequence continues at coordinate 5,469 of CAZRFD010000023.1, read as the reverse complement.
GCGCTGGATCGCGTCGCCGAGTGCCATGTCGCCGATGAGCACGCTGGACAGGCCGACCTCGTTGCCCTGCACGAAGAGCTTGTGCTGGCTGGGCCGGCGCAGGTCGGCGTCGATGAGCAGCACCCGGCTGCCGGTCATGGCGATGATGGTGGCGAGGTTGCTGGAGACGAAGCTCTTGCCCTCGCGGGGGGCGGCGCTGGTGACGAGCAGCCGGCGCTGGGGCCGGTCGGGCAGGCGGAACAGGATGTTCGTCCGGACGCTGCGCAGCGCTTCGGCCACCGTCGACCGAGGTCGGGCGTTGACGTAGAGGTTTCGGTCCACTTCCGAGAGCTGCGCCAGCTCGGGGGCGTCGAGCAGCGGGATGGCGCCGAGGAAGTTGACGCCGACCAGGTCTTCGATGTCGTCGCGGCTCTTGATGGTGCTGTCGAGGTACTCGGTGAAGAAGGCCAGGGCGATGCCGCCGAGCAGCCCGACGAGCAGAGCCACCGGCAGGTTGGTCGACAGCTTGGGACGGACCTTGTCGTGGTTGGGGACCGCTTCGTCGATGAACCAGACGTTGTTGGGGGTCAGCAGCTTGGAGAGGTCGACTTCGGAGAGGCGCTGGTCCAGGCTGCGGAACAGGTCGGCGTTCTTGTCGGCTTCGTCCTTGAGCAGATCGTAGTCGATGAGCTTTCGTTCGTAGGTCTGGACGTCGGCGGTCACGGCGTCCAGTTCGTCCCGCAGGGCGTCTTCGCCCGCGGTGACGGCTTCGAGGCGGGCCTTGCGGGCGGCGAGGGCTTCGTCGACCTGGTTGCGGATCTGGCTCTCTACGCCGGCGAGCTGCTGGTCGAGCCGCTTCATGTCCGGGTGGCCTTCCCTGTAGCGGGCGGCCAGCCGGGTGCGCTCCTGCTGCAGATCCTGGTGGTCTTCGAGGAGCTGGCCGAGGACCGGGTTGTCGGCGCTGAAGTTCACCGCCACCGCCAGCCAGTCGGAGCCGCGGGCCTGCCGGGCGAGCCGTTCGTAGGTGGCTTCCAGGGACACGCGTTCGGCGCGGGTCTGGCTCCAGGCTTCGACGAGGCGCTTCTTGGCTTCCACCTTGGCCTGGTGCTGGGACAGCGCGTTGGTGTACTCGAAGCTCTTGAGGTTCTCGTCGCTGGAGAGCTTTCGCTGGCGGTAGACTTCCTGCTGTTCGCGGAGCCACCCGAGCGCGTCCATCGTCACCTGGCGAGAGCGATCGACGTTGCTGTCCATGTAGGCCTGCGCCAGCGTGTTGGCGAAGAGCGCGGCCTTTTCGGGGTCGGGGTACTCGATGACCAAGTGGACCAGGCGGGTGTCCATCTCGGGCTGGACGTCGAGGTGCCGCTTGAAGAAGCGGATCGGGTCTTCGACTTCGTCGAAGTCGTTGACGCCGTGCTCTTCACGCAGTCGCCGGACCGTCTCGCCGATGACCGAGCGGCTCTGGATGATGCGGTACTGCGTCGTGTAGTAGGCGCGCCGTTCGCTGCCGCCCTGGTAGCTCACCACGTCGGTGACCTGCTCGACGTCGAACACCGTCGGCTGGTCGGGGCTGATCTCGATGGTCGCCTTGGCGGCGAAGTAGGGCGTGGACAGCGCGGTGCCGATCCCCACGGTGATGACGAGGATCGCCGTGAAGATCACCACGGTGAGCTGGCGCTTCCGCAGGATGCGCCAGTAGTTCAGCAGGTTGAATTCGCCGCTGGTGACGGCTTCCGGTCCGAACATGGGGCCTCAGGTTCCGGTCGCGGGGACCTGACGTTGGGCAGGGGGATGGGAGCAATCGGGACTGGATCTTCCCATGGTGGGACGCGCCGGGGTATCGGCGCCTCTCGACACGATTGTACTACCGTGGCCCAAGTCGTACCCGGTGCCAGGCCCACGAGCAAAGGCAGGCAGGTCCCACAGCATGTCGGAATCGAGCTCGGCGCAGCAGTCCATGGACTCCCAGGTGGCCTCACCCCTGGGATCGGATCACCGCCTGGGACGACGTGTCCAGCGCGGTCTGGCGTGGTGCTTGTCATTTCTCGTCCCGGTCTCGACGCTGCTGTTCGGGACGGTGCACGCCGGCCCACGCGCCGGGGTCGCCCTGGCGTCTGCGCTGGTCGGGGCCATCGCCTTCGGCTTCGCGGGGCGGCGGGGCGGGGTGCTCCCGCGAGGGCTGCTCGCCTCGCTCCTGCTGGGGCTTGGCGCCGGCATCGTCGCGCTGTTCGCCTACGTCCCCGTCGGGGCCGGCCTGCGGCAGGCCCTGCAGCCGGCCGTGGCCGGGCCCGTGCTGGAGTCGCTGGCGCTGTCGGGCCGCGGCGACCAGGCCCGGGCGCTGGCGCTCGACGCCGGCCGCGGCACCGTGGAGCTGGCCAGCTACCTCGCCATGGTGCTGGTCGTCGCCGGCACGGCGGTCGTCGTGCGCAACCGCCCCCGGGCCCGGCGGCTCGCCCTCCTGCTGGTGGCAACCGGCGTCGGCGTGACCGCCGTCGGGCTCGTCCAGCGGTGGACCGGCGCCGACCACGTCTTCTGGACGACCGACGTCCCGCTGAAGAGCACCCGTCCCTTCTTCGGTCCCTTCGTCAACCCCAACCACGCTGGCACCCTGCTCGCCGCGGTGGCGCCCGCTGCGGTGGCCCTGCTCTACGACCGGCGCAGCACGGTGCAGCTCGTCGGCGCAGTGGGGGGCCTCGTCGTGCTCGTGGGGGCGCTGGCCTGCGGCAGCCGCGGCGCCATCGTGCTGCTCCTGGTCGGCGTCCTCGTCTCCCTGGCGCTGGCCTACGGCCGGCAGGTGCGCGTCGGCATCACCTTCGTGCTCGCCGCCTGCCTGTTCTCCGTGCTGTTCTACGGACCGGTGGACGTCGCCGACTGGCTCACCGGCAGCCTCGACCCCGGCCAGCAGGCAGCGGTCGCCGCCGGCTACCAGGATGTCTGGTCGGGCCGCGGCGAGCTGTACCGCGAGCTCCTCCCCCTGATGGCTGGGACCTGGCGGGGAGGCGTCGGGCCGGCGGGCTTCGACGACGCCTTCCGCGTCGTGCGCACCGCGACCGGCTTCTCGATCAGCGAGTCGGCCCACCAGGAGCTGGTCCAGGCCGTGATCGAGCACGGGCTGCTGGCGACGCTGCTGGCGCTGGCCGCCCTCGGGCCGGTCGTCCGGGCGCTGTTCGCACCCGACATGCGCGGGGGCAGCTACCAGGCCCGGCTGCAGGCCGCCTTTGGCGGGGGGATCGCGGTCATCGTGTGCGCCGCGATGTACGAGCTGCCGCTGCGGGCCGGAGCCCTGGCGGGCCTCGCCGCCGTTTGTGCGGGGGCGGTGCTGGGCCTCTCGGCCGCCCCCCCCGCCGGTGACGGCCCGCCCCGCGGGCTCCACTCGGACCTCGGGCGGCGGGTGCTGGCGGTCACCGGCCTCGCCCTCGTCATGGGCCTGTGCGGCGCGTGGCTCCAGGGCGAGCAGAGCACGGGCGGCCTCCTCTCCAACCCCAGCCACGCCATCGATCGCGGGCGCGCTGCCCTCGCCGCTGCCGACATCGACCGCGCCGTCTGGGAGCGGGGCGGGGACACCGCCGCCCTCGACACCGCGGTGACGGCCTTCCAGGACGCGCTGTGGGCGCGTCCCGTCGATCGCATCGCCCTGCAGGAGCTGGCGCGCCTGCGCTTCCGCCAGGGACGGGCCGATGACGCGCGGCAGGCCCTCGACGTCGCGACGCACATCTACCCCAGCCTCCCCTGGCCCTGGCGGGACCTCGCCCGGCTGGCCCAGGTGCAGGGGGACTACAAGACCGCCTGGGCCCGCTGGGCGGACGCCCTCGCCCTCGACCTCCCGCCGGACTTCCCCATCGAGAGCTGGCTGGAGGAGGCGCTCCGTGGGCCGGGCGGGGCCGAGGTCGCGGCCCTCGCCGTGCTGCCCGACCGGGCCGACCGCTGGGAGGCGGCCGCCCGCGTACTGGACCGCCAGGGCAAGCGCGCCGAGGCCGAGGTGTTGTACCGCGAAGCCGTGGCCCTGGACCCGGCGCTCTCGGCACAGCTCGCCTTTGCGCTGCTGCGCTGGGGCCGCGCCGACGACGCGCTGGCGGCCCTGCCCGAAGAACCGAAGCTGTGCGGCCAGCAGCGTGCCCGCGCCGAGGCGCTCCGCCGCCTGTCCCGGTGCGACGAGGGGATGCTCTTCGCCGAGCGGGCGCTGGCCACCTGCGGGTCCGAGGGGCGCGACGTGCGCCTGACCGTCGCCCGGCTGCGGCTCTGCCTCGGGGATGAGCGGGCGCTCGGTGTGCTCGAAGCCCTGGTCCGCGAAGAACCGGACGATCACGGCGCGCGCCGTACGCTGGCGCGGGCCCTCGCCGACCTCGGCAAGACTGACGAAGCGAAACACCAGCTCGAGATCCTGGAGAAGGCCCGGGCCCTGCGGCTGCAGGACCGCGAGCTGCTCGACTCGCTGTCGGAGTGAACCGGCGGCTGGTCGCGAATCCCCGCCGCGATTCCACGAGCTGTCGCGCTATCGTGGTTGGCCGAGGAGGATGGAATGACCGCCCTGACCCTGATCCTGTCGCTCACCCTTCCGGCCCACGCCGGCGCGTACCTGACCAGCGTCGGCACCACCACCGAGATCGGGGAGGGGGGCAACTGGGGGCGGCTGTTCACCCGGGACGAGGGCGGCTACTGGTTCTTCGTCGCCGGCGCCGGTGACTACTACCGCCAGATCCTCGACGACGACTACAACATCGTCACCGGCTCTCGCGAGGGGCTGACGGGTGAAGACTTCCTCGTCGACCACGCACTCACGCAGTGCCCCGACGGTACGTGGCTCCACGTGGCCTCGGCCAACCTCGATGCCGACGACGACAGCGCCTACCTCTACCACTACGACACCGACTTCACGCTGCTGTCGACCGAGACCATCGCCGAGCGGGACGACACCCACGACTACAACGACGCCCCGGTGATCTGCACCGGCGACTTCAACGGCTCGCCCTTCCAGCCCTACCTCACCAAGGGCGACACCAGCTCCACCGGGCCCTTCTACTGGTATGACAGCGACTACGCCCTGGTGGGCACCCTGGACTTCGTTGCCTACCCGCCGGTCGGCGGCTCCTCGATCATCCAGGAAGCCGACGGGACCATCGCCTGGATCCGGTCCTACTCGATGTCGGATGCGCTCACCATCGAACGCTACACCGACCCCTCGACGACGGGCCCGACCACGACCGAGCTCGACCTCATCAGCTCGGATGAAGCCTACGTCGGCGACTACCTCTCCGAAGAGATCACGACCTACTGGCCCCAGTCGGTCATCGCCGTCGGCGACTACTACCTGGTCGCACACCTCGGTCACAGCCCCGACATCGACTGGATCTCCGACACCGGCAACGTCTACGTCGAGGTCTTCGACAGCGACTGGGCGTGGGTCGATGGCATCCGGGTCACCGACTACAAGGGCGGCTCGGCGGCCGGCCAGCCCTTCCTGCACTGGACCGAAGGCAGCGAGACCCTGCAGGT
>CAZRFD010000022.1:0-78927 GCA_964599085.1 uncultured Enterobacterales bacterium | reverse complement strand
CGGCGGCCGGCCAGCCCTTCCTGCACTGGACCGAAGGCAGCGAGACCCTGCAGGTGCTCTACTCGGTCGACGTCCAGCCCACCTTGACCGAGGTCGCGCTCAACGCCGACGCCCTCGGCTTCACGGTGTCGGAACACTACGCGCCGACGGCGGACGCAGGACCCGACCAGGACGCCATCGTCGGTGACCTCGTGACGCTGGACGGCAGCGGCAGCAGCGACGACGGCACCATCACCTACGAGTGGAGCTTCACGGACATCCCCTCGGGCTCATCGTTGACGGACGCGTCGCTGTCGGACGAGACCGCCGCCGTGACGACCTTCACCCCCGACGTGCCTGGGCTGTACCGCCTCGACCTCGTCGTGACCGACGACATCGGTCTCTCGGACACGGACGAGGCGTTGATCAACGTCGCGCCGGACGAGGGCGGCGGTGACACGGGTGCCGGTGACGGCGGCGCCCTCGACGGTGGCAGCCCCGACGGTGGCTTCGGCGACGGCGGCACCCCGGACGGCGGGAGCGCCGATGGCGGTGCCACCGACGGCGGGAGCGCCGATGGCGGCGCCTCGGACGGTGGGGCCACGGACGGTGGCAGTGCGGACGGCGGCAGTGCGGACGGCGGCAGTGCGGACGGCGGCAGTGCGGACGGCGGCAGTGCGGACGGCGGCAGTGCGGACGGCGGAGCCACGGACGGTGGCGCGACCGACGGTGGCAGCACCGACGGCGGTGCCACGGATGATGGTGGCGCGGACGGCGGCGCGTCCGGTGACGGTGGCAGCACCGACGGCGGCAAGGACGGCTGCTCGGCGGTCGGCTCGGCCCCGGCCGGGCTCTCCCTGCTGCTGCTGCCGCTCATCGCCGTGGGGCGGCGTCGGCGCCGGGGCTGATCGACCTCAAGGCGGCGCCCACGTGACCCGCTGACGCGTGGGGAGGGGGCCGACGAGCACCTGCTCGCCGTGCCAGGGCACGGCCGCCCGGACAAGGTCGACGGTCTCCGCGTCGCCGATGCCGATGTGGGCGACCGCCGGACCGGTCGCCGCCATCCCCGGGTGGTCGCTCACCAGGGCGACCCGGCGGCGCCCGCCGGCCTGCACCTCGACCCGGGTGCCGGTGGGGGCTTCGATCTCGATCCAGCCGGCATCGGTGCAGCCGGTGGATGAGAACAGCCAGGGCGTCCGCGCGAAGTCGCTGGCCAGGATGTCGATCACCCCGTCGCCGTCGAGATCGGTCGTGAGCACCGCGCGGGTGCCCGCGGCCTGCGGCAGGCCGAGCGCCTCGCCGTGCTCGGTCCAGCCGCTGTCGCCGTCGCGCTCCCAGAGCTGGAGCGGGTAGCCGGTGGCGCCCTCGATGGAGAAGCCGCTGGTGGCCACGAGCAGGTCGACGTCCCCGTCGTTGTCGACATCGGTCGCGCTCGCCCCCCACGGCATCTGCTCTCCGCCGTAGCTCGGCAGGCCCCAGGCCGCCGCGGCATCGACCCAGGCGCCGCCTGCGTCCACGAGGGCGTGCTGCCGGTCGGTCCCCGTCAGGTGCAGGTCGAGTTGGCCGTCGCCGTCGAGATCGGCCGCTGCGCTGCTCATGCAGGCCAGGGTGAGGTCCGCGCCCCGGGCGTCGCCGACCGCGAAGTGCCCGTCGCCGTCGTTCACCAGCACCATGTTGCCGGTGACCTCGCCGCCGCGGTCATTGCACAGGTAGACATCGGGGTCGCCGTCGCCCTCCCAGTCCAGCACGATGGTGGAGAAGGCCACGCCCCAGGGCCCGCCCCGGGGTCCCGGGATCGGCCACGAGCACGCCGGCGGGCCCCTGGCGGATGAGGGTGGGCCCGACAGCGTCGTCGCAGCCCTGGCTCGCCCCCTGCAGGATGTCGAGGTCGCCGTCGCCGTCGGCGTCGAAGATCACCATCTCCTGGACGCCCATGCAGACCTCCTCGCGATGCCAGAGCTGCTCCCAGCGCTCATCGTCGGTCCCGATGGCCCACCCCACGTGGAGCTGATCTCCCCAGCCGACCAGGTCGAGCCGGCCGTCGGCGTCCAGGTCGACGAGCGTGGCTCGCAGGGGCGCGGCGTCGAACAGCCAGGCGCCCTCGGTCCCCTCTTCGAGGGTCCACCAGCGGACCCGGTCCGGGACCTGGACGATCGCCACCATCCAGTCGCTGCCCTGCCGCGCGACGCTCAGCGAGGTGGTCGGCGTCTCCGGGGGGATGCTGTCGACGCCGAGGCGGTCGCTGTCGTCCACCCAGCCTGGGGTGGCCGTGGGCTGGTCGCAGGCTTGCACGCCCCCCAGGCTCCACCCCGCGGTGGTCTGTGGGGGCGCGCCGGAGTCGCTGCCGGCGGGCGTGCCCGTGTCTGGCGCCTGCGTTGCCACGCAGGCCAGCAACAGTCCGATGATCATGGCCGCGGGACCGCCCACGTCGGGAGCATAGCGTCGCTCGGCCGGTCGTCCGGGCTACGTTTGCGCGTGATGCCGCTGTTCGCCCTGCTCCTGCTGTGCTGCTCCGCCTCGCCACCCTCGGAAGAGCGGGCGCCGACGGTCCCACTCGCGGCGCCAGGGCCCGGCGCCGCGCCCGCTGGACCGCCGGGACACCCCGGGAGCGGCCCGGCGCCGCTGCACCTTGACCCCGACCTGCAGCTCGTCGGCGACCGCGCGGACCACCCCCACAACGTGCTCCTCGTCAGCCTCGACACGGTGCGCGCTGATCGCCTGGCCGTCTACGGCGGCCGCGCCGAGACGCCGACCCTGTCGGCGCTGGCGGCGCGGGGGGGCCGCTTCACGCAGGCCATCAGCAACTTCCCCGAGACCTGCTTGTCGCACCAGGCCATGCTGTCCGGGGTGTTGCCCGAAGTGCACGGCAACGTCCCGGCGGCCGGCGGCTCGCGCTATCGCGGGCCCAACCTCGCCGAGGTGGCGGCGGCGGAGGGCTATGCCACCGCCGGCTTCGTCGGTGGCGTGACGCTGACCGACCGCTCGTGCGGCTTCGGCCGAGGCTTCTCGCACTTCGACGACCGCTTCCCCCTCGACCCGGCCGACATGAAGCGCCCGGGGGCTGCGGTGACGTCGGCGGCGACGGCGTGGATCGCCCAGCAGGACGGGCCCTGGCTGGCCTTCGTCCACTACTTCGACGCCCACTTTCCCTACACGCCAGCCGCGCCCTGGGACAGCCGCTACGACCCAGACTACGGCGGCGACATCGACGGCAGCGACGCGGCCCTGCGGCCCTACCGCGATGGCGGGCGCACGCCCTCGGACCGCGACCTCGCCCACGTCCTGGCCCTCTACGACGGAGAGCTGTCCGAGCTCGACAGCGTGATCGCCCCCCTGCTGGCCGCCGTCGACGATGACACCGTCGTCGTCGTGACCAGCGACCACGGCGAGAGCTTCGAGCACGGCTACCTCTTCAACCACCGCGCGGGGCTGTGGGACGGCGTGCTGCACGTGCCCCTGCTCGTCGCCGGGCCCGGCGTCGATGCCGGCGCCACTGTCGACGAACCGGTGCAGCTCATCGACGTCGCTCCCACCGTCCTGGAGCTGGCGGGCCTGCCACGTGACGCCCGGATGCAGGGGCGCTCGCTCGTTTTCGTGTTGCGGGGTGGGCGAGGAGAGGAGGAGCGCCCGAGCTTCTCGATCACCGACCCGTGGATGCCGGGGCCGCAGTGGGCGGCCCGCACCGCCGCCGCCAAGGTGATCACCCGGCAGGAGGGCGTGCTCGCCTACGATCTGCAGCAGGATCCGGCGGAGGAGCAGCCCCTGCCGGAGCCCCCGGCCGGGTTGCTGGCGACGCGGTCCGACTACGACGCCATGGTCGCTGCGCTCGCAGCGTGGCAGGCGCCGGTCTCCACACCCCGGCCGCTCAGCCCCGACGAGCAGGAGCGCCTCGAGGCGCTGGGCTACGTGGCCCCGGCGGGCACGAGCGCTCCACGACAGGGGCCGCCGGGACCGCCGCCGGCGGTGGGAGGGGCGCCGGGTTCGCCGGCGCACCCGCGCTGATCACGGCACCCAGGCCAGCCGCCGAAGCTCGTCGGCCACGGCCTGGGCGAGCAGCTCGTGGCCCTGGCGGGAGAGGTGGCAGTCGTCGAGGAACAGGCCGGTGCGCGCGGGGTCGGCCAGCAGGGCGGCGCCGTCGAGCCAGGCGACGTCGGGGTCGCTGTCGGCGAGGGTCGCCATCATCCGGCCGTAGGGCTCCATCACGGAGGGGTCGGGGGAGAGGCCCTCCGTCACCAGGAGCAGGTGGCCGCTGCGCTGGTGCTGGACGTCGGCGATGGCCAGCAGGTTGTCGCGGGCGTCGTCGACGGGGACGGCCGGCCCGCTGCCCACGCCGACCAGGGCCTGGATGGAGAAGCGGAGGAGCTGGTAGAGCCGCACGTCGCCGAGGAGGCTGGAGACGGCGGTGCTGGCGCTGCCGCCAGCCGCCCAGGTGTCGTAGAGCTGGCGGTAGGGCCGGGGCGACTCGGTGAGCAGGTCGTTGTGGCCGAGGTAGGCGACGACGATGTCGGCGTCGACGACGTCGGGTCGCGTCTCCAGGTAGCGCCGGACGTGCAGGCTGGTCCAGCCGCCGACCCCCTGGTTGATGACCTGGACGTCGGGGCCGAGCAGGCGGTCGAGATCGGCGGGCCAGAACTGGTCGATGTCGTCGTTCTGGTAGGCGCCGGCGGTGCTGCTGCCTCCGACGGCCGCCACGCGCAGCGGTGCCGAGCGCGCGGGAGGCTGCACCGGGTAGTCCTGGATGGGGTAGCGCTGGAACTGACGGGTGTGCTCCAGGGCTTCGAAGGAGTGGAAGGCGGTCCCGAGGTCGTCGGCGGCCCCGGGAGCGGGCGTGGTCGTGGCCCGGCTGGACACGCCGACGAGGCTCAGGCCGGTGCTCGTCCAGGTCAGCGCCTGCTCGGAGAGGGCGAGGGCGCCGAGGACGCAGGCGAGGCTGACGAGGTTGAAGGCCCGCACCGACGCTGCGCGGGCGTTGGCCCACACCAGCAGGCCGAGCAGCAGGGCGGCGCCCTCGGTCAGCGGGACCGCGGCGGCCCAGCGGGGGGAGAGGCCCGCGGCGAGGAGGCCGGCGGCGAGGGCGAGGCCGGAGGCCCCGCAGACGGCGCGGTCGGCGGCGGGGCCGAGGCGGTCGGCGAGGGCGCCGAGGCCGAGCGCAAGGGCAGCGCCGACGGGCAGGGCGACCAGCCCCCAGAGACCGGCGGCGAGGACCAAGGGCAGCCCGGCCAGCAGGCCGGCCAGGGGCAGGGCGAGGCGGGGCAGCGGGCGGTCGGAGTGGACAAAGCGGGCCTGCAGCGACAGGCCCACGAGCAGGCCCGACAGCGCCAGCGGCAGGCCCGGCGCCCACCACAGCGGGTGGTCGGCCACGATCCGGCAGGCCTGCAGGCCGGCGTCGAGATCCGCGCGTGCCAGCAGGGGGACCAGCAGCCAGGGCAGCAGCAGCAGGGCGACGCGCCCGGGGCGGAAGCCGAGGCGCCGGCCGGCTGCGACGACGCCGGCACCCAGGGCCGCCCCGAGCGCGGTGACGCCGATGCGCAGCGGCCACGCGACCCCCGGCGCGTCCTGTGCGGGCGCGTCGCCGGCGACGATACGCTGGACGCCGACCCGCCGCAGGCCCGAGCGCAGCGCGACCCGGTCGGCGTGCAGCGGCGCCGGGACGTCGCAGCGCGTCTCGCTCTCCCCCACCCAGGCGCGGACCCCGGGGCCGTCGAAGGCCAGCCCGGCCTGGACTGGGGTGTCGCCGGGTACGTCCAGGGTGCCGTCACAGGAGAGCCACTGCCGCGGAGGCGCCGGGCCGACCGGGGCGGTCTGCTCGCCGTCGGCCACGGCGACGGCCGCCAGCCCCTGGCCCACGCGGCTCAGCAGCAGGGCCACCCCCTGGCCCGGCTGTCGGCCGCCCAGGCGCAGCTCGAGCTGACCGCCGACAGGCAGCGACACGGTGGCGTCGAGCCGGTCGGCGTCGAGGTCGCGGCCCAGCACGCCGTGGGAGTCCAGCGGCCAGCCCTCGCCCGGGAGCCGTGGGGGGCCCGCCAGCCGCGCCAGCCGCAGGGGTACGTCGGGGTGGTGCAGCGACCAGCCGGGGGGGCCGGCGTCGAGGCGGACCCGCTCCACCGTCATCGCCACGCCCAGGCCGAGGGCTGCGCCCAGCAGCGCGCCGCGGGCCGTCATGGCGGCGCGCCCGCGGGCCCGGAGCCTCCGGGCGGCGGACCCGGCGGGCCTTGCGGCCCCCTCCCGCCCGGCCCGATGCCCGGCGGGTGGTGGCCGACGGTCTCGCCGCGATCGGCCCGGTCGACGAGATCGAGGAATTCGGCGCTCGCGGCGAGCGATGCTCGCAGGCGGGCGGCCGCGTCGGGATCGCCGGCTGCCATCAACAGGCGACCGTCCAGGGCCCGCAGGATCCCCTCGCGGTTGGGGCAGGCCCAGTCCTGGGCGTGCAGCGGCCAGTTGTCGGCGAGGATCTGGCGGGCGAGCGCCGGCCGCCCGGCGCGGGCGAGCTGGCGGACGGCTTCGTTGCGGATCTGTTTGATGTTGTAGTAGCGGCTGCCGTGGCCCATGGCGTCGATGCGCGCGGTCATCTCGGCGACGATGGCGTGGACCTGCTCCGGGGCGCTGGCCAGGGCCGCGTCGAGGTGGCGCTCCTGGTCGGCGAGCCAGGCGCGGTGGTCGGGGTCGTCGAGGCCGAGGCGCTCCAGGGTGCCGATGGCCCGCGGCCCGGGCTCGGCGCCGACGTCGATGAGGCTGTCGCCGGTGGGCAGGTGTCCCAGGCCGTCGACGGTGAAGTCGGCCACCGCGTCCTGGCGGGGCAGGGCGGCGGCGAGCTGCGACGGCCAGGTCAACGCCGCGCCCTCCAGCGCTGCGAGTGCCGCTTCCGGGTCGCCGGCGAGCAGCTCTCCGGCGCGTCCGGTCCAGTCCGCGCAGCCCTGCTGGCAGAGCGCCTGGGCCGACAGCCCCAGCACCAGCGCGGCGCGCTGCAGCTCGGCGGGCTCCCAGTAGCCCCAGGGCTCCGTCACGGAGAGCGGGTCTTCGGCCGACGACCAGGCGTCGAACAGGGCGACCCGCAGGCGGTGGCGGTCGTCGAAGTCGCGGAAGGTGTCGAGGTCGAGATCCGGTCGTGGGGCGAGGAAAGGCTGGAGCGCGGCCTGGATGGCGGCGGCGTCGGTGTCCACCACGTCACCGGCGTCGTGACGAAGCGCGAGGCCCAGCACACGGGCCCGCAGGGCGTCGAGGCCGTCGTCCTCGGCGTCGGGGGCCCTGGCCTCGGCCAGCGCCCGACACAGCGCCGCGTCGCGGGCGGCGCCGTCGACCAGGATCACGTGGATGTCGCGCGCGACGCCGCTGTCGGGGCTGTCGATGGCCTGCAGGCGGGCACGCAGGTCGTCGTAGGCGTCGGCGCAGCCCGCCAGGTCGCCCTCCATCGCGTGCAGGCGAGCCAGATCCCGCCCGGCCGCGGCGATGTGGCCGGCGACGCGCATGCGGACGTCGTCCCAGGAGTGTTCGCCGTACCAGCCGAAGTCGGGGACGAAGCCGCCGGCTTCCCACTCCCAGGCCGGGTTGTCGGCGGGCAGGGGCGGATGCTGCTGGTGCTGGTCGACGGTGGGCACGCCGGCGGCGGACGGAGGGGCGGTGCCCGCCAGGTCTGCGGCGGGGACGGCCGGCCCAAGGGTGGGCTGCGTGGCCGCGCCGTCCTCCTGGGCCGGTGGCCCCGCGCACGCCAGCAGCACGAGGAGCAGGCCGCTCACGGGCGCTCCAGGCAGGCGGCGAGGGCGTCAGCCACGACGGCGTGGCCCTGCCGGGTCCAGTGGCCGTCGTAGGTCAGGTACATGGGGGCCGTCTCGGCGCCGGCGCGGAGAGCTGGGGTGAGGTCGCAGGCCGGGATGTGCAGGTCGCGCAGCATGCCGCGGACGATCCTCCCGGGGGCGTCGAGGTCGGCGTCCGACGGGTCGAGGCCGACCACCTCGAAGGTCGGGGCCACGCGGTCCGGGTCGACGACGAAGGCGGGCGGCGCCACGGCGACGAGCAGGCGATCGCCTCTGAGACCGGCGTGATCATGGAGGCGCTGCAGGGCCCGGCGGCTGCGCGTCGCCAGACCCCTCAGGCGCTGCTTCCCGCCAGAGGTGAAGATCGACAGCTCGTCGCGCCACTGCTGCAGCACCGGATCCCGCCCGCTGCGCAGCGCGCGGGCCCGGGACCACACCCGGTAGTGGGCGTACAGGTAGGAGCTGCGGGTCAGCCAGGCGGTCAGCGGCGGAGTGGCGGGGCGCGGGATGGGGGAGCCTTCTTCGTGCCGGCGGGCTTCGGGCAGCAGCGTCGGGAAGCGCTCGTTGTCCTGCAGATCGTTGCCGAGAAAGAAGGTGAGCAGCACGCCGTCGACTCCCAGCGCCGCGTCGAGCCGGGTGTAGCGCCCTGTTGCCTGCCAGGTCGAGTAGCCGTCGACGCCGGCGTTGAACACGTCGACGGGGTGCTCCGGTGTCGACAGGCGGGTCGCGAGCTGCTCCTCGAAGGTGTCGGCTTCGGCGACCTGGGTCGACATCGTGAAGCTGTCGCCGACGGCCAGCCAGCGGGTGCCACGCTTCTCACCGGGTTCGGGGCCGCGCAGGCCCAGGCTGTTGATGCGCAGGGGGACGCTGTGCCCGAGCCCTCGGCTGTCGGCGGAGAAGCCGGGGGCGGGCACGAGCATCAGATCGTGATCGATGACGTACAGCCCGTCGGGGGTCGTGTCCGGGGCGTTGAACAGCAGGTCGGCGTGGCCGGCGGGGGCGACGGTGCGCGCGCCGAGCTCCGCCAGGCCCAGGCCCAGCGCGAGGCCCGCGAGCCCCAGCGCCACGCGTCCCAGCGCCCGTCGGAGGCGATGGGTCGGTCGGGGGGCGGGAGCGGGTGAGGGGGGGGACACAGCAGGCGGCAGCCTACAGCACCCAACACGTGGTGCGCAGGACCACGACCCGCAGGTGTAAGCTACCAGCCGAGGTCGCGGCCCGTGTATCTGCTCATCCCCCTCTTCGTCGCTGCCCTGCCCGGCTGCACGATCACTGGCGACTGCCCGGTGGGGACCGAGCTGCGCGACGACGGTGCCTGCCACCGGCTGGCGACGGACACGGGTACGGGCGGCACCGACTCGGGAACCGCCGCAGGGGATGGCGGCGGCGCCAGCCCCGACTGGACGGCGACCGACGTCGCCGCCGCCCTCGACGACGCGCTGGCGGCGGGAGTCGTGCAGGCCCTGCCGGTCTTCGACGCCTACGAGTCCTACATGGAGCAGCGGGAGGACCGCTGCCCCTCCATGGAGAACCCCGACGCCGAGGGGGTGACCGGGGTCTGGCAGACGGACCACTGCGAGACAGCGGCCGGCTATGTCTTCGAGGGCTTCGCGTTCTACAATTCCGAGTGCGTGACGCCCGAAGAAAACGACATGGAGCCGGGCGTCGGCATGCGCAGCCAGGGCCTGGTCTCCCAGTACCGGCTGGAGGACCCCGCCGGCAACGAGATGGAGGGCGGCGGCGACAGCTCCCACGAGTGCCGCTGGGACACCGACGGCAGCATCTCCTGCTTCGATCAAATCGGCGGCAGCTACCTCGCACAGGGCACCGAAGCCTGGCTGGACGCCGGGGTGGAGTCCTCGCTCTTCATGTTCCACGACAACGACGCGAAGGGTCGTCGGACGGCGATCGACGGGGGTGTGGGGCTGCCCTCGGTCGACCTGAGCTTCGACGGTCTGGTCGTCGACTGGGACCAGTGCGACGGCCAGGCCTCGGGCACCGTGGCCGTGCGCGACCCCTCGGGGTGGTGGTTCTCGCTGGTGCTGCCGGGCGACTGCTCGGGCTGCGGCGAGCTGTGGCTCGGGGACGACGATCTCGGCGAGCTCTGTGTGGACATCGCCGGCCACCTGCGGGACACGGTCGCGTCCTGGGAGCAACCATGCTGGGAGTGACGGCTGCGCTGCTTGCGTTGTGGGCATGTGGCGGGTCGACGCCTGTCGACTCGGGCGGTGGCCCGGACGGTGCGGCGACCGACGGGGGGGCGGACACGGGGCCGACGGCGACGCCCGATCCCGTGACCGTGCCCCTCGACGACCTCGCCCTCCTCCGCCGCCTGAGCCTCGACCTCAGCGGCGTGCCGCCCGACGTCGACCAGGTCGCCGCTGTGCAGGCGGATCCCGCCGCGCTCGACGGCATCGTCGTCGACATGTTGGCGTCGCCCCGCTGGCGCCTGCGCTTCGCCGACATGATGGGCGAGCAGTACCTGACCCGGGTCGACCGCTTCAACGCCACCATCGACAGCTACGGGCTGGACCCTGCCGTTGAGTACGCCTACGAGTCGTCCGTCGGCACGGAACCGCTGCTGCTCATGGCGACCATCGCCGCCGCCGATCGCCCGTGGACCGACGTCGTCACGGTGGACTGGACCGTGGCCGACGACATGCTGCTCTCGATCTGGCCGCTGCAGGAGATCAGCCTGGACGACGCGGGGCTATCCGAAGCGCCAGCGGACGGCTGGCGGCCGGCCCGCTACACCGACGGCCGGCCGGCCGGCGGCCTCATCATGACCAACGGCCTGTGGTGGCGGTACTGGTCGGCGCCGGCCAACTACAACCGGGGCCGCGCCGCGGCGCTGTCCCGCCTGCTGCTCTGCGAAGACTACCTGCTGCGGCCGATCAGCTTCGAGGCCTCGTCTCTCTTGGAGGAGGACAGCCTGCTGGACGCCACGCAGTCGCAGGAAGCCTGTGTCGGCTGCCACAACACCATGGACCCGCTGGCCGCGGCCTTCTACGGCTTCTGGTGGTTCGACATCTACGCCGAACCCGAGATGACCAACTACCACCCCGAACGGGAGTGGCTGGGCTTGTGGTACCTCGGCATGCAGCCTGAATACTTCGGCACACCGCTGAACGGGCCGGTCGAGCTGGGGCCGGCCGTGGCCGACGACCCCCGCTTCCTGCGGTGCACCGCCCAGCGGGTCGCCAGCGGGCTGCTGCACCGGGAACTGTCGGGCACCGACTACGCTCAGGTGACCGGCTACCTGGACGCCTTCCGGGCAGCCGATCTGCGGGTCAGTGGCATCGTGGCAGCGGTGCTCTCCTCTGACGAGTACCGGGCCGGGGCGCTGCTGGACACCGCGAGCAGCGGCGACGAAGCAGACATCCAGACGCTGCGCATCATGTCGCCCGCCCAGCTCGCCGACAGCGTCGAAGCCCTGACCGGCTTCACCTGGACCGAAGAGGGCTTCGACCAGCTCCGCAACGACGACCTGGGCTACCGGATCCTCGCCGGCGGGGTCGACGGCGTGGCGGTGACGCGACCGCAGCGGGACCCGGCGGTCAGCCAGCAGCTCGTGCTGCGACGGCTGGCCGAGGGGGGCGGCGACCACGTGGCGACCACCGACCTCGCCCTCCCGGTGGATGAACGGCGCCTGCTCACCCTCGTCGACAGCGGCACGACCACAGCCGACACCGCCTTCGCCGAGCAGCTCGACCTGCTGCACCTGCGCCTGCACGGCCGGCCAGCGACCGACGACGCGCTGGCCGAGGAAGCCGCGC
Organism: uncultured Enterobacterales bacterium; assembly: GCA_964599085.1. Lineage (GTDB taxonomy): Bacteria > Myxococcota_A > UBA796 > UBA796 > UBA2385 > J125. The sequence goes on along the minus strand of CAZRFD010000022.1, from coordinate 67,424 downwards.
TGTTCGACGTCGTCGCCGCTGCTGACGGTAGCACCGCCGCCTGGGCGGCGATCGTCACCCTGCTCATCCGCGATCCCGCGTTCTGGACCTACTGATGGCACACCGGATCGGATCCCTGTCGCGCCGCGGCCTGCTGTCCCTGGTCAGCGCGGGGCTGTGGGTGCCGTCGGCGCTGCTGTCGGGTCGCCGCGCCCGGGCCGGCACGGCGGCCGAAGGAAAGCTGCTGTTCGTGTTCTGCACCGGCGGCTGGGACCACACCGAGTGCATCGCGCCGATGTTGGGCACGGTGGTGCAGAACAACCCGGGGCTGACCGAAGCCAGCGCCAACGGCATCCCCTACGTCACCGCCGACGATCGCCCGGCGGTGCGGGACTTCTTCGAGGCGTACGGCGACCGCCTGGCCGTCGTGCACGGGGTGGAAGCCCGGTCGGTGGCCCACGATGTCTGCCTCCGGTTGATGCTCACCGGCAGCACGCTGGCAACGGGCAACGACTGGCCCTCCACCGTCGCGGCGGCCTCGACCCAGGACCTGCTGCTGCCCATGGCGCACATCTCGGGGCCCTCCTACGCCGCCGACTTCGCCAGCAGCATCGTCCGGGTCGGGTCGAGCGGCCAGCTCGCGCGCCTGCTCGACGGCAGCGGCCTGACCGAGGGCGAGCTGCCGGTGGACCTGCCCTCGGACGCCTCCGCGACGAGCATCGACGCCCTGGTGTCCAGCCGCGTACAGGCGGCTGCGGCCGCCGCGGCGCGGGGGCGCCAGCAGCAGGTGCTCGAGCAGGCCATGGCGGCGGACGGGCGCCTCGCCGACCTGATCGCGCTCGGGTCAGAGCTGGACTTCTCCGGCGACCAGGACTTCGTGGGCCAGGCGGCCATCGCCGCCGAGCTGATGGAGCGGGGGCTGTGCCGGACCGCGATGGTCGAATTCTACGGCTGGCAGGGGCTGTCCTGGGACACCCACGCCGACCTGCCGCTGCAGGGGCAGCACTTCAACACGCTGCTGCAGGGGCTCTCCGACATCATGGCCGACCTCGACGCACGCGCCGGCAGCGGGGGCGGTGCGCTCTCCGACGACGTGACGGTCGTCGTGCTCAGCGAGATGGGGCGCTACCCCATCATCAACTCCCGGGGTGGCAAGGACCACTGGACCTACACCTCGGCGATGTTCCTGGGGGCCGGCGTGCGCGGCGGCACGGTCGTGGGGGGCTACGACGCCGACAGCTTCACGGGCCAGCGCGTGGACCTGTCGACGGGCTCCCTGGACGACGCGGGTGCGGCCCTCGTCCCCTCCCACCTCGGGGCGACCATCTACACGCTGGCGGGGGAAGACGCGACCGCGCTCCTCCCCGATCATCCGCCCATCGACCCGGTGATCGCCTCATGATCCTGATGCTGCTGCTGGCCTGCACCGAGGTGACGCCGCCGGTGGTCGACGACACCGGCGGGGCCGGGGACGTCGAGACCCCGGGCTGGTGTGACACCGCCGCCGATGTCACCTGGGAAGACTGGGGCGATGGCTTCATGCGGACGCAGTGCCAGGGCTGCCACGCCAGCGGCACCGACAACCGCTTCGGTGCTCCGGACGACGTCGTCTTCGACACCGAAGCCGACGTCATCACGTGGCGCGACCGCATCCTCGTGCGGACCGTCGACGAGCGGAGCATGCCCCCGGCGGGCGGCGTCGACGATGTCGACCTGCAGTTGCTGGAGACCTGGCTGCGCTGCGGCTACTGAAGGTCGCCCTCACTGCCCCGGCGGCTTCGGGTCGCGGGGGGTGTGGAGGCCGTTGAGGAGCTGCTCGATGTGACTGTCGAGAGCGGCGGCGTCCTCCCCGAGATCCCAGCGCAGGGCGCCGTCGATGGCGTCGCCCGGGCCCAGCTCGGCCTCGATGCGGTCCTGGATGCGGGCGGCGGCCGTCGGATCGAGGTCCGGGTGCAGCACCAGCCAGCGAACCCCGACCTCGGCGAGGTTGGCGAGGCGGGCTTCGCCCGTGATGTCGAGGCCCAGGCGGCGGTCCTCGTCGGTTCGGCCGCTGCTCAACCGCGCGAGCTCGCGGAAGGCGGGGCGAGCCAGCAGCATGCTGGTGCTGGCGCGGGCATCGACGGCGTAGGGGATGGGCCGCGCGTGGGCGGTCTGCCAGAACAGGTAGCGGCTGGTCGCCATGGTGCGGCCGACGTCCGTCGGCAGGTCGAGGACGGCCCATGGCGGTTCGCCCGGCTCCCGGGCGATGGAGGTGAGTGCCCGCGGGACGGTCGCGTCGGACCAGCCAACCGGCCACGGGGCCCCGGACAGCAGCAGACCATCGGCCACGACGACGGGCAGCAGCAGCAGCGCGCGGCGTCCCAGGAGCCGCTCGGCACCCACGGCCGCGAGCGCGGCGACGACGGCGAGGGCGGCGACGGCCAGGCGCAGCGGGTGGGTGACGGCGAGCCCGGGCACGGCCTGTTGCAGCCACATCCAGGGGAGGGTGATGCGGTCGCCCTGGGCGTCGAGGACCCAGCTCCCGTCCCAGAAGAGCCATGGCCCGAGGGAGGCCACCCCCGCCGCGACGCTGCCGAGCAGCCACGGCAGGCGCCTGCGCGGTGCCGCGGCCACGCCGACAGCGGCGAGCAGCAGGGCCGCCAGGCCGACGTACATGGAGTGCTCCATGCCCTCGGCCGAGAGGTCGACGCTGCGGAAGCCGGGGACGACGAAGGTGCGGGGGTCGACGGCGTTGTGGGGGGCAAGGCTCTCGTTCATGCCCGCGGGGCGGCGGACGATGGCGAGGGGGCTGCCGAGCTGGGTCCGGAGCAGCCAGAGGGGCAGGGCAGCGATCAGCGTCGCGAGCGCCGCGCCGGGGAGCGCGTGGCGGAGGTGGGCCAGCCCGCGGATGCCCAGGACGATGCCGGCGCCGAGGCCGAGGTAGGGGGAGGCCAGCGTGGCGACGCCGATGCCGGCGCCGGCCTTGAGCCAGGCGCGGACGGTGGAGGCCCGGCAGGCTTCCTCGCCCCAGGCGAGGGCGAGGGCGAGGGGGCCGATGTCGACGGCTTCGGTGATGCCGTCGTGGAGCTCGCAGACCATCCAGGCGCTGGCGGCGTAGGCACCGCTGGCGACCCACGCGGCGGAGGGGCTGGCCCCGAGTGAGCGAGCGAGGCGCCCGGCTGCCCAGCTCGATGTCGCGACCATGCCGAGCACGACGAGGTTGAACGCCATGGCGGGTCCCATCAGGGGGACGAGCGGCGCGCCCGCCGTGGCGAGGATGGGATCGATGAACCACAGCACGCCGCCGACCGGAGCATGCAGGAGGTCCGTCTGCCATGGCAGGTGGCCTTGGCGGAGCGAGTACCACCACCACCAAGGTCCCCAGGCGTGGTTCCAGACGTCGGCGTCGCCGTTGCCCACCAGCCGCGATGACGGGGACAGCAGCGCGGGGCCGACGACCACGGCGGCGAGCGCCATGTGGGCGCCGACCGTGCGCGCGATCGTGCCCATGCTGCGGCGCGGACTGCGGCGGGCAGGGTGCGGGGCTTCGGCGGGAGCGGCGGACAACGAGTGGGGGCCTTGCGAGCCCGGTAGCAGCGTGGGGCCCGGTCCATGGTATACCGCCGAAAACGCTGACGTCCCGGCTCGGGATCCGGAGTAGCCCCCATGTCTTCCAACCTGCTTGCGTCGCTGAGGCCCCTCCTCGTCACGCTGGCTGTGCCCGCGATCGCCTGTGGCGGGCAGGAACCCTCGGCGCCCGCGCCCGCAGCGCCCGCGCCCGCAGCGGAGATGCCCGCTGCTGCGGACACTCCCGCACCTCAGGCCGACGCTCCCGCGACCGACGCGGCGACAGGGCCCGCAGCGCCGGCGGCGGCGTCGATGGCGGCCCCGCCCGCGCCCAACGCCGGTGATGGCTCGGTCGGACCGGAGGTGCCGGGTCAGGAAGGCGGCGAATTCCACGAGCTGCACCCGCCGACCGACGCCGCGGAAGCTCTGGATCTGCCGTCCTTCAGCCAGCTCCTGGGCGACGGGGCGACGGTGACCATCTCGGTCGGGGTCGAGGGCGCCACCTCCGGAGAGCTGGCCTTCCAGACCATCGACGGCGACGGCTTCGCACGCATGCTGCACGTGCAGCGGCTCGAGGGAGGCAGCGCGAGCATCGTCGCGCCCGCCAGCTATGCCGATCCCATCTACGTCAGCCTCGCGATGCCCGAGGGCGAGTTCAGCAAGGACCCGAACGCGGTCGGCTCGGCGGCGGGCACTCCGGAGCGCAAGGGCGCCGGCATGCAGGTCGCCGGCGCGTCAGAACCCATCCGGCTGCAGGGCGCCGACGTCGCCGTGACCATCAAGGTGGGAGAGACGCCGGACTGGCTCGAGGGGCTGGCGAAACAGGGCATCCGCCCCGACGGCGGACAAGAGGCCCAGTGATGGTGGCGGGACTTCGGGGGTGATCGAAGCGCACGACCAAGGCGCGGGGCGGTCGCGCGCGGTGCTGGCGGTGGCGATCGCCGCCGTCGTGGCGGCGACGCTGTGGCCGCTCCGGGCGGCCTTGTCGACGGGCGCGGTTCCGGGGGCGGGCCCCGACGTGGTCAGCACACTGTGGGGGACCTGGTGGTTCACCCAGGTGGGGCCGGTGCACGCCTTCGGCGCGTGGACCGAGCTCGTCAACCACCCGGCGGGCGCGGTGGGCGCGCTGCTGTCCCCGAGCACCTCGCTGTCCTGGGCGCTCGCACGCCCGCTGGTCGGGGACGGGGGTGCCATGTCGGCGACCGTCGCCCTGCAGGTGCTGGGTCTCGCGGGCTTCACCGCGCTGCTCTGCCGGCGCATCGGCTGCAGCCGGGAAGCGGCGGCGACGGCGGCGCTCGTCGTCGTGGTGGCGCGCTACCTGCCCTATGGTGCCGGCGAAGGCTCGGTGGTCGCGATCGCGGCCTTGCCGCTGCCGCTGGGGCTGTGGGCCCTGGTGGGCCGGGTCCGCGCCCAGTCCGCAAACCGAGGCATCGGCCTGGGAGAGGCCGTGCTGCTGGCGGCTTGCATGCCGGCTGTCGCGGTCGAGAATCCCTACCTCGCCCCCGTCCTCCCCGCAGCGGTGTTCGTCGCCTGGGTCGCCACCTGGCGGCCGGGTGGGTCCCAGCGGGCCCGGCTGCAGCTCGGCATGGCCTTGTTCGTGGGTGCGCTGGGCATCCTGGTGGTGTCCGAGATGTTCGGCTCGGCGGCGGCGCCCGACTATCCGGTGGAGCAGGCCGGCGACACGGTGCGCCTGCTCGGCCTCGACCTGCCGGTCGTGGACATGCCCTGGGCGCGTGCAGAGCTGCAGGATCTGTTCTGGCCGGGTCCGGTAGAGTGGACCGTGGACGTGAACTCGGCCCGCGACAACCCGGGTGGCGGGCGGTACCTGGGCTTCGCCGGCGGCCTGCTGGCGCTGCTGGGGACGGTCGCGCGCCCTCGGCGGGCGGCCCCGTGGGCGGCGCTGGGAGCCGGTGGGCTCCTGCTCGGGCTGGGCTCGATGATCGGACCGATGGGCGGGCCCTTCCTGTACCTCAACTCCCTGCTCGACCTGATGGCCCGGCCGCTCACGCAGCCGACCCGCTTCCTGGTGGTCGCCCTCATCGGCATGGCGATCTGTGCGGGGCTGGCGGTGGATGCGATGCGCAGTCGCCTGGGCCGTGCGGCGACCCCGCTGGCCCTGGCGCTGCTCCTCCTCGACGGCTTCACCGTCGGGGGGCCGTCGCTGCGTCTGCCCACCCTCAGCCTGCCGGCGCTGTCCTGCGCGGCCGACCTGCCGCGCGGCGCGGTGCTGACCTGGCCCACGGACGCGCTGGGGGGCTGGCCGGCCGCATCCCAGCTCCTCCAGATGACCCACGGCCAGCCGGCGGCGCATCGCGGCATTGCGTCGTGGCGCCTCGTGGAGCCGCGCGCGCTGTCCACGCTGCGCGGCCTCGGCTACGACCGCCACACCAAGGTGGGGATCGACGCGGCGGGCCTGGTCGATGCCGGCTACCGCGCGGTGCTCGTCGAAGCCGACACCCCGCCCGACGAACGCGCCTGGCTCCAGGACAGCCTGGGGGACGCGGTGGCCTCGTGCGACGGGATCGTCGTCCACGACCTCGCACTGGCGACCGGGCAGCGGACGCCTGCCCCCCGGGCCGGCTTCGACCCCTCCGCCGGCGCAGTCGGCGTCGGTGCGCCGCAAGGCGGCGACGGGCGGGGCCCATGACGGCCGGCCGCTGGCGGGACACGCTGCTGGCGGTCGTCGGCCTCGTCCTGCTCGCCGCCGCCGGATGGCGAGCCGCCGCCGTCCTGGACGCGTCTTCGAACTGGTCGGCGGCTGCGGCGGCGGATGCCCTGCCGCTATACCTGACCACCCAGGTCGTCGCGGCGGGCGGCGACCCGACGGATCCGGCAGCGCTGGAAGCCGCCTACCGAGCGCAGGGCGTACAGACCCACGCGTTGATGTTCTCCACGCTGTACCCGGCGTCGGTGCCGGCGCTGCTGCAGCCGCTGGCCGACCGCCCCTGGCCAGACTTCCTGCAGGCCATCCGCCGTCTCTCGCTCGGTGGGTGGGTGTTGGGGCTGGCGCTGGCGGGTGCGGGCAGCGCCGGCCCCGGGCGTCGCATCCTCGGCGCCGGGATCGGCGCGCTGTTCTCGGTCGTCGGGCAGCCTCTGATGACCGCCGCTCTCGGCCTCGGGCAGGTCAACCTGCTTGTCGGTGGGCTCCTCGGCGGGGTCGTCGGCGGGCTCGCCTGGGGACGGCCGGGCCTCGCGGCGGCCTGCGCGGTCGCCGGTGCGGCGATCAAGCTCGTCCCCGGCCTCGCGATCTGGCCCCTCGTGGCCGGGCGGCGGTGGTCCGCCCTCGCGGTGGGCGTCGGCATCGGCGCGCTGATCTGCGGCGTGACCTTCCTGGCGGTGGATTCGGCCACCGCTGTCGGCGGCGTGCTGCGGACGGTCCGCTTCCAGGGCACGGTCGCCCCCGGCTGGGCCGCCATCGAGATCTACCCGCGCGCCGTCCACATGCTGGCGGCCGGAGCGCGGCACGGGCCGCTCGGCTGGCTCACGCTGGTCGCCACCGGTGTGGCCTGCGCGTCGGCGCCGCGGCCGGTCGTGCTGGCGGGCGCGGCCGCGGCAGGCATGGCCTGGCTGGGGGCGGATGCCGCGGGCGTGGGTGTGTACTACGCGCTGCTCGCCACGCCGGCCGCCGTGTGGCTGCTGGTGTCGCCGCTGTCGGCGGGCAGGCCCCGGTGGACCTGGCTGCTCTTGCCTCTGTCGGCGGGCTTCGTGGTGATGGCGCCGGCACAGCTCACCAGCCTCGAGGCCGAGCTGGACATGTTGCTGGCGGGCTTCGCCGTGTGGGCGGGCTGCATGCTGACGCTGGCCCTCGATGCGCGCCCTGACGTGGGTCGCGTCGGTCGCGTCGCCGTCGGGCTGATCGCCCTCGCCGCCCTCTCCGTGGCCGGCTGGCGCACCGTCATGCTGACCTGGGTCCACCCCCTCCCCCCGCCACCCGGACCCGGCCAGGTCGAGCGCCATCGGGGTCCGGAGCTCGGCGACATGGACCCGACCCGGGCGCCCGGCGGGATCCACCCGGGGCAGCAGCCCGGAGGACCGAACCCCCACGGCGGGCCGCCCCCGCAGGGCGCGACCGGGCCCGCCACGGTGCCCGCTCGACCGGCAGCGGAGCCTCCTCCCGCCACCCCTCCTCCCTCCGACGACGACCCGCCATGACCGCCGTGCTCATGCTCCTGGCCTGCACCGTTCCTGACCCCGTGGGCGCCGGGGACTCCGGCTCCGTTCGGGCTCGCGACTCCGGCGACACGGGGGCCGCGGCCGACCCCTGGGGTGATCTGACCGTTCCGCCCGGCGATCCCGTCAGCGTCAGCGGGCGCACGCTGGCCTTCAGCGCGACCGCCTGGGTCATCGCCGGCGCCGAGGTGCACATCGTCGAGCTGCCGGACCGGGTCACCACGTCCGACGACGCCGGCGACTGGTCCTTCGACGACCTGCCTCGCGGGCAGGTCGTGACCTTCGAGATGGTCCACCCCGACTACGTGCCCATCCGGACCGGCTCGTTCCTGCTCGGTGACCCGCTCGACGGCGGGGACCGGCTCGAGGACGTCACCTTCCAGGCGCCCGACCCGCCGACCTACGCGCTGATGGCCCAGGCTGCAGGCATCGATTCCCGCGACGATGCCTGCCAGATCGCCACCACCGTCACCCGCCGGGGGCACTCCATGCTCACCGCCAGCCCGACCCACGGAGAGCCGGAGGCCACCGCCAGCTTGACCCCCGCAGGCACCACGGACGCAGGCCCCATCTACTTCAACCTGCTGAGCAGCGGCCTCATCTACCCCGACCCGTCGCTTGCCGAGACGAGCCACGACGGCGGCGTGCTGTGGGCGAACGCCACCCCCGGGCACTACCGGATGGAGGGCTTCAAGGAGGGCGCCGTGATCCGGCCGGTGCGCGTCGACTGTGCGCCGGGCTACCTCGTCAACGCCTCGCCTCCCTGGGGGCTGCAGGTGCTGGAGGGGGGGCTGGATCCCGACGACCCGGACTTCGGGTTGGAGTGAGGGTCAGGCGGCGTCAGCGGCCCTGGCGCCATGCGGCGGGGGTCAGCGAGCGTCCGCCGCACAGCGGAACCCGCTGGTCTTGCGGCGCAGCTCGGGGATGAAGTGGTTGCGTTCCCCGCCGGGGTTCGGACGGGCGTCGAAGAAGTAGGAGCCGCCTCGGACCGCCATGTAGAGGCCCGGTCCGCTGCTGTGGAGGTTGGCCCAGCCGCCCTCGACGCGCTCGCCCTCGTAGAGCTGCCAGGTGTCGACGCGGCGGTCCGACGTGAACTCCCAGGCGTTGCCGAACATGTCCTCGAGGCCGTCGGGGCTGCGGCCCCCGGGGAAGCTGCCGACGGGGCTGGTCGTCAGGTAGCCGTCGATGGGGTCGAAGTTGGGTTCTTCCATGCGGCCGTGGTTGAAGCGCTTCTCGCCGTAGACCGTGCCCCAGGGGAAGATCCGCCCTTCGTCGACGGGGCCCAGGGCGGCGAGCTGCCACTCGGCTTCCGTCGGCAGGCGCTTGCCGCGCCAGGCGCAGTACTCGGTGGCGTCGTACCAGCTCGTGAGGACCACGGGGTGATCGCCCGTGCCCTCGGGAAAGTCCGTGCCGTGCCAGTTGAAGCCCATGTCGTCGGCCCAGGGCTCGTCGACGTGGGGCGGGCGGTAGCCGGTGGCGTCGAGGAACTCCTTGTAGGCGGCGCGTGTGACCTCGGTGCGGTCGATGCGGAAGGCGTCGACCCGCACGCGCCGTGGCGGGAGCTGCTGACCGCCGGTGCTGGTCCACGGGTCCGACGAGGGGTGGGCCTGGGGGGCGGGGCCGGGGCGCATGGTCGCGTCGGGGTGGGCGCGGGCGCTCGGGTCGGCGTCGGGCTGGCCGTGCTGCATGCTCTCGGGGGCGCCCTCGGGGGGGCCGGGGCGCAGCAGCTCGGCGGGGACACCGGGGACGCTGTTGACGTGGTGGGGCCCCAGCTCGACCCAGCCCGCCGCGATGACCACCATCCCATCGGCATCGGGCGTCGCGGCCGGGAAGGAGGGCTCGGGATCCTCGGTGCCCTCGTAGGTCGGCGTCGGCGCCTGCGGATCGAAGGGCGGCAGCCCGCCGGGCCCCATGAAGTGGGGGGTGCTGTCCGGCGCGCCGCGGCCACCGGGTCCGCGAGGGCCCCCGGGCCCGCCGTGCTGGGGACCACCCGGCGGCGCCTGGGTGGCCGGCCCCTGGCCGGGGCCCTGGCGTCCGCTGGGGGCCGGACCCGCGCCGGGGGCAGGGCTGTCCTGCGCCGGCTGCGGCTCGATGCAGGCCGCGGCGAGCAGGAGCAGCGCGGTCAGCGGGCCGGGTAGGCGCATCGGAAGCCCGTGGTGAAGGCGACGCGGTCGGGGCGGGCCGGCTCGCGGTGCGCGCAGGTGCAGTAGCTGGGGAGGTTCATGTAGGAGCCGCCGCGCAGCGTGTGCCACGGGCTGGTCGCCGAGACCACCGGGTCGGTGGCGGTCTCTCCCTCCTGCCAGGCGTCGGCGCGGTAGCTGTCGGCCGTCCACTCCCAGACGTTGCCGGCGGCGTGGAGCAGACCGAAGGGACCGACCTCGCTGTCGTCGGCCGCATCGACAGGGACCGTGCGGATCGTCGTGATGTGGCCGAGCTTGCCGCCGGTGTACCAGGCGACGCTGACGGTCTCCTCGCTGTCGCCCCACGGGAAGCGCCGCTCGCCCTCTCCGCAGGCGGCGCGCTCCCACTGGGCTTCCGTCGGCAGGGCCCCGCCGCGCCACCGGCAGTAGGCATCGGCTTCGTACCAGGTCACCGCCACCACCGGGTGGTCGCTGTCCCGCCCGGCCTGGCGCAGCCGCGCCCCGGCCCCCTCGGGGTGGGTCGCCAGCCAGGCGCGCCCCTCGTCCGACCACTGCGCCGGGTCGGCGTAGCCACCTGCCGCCGTGAACGCCTCGAAGGCAGCGATGGAGACCTCGGCGCGGTCGATGGAGAACGCCGACACCCTCACCTCGCGCGGCGGGGCGTCGTTCATGCCCGGCTGCCCCTGGATCGTGGTTCCCGTCGGGATCGCCACCCGGTCGTCGGCGGGGACAGGCCCGCCGTCTTCGGCGCGGGCCGGAACGCAGATCAGCAGCGACAGCAGCATCGTCACGGTGCGTTCGTACCTGCCTGCGTCGCCGGCCGCCAGATCAGCAGCTCGCCCCGCTCTTCGGGGGGACCGAGCACCGGCTCCAGGGCGGCGCGGTAGGCGCCGGCCAGCCCCGCCCGGCGCTCCAGGTCGGTATGCACGACGACGAGCCCGTAGGTCTGGCGGATGTGCTGGAGGGTCTGGCGATCGGGTGTGCGCGGATCCTCGCCGGCGAATGTCTGGCCGCCGCGGGGAGCGGCGCGGAAGGCCGCGAAGGTCTCCGGGTCGCGGGCGCTGCCCATGCGCACGTCCGTCGTGTAGGGGATGGGGCGGCCGTGCACGGTCTGGAACCAGAAGTAGCGGCTGGTCTCCATCCCGGTGCCGACCTCGGCCGGCAGGTCGAGGACCATGCCCGGCGGAGCGTCGGCGTAGACGTCGGGCACCGCTGCCTCGGCGCGCGGGATGGGCCAGGTGGCGGCCGAGCCGAAGAGCCCCTCGGCCACGACGAGGGCGCCGGCGAGGGCCACCGCCGCCCTCCCTCGCGACGCGAGCAGGCGGGCGGCGCCCAAGCCGGCCAGGGCGGCGGCGATGCCCTGGCCGGCCAACCCGAGCCGCAGGGGATGCGTGATGGCCACCTGCGGCAGCAGCCGGCGGATCCACTCGAAGGGCAGTGACAGGGGCATGCCCCCGATGCGGACCCAGTCTCCGCCCCACCACAGGTAGGGCCCCAGCGCGGCGATCAGGCTCACGACCAGGACCACCCCCCACCGGCGGCTGCGCGGCAGCAGGACCAACGCCGCCAGGGTGAGCGCGACGACGGTCAGGCGCAGGTAGCCCGTGTGGACGAAGGGTTCACCGTAGAGCCCGGCGAGGTCGACCGACTGGAAGTGTCCGGGTGTCACGAAGACGCGGGGGTCGACGGCGTTGTGGGCCATCAGCCGCAGGTTCAGCTCCTCCTCTCGTCGGATGAGGGCGTCGGGGCTGGACAGCGACGCGCGGAAGGCCAGCCAGTGCGGCACGACCAGGGCGAGGGCGGGCAGCGCTGCCGCCGCCATGGTCAGCAGCTCGCCCGGCGAGGGGAGGGTCCGCCGCCGCGCCCGCGTCAGCAGGTCGAGGAGCACGAGGCTGGCGACGGCGATGGCGCTGGCCAGTCCGTAGTAGAAGGTGACGACGCTGGTCACGCCCTGCAGCAGGCCGACCAGCAGCCAGGCGCGCAGCCCGCCGCGGCGCAGGGCCCGGGCCGCGGCCCACAGGGTGAGGATGAGCCACTGCGTCGCGCAGACCTCGCCGATGCCGTTGCGCAGCTCGGCGAGGAGGAAGGGCATGGTGATCGCGGCCGCGCCGGCGAGCCAGCCGGCCGCCCGGCGGGTCGCGTCGTCGGGGCCGGCGATCTCCTCGGCGAGGAGCTGCGCGGCCAGGCCCGTCAGCGCCACCCGCAGCAGGAGCGCCAGGTTGTAGGCCAGCGCGGGGCCGACCAGCCAGGACACTGGCAGCATCGCCAGGGCCCCGGGCGTGTCGATGAAGTAGAGGATTCCACCCTCGGGTCCGCCGACCAGCGCCGTGCGCCACGGCAGCACGCCCCTGCCGATGGCCTCGGCGACGTACCAGTAGCCCCACGCATGGTTCCACACGTCGATGGCGCCATCACCAAGCAGCGTGGCAGTCGGGTGCAGCACCAGCGGGAAGGTGACGGCCAGCGCCGCCAGCCCCCAGACCAGCAGCCGCCCGGAGACGGTGCGGGCACGGCGGATCACTCAGGGGCTCCCCGGGGAGCCGGCGGGCGGAGCGGTGCCCGGGGCCGGGCCGCCGGGACCGCCGCCCGGACCGGTTGGGCGGCGCGGGGCCTCGCCAGGCCGGTCGGCTTGGAGGGGGGGAGCCCTGCGCCGGACCAGCGTCGGCAGCGGCGTGCGGGGTGGCAGGGGCAGCACGTCGGCAGCGGTCAGGCCCAGCGCGTCGGGGTGCTCGCGGAGGTGGTCCACGACGGCCCAGGCCATGATCTGCGCGCCGCGGATGCTGGGGTGCATCTGGTCGGTGAAGAAGCCGGTCTTGTCGCCCTCGGCGGCAGCGAAGGCGTCGGGGAGGTAGACGCGGCCGATGCCCCGCTCATCCGCCCACCGCGCCTGCGCCTGGCGGTAGGGGTGCCAGGGAAGGACCTGATCGGGGGTCGGCGGGTCCATGGGCATGGTCCACACGCCGACGTCCCACTCCTGGGCCAGGGGCGCCACGATCATCTGCGCGCCGTGCTTGGCCGCTTCCTGGCGGATGGTGTCGAGGTTGTCGAGGTAGTCGTCCAGCGGCACCCGTGACAGGTCGATGACCGTGTCGATCTTCTCCAGGGTCGTGGCGGCGTTGGGACCGGTCGGCATGCCGGGCATGAGCACCCGGTTGGGCTGCTGGTTCAGCGTCGCCTGGAAGCGGGCCCAGGGCATCCAGCCCGCGCAGTACAGCCGGCTGTGGTGCAGCAGGCTGCGCAGCGGCGTGCCGTTGGGATCGGCCAGGGCGAGCGCCGCCTCGTCCTGGAAGGCGTCGATGTTGCAGTCGGAGAAGATGTTGTGGACGACGAGCAGGTCGGGCTGGTAGCGCCAGCCCAGGTCGTCGAGCAGGCGCAGCGTCTGGACCGTGGAGTAGCCGGGCACGCCGAGGTTGATGACGTGGAAGACGTGGCCCCGGAAGTTGCGCTGCAGCTCGGCCTCGAGCTGCTCGGCGTAGGTCCGGCCGTCGGGCTGCCCCCAGCCAAACACGCTGGAGTCGCCGGTGACCATGACTCGGATCTCGTCGGCGCCCTTGGCGTCGGTGGGCAGCAGCCTGGTGCGCAGCCCGGCGCTGTTGATCTTCGTCGTCCCGGCGGGCGAGGTGAACTCCCGCCCGGGCTCGAGCTTCCACAGGTAGCGGGGGTCGCCGACCATGGTCTCCCAGCCCGTCGCCTGGGGCACGATGGCCTCGCACTCCTCGGCCCCGAGCACGCGCGCCCCCAGCTCTCCGGCGCCCAGGGTCAGCGCCAGGGGCACCAGCGCGAACAGCGCCTTGCGTGCGGCCCTCACCGCGGTGGCCCCCCGGGTGCGCCGGCGCCCGCCCCCTGAGGCGGCGGTCCCGGCGGGCCCATGTTCTTGGGCGGCGGCATCAGGAGGATCCGGATGCCGTCGACGGTGTCGCTGGCGTCGATGGGGTTGCCCTCGGCCTCGCCGAAGCCGCCGCTGCCGCTCGCCGAGATGTAGGCGTCCTTGTGGGCACCGGTTCCGGCGTCCATGGCCGCGGTGACGAAGTAGCTGCGCCCTTGCGGAACCTGCAGCTCGAAGTCCTGGCTGCTGCCGCCCCCGGGGGTGAGCCGGGTCTCGGCCATCGGGGAGCGGCCGAAGGCCATCCCGCCGGTCCGAGGGTCGACGTCGGCCGCGTCGAAGGCGGTCACGTACAGCGCCCGTCCCGAGAGGCTGCCCTCGGCGATCGAGACCGTGCCGCGCAGCGTCGTCATCTGCAGCGGCTGCACGGTGTCCGGCGTCGCCGCCACCGTCGGCCGGGCGCAGCGCATCCCGCTCGCCGACCCCATGACGAGATCGTGGAAGCGGTTGGCCGCGCGCATGTTGGTCGAGAACGTGTTCCAGCTCCCGCCGCGCATGACGTGGAAGCTGCCCTCGGCCGGACCGCCCGGATCGGTGCGCGGCGCGTCGGTGTAGACGCCGGGGTGGTAGACGTCGGCCACATACTCCCAGACGTTGCCGGAGAGGTGCTGGTGGCCGTAGGGGCCGGCACCCTCGGGCAGGGCGTCGACCAGCAGCGTGTCGGAGACGCACAGGCGCGGCGCGCCGCTCGACGTCTCCTGGTGGTTGGCCAGGCTGCACGTCGGCATGGTCGTGCCCCAGGGGTAGGGCCGAAGGTCCCCGGGGTCGCAGGCTCGCGGGTCCTCGCCAAGCTCGCAGCCGCCCCGCGCCGCCTTCTCCCACTGGGCTTCGGTGGGCAGCGCCTTGCCCATGGCAGCGCAGTAGTCGTGGGCTTCCTGCCAGGTGACGCCCTCGGCGGGCATCTGGTCCCGCCCCGGTTCGGGCTGCAGCGCGTCGGTGAGGCTGCGCACGTCGGAGCCCTCGGGCATCCGTCCGCTGTCTCGCAGCCACGACGCCCAGGCGGCGACCGTGACCTCGCCGCGGTCAAGGCAGTAGCCGGACAGGGTGACGACGTGGACGGGCTGCTCGTCGGCGCCGGCGTGAGACGACGCGCTGCCCATGAGGAAGGGACCGGGGGGCACCCAGCGCTCCTGCGTGGGCGTGACGGCGGGGTCGGTGTCGTCGCAGTCGGCCTGATCGGGGGAGAGGCCCGGGCAGGCGATGGCCGAGGGGAAGCCGTCGCCGTCGGCGTCGGGGCAGTCGGCGGGCGAGGGGAGATCGGTCACCGGCACGGCGAGGGCGGTCCGCCACGACGAGCTGAGGTCCTCCGCGTCGAGGAGCAGCGCGCCGGCGGGGCCACCGCCACCCGCACCCGGCCCGCCCGGTGGTCCGCCCGGCCCGCCCGGTGGCCCGCCCGGTCCGCCCGGTGGGCCGCCCGGCCCGCCCGAGGGGCCGCTTCGGGGCGCGTTGCCCGGTGCAGCGTCTCCCCGCGCGCCAGCGGGAGCTTGCGTGGGCGCAGCGCCCGCCCCTGGCGCCTCGGGCGTGTCGGGTTGGGGCGTGATGCAGGCGCCACCGAGCCAGGCTCCGGCGAGTCCCAGGCCCGCGAGCCACAAGAGCCGCCCGGGGAGGGGAAGGGCCGGCGTGGAGCCGTCGGCGTGCTGCTCGGGGCGCTTTCGGGTGGAGGCGGAGGTCGACATCGGCGGGGACGGTAGCACGGCCGCGCGGTGGTCCAGAACGACCTATGCTCGCCGCCATGCTGCTCCTCACCCTGCTGCTGTCCTGCGGCTCTGCGCCCGACGCGCCCGCTCCCGAAGACCCCGCGCCGGTGGCGCCGGCCCCCGCACCCGGCGCTCCCGCACGGGGCACGCCCCGCGGCCCCCCGCTGGGGCCCGACGGCCAACCCATGACAAGCCCGGGTCCCAACGGCCCGCCCGGGGGGCCGCCGGGTGTCACGGGCCCTGCCGGTGCGCCCGGCGCCTCCGGAGTGATGCTCCAGGATCCATCTGGCTTTCCGCCCTTCCACGACCAGCCCGCGCCACCGGGGCCGCCCATCACCGAGCACGGCGACTGGACCGAACCCGTGAAGCTCAGCGTCGAACCCGGTGGGGGCTACCGCCCGCAGATCGCCGTGTCGCCGACCGGCGAGCTGCACGCCGTCTTCTACGAGCGCGACGACAGCGGCGACCTCATCCGCCACCGGCACCGTCCCGTCGCCGGGGGGGAGTGGTCTGCCCCGCTGCACGTCGGCTTCGAGGAGGGCCGCAACTGGGGACCCGACATCGTCGCCCGCCCCGACGGCAGCCTGGTCGTCGTCTTCGACCACATGGCCCCCGACATGACCAGCCGGGGCTTCCTCACCACCTGGACGGGCGAGCGCTGGAGCACCCCGCAGCCGCTCACGGCGGACGACGGCGGCGAGATCGGCAGCGGCCACGTCGCTCACGGGCCCGGTGACGAGCTGGCCTACGTGTGGATCGGCAAGCCGCTCGATCCCCAGGCCCACTTCCGCGCGCGCTGGCGGTGGTTCCGGGACGGTGCCTGGTCCGACCTCCAGGACTTCACCGATGGCAGCCAGGACGCGTGGCACACCAACGTCGAGCGTCGCCCCGACGGCTCGGTGTTGGCGGGCTGGGACGTCGGGCAGGGCGGGTCGGCCACTACCCTGTTCGTCGCCGATGGCCGCGACGGCCGCTTCTCCACGCCGGAGAACCTCTCGGCCACCGGTGAGCCCGGCGAGCGCCCCCACTTCGCCTTCGCCGCCGACGGCACGGACACGGTCGCCTGGTTCCACAAGGAAGCCGGCCGCCCGCTCGCCGTCTTCTTGCGCAGCGGGCGCCCCGGGGCCTGGGGCCCGGTGGTCGAGCCGTCGAAGGGCTACGGCGGCTACCACTTCGATCCCGACGTCGCCGTCAACGCCGACGGCGTTCGCTGCCTGGTGTGGGGCTGGGACTCGGGCGCCGACGCCGAGCTGGTCTACAGCGTCGACAAGGGTCAGGGCTGGAGTCCCCCACGCAAGGTCGCCGACATCGACTGGGGAAAGCCTGGCCTGCCGAGCATCGACGTCGACGCCGCCGGCGCCTTCCACGTGGTCTGGAACCAGGGCGTGCGGGGCGACAACGACGTGTTCTACAGCAAGCTCGTGGTGGACTGAGGCGCCGAGCCCAGCCCCCGACGACGAGGGCCGACCCCGTGTGGGTCGGCCCTGCGCGTCCGCGACGGATCCAGCGTCAGCGGCCGCCGCCGCCCCCACCACCGCCGAAGCCGCCATCGCCGGTGGTGCCACCATCGCCGACGGTGCCACCGTCGCCGACCAGGCCGCCGTCACCGCCGGGCAGGCCGGTGTCGCCGCCTCCGCCGGTGGGGTCGGGGATGACGTAGTCGCAGTAGCAGGCCTGGAAGCTGCCCGTGAGCGTGCCGTCGCCGAACTCCAGCTCCAGGTTGACGTCGCTGACGTTCATGAAGCTGTCGATGATGTGGTCATCCACCGTCAGCGAGCCGCTGGTCAGGCCGTACATCGTGCCGTCCGACGTCTGCAGCAGGCCCGTGCCGGCTTCCTTGGGACCGAACGCGATGCTGTCGCCATCGACGATCTCGGCTTCCAGCTCGATGTTGCCCCATGCGCCCGGGAACTTGTCGGCCGCCGCCATCTCGCAGGGGTTGCCCTTCTCCACGACCAGGATCTTGGCGCCGGTGGCCTTGGCTTCCCAGGCCGCCCCCGCAAGGCTCACGGTCGTGCCGTCGGCGAAGGTCGCCGACAGCGTGGACGTGGTCGAGCAGGTGGTGTCGGCGCTGCCGCCGTCGCCGGCGCCACCGTCGGTCGTCCCGCCGTCCGGCGCGCCGCCATCGGTCGTCCCGCCGTCCGGCGCGCCGCCATCGGTCGTCCCGCCGCCGTCCGCGCCGCCGCCATCGGGGGCACCGCCGTCGGGGGTGCCGCCACCGTCGCCGGTGCCGCCGCCGTCGGTGCCGCCACCGTCGGGCGTGCCGCCGTCGGGCGCGCCGCCGCCGTCACCGGTGCCGCCGCCGTCCGTGCCGCCGCCGTCCGGCGTCCCGCCGTCGGCCGTGCCGCCGCCGTCCGGGGTACCACCGTCGGCCGTGCCGCCGCCGTCCGACCCGCCATCGGCGCCGCCGTCTCCGCCGCCGTCGGTGCCGCCGCCCCCGTCACCGGTGGTGCCACCGTCGCCGCCTGCGCAGTCCGGAGAGCCGGCGCAGCCGTCATCTTCGCAGTCGAACAGGCCGTCGCCGTCGTTGTCTGCGGAGTCGGTGCAGTCACCGGGCTGGGTGCCTTCGGCGGCGTTTTCCTTGTCGCCGCAGGCAAGCCCGAGGCTGAGAGCGAGCACGAGAGAACCGATCATCGAGAGTTCCTCCTCCGAGTGTCGGCATTCTGGACCACCGCGTGGTCCTCCGCAACGTCTTGCGCCGAAGCCTGCGTACCCACTGTGGGATCAACGGGCCACAAGCAGCCCCTGCTCCTCGATCCAGCTCGCGACGGTCTGGGCGAAGACGACGCTACCCTCGGCGTCGGCGTGGCCTCCATCGAAGAACAGCGGCTCGTGCACCGATCGGTCTCCCTCGAACAGCGCGACGATCTCGGGTGCGAGCCAGTCGCCGGTGGTCGTCGCCGTGAGCAGCTCGCGGCGGTCGGCGGCGGCGCGCACCCGCTGGGTCTGCCCGTCGATCTCGAGGATCACGCCGTGGTCGGGGATGGCCGCGCGGAAGGCGGGCGTGGGATCGAGCACCGGCACCCGGCCGAGGCGGGCGCGTACCTTGCGGAGGATGGTCTCCTGCTCGCGGAAGCCGCGCGGATCGAAGCTCGACAGCGGCGACAGCACCACCCCGACCGGCGCCTGGGTGGCGCCCTGGATGCGGCGGACGGTCGACGCCAGACCCTCGACCTGATCGATCCCGGGGCGTCGGACGACCACGACGAGATCCGGGTCGAGCGCTGCGGTCAGCTTCGCCGCCCAGGGGCCGATCTCGCCGGACTGCATGCCCGGAACCCCGCCGTCGAGCACCTCGACGCCCAACTCCTCGGCGAGGTGCACCGCCATGCACTCGTCGTCCTCGACCCCCCAACCGAAGGCCACCGAGTCCCCGACCAGCAGCACCCGGGTTCCGTCCTTTGCGCCGACCTCCTCCCGACCACGAAGCCGCTGGCTGTTCGTGCTCAGGTGGAACAGCCGGCGCCGGGTGATGTGGCTGCGACCGGCTTCGTCGTGGGTCTCCTGGGGTTGGTGGGGGCGGTCGGGGACCACCACCTGCGCGTCGCGCAGCCCCGGGAGCAGCAGGTGCAGGGTCATGCCGTCCATCTGGACCGACTCCACGACCAGGTCGGACTCTCCCTGCACGGCGTAGACCTCGTGGCGGACCTGCCAGATCCGCCATGCCAGCCACCCGGAGACCAGCAGCCCGACCAGCGTCAGGAGCTGGACGATGCGCACGACCCGCTCGGTCACGATGCTCCTCCTGCCAGACGAGGCCACTGTTATAGTCGGCGGCCCCGCGACCGGGACGACGCCGTCGTGCTGCCGACACGCATCTCCGCCGAGCTGACCGCGCTCTCCCTGGGGGAGCGGGACCTGGCCGCGGCGCTGGAAGCTGCAGCCGAGGAGGAGCCCGCGGTAGAGCGTCGTGTGGCCCTGTTCATCGAGGCGCTGGCGGCGAGCAGGCGGGCGGATCGCCTCGCGTCGCTGGGGCGACCCGCCGCGGGCGCCGGTGCCGTGGTCGCCGCGGACTCCACGGAGCGAGCGGACGGCCCGGCCGTCCTCCTCGATCGCCTCGCCGACCGTCGGGTCGTCCTGGACCATGCCTCGGGACCGCTTCGCAGCGTCATCGCTGCGGACGCCCCGGACCTGCGGCCCTGGCTCGACGACCGGGACGGCCTGCTCTCGCGACTGTGGCCCGATGCCACCGCAGCCGCGCTGCGGGCCGCCCGCTGGCGGTGGAGGAAGGCGCGCCTGCTCGCGGTCTCCGACGCCATCGGCGACGTCGTCACCGGCGTGATCCTCGGGACTGTCTACCTGTTCGGTGGCCTGGTCTTCGCCCGCGCAGCCCGCCGCAGCCTCGGCCGCGAGGCCCGCCCCACCGGCGCGCACGATCGCCTGCCCCCTCCTCGGCGGACGGCCACGCCGTGAGGGTGCTTGGCCTGTCGGGCCTCTACCACGACGCCTCGGCCGCCCTCGCCCACGACGGCGTCCTGGTGGCCGCCGGCGCAGAGGAGCGCTTCTCCCGGCACAAGCACGACCCACGCCTGCCCGCCGGCGCCGCCGCGAGCTGCCTGTCGGCGGCCGGCATCGACGCCCGCGCGCTGGACGCCCTCGTCTTCTACGAGACCCCGCAGCTCAAGTTCACGCGTGTGCTCAGCGAGACCCTCGCCGGCTTTCCGCACACCGGCGGGCGCTTCGTGCGCTCCATGCACGACTGGCTGTCCCGGCGCCTGTGGACCGTCGGCGAGCTCAGCCGCCACTTCGACCTGCACCCCGACCGCATCCAGGTCCTGCCGCACCACCTCAGCCACATGGGCCAGGCCTTCCTCGGGTCGCCCTTCGACCAGGCCGCCGTGCTCACCGTCGACGCCGTCGGCGAGTGGTCGAGCACGGGCCTCGGCCGAGGCGATCGCGCGCTGGCCGACGGCGTGGAGATCCTGGAGTCCTTCGACTACCCCCACTCGCTGGGCCTGTTCTACGCGGCCTTCACAGCCTTTCTCGGCTTCCGCCCCAACGACGGCGAGTGCAGCACCATGGCCCTGGCCGCCTTCGGCCGCCCCACCCGGGTCGAAGACGTCGCCGAGGTCCTGCGCCTGTACGAAGACGGCAGCTACGAGCTGATCCCCGGCTGGTTCGACCTCACCTCGGCCCGGCAGCCCTTCACTCCACGCTTCCTGGCGCGCTTCGGTCCGCCGCGCGACGGTGGCTGCCCCGTGGACCTGGACGCCATGGCCGACGGCCTGGCCGTCCCCGACGCGCTCCGCCCCTGGGTCGACCTCGCGGCCAGCGTGCAGCACCTCCTCGAAGAGGCGCTGCTCGGCCTCGCCCGTCGCCTGCACCGCGCCACCGGCCTGCCCGACCTCTGCGTCGCCGGCGGCGTGGCCCTCAACTGCGTCGCCATCCGCCGCCTGTCGGAGGAGGGGCCCTTTGCCCGGGTCTTCGTGCCCGCCGATCCCGGCGACGGGGGGGCGAGCGTGGGGGCGACCCTCGTCGCCAGCCAACGCCTCGGCGCGACCGGCCGCAGCCTCTTCCACCCCTTCCTGGGCGAGGAGCACCACCCCCGCGACATCGCCGCCCTCCTCGAGGGCTTGCCCGCCGGTGGCCTCTGTCCGGGGCTGTCGGGGGAGGGGGGCGCACCGCGGGTCGTCGTCGAGCGGCTGTCCACCGAGCAGGTGGTGGATCGCGCTGTCGCCGAGCTGCGCGCCGGCCGCGTCCTCGGCTGGTTCCAGGGGCGCTTCGAGGTGGGCCCGCGTGCGCTCGGCAGCCGCTCCATCGTCGTCGAGCCCCAGCGCGTTGCCCTCGCCACCCGGCTCAGCCGACAGGTCAAGCGTCGGGCACCCTTCCGCCCCTACGCGCTGTCCATCGCCGAAGAAGACGCCCAGCGCGTGCTCGCGCTGCCCGACCCGCTCCCGCTCACCGCCCGCTGGATGCAGACGGTCGCCCCCGTGCGCGAGGGTGCCCGCGACCACATCCGCGCCGCCATGCACGCCGACGGCACCACCCGGCCCCAGGTCGTCGCCGCCACCGAGAACCCGCGCTGGCATGCCCTGCTGCGGGCCCACGCCGCCGCCACCGGCCGCCCGGGCCTGCTCAACACATCCTTCAACGAGCGCGGCGCTCCCATCGTCCGCACCCCGCTGCAGGCGCTGTCGATGTTCGCGCGCAGCGCCATGGACAGCCTCGTCCTCGACACGCTGCTGCTCCGGAAGGTGCAATGATGGCGCCCTTCCTGGATCTCTGATGACCACCGGCCAGGGCCGCCCCCGCTTCGCTCCCCTGCTCGTCGCCTGGCGCGGGCTCACGGGCCTGTGGGCCGCGCTGAGGGAGCGGCGCCTGCTCTGGCTGCTGCCCCTGGTCGCCGTGCTGTTGCTGATCGCCGTGCTGCTCGCGGTGCTGGCGTCGGCCGGGCCGCTGGCGCCCTTCCTCTACCCCTTGCTCTGATCGGCCAGCAGCTCGGTGCCGGCGCGCAGGCGGGCGAGGTTGTCGCGGTGCCGGGCGACGATGCCGACCCCCAGCACCACGGCCACCCAGGTCGCGCCGGGCGAGAGCACCAGGCAGAGCAGCGGCAACACCACCACCGCGACCAGCGCGCCGAGGCTGGACTTGCGGGTCGCGCCGACGACCAGGAGCCAGGTGACAGCGGCCAGCAGGGCCGGCCCGGGGGCCAGCGCCAGCATCACGCCCGCGCTGGTCGCCACACCCTTTCCTCCCCGCAGGTCGAGGAAGGGGGACCAGCAGTGCCCGGCGAAGGCCGCCAGGCCGACCAGCCCGGCGTAGGTCGGCGACGTCGAGAGCTGCGTGGCGACGAGCACCGGCACCAGCCCCTTGAGGAGGTCGCCGAAGAGCGTGACCAGGCCGAAGCCCCGCCCGAGCACGCGGTTCATGTTGGTGGCGCCGATGTTGCCGCTGCCGCGTGTCGTGATGTCGACGTCGGCGAACAGCGTGCCGATGACGACGCCGGTGGGGAAGGCGCCGAGCAGGTAGCTGAGCAGCAGCCAGGTCGTGGCGAGGATCACGGGCACCACCGGGTCGTCGCCACAGGGTAGCCTGGCACGCGCTCAGGATCCCGCCTGGATCGTGTCGGGTTCGTCGTCGCGGCGGCCCCCGGTCAGGGTCGCCGAGCTGCTGGCCTCGTCGCCCTCGTCCAGTGCGCGCAGCGCTTCTCGCAGCCCCTCGGCCACACTGTCGGACCCCGACTCCTCCTCCAGCGCCAGGGCGTGTCGCAGGGTGCGGCGCAGCCCGAGCAGGTCGCGGGCGCGCACCTGGACGTCGAGGGCGCGCTGCCAGGCGGTCGTGGCGTCGGACAGCCGGCCGGCCGCCGCCGCGATGTCCCCGAGCAGCCGCAGCGTGCGCCCGCTCGCCACCCGCTCCCCCAGCCGCGCATAGGCGTGGGCTGCGTCTTCGGCGAGGTCACGCGCCGTGTCGTGGTCGCCCTCGCGCAGCGCCAGCTCGGCTCGGCGGCGCGTCCGGTTGGCCGCCAGCAGCGGCAGGTTGACGGCGTCCAGCTCGGGCTCGTCGAGCAGCTCCCGGGTGCGCGCCAGGTCTCCCTGTGACAGCGCCAGGCCGGCGCGACCGATGCGGCGACTGCCGGTCTCGACGATGCCGGCGGGGGTGGCCGCGGCTTCGTCGAAGAGCATCTCGGCGGAGAGCACTTCGCCTGTTGCCACGGCCAGCTCGGCGGTGCCGCGCACGGTGGCGGCGACGCCGGCCGGGTCTTCGAGCTGGAGGTGGAGGCTGCGGGCCGTGCGGTAGCGGCGTGCGGCTCGGCGGGCGCGACCCCGTCCGGCGAGCCCGTCGGCCTGGCGTCGGACGAGGGTGGCCAGCAGCACGATGTCCCGCGAGCGCTCCAGCAGCTCCTGGGCCTGGGCCCAGGCGGTCTCTGCGGCTTCGAGCTCGCCGCTCGCCAGCCGCAGGTCGCCCCGGGCCCAGGACACGAGCGCCCGGGCGGCCGGCTGGGCGCGGGGGTTGCGGCGGTCGGCCGCGTCGAGGACCGCCAGCGCCGGGCCGGGCTGCCCCAGCGCGCTCAGCAGGCGGGCGGCGGCGGCGCTGGCCCGGCAGGAGGCGTCGGGATCGGCCAGCACCTCGCCCATCCAGCGCAGGGCGAAGGCGTCGTCGCTCCGCCAGCCGGCCGGCAGGGAGGCGCCGGTGGCCAGGGCCAGCATGGGCTCGAGGTCGGGCAGGGCGTGGGCTGCCACGTGGGCGGGCTCCAGCTCGACGCGGGTGCGCAGGGCTTCGGCCACCGAGCGGCGCAGCGCCTCGCGCCCGGGCGAGGTCCGCAGCACCAGCTCGTAGGGCATGCCCATGGCGCCCGGCAGGGAGCAGCCGACGATGGCCAGCAGCTCGGCCTTGGCCGGAAGGTGCAGCGCTTCGGGCAGGCCCGGTGGGGACACGCCCGCAACGGGAGGCAGCGACAGCGCCCGGGCGTCCGCCGGTGCCCGGCGCCCGGTGCACAGCCAGCGCAGCTCCGGCGCCAGCGCAGCGAGCTGTTCGAGGACCTCGGACCACTCCGGCACGTCGGCGTCGTCGACCAGCATCAGGCCGCCGCCCAGCGCACGCAGCCGGGCGGTCACGGCCCCCTCGTCCCCCGGCGGCACGGCGCCAGCGGCCTCGCCCAGCGCGATCAAGGCGTCGGTCGGGGTGCGGCAGGCTGTCAGACGGGCGAAGGCCGCGGGGCAGGCCAGCCCCCGCGCCGCGGCGCCGGCGACCGCGCTGATGCCGGAGCCGGGCGGGCCGACGACCCACAGCGGCGCGCCCCCCTCGGCCAGGGCCTCCTGGATGCGGGCGACGTCGTCGGCGCGATCGCCGAGCGTGTCGGGGGGGTGCAGCCAGGGGGGTAGCGCGGGAGCGGGCACCGCCGCATCCTACCGGTCGCGGCCGTCGGTTAGGCCCCGGCTCCTCCCTCCAGCCCGGGGCCCGGCGCCCCGAGAGGTGCAGCATGATCGGCTTCGATGACATCCACACGATCGGCGTCGTGGGCGCTGGCCAGATGGGCAACGGCATCGCCCACGTCTGCGCGGCGGCCGGCTACCAGGTCGTGCTCAGTGACATCTCGGACGCGGCCCTGGACAAGGCCCGCGCCACCATCGGCAAGAACCTCGGTCGCCAGGTCAAGAAGGAGCGCATCAGCCAGGACGACGCCGACGCCACCGTCGGGCGGATCCGCTTCACCACCGACACCGCGGCCCACGAAGCCGCCCAGCTCGTGGTGGAAGCCGCCACCGAGAACCCCGACCTGAAGTGCCGCATCTTCGAGGGGCTCTGTGGCCTGGTCAGCCCCGACGCGATCCTCGCCAGCAACACCTCCTCGATCTCCATCACCATGCTGGCCGCCCGCACCGACCGGCCCGACCGCTTCATGGGCATGCACTTCATGAACCCGGTCCCGGTGATGAAGCTCGTCGAGCTGATCCGCGGCATGGCCACCAGCGACGACACCTACGCCCTCGTCGACGCCGTCGCCCAGAAGGTGGGCAAGACCACGGTGCTCTCGGTCAAGGACACCCCGGGCTTCATCGTCAACCGCGTCCTGATGCCCTACATCAACGAAGCCGCCCAGACCCTGTACGAGGGCATCGCCAGCGTCGAAGACATCGACGTCGCCATGAAGCTCGGCACGAACGTCCCCATGGGGCCGCTGACGCTGGCCGACTTCATCGGCCTGGACACCTGCCTGGCCATCATGGAGGTGCTGCACCAGGGCATGGGCGACAGCAAGTACCGGCCCAGCCCGCTGCTGCGCAAGTACGTCGAGGCCGGCTGGCTCGGCCGCAAGTCCGGCCGTGGCTTCTACGACTACAGCAGCAAGTGAGGATGTGATGGACTGCCTCCGCTTCGAACGTCGCGACGGCGACATCGGCCTGCTGCTGTTGGACCGCCCAAAGGCGCTCAACGCGCTGAACTCCGCCCTGCTCGCCGAGCTGGACGCCCTGCTCGGCTCCGACCAGGTCGCCGGCCTGCGCGCGCTGGTCATCGCCGGCAGCGGCGACCGTGCCTTCGCCGCCGGCGCCGACATCACCGAGATGGCCGACTTCTCCGCCGCCGAAGCCGAAGCCTTCTCCGGGCGCGGCCAGGCCATCTTCGAGCGCATCGAGGCGCTGCCCTG
Source organism: uncultured Enterobacterales bacterium (assembly GCA_964599085.1). Classification (GTDB taxonomy): domain Bacteria; phylum Myxococcota_A; class UBA796; order UBA796; family UBA2385; genus J125. The sequence continues at coordinate 41,921 of CAZRFD010000022.1, read as the reverse complement.
CCCGACCGTCGCCGCGGTCAACGGCTTCGCGCTGGGTGGCGGCTGTGAGCTGGCCATGGCCTGCGACCTGATCCTGGCCTCGCCGACCGCGGTCTTCGGCCAGCCCGAGGTCAAGCTCGGCGTGATCCCGGGCTTCGGTGGCACCCAGCGGCTGACCCGGCGCGTCGGGCGGCAGCGGGCCCTGGAGCTGATGCTGACGGCGCGCAACGTCAAGGCCGACGAAGCCGTCGCCATCGGCCTGGCCCTGCAGGTCGTGGCCGAGGGGGACGTGGTGGATGCGGCCCTGGCGCTGGCCGGCCGCATCGCCCGCAACGCGCCGGTGGCCGTGCGGCTGGCGCGTCGGGCCGTGGCCGAGACCGACGGCCTCGACCTCCACAACGCGCTGGCGGCCGAGCGCAGCCTGTTCGGCCTGTGCTTCGCCACGGACGATCAGCAGGAGGGCATGGCCGCCTTCGTGGAGAAGCGCCGCGCGGTGTTCACGGGGCGCTGAGCGGCTCTCCAGGGGCGTCTCGCCGGGCGCGGTGGCCACAGGCTGCCGCGCCCTGCGCGTCTTTGTCGCCCGGAGCGGCAATTCACGTCGGCGATACCCGACGCCGGAGTGGACGCGATACGTCCCCTCCCTCGTGACGAGCCCCCGCCAGGACCCGCCACGACCTGCCCCGCAACCGTCACCGGCCGCCCGCCGTGCGGCCCGCACGCGCCCATGAGGAGCCAGCCATGGCCATGTTCGAGCTGCCCGAGGATCACCAGCAGATCCGCGATCTCGCCCGCGACTTCGCCCGCAACGAGATCCTGCCCGGCGCGCCTCAGCGCGACCGCACGCACGCCTTCCCCGCCGACCTCGTGGCCGCCATGTCCGAGATGGGCTTCATGGGGATGTTCGTTCCGCCGGACTACAACGGTGCCGGCATGGACGTGCTGTCCTACGTCGTGGCCCTGGAAGAGGTCTGCTACGCCGACGCCGGCGTGGGCGTGGTGATGAGCGTCCAGAACTCCCTGGCCGGCTGGCCGATCCTCAAGTTCGGCACCGAAGCCCAGAAGCAGAAGTACCTCGCCCCGCTGGCCAGCGGCGAGAAGATCGGCTGCTACGCCTTGACCGAACCCAACGCCGGCAGCGACGCCGGGGCCCAGGCCACCAAGGCCGACAAGACCGACGACGGCTACGTGCTCAACGGCACCAAGATGTGGATTACCAACGGCCCGCAGGCCGACATCGCGGTGGCCTACGCCAACCTCGACCCCGAACAGCGCCACCGCACCGTCTGCGCCTTCATCCTCGAGAGCGAGTGGGAAGGCTACGGCGTCGGCAAGGTCGAAGAGAAGCTCGGCATCGCCTGCAGCGGCACCTCCGAGCTGGTCTTCGAAGGGCTGAAGGTCCCGGCCGACAACCTCCTGGGAGAGGAACGCAAGGGCTTCGGGGTGGCCATGGCCACCCTCGACGGCGGCCGCATCGGCATCGCCGCCCAGGCGCTGGGCATCGCCCAGCGGGCGCTTGATCTCGCCGTCGACTACGCCAAGCAGCGCGTCGCCTTCGGCAAGCCCATCGCGAAGCAGCAGGCGATCCAGTGGATGCTGGCCGACATGGCCACCCGCATCGAAGCCGCGCGGCTGCTCACCTGGAAGGCCGCCACGCTCAAGGACAAGTACTGGGACGCGCCGCTGGACGTCCAGGCCCGCATGTGCGGCCAGGCCTGCTCCATGGCCAAGCTCTACGCGTCGGAAGCCGCCAACTTCTGCGCCGACAAGGCGCTGCAGATCCACGGCGGCTACGGCTACAGCAAGGAGTACGAGGTCGAGCGGCTCTACCGCGACGCCCGCATCACCACGCTGTACGAGGGCACCAGCGAGATCCAGCGCCTGGTGATCGCCAAGAACGTGCTGGACTGAGTCCCCCTCCTGCGTGGGGCCGGGCCAGGCGGCCCGCCCCGCGGTGTCCCCCGACGACGAGGAATTTACTGCGAGCGGCCCGCGGCGGGCGTCGCTGCGCTTGGAGAGGTGTCGATGGCCGACGAGGTGCGGCGACCAGACGGACAGCCCGGCAACGGCGGCAACGGCTCGACGCGGGCCCGCCGCCGCCGCCGCCGCCGCCGGCGTCGCATGTCGCCCGCCTTCGTCTCGGGGACCAGCAGTGAGTTCCTCGGCCGCCGGCCACTGCCACGCACGGCGCGCGAGCGGCCCGTGGTCTTCCTGCTCGGCCCGCCGGGCGTCGGCAAGTCGGCGGTGGCGCGTCGCCTCCTCGACGTCGCCGAGCCGACCCATCTCACCGGCGCAGAGCTGCACGACGCCCTCGCAAACCAGGTCCGCCGACGGACCTGGCGTGACGACATCCGCAAGCACCCCGCGCTGATCCTCGACGGTCCGGCCTTCCTGCATCGCCGACCCGCGGTCCTCCGGATGCTGCAACAGCTCCTCCAGCTCCGCGCAAGGGATGGCCTGCGCACCATGGTCTGCGAGGGCCCGGACCGCTCGCCGCTCACCGACCTGATGATGGCGGTGGACTCCGACGCTCGGGCGACCATCGCCCTGCGCTTCCCGGTCGGGCAGGGGCGCCGGCGCTACGCCGCCCGGGTCTGCGACGAGCTGCGTATCGACCGCAAGTACGCGCGCACCACCGACAAGCTCGAACCGTGGACCTATGACGCCGTCGCCAAGGCCCTCGGCGACATCCGCGACGAGCTGCGCAGGGAGCGCCGCCGGCGCCGTCGCCATGCCGTGCGCGTGTGCGACCGGCTGCAGATCCCCCGCCACCTCGCCGACCGGGTCGTCGAGCTGGAGCCCTACGACAAGGCGCAGGCCGAGCGCATCCTCGCCGACCTGCGCGACGAGATCTCCCGTACGCGCCGGCGCCGTCGTCGCCGCCGCCGTAACCACAACAACCACAACCGCGGGCGCAACGGCAAGAGCTGAGCCCGCACCCGGAGTCCCCGTGGTCGTCCGCATCGTCCTCGTCAAACTCAACGACGACTTCGTCGCCGACAAGGAAGCCATCGCCGCCGACAGCGAGCGCATGCTCGCCGAGGTTCCCGGCGTGCAGGCCGTCGACGCTTCGATCCCCGCCGACGTCAAGAGTGCCGGGAGCTGGGATCTCTGCCTGCGGCTGCGCTTCGCCGACATGGACGCCGTCGACGCCTACGTGCCGCACGCCGCCCACAGGACCTACCTGGACTGGCTGGAGCCGCGCTGCAAGATCAAGAAGGCCTGGAACTTCACGACGCCGGCCTGACCGCGAGGGGGCGCGCCCCGCGCGGCCGCTGCCGCCGTGCGGGGCCGGACGCGGCCGATCAGCGCATCTTCAGGGCGTCGCAGTCGATGGCGTCGGTGACCACGCCGACCTGTGCGGTCCACTGGGATCCGACCGCCAGGCTCTGCCAGCGCTCCTGGCTGGTGGCGCACGACGCATCGTCGCCTTCGACGTCGAAGGTCACGACGTAGGCTTCACTGCGCTGCCCCTCACGTTCCTTGGCGGACAGCTTGACGTCGGGCCAGCGCGGCGTGTCGGCGACGCTGTTGCCGGCGGCGCGCTCCGTCCGGTCGGTCGCCCACTTGTCGATCTCGTAGGTGCACTCGTCGTCCTTGACGGGCTTGTCGACGTACTTGGGCTTGCACTCCTCGACCTTCTTGAAGGTGCCGTCGCCGTTGTCCTTCTTCACGGTCTTGCAGGTCTCGCCGTCCTGGACCTTCTCAGTGCTCCGCTTCGCCTTGTGGCAGCTCTGGATCCGCGCACCCGTCGGGACCTCGTCGCGCCAGGCCGTCTCCTCCACGGTCTCGTACTTCTCGACCTCGACGGTGCGCTGCCAGGTGTGGCCGGTCACCGTCACCGGCGCGTCCTTCTTCCACATGAAGACGCCGACGCAGACAGCGAACAGGACCAGGAAGAGCAGCAGCATCAGGGGCAGTCCGCAGCCGCGCTTCTTCTTCTTTTCCGTCGGGGCGTCGTCTGCGGGCGGCGGCGGGGGTGTCTCGTCCACCTTCTTCGCGCGAGCGGCCTCGGTCAGCGGGCTGCCGCAGTTGACGCAGAACTCCGCGATGGCGGCGTTGGGCGTGCTGCACGCCGGGCAGAGCTTGTCGGCGCCGTGGAAGGGGTGGTCCTCGACCGCGATCTCCTCGCCCTCGGGGGGGAAGTAGCGCCGCTCCGGATCCTGTGGCGATCCACAGCCCGGGCAGTGGCGGTGATCGAGCCCCAGCAGCTTCTCGGCGCCGCAGAAGGGGCAGTCCCACAGCATCTGGTAGCGGCCCAGGTCTCTCTCGCTCATCGGCAACCTCGCGGGGTGATCTCGGTCAGGCGGCCGAGCCTACCGAACGCGGTGCTACCGTGCAGGCCCTTCCCGCACTCCGGTGGTGTTCGATGCTTCCGACTCTGCTCGCTGCCGCCCTCCTCGGCCTGGGCGCCGCCTGCTCGGACTCCGCAGAAGACACCGGCGCCTGCGACGATCTGGCCGACGCCACCGGCGAAGCGGTCATCGTGTCGACGACCGAGGGCGCGCCGGACGCCTGGGGCAGCATGTCCTGTGGCGGCAGCGCGGCCCCCGACGTCGCCTGGCTGTGGACCGCCCCGACGACCGACTGCTACTCCATGGACACGCTGGCCGCTGACTTCGACACCGTGCTCAGCGTGCTCGACGACACCTGTGGCGGCTGGGTGGCCGCCTGTAGCGACGACAGCCACGGCGAGGTTCAGTCGCGGCTGACGCTGGACGCCGTGCAGGGTCAGACCTACACCATCGTCCTGGACGGCGCGACCGACGGCGCCATGGGCGCCTATGTGCTGCGTATCGAGACCTGCGATGAATCCGACGCGGGCCAGATCATCGATCTGGGCGAGGCCACCGGTGTGGGCGTGGCGCGGGGCAACAACGCCGGCGAAGACGACACCCTCAATAGCGACTGCGGCGTCTGGCAGACCGACGTCGTCTACGCCTGGACCGCGCCGGCCGACGGCACCTGGACCTTCGACCTCGCCGGGTCGGACTTCGACACCGTGCTGTCTGTGCAGCTCCCCGACCGCGGCGGAGAGCTTGCCTGCAACGACGACGCCGACATCGACCACATCAGCTCGGCGCTGTCGGTCGATCTGCTGGCCGGGGACGCAGTTTGGATCGGCGTGGCCGGCTACGCCGGGGACACGGGCGTGTTCGTGCTCAGCATCACCGAGGGGTGAGGAGGGGGTGCGCGTAGGCGCTCTCCGCCCCCGCTTCTGGTGCCATTCGCGCCACCCTGGAAGGGTGATGAGCTGTCACCCTCCGTTGGTGGCGCCATTCGCGCCACTGTTGCGGGGTGATGGGGCCATCAGCCCCCGTTCGTGGCGCGATCCGCGCCACGGTGACGGGGTGATGAGCTGTCACCCCCGTTCGTGGCGTTGTGCGAGGGGGGTGCCCCCCCCCCGCGTCGCCCTACCAGCGCAGCCGCGCCGTCGCGGTCAGCAGCGTGACGTTGCCCACACCCAGCGACTTCGACGCCAGCAGGTGGCCGCCTTGCAGCAGCAGGGCCGGCCGCGTGGTGACGCTGGCGGTGTCGATGTCGACGTCGCCGAGCTTGAGCGCCCAGTCGATCTCGGTGCCCAGGTAGTGACCGGATGTGGGCTGTCCCAGGTGGTTGGCCGGCACCCCGCCGTTCCGGTAGGTCTGATAGGCCTGTCCGATGGGGCTCGTGCTCCACGCGAACATCACACCGGCCTGGGCGTCCAGCCAGTCCAGCGGCCGCGCGCCCAGCACCGGCTGGGCGAAGGCGGCGTGCCGGAAGGCCCCCTCCGCCACCAGCGCGTCGGCCCCCTCGGGCGCGCCCCCGGAGTGGGCCGGGTCGGTGAGCTGGGCATAGGTGGCCGCGTCCAGCGCCCCCTGGACCTCGTCGAACAGCACCATGCCGGCGTCGAAGTCGCGGTTGAAGGTGAAGTCGTGACTGCTTGCGTCGTCGGGATCGCCGTCGCCGCTGGCCCATCCGCCGCGCAACATGCCCCGCGTCCGGCCGCTCGACGGCGTCGCGCTGAGCAGTGCTGTCAGGCCCGCGGACTGTACACCCAGCCCATCGCGGCTGTTGTAGCTCTGGGCGGTGGTCGTCCGGCCGAAGATCCCGGCCACCTCGGCGGCCGCCCGGAGCTGCCAGTCCCCCGCGGTCGCCGGCTGGTCGACGTAGACATCGACCACGCCCGCCCGGGTCGTCCGCTCACCGTCGGACTCGGTCTGGTCGCGGTAGACCGCGTACACACCGAGCACCTGGCCCGGCTTCTTCGACCAGATGGCCGACGCGATCCCCTGCCAGGCCGAGTCTCCGCCGCTCAGCGGGCTCCACTCGGCGATGCCATCCTCGACCACCCGGTCGCCAGCCAGCACCAGGGTCAGCGGGGTCTGTCCACCCTTGAACGGGCGCGTGGCGAGCTGCAGGCGGATCACCCGGTCGCCGAAGTCATTGCGCCCGAACACCGGGTCGCGCGACCCGTCGTTGGCCACCATGCCGAGCCCCCAGTGGCTGGTCATGAGCCCGGCCTCCAGGTTGATCTTGCCGACCATGCCGGACATCGCCAGCTCGCGCGCCTGGAAGGCGTCGCCCCGCAGCACGTCGACCACGTCACGGTGGCGCGCGTCCTCGGTCCCGCGGATGTCCCAGGGGTCGCCCACCGCCTGCCCCTCGAACAGGTCCCACTCCGTCGCCACGCGCCACGACCCGCGGTCGAGGTGCAGGCCGGCCCGCAGCCGGGTGTCGAGCACCGGGCCCTGGCCCACCATGTGGCCCTCGTCGTCGACGAGGTAGTCGGGTGGCAGGCTGCCGAGCAGACGCAGCTCGCCCGTGGAGCCGAGGTGGAAGCCGTCGTCGGAGGAGGGGGACGCCTCGGTCGCGGCGGGGGCGGCCGCGGCGTCGCCGTCCGCCGAGGGATCCGCCGCCAGCGCGGCGGGGAGCAGGAACAGGGTCAGCAGGGTCGTCGTCATGATCAGTTCCCGGTGTCGGCGGCGGTGTCCGAACCACCTGTGTCCGATCCGCCTGAGGTGTCGTCGCCGGGAAGCTGCGGCAGCCACGCACAGCTCCCGTCTTCGAGGCAGGGATCGTCGACGATCTGCTGCCCCCGGTCGAGGAAGTAGGTCGCGCCCTGCAGGGCGGCGAAGGTCGAGATGTCGAAGCCGCGGGTCGGGTCCGGCGTCGAGAAGCCGTGGCTGCCGGTGGGTTCCGTGTAGGGCAAGCGCATGCCGCTGGTGCCGCTGCTGGTCTGCAGCGTCACCCGCAGCGGGTCGTCGCTCTCGGCGCCGAAGTCGTCGGTGCCATTGTCCAGGTCATCGGCGTCGAACAGGCAGGCGCTGCCGTCGGCGCACGTGTACGGACCGAACTCCTCGAGCCCGCGCACCACCTGGCGGTCGACCAGGAACTGGTCGACGGTCATGCCGTAGCGGTCGTCGACCTCGTCCATCTCCAGCAGGCCCGCAGCCCGCGGCAGGGCGATCTCCGTGTTCACGGACACGATGGTGTCGCCCGGGCTCGGCATGAACAGTACGTTGCGCGGCTCACCGGACAGCGCCTCGAAGGGTTCGTTGATCAGGTGCGGGCCATAGGCGATGGGATCGCCGGGCTCGAGGATGGCCGAGAAGACGAAGCCGATGCGCCGCATCTCCGGAGAGCCCCGGACGTGCCCCAGTCCCTCGGCGCCGGCCACGATGGGCGCGCCCGCGGGGTAGGTCACCCCCTGGAAGACCACGTCGTTCTCGAAGCTGTCGATGGTGTCGACCAGGTCACCGGCGGCGGTGTACAGACGGATCACCAGCGGGTCGCCGATCGCCGTCGTGTCGTCCACCGGGTAGCTCTCGCCCTCGACCGGACCGTCCACCGGGATCCCGGCAAGCTGCATCTTCTCCCAGGCGCTGGCCGCGTCCGCCGCGATCCCCACCCGGATGCGGCCGTCGTCGGGCACGAGCCCCTCGCGGATCTCGCCGGTGTTGAGGTTCTCGACCTCGATGCGACCGCCCGCCGGGTAGCTGCCGACCGTCGCCAGGGGCAGCTCCACCATGTCGGTGACCGAGTTGACCATCTGCGTGATCAGCAGGCTGCCGTCGTCCTGGGGGTAGCCGAGGATGAGCGGGCTCATCAGCCGGCCGTGCATGGCCTCCACCGCTCCACCGATCTCGGTGCGGAAGGCCACGTCCAGCAGCCCGCCGCCGGCGACCACGGGCACGGTGGCCTGCACCTCGTCGATGATCGCGGAGGCGACCGCGACGTTGATGCCGCCCAGGCTGCCACCCAGCAGGTAGTAGTCGTTGTCGGCCCCGCCGATGTCCGGCACACCATCGCCGTTCCAGTCGCAGCTCATGGCGGTGCTGCCGTCGGGCAGCGTCATCTCGCCGTGGCCACAGTCCCGCAGGGCGTCGATGAGCTGGGCGTGGTCGACGGCGGCCTGGCGGACCATGTCGCGGGTGTGGAAGGCATCCGCGGTCCACTGGTCACCGCCCGAGTCCTTGTCGCCGCTGTTGTCCAGGTCCCGGTAGCGGCTGTCCTTGAGCTGCTCGTAGAAGGGCAGCAGGCCGAGGCCGCTGAGGTATGCCTCGATGATCACCTCGTCGTCGGGCTTCACCGTCGGGCCGTGCCCCGGGTAGTCAAACGCGCAGGCGGCCATGCCCACCCGGTTGAAGGCCCAGGCGAAGCCCATGAAGTCGAAGCGCGACGACCCGTAGCCGTGGCCGAAGCTGACCACGGGTGCTGGCTGCGGCACGTCCTTGGGCAGCGTGCAGGTGAAGGCCACCCGCTCGCCGCGGGCCGACCAGGTCCCGTCCACCGTGTTCATCAGCCACAGGTCGTCGCTGTCGTCGACGTCTGGCCAGGGGGCCGGGCCGGCGTCGAGGTCCGAGAAGAGGTTGGGCGTGACGAAGGCCCCGCCCACGACGCTCTCGGCGAAGGCGGTGTAGTTGTCCTTGAGCGGTCCGGTGGCCTTGTCGTCGAACAAGCCTAGCGATGTGAGGGTGTCGATGAGCACCGGCATCGGCAGCCGCCAGGTCTCGTCGTTGCCCTCCATCTCGTGCAGCTTGAGCGCCTCGCCGATGTGGGCCGGGTACTGCGCGGCGATGTCGGCGAAGGGGCCCTCCCCCTTCATGCCCTGGCGCACGGCGACCAGCTCGCCGGTCACGTCGCCGGTCGTGAAGGTCCAGGCAAAGGCCACGTCGTCAACGCCGAGGCCAAGCTCCGACAGCGCGCCGGGCAGGGGGGTCAGCGCTTCGGCCTGCCGCATGTGGTGGACGAAGTCCCACGGGCTGCGCACCGGGTTGCCGGCGGCGTCGACCAGCCGCTCCGTGAGCACCATCGCGTAGGTGGTCTTCTCGCGCAGCGGCACGGTGGGGCGGACGATGAGGGTGTTGGTCTGCTTCTCGTACCAGGTCAGCAGATCCTCGCGGGGGTCGCCGCCCTCGGGGTAGACGTTGGGCTTGTCCAGGACGCCGTCGTTGTCGGTGTCTTCGCCCCAGTCCAGCACGCCGTTGCCGTTGGCATCCTCGTCGACGGTGTCGAAGACCAGGGTCGGGCTCTCGTCCCGGGAGTCGTTGGGGAAGTACCGGGCGGGGTTGGGGACGTCGAGGGGGTAGCGGCCGTGGCCGATATCCAGGGCGACGGGGGAGAGGTAGTCCGGCGAGTCGGGGTCGATGTCGATGAGGAAGACGGCGTCGTCGGCGAACTGGTCGGCGCCGAGCTTGTCGTCGTCGGTGTGCCGGGCCGCGATGTTGTCCAGGTCCAGCGGCGCGTCGAAGGCCACCGTGATCGGCGAGTAGATGCCGAAGCCCGACAGCATGTTGAGCTTCTCGCGCGCGTGGCGCTCCATCTCGGTCTTCGCCGCGAGCGGCACGTTGAGCCGCAGTCCCGTGGGCGAGTGGCGGTCGACCACCGTGGCGAGGTCGTTTGGGTAGGGGATGTCGGGCAGGGGCTCTGCGTCCCAGTCGACGACGACGACGGGACCGTCGCCAGCGGGGGTGGCCCGCAGGCCCTCGGGGTAGGGGGCGCAGGCCGCCAGCAACAGCGGCAGCGATGAGATGAGCGACACGGGGACTCCGGAGACCGGGCGTGGATAGCACGTTGCGGCCCGGCGGTCGGCCATGGCGGGACCTGCGCCCCTTCCCGGGGCCCTTGCCGTGGATAGGGCGAGGGGATCCCGGAGTCCCCATGTCCCTCGTCGCGATGCTCAAGTCCGCCGGCCCCAGCGGCTTCGGCTACGGATCCACCGCCGAGCAGGTCAGCGCCGGTCTGGATCTCAGCGGCCGCCGCTACCTGCTCACCGGCTGCAACTCCGGCCTCGGCGGAGAGGTCCTGCGGGTGCTCACCTCGCGCGGCGCGACCGTCGTCGGCGCGGCTCGCACGCTCGAGAAGGCCCGCGCCGCCTGCGGGGCCGCCCCCGGCGACGCCCAGGGTGTGGCCTGCGAGCTGTCCGAACCCGAAAGCGTCGCCGCCTGCGTCGCCGCCCTGCGGGACGGCCCGCCCCTGGACGGGATCATCTGCAACGCCGGCATCATGGCCCTGCCGCAGCGCACCGTGAAGCACGGCCTCGAGCTTCAGTTCCTCACCAACCACGTCGGCCACTTCATCCTTGTCACCGGCCTGCTCGACCGCCTCGCCGACGACGGCCGGGTCGTCGTGCTCAGCAGCGCTGCCCACACGCAGGCTCCGCGGGAGGGGATCCGCCTCGACGACCTGTCCTGCGAGCGCGGCTACAGCCCCTGGTCGGCCTATGGCCAGTCCAAGCTCGCCAACATGCTGTTCGCCCGCCAGCTCGACCGGCGCCTCGGCGACGGCGCGCAGGTCGCCAACGCCGTGCACCCCGGGGTCATCGCCACCAACCTCAGCCGGCACATGAACCCGGTCATGACGGCCGCCTTCAAGCTGTCGCAGCCGCTGTTCCTCAAGACCATCCCCCAGGGTGCCGCGACAGAGACCTGGGCCGCCGTCCACCCCGACGCCGCCTCCATCCACGGCGAGTACCTCGCCGACTGCAACATCAAGCAGTCCAGCGCCGCCGGCCGCGACATGGAGCTCGCGGCCCGCCTGTGGGAAGAGACCGAGCGCATCGTCGCCCGGCTGTTGCCGGACTGACCGACGTCGTCAGGGGTCGACGACGCAGCCCGTCTGCTCGTCGACCCAGTGCGCGCTGCGCTTCCACCCACCGAGCACCCGGCTCTTCACCAGCTTTTCGTCGGCGTCCACCTTGAAGCGGGCCACGTCGGGGCTGACCCGCACGAGCTGCCGGCAGCGCTCCTCGTCCTGGCGCATGACGAACAGGCAGGAGCAGACCATCTTGGCGTTGTAGGCCGTGCCGAGGTGGAACAGGCTGGTGTCGTAGTCATGGACATCGGTGTGGGCGACCTTGGCGCCGCAGCCCAGGATCAGCAGCAGAAGGAAGCTCACATCGCCTCCACGAGCGCGATGACGCGGGCGAGGAAGGCGTCGTGTGACCAGCTCCCGTCGCGGTCGTCGCCGGTGCGGGCCACCACGAGGTCCAGGCTGGGGATCACCGTGATCGACTGCTTCCAGTGACCCATCGCGGCGTAGGCGTCATCGGGTACCGATGGCCAGGGCAGGAACATCGAGCCCTGCTCGGGCAGCGGGCGGTTCAGCCACACCTGCCGGCCCTGCACGGCACCGCCCGCCTCCCAGTCGATGGGGCGCTGCTTCATGCCGGGGGCGACCTCGGTGCTCCAGGCCACCCAGCCCTCCGGCAGCAGGCGCCGCGGTCCCCAGCAGCCGTCGTGCAGCCACAGCAGCCCCAGCCGCGCCATGTCGCGGGGGCTGATGTACAGGTAGGAGCTACCGACGTAGGTGCCCGCTCCGTCCCGCTCCCAGACGGCGCTGTCGATGCCGAGGGGGTCGAACAGGGCGGTCCACGGGAAGCGGTCGCCATAGGTGGGCGCGAGGGTGGCGCCGGCGACCGCCGACAGCACGTTGGTGTCGCCGGAGCTGTACATCCAGGTGGCGCCCGGCGGGTCGCGCAGCGGGTGGGACAGCACGAAGCGGGCCATGTCGCCGCGCCCCTCACCGTAGAGCATCGCCAGCACCGACGACGAGGTCGGCGGGTCGTGCTCATAGGTCTCCTTCCAGTCCAGGCCGCTGCCCATGGACAGGAAGTCGGCGACGGCGACGGCGCAGGCGTGGTCCGGCACGTCGTCGAGGTAGGCGCAGACGCTGTTGTTGACGTCCAGCCGGCCCTCCTGGGCCGCGATCCCGAGCAGCGTGTTGGTGAAGGTCTTGGTCGCCGACCAGGCCAGGTGCGGGGTGTCGGCGTCGTAGCCGTGGGCGGTGCGTTCGTAGACGAGCCGGCCGTGGTGGACGATGGCCACGCCCTCGGTGCGGATCCCGGTGCGCTCCTTGTCGTCCCAGTCGAGGTCGGCTGGGAAGAGGTACGCCTCCAGCGCGGCCAGCTCGGCAGGGGGCAGCGACGCGTCGGCCGTCGGCCAGGCATCGCCGGGCACGGTCACGTCTGCGGGGCAGGCGGCGTGGGCGGTGGTCGGCATCAGGGCGAGGGTCAGCATGCCGGCGAGGATGCCACAGCCGGTCGAGGGCCACGGGGGAGACGCTGCGGTGCGAGGGCACCCGGTCGTGGAGGAGATACAGCGTGCCATCCCCCCGAGGCCCCCATGACCCGCCTGGTCTTCTTCTCCGACTACATCTGACCGTGGTGTTTCCTCGCGGAGCGAGGAACCCTGGTGCCACTGCTGGAACGCTTCGACATCGCCCTGCAGTGGCGCGGCTTCGAGCTGCACCCCGAGATCCCGCCCGGCGGCGTCGACATCGACGCCATCCTGCCGCGGGCCCGGGTCGACGCCATGCATGCCCGGCTGCAGGAGGTCGCCGCCGACCTCGGCGTCCCCTTCTCTCCGCGGCGGCACGCCCCCAGCACGAAGCCGGCGCTGCTGCTGTCCGAGCTGGCGCGAGCACAGGGCTGCCTGCCGCAGTGGCGTCGGCTGGCCATGGACGCCCACTGGGAACACGGCCTCGACCTCGAAGACCGCGACGTGCTGCGCGACCTCGCCGAGCGCGCCGGCATGGACCCCGACGCCGCCATGGCCTTCCTCGACGATCCCGCCGGGCCTCGCCTGCTGCAAGACCAGCGCCAGCGCGCCCAGGCGTGGGGCGTCACCGGCATCCCGACGTGGTTCTTGCTGCCTGCGGGCTGGGAACCGGGTGACGCGCTGCCGAAGGAGGGCCCCCGCCCGGTGCGAGTCGTCGGCTGCCAGCCCCGCGAGTACGTCGACCAGGCGGCGCGTCTGGCCGGTGCCGTGCGGCGCTCGGAGTGAGGGGGGCGGGTCCACCGAACAGCGCTAGTCGGTCGTCTCCGCCCAGCTCGGGCGCGCCTGCATGGCGTCCACCACGGCCGACAGCTTTGGCATGGCGTCGAACATGGGTGCCGTCAGCGGCATGGCCCGGGCCAGCGCCAGCACCGGGGCGAACAGCAGGTCAGCGCTGCTGAGCTGCTCGCCCACCATCCAAGGACTCCCGGCGACCCGGGCCTCCACGGCCTGCAGCCCCCTCTGGACGCGCTCCAGTGCCTTGGCGATGGCGGCTTCGTCGGCCGGCTCTCCCGACTTCGCCGCCCGGCGGAGGGGAAAGTACAGGTCGTGGACCATCGGCGGGTAGATGTAGGCGCCAAACGCGCTGATCCACTGTTCCACCTGCGCGCGCCCGACGGGGTCGGCCGGCACGAGGGCCGGGCCCTCGAAGGCTTCGTCGATGTAGCGGCAGATCGCCGAGGTCTCGAAGATGGCGACGTCGCCGTGGGTGAGCGCCGGCATCTTCCGCCACGGGTGCAGGGCTGCGTGGCTGTCGGAGCCGAAGTCCAGTGGGCGCAGCGCGTGGGGCACGCCCTTCTCGGCGCAGGCCAGGCGGGCGGTGCGGACGTAGGTCGAGGCCGGGAAGCCGTGGATGATGACGGGGGGCATGGTGTCTCCGGGTGGAGAGTGCGGAATAGCACGACCTCGATGTCGCAGATCGCGCCGTCCCGGGACGCAGCGGCTACAGCGATCCTGTCGGCGTCGGTGCCGGAACACTGGTGCGGGACTTGCAGAACCGAGCGCCGACCACCTGGAGCGCACGATGCACGCCTTCCTCCTCCTACTCGCCACCGGCTGCGGCATCCTCGACGGCAAGGACGATGCCTGGGCGCCGCACTGTGAGGCGACCCGGACGCCGCTCGATCCGGCCGAGGTCTCGCCGCTCGGCTTCTCGGCCGACGACCTGCTCACCAGCATCGGGACCAGCGCCACCGCGACCCTGGCCTGGACCGACAGCGGCGCGACCACCGGGCTGTCCGTCGACCTCAGCCCGGGCAGCGACGTTTTCTTCGTCGACCTCGAAGAGGCCCCCATGCCCGACGACGCGGGTGCCGTCCTGGACATCGCCGTCATCTGCGACGACTACCTGGAGCTGGACGCCGGGCTGTCGCTGTCGACCGACGACGGCCTGCTCGCCGACGACTTCGACACCACGCTGACCGCGTCGACCGCGGACGCCGCCAGCTTCAGCGTCGACGTCGACCGGGGAGACTTCGCGCACCCCGAGATCTTCGACCCCTACGCCGCGGGCGACTACGACGCCGAGGGCGTCAGCCTGTACGGCGACTTCAGCGCCGGAGCACAGACCAGCGGCGGCCTGTACTTCCAGACCGAGGGCACCGACGGCGACACTGCCTGGGCCGCCAGCGATCTCGTCGCGGAGTGGGGGGCGGTCGAGTAGCGCGGCGTCGAGAACGGCCAGTGAAGCGCGCGCTAGCGGTGTTCGGCTACCGCTTGACGGGCGGCGGCTGTGGCCGCTGGAACACCCAGCGGTCGCCGTCGGAGAGGTCGGGCTGGAAGCGGTAGCCGCCGCTGTCGAAGCGCTGCAGCCCCTCGGGATCGGTCAGGCGGTGGTCGATGATGTAGCGGGCCATCATGCCGCGGGCCTGCTTGGCGAACAGGAAGAGCACCCGGGCCTTGCCGTCCTTGACGTCCTGGAAGACCGGCGTCACCACCCGCGCCCCCAGCTTCTTGACCCGGACGGACTTGAAGTACTCGGCGCTGGCGAGGTTGACGACGGTGGCGTCGCCGCTGTCGGCGAGGCGGGCCTGGACCTGCCTCGTGATCCGGTCGCCCCAGAAGTCGTAGAGGCTCTTGCCCCGCCGAGTGGGCAGCTTCGTGCCCATCTCCAGGCGGTAGGGCTGCATCAGGTCCAGCGGTCGCAGGTAGCCGTACATGCCCGACAGGATCCCGATGTGGTCCTGGGCGAAGGCGAGGTCGTCCTCGGACAGCGTGGCGGCGTCCAGCCCCGTGTAGACGTCGCCCTTGAAGGCGAGGATCGCCTGCCGGGCGTTGTCGAGGGTCAGCTCCGTGCTGAGCGCCTTGTAGCGATCGTGGTTCAGCTTCGCGAGGTCGGCGCTGATGTCCATCAGCTCCCGCAGCCGCTTCAGGCTGAGGTTGCGGGTCGTCTTGATGAGCTTGCCGGTGTCGTCGAGGAGCTGGGGCTGGCTGTGCGCCGACACGGCCAGGGGCGAGTCGAAGTCCAGGCGCTTGGCCGGGGAGAGCAGGGCGAGCATGGGGTTCCTCCGAGGGGGCGGGCCTAACCCCCGCGGGCTGCTTCAGGAGGAGGCGGCATCGGGCGTAGAGTGGCGGCGTGCTTGATGGCGACGCCGACTCCCTGCACCCCGAGCGCGTGGGCCACGCCTGGCCACGGCTGCTCCTGCTCCGCGGTCTTGGTGGGATCTACCTCGTCGCCTTCTGGGTGCTGGTGCGCCAGCTCCGCCCCCTCATCGGCGCCCACGGGTTGACACCGGCGGGCCTGTACCTCGACCGCGTGGCCCGGGCGCTCGGCGGTCCGTGGGAGGGCTTCCTGCGCCTGCCGTCGTTGTTCTGGTGGTCGAGCGCCGACGGCGTGATGCTGGGGGCGGCGTGGCTCGGAGTGCTGCTGGCGCTGGCCGTCATGGCCGGCGTGGACCACGCCCTGGTCCTGGCGCTGCTGTGGGGGCTGTACCTGTCCTTCGTCCACGTGGGGCAGCTCTGGCTGGGCTACGGCTGGGAGTACCTGCTGCTGGAGTCGGGCTTCCTGGCCATCTTCCTGGGCCGGCTGAGCGCGCTGCGGAGCGCCGGAGCAGCACCGGCCGGCACCGCGGTGGTCGTCTGGCTCTACCGCTGGCTGCTCTTCCGGCTGATGTTCGGCGCGGGCCTCATCAAGCTGCGGGGGGACGACTGCTGGCGGGAGCTGACCTGCCTGGACTGGCACTACGAGACCCAGCCCAACCCCCACCCGCTGTCGTGGGTCTGGCACCACCTGCCGCACCCGGTCCACGCCACCGGGGTCGTTTTCAACCACCTCGTCGAGCTGGTCGTCCCCTTCATGTTCCTCGCCCCGCGGCCGGTCCGGGCGGTGGGCGTCGTGCTCCTGGTCGTCTTCCAGCTCTTCCTCATCGGCAGCGGCAACCTCGCGTACTTCAACTGGCTGACCATCGTGCTGGCGGCGGCGGCCCTCGACGACCGGCTCGTGGCCCGCTTCCTGCGTCGGCCAGCGCCCGCCCCGGCGGGCCCGCGGCGCACCGACACCCTGCGGCGCTCCGTGGCGGGTCTACTCGCGGTCCTGGTCGGCGTGCTGTCCATCGACCCCGTGGCCAACATGCTCTCGCCCGACCAGGCGATGAACACCAGCTTCGACCGCCTGCACCTCGTCAACACCTACGGCGCCTTCGGCAGCGTCGACGACACCCGCGTCGAGGTCGTCATCCAGGGCCGCCAGGGCGACGGTCCCTGGCGCGACTACGAGCTGCCCTGCAAGCCGGGGGCGATCGATCGCCGGCCCTGCTTGATCACGCCCTACCACCTGCGGCTGGACTGGCAGATCTGGTTCGTGCAGTTCGCGCCGGACATCGGCCGCTACCCCTGGCTCATCCACCTCGCCTGGCAGCTCCTCGACGGGGACCCGAGCATCCGCCGGTTGCTGTCCTTCGATCCCTTCGATGGCCAGCCCCCCGACACGCTGCGCATGGAGCTGTTCGAGTACCACTTCACCGCCCCCGGCGAGCCGGGCTGGTGGCACCGCCGCCTGCGCGGCGAGCTGCTGCCCCCGACCCGGGTCGATGACGCGGCCTTGCTGGAGTACGTCCGGCGGCAGGGCTGGCCGATGTCGCCGGGCGCCCCGGAGGCTCCGTGACCGTCACCCTGTCGCCCGCCCGCACCGAAGCCGACCGCCGCGCCGCCTTCGAGGTGACCTTCTCGGCCTGGCGGCTGCGGGACAGCCTGCCGCTCGAGCAGGCGCGACGGCTGCGGGCCGCTCGCTACCGGTCGGCGCAGTGGTGGGTGGCCCGGGAGGAGGGGCGCGTGCTGAGCACGCTGGTCGCCTACCCGCTGTGCTTCGGCGGCCTCGGGGAGGGGACGGTCGACGGGGTGGGCCTCGGCGCGGTCTGCACCCGGCCCGAGGCGCGCGGCCGGGGACTGGCCAGCCGCCTGTGTGCCGCGGCCCTCGACCACGCGGAGGGGGAGGGCCGCTCCCTCGGCCTGCTGTTCAGCGCCATCGCCCCGGCCATCTACGAGCGCCTCGGTTTCCACCCGGTCACCGCCGCCGCCCGCGTCGAGTGTCCTCTGCCGGACGGCTTCGCCGCCTCCGGCCCCCGGGCGGCGCTCACCCCCATCGACCCCCACCTGCACCTCGACGCCATCGCGGGTGCGGTGAACGCCACCGCCGAAGCCATGGCCCCCGGCGCACCCTTCCTGTGGCGGGACGCCGACGCCATTGCCTGGCTGCTCTCCGTCCACCCCGACGAGCTGGTCTTCTCCGTCGAGGGGGGCGGCTTCGTCCAGCTCGCCGTCGACCAAGACGGCGTCGAGCTGACCCTGCTCGCCGTCCCCGACCGGGGCTTGCACCTCCCGCTGCTCCGGGCTGTCGCCGCCCTCGCCGCCGGGCTGGATGTCGGCCTGACCGCCTGGCTGCCCCGGGGCGCCACCGACCCCGCCTGGTTCGTCGATCGCTCTCGCCAGCACAGCCTGCCCATGCTGCGCGGGGTCGCTGCCGAGCAGGCGGCCGGGGGCTGGTTGCAGGTGGTGGACTATTTCTAGCGGTGTTCGAACCACGTTCCGCCGTTGGTGAGACGGCGACGCCCCACCGCACCTAACACCGCTAGCGCGTCGCCACCACTCCCTCCTCGCCCGCCAGCCGACCAGCGGTCTCGATCAGCTCCAGCAGCCCCGCGTCCTCGGGGTGGTCTGCGCGGGCCGCGCCCTGGACCATCTCCCAGGCGTCGGCGTAGCGCAGCTCCTCGACGTGGGGGCTGCCCCGGAGCAGCTCGGCGAAGGTGGCGGCGCCGAGGGCGAGGCGGAAGCTGTCGCTGGTGTCGGCCAGCTCGCGCTTGAGCAGGCGGGGCTTGAACACGGTCTGCCACTCCTCGGCGGGGGCGTCGCGGCCAGGGGGCTTGGCCCGCAGGTGCACCGTGGCCAGCTCGCGGCTGGACCAGCCGTCCTTGAGCACGACATCGTAGAGGGCGGTGACGCTGTGGCCGCTGCCGATCTCGCCGCCGTCGACGGCGTCGTCGCGGAAGTCCTCGTCGGCGACGTCGCGGTTCTCGTAGCCGAGCAACCGCCAGGCGATGACGGCGCGCGGGTTCAGCTCGACCTGGATCTTGACGTCGCGGGCGATGGTCTCGATGGTGCCGGCGATGCGCTGGCCGAAGACCCGCTCGCCCTCGTCGATGGAGTCGACGTAGGCGTAGTTGCCGTCTCCCTGGTCGGCGAGCTGCTCCATGAGCGTGTCCCGGTAGTTGCCGCGGCCGAAGCCCACGGTGGACAGGGTGATGCCGTCGCGGGCCTGGGCGCCGATGAGCTCGAGGAGCTGCTCGTGGCTGGTGGCGCCGACGTTGGCGTCGCCGTCGGAGAGCACGACGACCCGGTTCTCGGCCCCGTCGACGAAGCCCTCGCGGGCCATGTCGTAGGCCATGCGGATGCCGGAGCCCATGGCCGTGCTGCCGCCGGCGCGCAGGCCGTCGATGGCGCGGTGGATGACGCTGGCGTGGACGGCCGAGGTCGGGGCGAGCACCCGCTGCGTGGACCCTGCGTAGGTGACGATGCCGACGCTGTCCTCCGCACCGAGCTGGTCGACGAGGTGATGCAGCGACTCCTTGGCCAGGTCCAGGCGGCCGCTCCCACGCATCGAGCCGCTGACATCGACGAGGAAGACGAGGCGGGCCGGCTTTCGATCGGCGGCGCGCACCCGTCGACCCTGGATGCCCACCCGGAGCACATGGTGGCCGTCCACCCAGGGGTTGGGGGCGGCCTCCATGTTTACGGCGAAGGGGGCGTCCGCGGTCGGGCCGACGTAGTCGTAGTCGAAGTAGTTGACGAACTCTTCGAGCCTCACGCTGCCAGGCATCGGCAGGCGGCTCGCGTGGAGGGTGGACCGGGCCAGGGTGTAGCTGCCCGTGTCCACATCCACCGCGAAGGTGGAGAGGTTGTCGACCTCGGCCAACACGACCTCGCCGACGCCGTAGTCGGTGAATTCCTCGCCGCCGGAGGCGTTGATGCGGGGGAGGGGCGGGGGAGTCGAGGGCCGGCTGACCTGCC
Organism: uncultured Enterobacterales bacterium; assembly: GCA_964599085.1. Taxonomy (GTDB): domain Bacteria; phylum Myxococcota_A; class UBA796; order UBA796; family UBA2385; genus J125. The sequence goes on along the minus strand of CAZRFD010000022.1, from coordinate 22,407 downwards.
TCTGCTCGTACTGGATCCCGCCCGCAGCTCCACCGCTCCGTCCCAGGATGACGACGCCACGGCCGCTGCCGCTGCCGGAGGCGCCACCGCCCGCTGCACCGGCCCCGTAGCTGGCGCTGCCCGCGGACAGGCTGCCGACGCTGCCCCGTGTGCCGAGACCGCCGAGCCCCTCGGCCGTCCCTCCGCCGCCGAGGCCGGTCCCCCGGCTGGCCAGGCCGCCGGCGCCGACTGCCGTGCCCTTCGCGCCGATCAGTCCGCCGAGCCCCTCCTCCGGTGCTGCGGCGCCGATGCCGGGCAGGGTCGCGATGCGATCCTCACCGGCGTCGTCGGGTTCCGCGGGCGAGGGCGCCTCGGCGTCGCGGGCCACGCTGTCCGGCACCTCGATCGCCGGACCGAGGGGGCGCGCCGCCTCGACCGGCGTGCTCTCCGGGGCGGCGGAGGGCCCAGCATCCGCGGTCGGGCCGCGTGCTGCGGCGCCTTCCGCCTCGCCCGGCGTGCCATCGGGTCGGCAGGCCGTCGCCAGGATGAAGGAGAGCACGCCGCCGGCGAAGGCGAGGGTGGCGAAAAGGGTGCGGGGGAAGCGGGTACGGCTCGACATGGGGAACTCCTCGGTTGCAGGCACGGCGCGGCCCCCGCGACCGGTGTCGCGTCCTCGGGGAGGGAGAGGCCCTCCCCTGTTCCAGGCGGTCAGGGGCCGAGAGCGGCGTGCTCCCACCGCTCGCCATCCCTCGACCACGCGTGCCCCGTGGGGTTTGCAAGGAGCTTGTGAGCAGTGCTCCCAGCGCGGCGCGCCGCTATGCTTCCCGGCCGTGGCCAGAACCTCCCCCGTAGAACAGCTCGGCGAGCTGGGCATCACCGCTGTCTATACCGCCCAGGTCGCGCGCTGGGGCGGGCTGCCCGGGGCGGAGCTGTTCGACCTGCCGGCGGGGCGCATCGTCTTCTGGCTGACCAACCTCGTGACCGAGGCCGCCCGCCTGCTGCACCGGGACGCCGCCCCGCTGGCGCCCTCGATCCTCCACCGGCAGGCCTGCATTGACGAGCTGCTGCGGCGCGCCGGGGTCGAGCGCCTGCTGGAGCTGGCCTGCGGGCTGTCGCGCCGCGGGATCGCCTGGACCGACGCGCCGGGCGGGCAGGTCGTCCAGGTCGTCCAGGTCGACCTGCCGCCGATGATCGCCTTTCGCGAGGAGCTGCTCTCCCGTACCGAGGCGGGCCGCGCCGCCCTGGCGCGACCCGGGCTGAAGGTCGTCGCCGCCGATGTCGCGGAGGTCGATCTCGACGCCATCGCCCCACCCGGTCCGGCCCTCGCCGTCGTCGCCGAGGGCCTGTGCATGTACCTGGATGCCGCAGCCCAGCGCCGGCTGTGGGCACGGGTCGCGACGCTGCTGCACGCACGCGGCGGCGGGCTGTTCGTCTTCGACCTCGTGCCCGGTCCGGAGCAGCCCAGGCTGGGGCGCGTCGGCCGCGTGCTGTCCTGGCTCCTGGCCCGGTTCACGGCGGGACGCGGGATGGAGCAGGACGATCGGGACCGCGCCGGGATCCTCAGCGAGCTGGCCGCCGCCGGCTTCGACGACGCCTCCTGCCTGGTCCCGGCCGACGTCGCGGTCGAGTGGGCGCTCCCGCGCTGCAACGCCCGCAGTCAGCAGCTCCTCTTCACCTGCCGGGTCACCCCGACCTCGTCGGAACGCGTCAAACGATCGTGAGCACGCGCGGGCGGGGTCGATCTGCCGCTATGGTTGCGCCCCTGGTACCGGTCTGTCGGAGGCGCTGTGGCCCTGCCCACCGCCCGTGTCATCGCCCTGTCTCCCTGCTGGCGCCCGGACGCCAGGCTGGTGCAGTCGGCTTGCAAAGCTGGATATCCAGCGTTTCTCGACCTCGGTGACGACCTCCGGGCGGCCCGCGCGGCGCTCATGGAGCTGCGGACGGTCCAGGGCTTCGGCGTGCGCCTCGGGGCCGCCCCCATCGCTGCCGCCGACCTGCCGGCCGGCGTCGACCTCGTCCTGCTGGCGGCTGGCGCCGACATCGCGCCCTGGCGACCCCGCACCGTGCTGGTCGAGGTCACCGACGTCAACCAGGCGGTGGCGGCGGTGGCGGCGGGGGCCGATGGGCTCGTCGCCACGGGCTGGGAGAGCGGCGGATCCATCGGCGAAGAGACGGCCTTCGTCCTGCTCCAGCGCCTGCTCATGGCCGTGGACGTGCCGATCTGGGTGCGCGGTGGGCTCGGCCCGCACGCCGCCGCTGCCTGCGTTGCGGGGGGCGCCGCCGGGGTCGTGCTCGACGACCAGCTCCTGCTGACGCGGGGCTCGCGAATCCCCGGGCTGCTGCGCGATGCGCTGCCGGCCATGGACGGCAGCGAGACCACGGTCGAGGGGGGCGTGCGGCTGTGGCGCCCCGTCGGGCGGCCCGACGCGCCGGCCATCCCCCTGGGCGCCGGCGCGGCCTTCGCCGCCGACCTCGCGCGGGAGCACCGCACCGTGGCGGGGGTGCTGGGCGCCTATGACGCCACCATCGACGACGACCGGCGCCTCGCCGCTCGGCTGCAGCCGCTGGCACCGGGCAACGCCCTCGCCGCGCGTTGGGGCCTGCGCTACCCCATCGCCCAGGGGCCCATGACCCGTGTCAGCGACCGCGCGGCCTTCGCCGAAGCGGTCTGCGACGGCGGGGGCCTGGCCTTCCTCGCCCTGTCGCTGATGCGTGGCGCCGCGGCCCGGGACCTGCTGCGGGACACCGCAGCGCGCCTGGCCGGCCGGACCTGGGGGGTGGGCATCCTGGGCTTCGCGCCTCCAGAGCTTCGCCGCGAGCAGCTCGCCCTGCTGGCCGAGGTCCGACCGCCCGTGGTCCTCATCGCCGGCGGGCGTCCCTCCCAGGCGCGGGCGCTGGAAGAGCAGGGCATCGAGACCTGGCTGCACGTGCCCTCGCCGGGCCTGCTGGCCATGTACCTCGCCGAGGGAGCGCGTCGCTTCGTCTTCGAGGGGCGCGAGAGCGGCGGCCACGTCGGCCCCCGCGGCAGCCTCGCCCTGTGGGAGGCACAGGTCCAGCAGCTCCTGGCCTTCGACGCGCTGGAAGATGTCTCGGTGCTGTTCGCCGGCGGTGTCCACGACGGGCGCTCGGCGGCCATGGTCGCCACACTGGCGGCCCCCCTCGCGGCGCGGGGCGCCAGCGTCGGCGTGCTCATGGGCACGGCCTACCTGTTCACGCGCGAAGCCGTCGACACCGGGGCCATCCTGCCGGGCTTCCAGCATCAGGCCCGGCGCTGCGCGCAGACCACGGTCTTGCAGACGGCACCCGGCCACGCCACCCGCTGCGTCGACTCTCCCTACGTGCACGCCTTCGAAGCCGAGCGCGCCCGGCTGATCGCGGCGGGCAAGGACCCGCAGGAGGTCTGGGCGGCGCTGGAGACGCTGAACCTCGGACGGCTGCGCATCGCCGCCAAGGGGCTGGCGCGGCAGGGGGCCGAGATCGTCTCCGTGGATGCTGACCAGCAGGAGCGCGACGGGCTGTTCATGGTCGGCCAGGTCGCCGCGCTGCGCGACGAACTGACCACCATCGCTGCGCTGCACGCCGATGTCTCCGAGGGCTCGGTGCAGGCGCTGCACGCCCATGACCTGCCGGAGCCGGTGACATCGGCGGGACCCCGGCGCCCCGATCCGGTCGACATCGCCATCGTCGGCATGGCCTGTGTCTACCCGGACGCCCCCGACCTCGACGCCTTCTGGGCCCACGTCCTCGACGCGGTCGACGCCGTCCACGATGTCCCCGACGACCGGTGGAGTGCCCGCATCTTCTGGGACCCGGAGTCGCGCGGGGCCGAGGGTGGCCAGACCTACGCCAGGACCGGCGGCTGGCTGCCCGCCATCCGCTTCGACCCGCTGGCCTACGGGATCCCGCCGCGCTCACTGATCGCCATCGAGCCGGTGCAGCTCCTCGCGCTCGAGGTCGCCCGTCGTGCGCTGTCCGACGCCGGCTACGCCGATCGCGACTTCGATCGCAACCGCACCGCCGTGGTCTTTGGCGCCGAAGCCGGCACCGAGCTGGCCGGCGCCTACGGCTTCCGGACGCTGTACCGCCAGTACGTCGGCCCCCTGCCGGCAGAACTCGACGCCGTGTTGCCGACCTACACCGAAGACACCTTCCCCGGCGTGCTGGCCAACGTCATCGCCGGGCGCATCGCCAACCGCCTCGACCTCGGCGGCGCGAACTTCACGGTGGACGCGGCCTGCGGGTCCTCGCTGGCGGCCGTGGACGTCGCGGTGAAGGAGCTGGTCAGCGGCACGGCCGACATGGTGCTGGCCGGTGGTGCCGACCTCCACAACGGCATCAACGACTTCGTGATGTTCAGCAGCGTCCACGCCCTGTCGCGGACCGGCCGGCCGCGCTGCTTCGACGCCGACGCCGACGGCACCATCATCGGCGAGGGGGTCGCCGCCGTCGTGCTCAAGCGCCTCGCCGACGCTCGCCGCGACGGCGACCGCATCTACGGCGTGATCAAGGGTGTGGGGGCCGCCAGCGACGGCCGCAGCCTGGGGCTGACCGCGCCGCGGCGCCTCGGCCAGGTCCGTGCGGTCCGCCGGGCCTACGACATGGCGGGGATGCCGGCGCAGCGCGTCGGCCTGGTCGAAGCCCACGGCACCGGCACCGTCGTCGGCGACAAGACGGAACTGTCGGCCCTGACCGAGGTCTTCGACGGCCGTGCGCCGGGCACCTGCGTGCTGGGCTCGGTGAAGTCCCAGATCGGCCACACCAAGTGCGCCGCGGGCATGGCCGGGCTCATCAAGTCAACGCTGGCCGTCTACACGGGCGTGCGCCCGCCGACCATCAACCTCTCCGAACCGAACCCCTACTGGCAGGGCGGTGAGAGCCCCTTCACCTTCCTCGACCGCCCCCAGCCCTGGGCCGATGGCCCCCGGGCCGCTGGCGTGTCGGCCTTCGGCTTCGGTGGCACCAACTTCCACGTGGTGGTCGAGCAGCCCCCCGACGAAGCCGGACCGGACGTGACGCGGCGTGCCTGGCCCGCCGAGCTGTTCCTGTTCCGGGGATCGGAGCGCCGCGACGCCCTCGCCCGGCTGTCGCGCCTGCGGGCGCTGGTGGCGCGGGGCTGGGATCGCCCGCTGCGGGACCTCGCGCGGGCCACCTCCACCGGCGGACAGGGACCGGTCTGGATCGCCGTCGTGGCGGGCAGCCTCGACGAGCTGGACGCGCGCCTCGTCCGCGCCGAGCAGGGCATCGAAGACCCCCGCGGGATCTTCTCGCGCGACCCGGCGGCGCCCGCCGATGACGGCGGCGGAAAGCTGGCCTTCCTGTTCCCCGGCCAGGGCAGCCAGCGCCCGGGCATGCTCGCCGATCTCTTCGTCGAGTTCCCCGTGCTGCAGCGGATCCTCCGCCAGGGGGCTCGATGGCTGCCGGCGCTGTTCCCGCCCCAGGCCTTCGACGACGCGACCCTGGCGACGCAGCTCGCCGCCATCACCGACACGACGGTGGCGCAGCCCACCCTCGGTATGGCGGATCTCGCCATGGCCCAGCTCCTGGCGCGCCTGGGCCTGCGGCCGGACATGGTCGCCGGGCACAGCTACGGCGAGCTGGTGGCGCTGTGCGTCGCCGATGCCCTGGACGAAGCGGACCTGCTCGACCTGAGCGAAGCCCGTGGGCGCTGCATCCTCGACGCTGCCGGGCAGGACCCCGGCGCGATGGCCGCCGTGGCGGCCACGGCGACGCAGATCGACGCCGTGCTGGGGGCCGACAGCGGTGTCGTCCTGGCCAACCACAACGCCCCCGACCAGGTCGTGCTCGCCGGGCCCGCAGACGCTCTCGACGCCGCCTGCCAGCGCCTCGAAGACGCGGGCCTGAAGCCGCGCCGACTGCCGGTCGCCTGCGCCTTCCACAGCCCGGTGGTCGCGGCCGCCGCCGACAGCTTCGCGACCCGCCTGGACGCCGTGCCGGTGCGGGCCCCCCGCCTGCCGGTGTGGTCCAACACGACCGCGGCTCCCTACCCCGAAGACCCCGACGCCGTCCGGGCCCGCCTCGCCGAGCAGATCGCCCGTCCGGTGCGCTTCGTCGACGAGATCGAGGCGATGTACGCCGCCGGCGCGCGCGTGTTCGTGGAGGTCGGTCCCGGTGGCGTCCTGACCCGGCTGGTGGGCCGGGTGCTCGACGGGCGCCCCCACGTGGCGGTCGCCACCGACGACGGCCGGACGCACGGCCTCGTGCGCCTCCAGCTCGCCCTCGCGCGCCTCGCGGTCAGCGGCGTCGGCTTCGACTGCGACGTGCTCTTCGAGGATCGCGACGCGGCCCGCTTCGACCTCGCCCACCCGCCGCCGCCCGCTGGCAAGCCCACGGACTGGCTGGTCGACGGCCACCTCGCCCGCCCTGCGCATGGTTCCCCCCTGCCGGGTGCCATGCTGCCGGTGACCGAGCCAGTGGTCCAGGGGCCAGTGGGTGGTCTGCCGCCGGCCGAAGCCGAGCGCGAACAGGTGGTCAGCAGCTACCTCGACACCATGCGCAAGCTGGTCGAGTCACAGCGCGAGGTCATGCTCGCCTACCTCGGGGCCCCCGCACCGGCGGCTTCTGGCGTGGTCCCCGATGCCGCCGGTCCGGTTGCTGTCGCGCCGGACCCGGCGGCACCGATCGCTGCAGAGCCGGTCCCCGACGCCGAAGAGTCGCTCGACGATCTCCTGCTCGGCATCGTCAGCGAACGCACCGGCTACCCTATCGAGATGCTCGACCTGGACCTCGATCTCGAAGCCGACCTGAGCATCGACTCCATCAAGCGGATCGAGATCCTGGGACTGCTGGGGGAGCGCATCGGCCTGACCTCGGCCGACACCGCGGAACGGGACGCCATCATCGAGCAGCTCGCGGCTGTGCGGACCCTGCGCGGGGTGCTGGCCTGGCTCGACGAGCGCATGTCCGGGGATGAAGACGTCGACGACGAGGTGACCGCGCCGACTCCCCTCTGGCCGAGCGAGGCACCGGCGAGCCCTGACGCCACGGTCGAGGGTGCCGACGGCCCGCCGCTGGCGGACGCGACACCGGTCCTCGGGCGCTTCATCGTCGAGGTGGAGCCGGTGGCGCCGCCCTCGCCCGCGCCGCGTGCCCTGCGGGGGCACCAGATCATGCTGGCCGACGACGGGGTCGGCGTCGCCGAAGCCCTTGCCGCGCGCCTCGTGGACGAGGGCGCGGACGTGCGGGTCGTCGCGCCCGGCACCCTGCCGGAGAACGGCGAGGACCTCGTCGACCTGACAGCGCTAGGTGCGGGCGAACGGCCCGAGCCCGCCCGCCACCTGTTCGCCTGGGCCCGGGCAGCGGCGGGCGACGGTGAGCGGCGCCTGCTGGCGGCGACCGGGCTCGGCGGTGCCCTCGGCCAGCCTGGTGTCCGCGCCGAGCTGCCCACGGGTGGCCCGGCCGGGCTGCTCAAGACCGTGGCCCGGGAGCGCCCCGAGCTGCGGGTCCGGGTCGTCGACGTCGACCCCGCGAGCGCTCCGGAGGACGTCGCCCGGGTGCTGGCGACCGAGCTGGCATCTGTCGATGGTCCCCAGGCCGCCACGGACGTGGAGGTCGGCTGGCAGGGGGACGTCCGCGTGCGGCAGTTCCTGCGCGAAGCTCCGCTGGACTGCACGGCCCCGCCACGCCTCGTGCTCGGTCCGGACGCCGTCGTCCTGGTCACCGGTGGTGCCCGGGGCATCGCCGCCCGGGCCGCCCTGGCCTTGATGGGCGAGCAGCCCTGCCGCCTCGAGCTGGTCGGGCGGACCCCGCCGCCGGGTCCGGAGACGGACGACGAAGTGGCTGCCGCCAGCGATCGCGCCGCCCTGCGTCGCCTCTTCCTGTCGCGGGGGGACCTCAAGAGCCCGCGCGACATCGAAGCCGCCTGCGACCGGGTGCTCGCCGCCCGGCAGATCCGCGACAACCTCGCGGCTCTCGCCGCGACGGGGGCGACGGTGCGCTACCACGCCGTCGACGTCCGGGATGCCGACGCCTTTGGGGCGCTCATCGACGGGCTCTACGACGAGCACGGTCGCCTCGACGGGGTGGTGCACGCCGCCGGTGTGCTGGAAGACAAGCTGCTGCTGCAGAAGACGCCGGAGTCCTTCGACCGGGTCTTCGACACCAAGGTCGTCGGAGCCCGAGTGATCGCCCGGCACCTGCGGCCGGGGGCGCGCTTCGTGGTGTTCTTCGGCAGCGTCTCCGGCGTGCTCGGCAACCGGGGGCAGGTCGACTACGCGGCGGCCAACGACGCCCTCGACAAGCTCGCTCGGACCCTGAACGGCCGGCTGGCCGAGCGGGTGCTCAGCATCGACTGGGGGCCCTGGGGTGGCGGCGGCATGGTCTCGGCGGAGCTGGAGCGGGAGTACAACCGCCGCGGTGTGGGGCTCATCGACCCCGACCAGGGTGCCCGCGCCTTCGTGGACGAGCTGCTCCACGGCGCGGCGGCCGATGCCCAGGTGCTCTGGATGTGCGGCTCGCCCGAGAGCCTGGTGTGACGCAGGGATCCTCGGGCGACGGCATCGCCGTCGTCGGCATGGCCTGCGTCTTCCCCGGGGCCGCCGACCTGCAACGCTTCGCCGCCAACATCGAGGCGGGCGTCGACGCCATCGGCGACGTCCCGGCCGCCCGCTGGGACCCGGTGTTCTACGACCCAGACGGCGACGCGGTGGATCGCTTCTACTGCCGGCGGGGTGGCTTCGTCGACGGGCTGCTGGACTTCGACGCGCTGGGCTTCGGCATCATGCCGGTGGCCGCTGCCGGCGCCGAGCCCGACCAACTCGCGACCTTGCAGGTGGCCGCCGACGCCCTGCGCGACGCCGGCTACACAGACACAGAGCTGCCGCGGGATCGCACCGGGGTGGTGATCGGGCGGGGCAACTACATCGGCGCCGGTATGACCCGGCTCGAACAGCACGTCCGCACGGCAGAGCAGCTCGTCACGACGCTGCGGGACCTGCTGCCCGACCTCGGCGAGGACCGGCTCGCCCGGGTCAAGGCCGAGTTCCGGGCGCGCCTGCCGGCCTATGGCCCCGACACGGCCATCGGTCTCGTCCCCAACCTGACGGCCTCGCGCATCGCCAACCGCCTCGATCTTCACGGGCCGGCCTACACCATCGACGCCGCCTGTGCGAGCGCCCTCATCGCGGTCGACCGGGCCTGCACCGACCTGCGCGCGGGCCGCCTGGACCTGGCGCTCGCTGGCGGCGTCCACCTCAGCCACGACGTGGCCTTCTGGAGCGTCTTCACCCAGCTCGGTGCCCTGAGCCGCAGCCAGGTCATCCGCCCGCTGGACCGTCGGGCGGACGGGCTGCTCATCGGCGAGGGGCTCGGCGTCGTCGTGCTGAAGCGTCAGGCCGACGCCGAGCGGGACGGCGACCGCATCTACGCGGTGATCGAGGGTGTGGGAGTGGCCAGCGACGGCCGAGGCGCGACCATCATGCAGCCGAGCCCCGACGGCCAGGCCCTGGCGCTGCAGCGGGCGTGGGCGCAGGCCGGGCTGGATCCCGCGAGCATCGGCCTGGTGGAAGCCCATGGCACCGCCACCCAGGTCGGCGACGCGGCCGAGGTGGCGACGCTGCGCGCCTTCTTCGGGGCTGCCGAGCCGGGCGCCGAGCGCGCCGTCGTCGGCTCGGTGAAGTCGATGATCGGCCACGCCATGCCCGCCGCGGGGATCGCCGGCCTGATCAAGGCCGCCCTCGCCGTCCACCGGGGGGTGCTCCCGCCCACGCTGCACTGCGAGGAGCCGCTAGCAGCATTAGGCAGCACCCGCTTCCGCACCACTGGCCGCGCCGAGCCGTGGGGGGGCAAGGCGGCGCGGGTAGCGGCGGTCAACGCCTTCGGCTTCGGCGGGATCAACGCCCACCTCGTGCTGCGGGAACACGGGGCCGACCGTGGTCGCCGGCCGCGGGTCCGCGATGACGCCGGCCTGCTGTGGCTCGCGCGCCCGACCGTCGCGGCGCTGCTTCAGGCCCTCGACGAGGGAGCCCCCTCTGGCGGTTCGGGCCCCTGTCGCCTCGCGCTCGTGGACCCGACCGCGACCCGCCGGGCGCGTGCTCGCCAGGTCGTCGCCCGGGGGCGGGCCCGTCGGGGGCGGGACGGGCTGTGGTTCTCCACCGGCGGGCTGCTCGCCGAGGGGGGCAAGCTCGCCTTCCTGTACCCAGGGGTCGAGGCCAGCTTCGAGCCGCGTGTGGCCGACGTCGCGCGCTTCTTCGACCTGGAGCTGCCCGCAGGGCTCGACACCCGGACCGTCGAGGGCACGGCCCTGGAATCCCAGGGGGCCGCCCTCATCGGGACCAGCCGCCTGCTGACCGACGCGCTGGCGCGGGTTGGCGTCCGTCCGGACCTCGTGGCCGGCCACAGCATCGGCGAGTGGAGCGGCATGATCTCCGCCGGCTTCATCGCGCCGGACGATCTCGACGACTTCCTCGGCCAGCTCGTGCCGCGCAGCCTGCAGGTCCCCGGTGTCGGCTTCCTGTCGGTCGGCGGCGGCATCGAGCGCGTCCGGGACGCGGTCGGAGACCTGCCGGGGGTCGTGGTCTCCCACGACAACTGTCCCCACCAGGTGGTCCTCTGCGGTGACGAGGCGGCGCTGCAGACGGCCGCGGAGCGGCTGCAGGCGGCGCGGATCATGGCCCACCTGCTGCCGTTCAGGTCCGGCTTCCACGCTCCCTTCTTCGGCCCCTACCTGCGACCGCACCGCCACCACTTCGAGCGCCTCCCGCTGCAGGTGCCCCACACCCCCCTGTGGTCGGCCACCACCGCAGCTCCCTACCCCGACGACCTCGACGACGTGCGGGCCCTGGCGATCCGCCACCTCGTCGAGCCCGTGCACTTCCGGGCGCTCGTCGAAGCGCTCTACGACGATGGGGTGCGGGCCTTCGTCCAGGTGGGGCCGGGCAGCCTCGTCGGCTTCGTCTCGGACACGCTGCGGGGGCAGGATCACCTGGCCATGTCGGCCAACGAGACCCAGCGCTCGGGCCTCGCCCAGCTCCGCCGGCTGTGCGCTGCGCTGTTCGTCGAGGGTGCAGACGTCGAGCTAGCAGTGTTCGACCCGCCGGCTCGCCGCGGCGGCATGGCGCTGTCGCTCGGCGTGCCGCTCGTCCACGTCGACACTCCCTTGCCTCGGCCGGCGTCGCCCACGGTCGATCGCGCCCTACCGGCCACGGGTCGCGTGGGGCAGGGCTTCGCAGCGCTCCACGACGAGATCGACCGCAGCCTGTCGGCGGTCCAGGCGGCGTTGTCTTCGGGGGTGGGGCGGTCGGCGCATCATCGGGCGAGGGGGTCGACCGTCGCTCCCTCTCCCTCGCGCGCCGCCGCGGCAGAGCCGCGCGCCGAGACGCGGCGCCTGTCGGTGGCCGACCAGCCCTTCCTGGCCGACCACAGCCTGATCCCCCAGCCGCCGGGCTGGCCGGTGCTGTCCGATCGCAACCCGGTCGTCCCGATGACCATGTCGGTGCGCATGATGCTCGACCTCGCCGAGCGCTGTGCGCCGGGACGCGTCGCCGTCGAGATCGAGCAGATCCGCGCCCACCGCTGGATGGCGGTGGAGCCGGCCATCGATCTGCAGCTCCGCGCCGAGCCGCTGGACGGCGACCGCGTGCGGGTGGTGCTGGAGGGCTACGCGGAAGCCACGGTGCGCCTCGCCCCCGCCTGGCCGGCCGCTCCCAAGGCCCGGCCGCCGGCGCTCGGTGAAGAGACGCCCATGGACCTGTCGGCGGCGCAGCTCTACAGCGAGCGCTGGATGTTCCACGGCCCCGCCTACCAGGCGGTGCGCCGCCTCGACCGCATCGGCAGCGGCGGCATGACGGGCCAGCTCCTGGCGACGCGGGCCGAGGGGGCGCTGCTCGACGGTGCCGGCCAGCTCTTCGGCTACCAGGTGATGCGGGTCACCGAGCACAACCGCCTGGCGATGCCGGTGCGCATCGACCGCATCGAGCTGTTCGGGCCGGAGCCCGCCCCCGGCGACGTGCTGGACTGCGTGGTCTTCTGCGAGCCCCCGGGTGTGCGCGAGGTCCGCGCCGATCTCGAGGTCAGCCGCGGTGGCCGGGTGTGGGCCCGGATCCACGGCTGGACCGACTGGCGCTTCGAGACCGACGACCGCCTGTGGCCGGTCATGCACCAGGCCGAGCACCACCTCTTCGCGGTGCCTCGGCCCGACGGTTCCGTGCTCGTCGACGATCGCAACCGCTCCAGCTCGTCGCTGGACTACCTCGCCCGACGCTTCCTGCGCACCGCCGCCCGCGAGCACCTCGCCACCCTGTCCCGAGACGACGCCAGCGCCTGGCTCTACGCTCGCATCGCCGCCTGCGACGCCGTGCGTCACCGCGCCTGGGAGGCCGGCAAGGGCCCGCTCTTCCCGGTCGAGGTCGCCATGACCGAGGCTGCGCCGGGCCAGCTCCTCGGCATGCTGCCGGACGGTGGCTGCTACACCGTGGCCGTCGCCAGCCGGCCCGGGCTCGCGGTGGCCGTGGCGGTCGAGGAGGGCGACGCACTGCCGTCGCTGGATGCGGGGCTGTTGGACGAAGGGGGGGCGCAGGCATCGCCGAGGAGCTTGAAGGACGCCGAGTGAACCCGAGGCTTGGCGGTCCAGTCAGTCGGCTCGGCGCGGGTCGGCAGCCGGGATGGTGAGCAGCACCTCGGTGTTGTCGATCACCCTCCAGACAGGGGCATGCCCGGCCAGCGCGCGGGTCTCGCGGAGGATGACGGGCACTCCGTCGCCCTGGGCCTCCATGAAGTACCCGCGGCCGCTGCCCTGGCCCGCCTCGCCGACGGGCAGCTTCACCATGATCGACTTCACTGCCTCGTTTCGAGTGGACTGTCGCAGGGCGATGCTCTCCACCGACAGCGTGTTGGGGAGCGGCCCCGGGGAGTACAGCTCGAGTCGATCGTCGAACATCAGCAAGCGGATCCGCGAGCCGTAGATCGAGTAGTCCCTGTGCACCACAGCGTTCACGATGGCTTCGAACAGAGCGCGGGTGGAGTACTGCGGCACCTCACGGCGTGGCGGGCCTTCGACGACGGCCACCTGCATGTTCCGCCTTGCGAAGGCGAAGAGTTCGAGGATCTGACGGTCCAGCGGACCGGAGATGTCGGCCGCGTCCACCTGGTTGTTGCTGTCCTGGTGCGTTCCCCGGAACCGCACGGCGCGGGCACTGGCACCGGGAAGCCAGGACTCGGGGTGCTCAGAGCAGACCAAGGCGCCCGTGACGGTGATCCGCTCCTGTCCGTCCTCGAGGGTGAGTATCTTGCGCTTGTGCAGCGTCCGCACCGGCTCCTCGACGGAGGCATCGCAGAGACGTCCCCAGAGATCCGGCTCGAGGTCGGCGAGGCGGGAGTCGGGAACGGCCTGCTCATCGAAGCGGATGATGCGGGCCTGGCTGCGCTGCTGGAAGAGACGCGCCAGGACGTCGGGGGGCATCTCCCGCTTGCTGCTGCCAATCCGGTGGTAGTAGCCGCCGGGGCTCTTGTGGACGAAGAGGCTCCTGGGGACGTCGACCTTCAGTACCGGGCGCAGGTCTCCGAGGGAGTCGGGAAGCTCCAGGCGGAGGATGTGTACGCGCAGCGGCGGCTTGACGCTGTCGTTGCAGAGGTCTCGAACGAAGGTCTCGACCGTGTCGAGCTTGTCGAGCGGGATCCCGTCGATCTCTCGGGTTTTGTCGTCGACCCCGAGCAAGCAGACGCCGTCCGCCGTGTTCGCGATTGCGGCCAGCTCGTCGGCGAGGTCATCGCGCCGTGGGCCCGTCACGCGATTGCCCGCGATGGTCACCGCCTTCAACTCCAGGGCGTTGTCCTCGCCCAGCCGGATCTTGTCGAGGAGCTGGTCAGGAGAGTCGAACATCGCGTCCTCCGTGGGCAATGCGGCGGTAGCGCTCGCGGAAGGCCTCCGCACCACCCTCCATCACCTGGCAGATCGTCGCACGGACGCCCTCCTCCTGCAGGCCGCCCGAGCTGACGGCGGCGACCTGCCCGTTGCGAACGTCCAGGGCCGCGACCTGTTCGGCGTCGCCGTTGACCACGATGTTGGCGTTGTGGGTGACCACGACGACCTGCCGCCGGGTCTTGATCTGGCGGAGCTGCTGGACGATGAGGTCGTAGACGAGCTGGTTGTCCAGATCGTCTTCGGGCTGGTCGAGCAGGATGGGCTCGTCGCCATGCGACAGCAGGAAGGCCAGCAGCGCAGCAGAGCGCTGACCGGGTGACCCCTGGGTGATGGGCTGGAACCCCCGACGCCCACCGGAAGGCTGGAAGGACACACGCAGTGAGTCACCCGGGAACCAGGCGTCGAGCCGGTCCATCTGCTCGGGTGGCCGGCCCTGGATGAAGTTGGCGAAGGCCCGGTGGTTGGCGTCCTGTTCACCGCGCCCGATGGCCTTGATCCGCTCCTTGAGGGTGTCCAGGCGGGCAGCAATGTCCGCGACGACGCCGGGGCGTGCGGCTGCATCGGCGCTGTCGTAGTCGCTCGCATAGGTACCGACGAGGTCACCGATCAGGGTGCCTGCTTCGCCCTCGTCGCCGATGTCCTTGGCAAAGGCACCGTCGTCTCGGCCCAGAAGTCCGCGCAGCTCGGCCGATGCTCCGGCGAGCGATCCGAATGGCAGGACCTCGATACGAACGAAGGGGTTGTCGGCCAGCACCCTCTCCAGGAACGTGGCCCGCTTCGACGTGATCTCCTCCCGGATCGCCCGTAGCCGGTCGAGGCTCTCTCCCGCCTGCTGCCCGATCGTCGCCAGGTTCTCTCGGATGCCGACGAAGCCCTGGAGCCGACGCTCCAAGGCCTGGCGCTGCTGGACAAGCCGTCCATACTCGCTGGGGTCTCCGGCACCAGCGACCCGGAGATCTTCGATGAGCTGGGCGTAGGCTTCGTCGACCTGCCGCACGGATTCAGTCCAAGGAGCAGCGGCGCGATCTGCGACCCACCTGTCGCGAAGCGCGACAGCGCGAGTTGCCAGGTCTCGAACTTCGGCCTGGAGGGCACCGACCTCCGCCTCCACGGCTTCGGTCCTGGCGACGAGGTCAGCGTCGGGCGTATCCGACGCGTCGAAGAGGGTCGCATCCAGGCTACCGATCGCGACGCTGTCGGCGGCATTCTCGAGTCGGGACGCAATCCCGTCCAGGGTCTCGCTCCACTCGTCGAGGGCCCGGCCCTGCCGCCGCCGACGCTGCCACCGCTTGAGCAGCTCGGCATGGCCAGCACCTTCGAAGACGGCCAGCTTCCGCTTCACGTCATCCAGCTCTCCCTGGACCCTCGGCTCATCCGCCAGGGAAGCCTCCACCTCGCGCGCCTGGGCCCGCAAGGACAGGAAGCGTGCTTCCTCGTTTGAGTGGCGCTCCTTCCACTGAGCGAACCCGACCTCCGCGGCCTCATCGACGATACGCAGGAGGGCCTCGGGCTCCCGGGTGAGCTCGTATACCTGCTTCTGGCTGTAGATGCGCACGGGGAAGCGGCTGGTCACGACGCCGGGGCTCTCCACCCACGACCCATCGGCCTGCTCCTCCTCGATGGCCGGCAGTGCTCCAGCCGTGTCCCACTGAAGCCGGAAGCGGGCGCCGTCCTTGCGGTAGATGACCGTCACCTTGGCGTCCTGCGTGAGGATGCCCTGGGCCGACCGGGCTTCGTAGACTCGAACCAGCTTGTCCCAATCCTCGCGCAAGGCCGTGGGCAGCTCCCCTTCGCGGCGGAGCGCAGCCCGGGTCAGCTCCAGGACAGAAGACTTGCCGGTGCCTCGGCCGCCGATGATGGCATTGAGCCACGGATTCAGAGCGAGGGTGAAGGGCTGCGCCCGGCCGATGTAGCGCGTGCCGGCGATGGTGATGCTCTCGATGACCGCGTTGGCGTGCTGGTTGGGGTCCGGTGTTGCCGCCGGGTCGCGGACACTCAGCGGGCCGTCCTGGAGGGCGAGGCGCAGGCCCTCCAGGTTCGGTGTGGTCATCTTGATCCACGTGGAGCGGGACCCGATGTCGCCAGGGGTGTGCGAGTCCGAGGACCGGACGAGGGTGTGTGGCCCGGTGGGCGGAAGGTAGTCCGGGATGGTCCCGTCGATGTACTGAAGGAGGGCCGGGTCTTCGCGCTTCACCTCGAGTGCGGCCACAAGTTCCGACTGGAGGACCCGCCTGGTTGCCTCCCCGAGTGCTGTAGACGATCCACTACTGACGGCCTCTTTGATGACGCCCTTCCTGTCGTCCACGTGCGCCAGGATGCAGAGTCCTCCCAGCTTCTGCGCCTCGGCCATCGCCTCGATCACCGACCTGGGCGAGACGGCCTCCCGCTTGCCCCACTCGGCGACTGGGATGTCCACCTTCGCGAGCAAGGCCGAGATGTCGTCTGCGCTCTGGCTCGGGTCGAACAGCACCAGGAGGTGAACGCCGGGGCTGACCGTCAGTTCGACTCCGGGGAACAGGTGGAGCTGCCCGGCAAGCGACGTGCGCGCATCGGCGATGCCGCGGCCGGAGTTGTGATCGGTGACTGCGACTACCTGCACGCCACTGGCCACGACCCCGGCGGCCCAATCGGCAAAGCCAACCTCATCGCGCTTGGTGTAGTCGAAGGACTCCGGAGTGTGAACGTGCAGGTCGCAGCGCCACCACCGGGCACCAGGCCAGTTCCAGCTCGTTGTGCTCATGGGTCCCCTCGTTGAGCGGTGTATTCGTCCCTGCGAGGAGGTGCAGTGGACGGCAAGCCTCGGGCAGCGGTCGGTCGACGGACCCCCCAGTCGGAGTTGACTGGGTGGTGACCGCCGATTCCGACCGAGGGCTCTACTGGCATGGACCACTCCACACGCGACCCGCTTCGAAGCGGGAAGGTATCACGGCCCGAGCGCCCGCTCCCTGCACCCCCGCCCCCCCCATGCTACCTGGGGTGCGCCCGTCCTCCCCGAGGCTCCGCCGTGCCACCTGCCGCCGACGATCGCGATCCCACCGTCGTGTCGGAAGCCATCGTGCTGGACACCGTCGCCCGCCTGCTGCGCGAGGTGATCGGCGAAGAGTGGGTGGACGACGTGGAGATCGGGCTCGACACCTCCTTCGCCGACGACCTGGAGCTGGAGAGCATCGAGTTCGTGGCCCTCGCCGAGCAGCTCCAGGAAGTCTACGGCGACTCCGTGGACTTCGTGGGGTGGCTGTCGTCCATGGAGCTGGACGACATCATCGGGCTGAAGGTGGGCCAGCTCGTCGACTTCATCGTGACGTGTCGCAGCTCCTGACCAACGGGGTCCGCCTGCACGTGGCGGAGCTGGGCGAGGGGCCGCCCATCGTGATGCTGCACGGGCTGCTCGTGGGCAACCTGGCGAGCTGGTACCTGACGGCGGCGCCCGCGCTGTCCCGCAGCCACCGCGTGCTGGTCTACGACCTGCGGGGGCACGGCCGCAGCGAGCGCCCGGCCACCGGCTACGACGTCGCCACCATGGTCGACGATCTGCGGGGCCTGCTGGACCAGCGCTTCGCCGGGCAGCCCGTCGACCTCGTCGGCCACAGCTACGGGGCCCTCGTCGCCCTGCAGCTCGCCCTGTCGGAACCGGCGCGGGTGCGACGGCTGGCGCTGGTGGAAGCACCCCTGTCGCCGTCGGACACGCGGCAGCTCACGGCGTGGCTGGACCAGCCGCCGGACGCCCTGGCCCGGGCGCTGCCCGACGCCCTGCAGGCCGACCTGGCGCGCGGGGGGCGGCGTGCCCGGCGGCTGCTGGCCGGGTTGCTGGCGCTGGCGACGGAGACCTCGGTCGTGGCCGACATCGCCGCCCAGCGGGAGCTGTCGGATGACCGGCTCGCCTCCCTGTCCTGTCCCCTGCTGGCGGTCTACGGACGTAGCTCGAGCTGCCGCCACGAGGCCGACCGCCTGCGGCGGCTGCTGCCCACCGCGCGGGTGGCCGAGCTGGACGGGGGGCACTACCTGCCCCTGGACGCGGCCGCCGAGCTGACGGCGCTGCTGGAGGACTTCCTGCGTGGCTGAGGTCGAAGCCCGGGGCCTGCACTTCCACGTCCAGCGGCTCGGCCGCGGGCAGCCGGCCGTGCTCTTCCTGCACGGCGTGGTCATGGACAACCTGTCGAGCTGGTACTTCAGCGTCGCCCCGGCTGTGACCGAGGTGGCGCCCGTGCTGCTCTACGATCTGCGCGGCCACGGCCGCAGCGACCGGCCTGACCACGGCTACGGCGTCGCCGACATGGTGGCGGACCTCGACGCCGTGCTCGACGCTGTCGGCGTGGACCGGCCGCTGCACATCGTCGGCAACAGCTTCGGGGGCCTGCTGGCCCTGGCCTTCGCCCTGGCCCGGCCGGACCGCGTGGCCAGCCTCGTGCTCGTCGACGCCCACGTCTCCGACGAGGGCTTCGGCCAGCAGATGGCCGCCACCTTGCAGCTCCAGGGGGAAGCGCGCCTCGCGGCCATCGCCGAGCACTTCTCGGACTGGCTCGGCCGCCACAGTCAACGCAAGCGCAACCGCCTGGCCACGACGGCGCGGGCCCTGGTCGAGGGGACCAGCCTCGTGGCGGATCTCCAGGCGTCGGCGCCCTTCGACGAGGCGGCGCTGCGGGCGCTGCCCCACCCCGTGCTCGCACTCTACGGCGAGCACTCCGACATCCGGGATCGGGGAGAGGCCCTGGCGGAGATGTTGCCGTGCTGTGAACTGCGGATCCTCTCCGGCTGCAGCCACTCCGTGCTGTGGGAGGCGACGGCGGATGTCCGTGACGCCGTCGTTGCCTGGGTCGGCGCGCAGATCCGGGCGGAGCCGGCGGCGTCGCCACAGGGCGATGCTTGATGCGCGTCCTCTTCGTCGTTCCCCCGCTGACCGGTCACGTCAACCCGACCGTCGCCGTCGCCCGGGAGCTGAGCACACGCGGCCACGAGGTCGCCTGGGTCGGCCACCCCGGTCCTGTCCGGCCGCTGTTGCCGCCGGGGGCCCGCCTCGTCGCCCTCGACGACCGCGTGCCGTACGCACTGCGGGACGATCTTCAGCGCCGCGCCCGGGCCACCCGCGGTCTCGCCGCGCTCAAGTTCCTGTGGCAGGACTTCCTGCTTCCCCTGGCCCGTTCGATGGTGGAGGGCGTCGACGCGGCCATCGATGACGTCCAACCGGACCTGCTGGTCGTGGACCACCAGGCCCTGGCTGGCGCCCTGGTCGCCCGCCGCCGCGGGTTGTGTTGGGCGAGCCTCGCGACGACCTCGGCGTCGGTCGTCGACGCGCTCTCCGAGCTGCCCCGGGTGCGGGACTGGCTGGCTGAGCAGCGGGCGACGCTGCAGACAGAAGCGGGCCTGGCGCCCATCGCCGACCCCGATCTCTCCCCCCACGCCGTGGTGGTCTTCTCGACGCCGGCGCTGATCGGGCCCGACGAGCGCTTTGCTCCGCACTACCACTTCGTGGGACCGGCGCTGTCGGCTCGTCCCGACGCCACGCCCTTTCCCTTCGATGCGCTGGACCCCGGCCGCCGGAAGATCCTGGTGTCCCTGGGCACGGTCAACGCCGCCCGCGGCCAGCGCTTCTTCCGGGCGGTGGTCGACGCGCTGGCGCCGCTGGACCTGCAGGTGATCTTCGCCGCCCCGGCCGACCAGGTCGGGCCGCTGCCAGAGGGCTGGATCCAGCGCTCATGGATCCCTCAGCTCCGGGTCCTGCCCCACGTGGACGCCGTCATCGGCCACGGAGGCCACAACACCACCTGCGAAGCCCTGGCCCGCGGCTTGCCGCTGGTGCTCGCGCCGATCCGGGACGACCAGCCGGTGGTCGCCCGCCAGGTGGTGGCGGCGGGGGCGGGTCTCCGGGTACGCTTCGGGCGGGTCGGACCCGCCGCGCTGCGGCGTGCTGTCCTGCGGGTGCTGGGTGAACCAGGCTTCTCGGAAGCCGCGGGGCGAATCCGGGCATCCTTCGACGCCGCGGGGGGCGCGGCCTCAGCCGCCACCATCCTGGAGACGCTGCCATGCCAGGACACCTGATGCGGGCCTTGCCATCGAACACCGTTAGCCTCGCGCTTGCCCTGCTCGCTGTCGGCTGTCGCGCGCCGACCGATGCAGCGGGCGACAGCGGGGCCGGCAGCGCCGACGGGGTGCAGTGGTCCACCGACGACGCCGTCGAGTCCATCCTGCACGTCCGCTGGAGCCAGGACATCGACGCCAACAGCTTCGTTGCGTACCGGGTGGCGGGTGAGGAGTGGCGCCAGACCCCGGTCGAACAGCGTTCGGCAGGCGACCAGGAAGCGCTGCTCCTCGGCCTGCCCTACGATGCCGACGTCGAATTGCAGGTCAACATCGACGGTGTCGTCGACGACAGCGCTGCTGCGCAGACGGGGCCCATCCCTCGCGAGATCCTGCAGCCTGCCGTGATCGCCGCCGACGACAGCGCCTGGGAGCCCAACGGCAACTTCCTGCTCACCACCTACAACTCGACCCGGGGCGGGTGGGCGTCCGGCGACTTCTACATGCTCATCCTGGACCGCCAGGGCCGCGTGGTCTGGGCCTGGCTGGTCGACGACCAGAATTTCTCCCTGAACCCCCGCGTGTCCCTGGACGGCGACCACCTGCTGTGGGACGAGCTGAGCTACTGGACCGCCTACGACGAGGGGCGGGGCAGCGTGGTGCACCGCACGACCCTGACGGGGGCGCTGGTGGAGACGATCCCCACGCCGGGAGCCAACCACGCCTTCGCCGAGCTGCCCGACGAGTCCGTCGCCTGGCACGCCATGACCGACAGCGACCTGGCCAACCACGATGCCCGCCTCGACGTCGTCGATGACAAGGGCGACGTCCAGACCCTGTGGCGCTGTGCCGAGCTGGACGGCCTGCCGCCAACGGCCACCTGCCTGTCGAACACCGTGTTCTGGAGCGAGGCCCGCCGCAGCTACCTGACCTCCTTCGCCATGGAGGACTTCGTCCTGGAGCTGGACGACACCACCGGCGAGGTGCTGCGGGCCTTCGGTGATCTGGACGGCGCCTATGCCTTCGATCCGCCAGACTCGGCCTTCTACACCCAGCACGGCGTGACCTTCACCGATGCGGGCACGCTGCTGGTCTCGACCCACAGCTCCTATGACTCCAACGAAGTGATCGTCCGGGAGTACGAGGTCGACGACGACGCACAGGTGCTCCGCCAGATCTGGTCCCAGGGCGAGGGCGACGGCATCGAGGCCTCGCTGGGCGGCGACGCCTTCCGCCTGCCGGGGGGCAACACCCTGCACGACTTCGGCGTGACCGCGAGGATCCAAGAGGTCACCCCCGCCGGCGACATCGTGTGGGATGTGCAGTGGCCGGAGGATCACCTCATCGGAAGCGCGCGCTTCATCGAGGACCTGTATACACTGCAGCCCTGAGGCCGACGGCTCGGGCGCCGGCCCCAGGAGCGGCCATGCCCATCCTGCTGGCAATCTTCCTCGCGCTGAGCGGAACAGCGTACGCGCACCTCCCGCACGACATCGTCAGCCTGCTGGCGGCGCCGGCCGCGCTCGACGACTCCGGGCCGTGGTTCACGGTCTGCCGGCCAGGCTCGGTGGACCTGCTGATGCGCTCGGACGACGGTGGGCGGAGCTGGTCCTTCGTCGGTGGCCCGCCCGTGGCGGACACCCTGCTGGACGCTGCGCGGCTGGCGGATGGGCGGACGGTGCTGCTCGGCCAGGACGAGCTGTGGTGGACGGTGGACGGGCAGTCCTGGGAGCTGCAGGCGGTGGGCTCGGGCTACACCGAGCTGGAGGCCTTTGAGGGCTCGGTGCTGCTCGGCGGTGCTTCGGGGCTCTCCACCATCGACGCGGACGGGGCGGTGCAGCGCCTCTCCGCCGAGCCGGTCACGGCGATCCACACCGGCGAGGGCGGCACCGTCGTCGTGACGACCGGGGGGGCGCTGCGGACCTGGGATGGCGATGCCTGGCAGGAGCTGTCCTCTCCCACCAGCCGGCGGGTCAGCAGCGGGGCGATGGGCGCCTCGGCGGTCTACGCCGGCACCAACGACGGCAAGGTGTACCGCCACGACGGGTCGGGCTGGCTGCAGTGCGGCGCGCTGCCGGGCGACGCGACGCACCCGCAGGTGGTCGGGCTGGTCGCGGGGGAGGGGGTGGTCGCCGCCGCCACGGCCGACCACGCCGCCCTGGTGAGCCTCGATGGCTGCCACACCTGGGAGTCGCGCGTCGGCGTGCAGGTGCTCTACGACACGGAGGGTTCGGCGACCGGTGTCGACCAGGCCTTCCCGGTGCTGGCGCTGGCCGGCCAGCGCATCGTGGCGGGCGGCTGGGCGGGGCTGTCGATCACCGATGACCTGGGCGACGCCTGGCGGGACGAGACCCTGCTGCCGCCCGACTACGCCCGCGGGGTAGCCTTCTCGCCGCGCTTCTCGTCGGACCACACCCTGTGGATCAGCAGCTACGCCGGTGGCGTGCTGTGGTCGCTGGACGCCGGGGCGAGCTTTACGGGCCCCGACCAGGGGCTCTCCGACGCCAACGTGCAGGACGTGCGGGTCGACCCCGACA
>CAZRFD010000021.1:0-80577 GCA_964599085.1 uncultured Enterobacterales bacterium | reverse complement strand
CGAGGCGCGAGGCGCGAGGCGCGAGGCGCGAGGCGCGAGGCGCGAGGCGCGAGGCACGAGGCCACGAGGCCACGAGGCCACGAGGCCACAAGCCAGGAGCCACGGCCCTCGGGGGCCACGAGGCCGCGAAGGCAAGAGGCCGCGAAGGTACGGTGTGCGTCACAGATCCATGAACGGGGTTCCGTCCATGGATCAGCTACGGTGCCGACATCATCGTGGTCGTACAGACTCATGTCGGGAGTTCTGGTGTCCGGGGCCACCAGCGGTACACTCCCCGCTGCCTGAAGCCCACGAGCAGCCGTGATCTCCGCCTGGTTCTCCCTCTGCCTCCGCAACCGGGTCGGCGTGCTGCTGGTCACCGCACTCATCACCGTGCTGGCGGTGCTGTCGGCGTCGCGCGCGGTGATCGCCTCGTCCATCGGCAAGCTCTTCCTCGATGACCTGCCGGCCTACCACGACTACCTGGAGCGCAGCCGCGACTTCGGCAACGACGAGGTCTTCGTCGTCGCCTACGAGGACGACGCCCCGCTGTCCCCCGCCGCGCTGGACCGCCTGCGGGCGGTGGTCGAGCAGGTGGCCGCCGAGCCCGACGTGGCTCGGGTCACCAGCCTGCTCGACGCCGACCACATCGAC
This sequence comes from uncultured Enterobacterales bacterium, assembly GCA_964599085.1. Classification (GTDB taxonomy): domain Bacteria; phylum Myxococcota_A; class UBA796; order UBA796; family UBA2385; genus J125. The sequence continues at coordinate 79,944 of CAZRFD010000021.1, read as the reverse complement.
CATCGCGACGACGGCACCCTGGTCATCACCCCCTACGCCGAGCTGGCCGCCACCGACCTCCCGGCGGCGACAGCGGCCCTCCGCGCCGACCCGCTGCTGGCGCGCACCCTGGTGGCCGAGGACGGGCGCAGCGCGCTCATGCTCGTCGAGCTGAGCGTCGACCCCCACCGTGCGGTGGAGGAGGGGCCGGCGCTGGTCCGGCGCACCATCCAGACCTTCGCCGACGCCGGCTACCCGCGCGAGACGCTGCACGCCGTGGGCCTGCCCGCGCTCTTCGCCGAGATCATCGACGCCACCACGGCCAGCATCACGGTGCTCTTCCCGCTGTCGGGCCTGGCGCTGGGTGTCGGCGTGCTCGTGCTCTTCCGCCGCCTCGCCCCGGCCATGCTCGCGCTCGGCATCGGACTCATCTCGGTCCTGTGGACGCTGGGCTTCGCCGCCCTCCTCGACCGCGAGTTCAACATCTTCACGGGGCTGGTGCCGGCCATCGTGCTGACGGTCGCCTTCAGCGACATCGTCCACCTGTGGAGCGCCTGGCGACAGGAGCTCGAACACGGCCTCAGCCCCGCCGACGCCGTGCTGGCCAGCGCCACCGACGTCGGCCGCGCCTGCCTGCTGACGTCGGTGACCACGTTCTGCGGCTTCGCCAGCCTCGTCGTCGTGCCGACCCCCGTGGCCCGCCAGCTCGGCATCGTGCTCGGCTTCGGCGTCGGTGTGTCGCTGCTGCTGGCCATGACCCTGGTCCCGATCTTCCTGTCGTGGTCGACCCCTCCACCCCCGCGAAAGTCCGGCCGGGACCTCATCGACCGCATCGTCGACCTGTCCGCCGCACTGTCCACCCGCCGTGCCCCCTGGGTGCTGGCCGGCTTCCTGCTGGCCTGCATCCCCATCGCCACGGGCGTCGCCCGCTTCGGCATCGAAGCCGACTTCAGCGAGCGCTTCTCGTCGGACAACCCCTACCGGGTCGACAAGGACTGGTTCGAGCGACACTACGCCAGCACCAACACCGTCGACCTCTACGTCCACGCCGACCAGCAAGAGGGCATCGTGGACAGTGAGGCCTTCGCCAGCATCGCCGAGCTGGAGCAGCGCCTGGAAGCCCTGCCGGAGGTCGACGAGGTCGTCAGCGTCGTCGACCTCGTGCGCGTCGTCCACGAGGCCCTCGACCCCGCCCACCCCGAGCTGCCGCGCACCCCCGGCGCCATCGCCCAGACCCTGCTCGTCTTCGACCTCGCCGGCGGTTCGGCCGGCTCCGGCGGCGAAGCCCTGGAGACCCGCCTGGACTTCCCCCGCCAGACCACCCGGCTGGGCCTGCGCCTGCACGATCACGGCTTCCGAGCCAGCGGCCGGGCCGGTGAACACGCCGTCGAGATCGCCGAGCAGGTCCTCTCCCCTGGCCTGCACGCCGAAGCCAACGGCGTCACCTGGCTGCTCGGCAGCTACTTCGAGACCATCCTCAGCGGACAGCGCAGGGGTGTGATGGTGTCGTTCGGGGTCATCGGGCTGTTGATGGCCGCCGGCCTCCGTTCACTTCGGGTGGGGATGCTGTCGATGATCCCCAACCTGCTGCCCATGTTCGCCATCGTGGCCTGGTCGGGCTTCGCCTACGGGCAGCGCGTGGACTCCGACACCCTCATCGCCCTCATCATGGCCATCGGCATCGGTGTCGATGACACCATCCACTTCCTCGTCCGCTACCGGACCGAGCACGCCCGGTGCGGCGGCGATGTCACACAGGCCCTGCGCAAGAGCTTCGCCTTCGCCGGTCGGGCCATCGTCATGACCACCGTCCTGCTCTGTGTCGGCTTCCTGCCGCTGGCGCTGTCGGACTACTTCACGCTGCACATGCTGGGAACCCTGCTGCCAGCCACGCTGCTGGTCGCCGTGGTCGCCGATCTGCTGCTCGTGCCGGCGATGCTGCGCACGGGGCTGTTGCGGCTGTAGGGCAGCCTCCTCACCCCGGCCTCCTCACCCCCGCCGCCGCCACCCCAGCAGCACCGTCACGACCACGCCCGCCGCGGCCAGTCGCAGCCCCCAGCGCCACCCGGCCGGCGAGTAGGTGAACAGCACCTCGCGGACGCCAGGAACGACCACGACCCCGCGGAAGACGCCGGCCACCCGCAGCAGCTCGGCCGGGGCACCGTCCACCTCAACCCGCCAGCCGGGGGCCCAGGCATCCGCCAGCACCAGCAGCGCCCGCTCTGGTGGGTCGACGGCGATGCGGACGCGGTTGGGGCCCTCCTCCACCGGAAGGAGGGGGATCTGGCGTCCCCGGCGGGGCCAGGACCCGGACAGTCCCTCGACCGGTGGGTGACTGCGGACCTCGGGGTCCAGAGCTGCGGTATGCAGGGCGGCGCCCGGGGCCCACGCCGGGTGGGGTGCCGTCGCCAGCCAGGCGCGCGGCCCCGGGTCGGGGCGCAGGTAGACGGCCGAGGGCGCGTCATGTTCCCAGGGCGACAGGCCGTCGCGGAGATGCGACAGCGGCGTCGGCGACACGACGGCCCCCACGCAGGCCAGATCGAGGAGGGGGGCGATGGGTGGTGTGGTCACGGGGAACCACGGGCGGACCAGCCGCAGGTCCAGGGCCGCCATGAAGCGCTCGGTGTCGGTGGAGACGGGCAGGTCGTAGCCGCGCAGGTCGCGCAGCCCCGCCCGCGCCCCGAGGTTGGGCTGCAGGGCGTGCTGCAGGCCCAGCACCCGCCGGCAGGTCGAGCCGTCGGCGGCATCGCAGCCCAGCTCTGTGCGCAGGTCCTGCACCCAGGCGTTGGGGGCGGCGTCGAAGGCTTCGGCGGGGATGCTGCCCTGGTCGTCGCGGCGGGCCCACAGGCCGGTCGCCAGCACGAGCGCCAGCGCGATGGGGCCGAGGGTCCGGCGGTGCTCTACGCGCGACAGCCCGAGGCCGGCGGCCAGGGCGAGCAGCCAGGCGGCCTCGCTGGCCAGGCGGGCGTGGTTGCCGGCCACCGGCGGCCCCCAGAAGCTGACGCCCACCGCCAGCAGCCAGCCGGCCCACAGCAGGCGCGCGGTGCCGCGGCGGGTGCGCCCCCCCAGGGCGAGCAGCGCCAGCGGGAAGACGAGCAGGCCCGGGTGGAGCTGGCCGTCGATCCAGGCGCCGGGGCCCTGCCAGGTCTCGCGGGCGGGGTGGCCGAGGAAGCCGGGCCACAGCAGGTCGAGGGCCTGGCGGGGCTCCAGGTGGCTGCCGACACGGTTGTCGAGGGTGACCGAGCGGCGGAGCTGCTCGGCGAAGCTCAGCCACACCGGCGCCGACAGCAGGCCACCGGCGACGAGGCCGATCACCGACCGCAGGTCGCGACAGGCCAGCAACCACCAGGCCATCGCCAGGGCAAGGCCATGCACCGCCGTGCCCGGGTGCCCCGAGCTGAGCAGCCCGGCCACGCACAGCGACAGCGCGACCGGTCGCCGCGCCTGCAGCGCCCACAGCACCCAGGGGATCCAGGCGAAGACCATGGCGTGGGGGTGCAGCAGCCAGACCACCACGAAGGGGCCGGTCAGCGCCGCCGCAGCACCTGTCGCCGTGCCCCAGGGCCCGGCACCCAGCCGCCGCAGCAGCAGGGCGGTGCCCAGGGCCGTCCAGGCCAGCACCCAGGCGACACCGAGGTTCTGGGCGAGGGCGGACGGCAGCAGCAGGCGCAGCAGCGTCGGCACGGCGAAGGGCGCGCTCTGGGCGTCGCCGAGCAGCGGCGCCCCGGCGAAGATGTCGGGGTTCCACAGCGGCGCGTGCCCGTGCGCCAGGGCGTCGACCGCGCGAGCGCGCAGCGCGGCGAAGTGCAGGGCCGGGTCGGAGAGGTGGGGGTTGTGCTGCGGCGGCGCGTCGGGACGAGCCCAGGCCGCGTGCACGTAGAGGTGGTCATCGGCGCTCAGCACCCGCCCCGCCGCGCTCAATCCGGCGACCAGCAGCAGCGGCAGGATCACGGCCACGACCACAGCCGGTAGCATCGCGGTGACGCCGGCTGGCCAACGCCGGTGGGTCCCAGCACCGCCCGCGGGCTTGCCACCGCCTGCTGCGGTGCTCAGCGACATCTCGGCAGCTCCTGTTGCACCACCCCATCCTGCCCCACAACGCCTCGCCGTGCCGGCCGTCCTTCCCGCCGCTCCGCCCCCCGTGCTGGTGCCCGGTCGCACCTGCGGCGAGCTGGCACGCGCCGATCGCCTCGCCGTCATCGTCGACGCCGCACCCTACCTGCGCCACCTCGCCAGCAGCCTCGTCGGGGCGCAGCGCCAGATCCTGGCGGGCTGCTGGGACCTCGACGCGAAGATCGCCCTGTGGCGCGGCGACGACCCCGGACCCCAGCCGCTGCAGCCGCCGCCCCCCTGGCGCCCCGACGCGCCGCTGCCCCGGCACCTCGGCGACCTCCTCGACGAGCTGGCCCGCCGCCGCCTGCGCCTGCACAGCCACCTGCTGACCTGGGACTACGGCACGCTCTTCGCCGTCAAGCGCCAGCTCGTGCCGCTGTACCACCTCGACTGGGGCACCCACCGCCGGGTCCAGGTGCGCCTGGACGGCGCCCACCCGCTGGGCGCCTCCATGCACATGAAGGCCGTCGCCGTCGACGACGTCGTGGCCTTCGTCGGCGGCATGGACCTGTCGCGCTACCGCTGGGACCGGCCCGGCCACGCCCCCCACGACCCGCTGCGCGTCGACCCCGACGGCCACCCCTACCCGCCGTGGCACGACCAGCAGTGGGCCGTGTCCGGCGCGGCCGCCGCCATGGTCGGCCGCCACCTGCGCGACCGCTGGCGGCTCGTCACCGGCCGGCGCCTGCCCGCCCCCCAGGACCTGGAGCACGACCCCTGGCCCGCCGGCCTGCGCCCCGATCTGCACGGCGTCGAGGTGGGCCTTCTACGCACCGAGCCGGCCTGGGAGGGCCGCCCCGAGCGCCGGGAGATCGAGCAGGCCTGGCTGGCCCTTGTGGAGCGGGCGCGCGACTGCATCCTGATCGAGAACCAGTACCTCACCGCCCGCAGCGTGGCCCATGCCCTGGCCCGCCGCCTCGCGGAGCCCGAGGGGCCCGAGGTGATCATCATCACCAGCCGCCGGTCCACCGGGCTGCTGGAGCAGGCGGCCATGGACGGGCAGCGCGAGCACTTCGTCGAGCTGCTGCGGCGGGCCGACCGGCACGACCGCTTGCGGGTCTACACGCTGCAGGCCGACGCCGACACGCCCGTCAAGGTCCACGCCAAGGCCGTGCTGATGGACCTCGACTATCTGCAGATCGGCTCGGCCAACCTCGCCAACCGCTCCATGGGCTTCGACGTCGAGCTGGACCTCGGCGTCGAAGCCCGCGGCGCCGAGGCGCTCCGAACGAGAGACTTCCTCTCCCGGCACCGGGCCACGCTCCTCGCCGAGCACGAACACGTCCACGTCGGCGATGTACAGCGGCTCATCGCCGAGACCGGCAGTGTCCGCGGCGCCCTGGATCGCCTCGTGGCCCGCGACGACGCCCGCGGGCTGCAGCCCTTCGGACTGCTCTCCCCCCCCATCGAGGTCCCCACCCTCTTCGGCGACCCCGAGACCGGGGTGGACGTCACCTCCTTCGCCCACCAGCTCGCACCCGAGGGCCTGCCGCGCTCCCTGGCCGGCCACGCCTTCCGGGTCGCTGCGGGGATCCTCCTCGTGATCAGCCTGCAGATCCTGTGGCACGGCCTGCCGACGGGCCTCCCCGCCGACGCCGACGACGGCGCATCCTGGCTCGCCCCGGCCCGGGTCGAGCCCCTCGCCCTCCTGGCCATGGCCTCCGCCTTCGTCGGCGGCAGCATCGTCCCCTTCCCCATGGCGCTGCTGGTCGTGCTCGCCGGCTTCGCCTTCGGCACCCTGCACGGCCTCGGCCTGACCATCGCCGGCACAGGGCTGGGCTGCGTGCTCGGCTGGACGCTCGGGCGGGTGGCCGGCCGCAGCCGCACGGCGGCGCTCGGCGTGCCGCGCCTGAACGCGCTCAGCCGGCGCCTGGTCGAGGGGGGGCTGCCGACCATCGCCGATCTGCGCCTGTCGCCTCGGCACTCCTTCTCGGAGGTGAACCTCGTTGCGGGAGTGGTGGGCGTCCCCCTCCGTGACCTCCTGCCCGGCACGGTCCTGGGCGGGCTGCCGGGGGCCCTGCTCTTCTCGCTGCTGGGCGCCGCCATCGCCGACGCCGCGCGCCACCCGGGCCCGCTGCGCGTGCTGCTGGCCACCACGGGGACGCTGGCCACCGGCCTGCTGCTGCTGTGGCTGTGGCGCAGGCGCAGCCTGCTGCGCGGGGCGTGACATGATGCACCTGCACGCCGGCGCCCACCCGCCGGCCAACGACGAGCTGAGCCCACCATGCCCACCGGACGCCTGACCGCCCTCGCGCAGGACCTCGACCGCCAGGGGATCCGCACGATCTCGCTGCGCGAGCTGCAGGAAGAGCTGGACGCCATCGAGAACCCCTCGATGATCGGCCGGCTCAGCAAGGCGGCGCTGGACACGGCGGGCCGCCAGTGGCGCAATGTCGTCGGCGAGCTGCAGGAGAGCCGCGAGGTCATGGCCATCCTGACCCGCCGGGTCCGCGGCAGCGCGCCGCTGTCCGATGAAGACGCCGACAAGGTGCGCAGCCAGCTCGGCGACCTGCTGCGCGTCGTGCCGGCCGGGGTGCTCGCCCTGGCCAACGCCGCCCTCCCCATCCCCGGCACGGGCCTGCTCACGCCCTGGCTGCTCAGCCGCCTGGGGCTGATGCCCTCGCGGTGGCGAGAGTCCCACCTCCTCGCCGAGCTGCAGAGGGAAGAACAGCGGCTGCGGGAGGAGGGCCACGCCGACGCCGCCGACCGGGTGGCCGCCGTGGCCCAGGACGTCGAGCACGAAGCCGACGCCCGCGAAGCGGTGGCCCGGGATGCCGCGCTGCTCACCCACTGGGACGCCAACGACAACGGCCAATGGGACGACGACGAACGCGACGCCTACCACCACGCGCTGGACCTCCTCAAGAAGCTGCCACAGCGCCAGCGCAGCAAGCGCCAGTGGTTCGTGCGGGTCGATGACCAGCTCTTCGGCCCCTGCCGCCTGACAGAGCTTCCGGTGCTGCCAGCGCACACGCTGGTGAGCCTGCGCGGACGCAGCGGCTGGGTGTCCCTCGACGACCTGCTCGGCCCCGATCCCGACGACGCGAGCACGCCCTGAGCACGGTCGCCTGCCCCCGCTGTGGCCGCCCGAGCGCGCTCGGCCGGGACCGGTGCATGTACTGTGGCGCCGAGCTGCCCGCGGAAGCGGCCGCTGCAGCGCGGGAGCTGCCCGAGGATCTCGACGAGCTGGTCGCCAAGGCCCTCGGCAAGGGCGGCAAGCTGGCCATGGCCCGGCTGCAGGACAAGCTCAAGGGGAGCAAGCGCACAGCGACGGCGAACAAGGCACCGTCGACTCCTCCCGTGAGCGGGGGGCGAGGCTTCGCGACGGCACCGGCGGGGGCAGACCTCCCTCCGAGGAAGGCCACCCCCACGAACGCCTCAGCCAGCGGCACCGCTCCCAGCGACGCCTCTCCCAGCGACGCCGAGAGCGGCCCGGACACCACCATCGACGGGCTCGATGCCCTGCTGTCCGCGGCCCGAACAGCGCTAGACACCAACGATCGCGCGGCGGCGTCGGCCGCGCTGCGCAAGCTGTCGGCGCAGGCCGCCGCACTCGCCGACACCCTGCCGGCCTCCACGTCGCCGCCGCCTCCCCCCGCTGTCGAGCTGCCGCCGCTGCGCAAGCCCTTCATGCTGGTGGTCGAGGGGCTGGGTGACGGCAGTCGGGGTGTCGACCTCGCGGGTCCGCTCGGGGTCGACGTCGCCACCGCGCGCCAGGTCGCCCTCGCTCGCCACGCTCGCGTCGCGCTGCGGGCCAGCGAGCGGGTCCGCCTGGACGCCAGGGCCACCGCCATCGGCGCGGCGGGCATCGCCTGCTGTGTGGTGCCCCGCGCCGCCATCGAAGCGCTGCCGCCGGCGACCCTGCTGCTGGCGCTGACCGAGCCGGTCTCGGGCCCGGCCCGGTCCCCCTGGGTAGTGACCTCGACCCCGCACTGGCAGGCTGCCAGCGCTCCCGATGCCCAGACGCTCTACCAGGGCGCCGTCGAGCGCGACGCCGGCCCCGTCCTCCTCGCCGTCCCCGGAGAGGTCCTGTTGCGGCGCCACGCGCAGGCCCGCGACCTCGGCTACCGCACCCACAAGCGCCACCAGGCCGCCCGCGACCTCGGCGAGACCCGCGTGCCCGTCCTCGATCTGCACGGGCCGGGCGTCCACCTGCGCCTCCTCCCCGGCATGACCAGCCCGGTCGGCTGGCCGGGTGCGGACGAACGCAGCAGCCTGCGGGCCTTCCGGGCCCTCATCGACGGACTGCCGGCAACCTTTCCGGGCGTCTTCGTCGAGGGTGCCCGGGCCTGCTCGCCTCCCCGCTCGCTGCCGATGCAGCGCGACGCCGCCGGCAAGGACCGCCAGGTGCACACCCTGAGCGGCTGGCCGACCTGGGAGGAGCACACCCGCATCTGCCGGATCCTCCACAGGGTCGATGGCTGACCACCCACAGGACCACCCATGCGTCCCCCTCACCCCCTCCTCAGCCTCCCCCTCGTGCTGCTGCTGGCCTGCCCCGGCGGCGACAAGGCCAGCGACACCGGCGGTTCGATCGACCGCGACGCCGACGGCTTCACCGTCGCCGATGGTGACTGCGACGATGGCGCGCCGACGATCTTCCCCGGCGCGCCGGAGAGCTGCAACGGCGTCGACGACGACTGCGACAGCATCGTCGACGAGGACGCCGTCGACGGCGACACCTGGTGGAGCGATGTCGACGGCGACGGCTTCGGCGACCCCGAGGCACCCCAGACCGGCTGCACACAACCCGGGGGCACGGTCGACAACGCCGACGACTGCGATGACAGCAGCGAGCTGATCGCCCCGGGGGCCGAGGAACACTGCGACGGCGTCGACGAGGACTGCGACGACAGCGTCGACGAAGACGCCGTGGACGCAGTGACCTGGTACGCCGACAACGACGGTGACGGCTTCGGGGTCGAGGGGGACGTGACGGCGGCCTGCGAACAGCCGAAGGGTTACGCCGGCGTCGCTGGCGACTGCGACGACATCGACGGCGACGCCTGGCCCGGGGCGCCCGAGACCTGCAGCGGCACCGACAGCGACTGCAACGGACGCATCGACGACGCCGGCTGCCCTGTCGACCTGGACGCCGCCTGGGTGTGGACGGCGTCGACGGTGGGGGGCCTGCAGGTGCGGGATCTCGCCGTCGGCGACATCGACGGGGACGGGCATGCCGACCTGGTGCTGGGGCAGCCCGAGCAGCTCGATGGCCAGGGCGTCGTCCGGTTCGCCCGCGGCCCCCTCGACGACCGCGGCCTGCCGCCGCTGACGACCATCGAGGCCGGCGACAGCGGCGACCAGGGCGGCCACGTGGTCAGCGTCGGCGACGTCGACGGAGACGGCCACGCCGACCTGCTGGCCGGCACCCCCTTCGCCGACAGTGGAGCCGGGGGCGCCTGGCTGTTCGCCGGTCCCATCGAAGGCGCCCCCATGGACTACGACGGGCGCATCGGCGGGGCCGACAGCCTGGACTTCCTGGGCCAGTGGCTGCTGCAGCCCGGCGGCGACCTGGACGACGACGGGACGCCGGACGTAGTCATCGGCGCTCCGGGCAGCGGCAGCGGCGGCGCGGTCTACGTCGTCGCCGACCCGCTGGAGACCAGCACCAGCGTGGACTTCGCCGCGGCGACGATCACGGCGGCGACCAGCACGGCGGGGCTGGGCTACGCCGCCGCTACCCCCGGTGACATCGACGGGGATGGAGTCGACGACCTGCTCACCGGCACGATGGGCGAGGGAGAGCTGCAGCTGTTCCTGGGGCCGCTGTCCAGCAGCCAGACCACCGCCGACGCCGACTGGCGGGTCCACGGCGACGCGGGCGATGGCGTCGGCAGCCGCGTGGCGGTCGCCGACGTCGACGGCGACGGCGCCGACGACATCCTGGCCGGCAGCCGCCAGGCTGACGATGAAGCCGGAGCGGTCCTGGTCTTCAGCGTCGACCTGTCCCGAGACCTCGGCGCGGACGACGCCTGGCTCGTCATCGGCGGCCCCGCAAGCGGCGCCTGGCTCGGCGGGCCCGACGCCGGGCTGGCCACCTTCGACGTCGACGGCGACGGCGCCGACGACCTGCTGCTGGGAAGCCCGGGCACCGGCGCCGACGGCACGGCCTGGCTGCTGTTCGGCGGCCCGGAACGCACGGGCAGCGGAGCGGTCGACGTGCTGGCCGACCGGATCGTCGAGGGCCCCGACGCCGGCGCCGGCCACGGCGCGACGGTGGCCATGGGAGCGCTCGACGGCACCGGCCTCGGCAGCCTCGTCGTCGCGGGCACCGACGCCGACAGCCTGCTCATCGTGCCGCCTTCGGCGCTGCTGACCAGCCGATGAGGCGCCCGGCGCAGCGGCCGGATTATGGTGGAGCACCGATGGAGGTGCCGTGATCCGGTCGACCCGCCGCCTGCCCTGGCTGCCCACCGCGCTGCTCTGCGCCGGCCTGCTGTCCGCCTGTGGCGACAAGGACACCGGAGGCGCGGCGAGCAGTGACGACGCCGACGCCGACGGCTTTCCGGCCGACGTCGACTGCAACGACGGCGACGCCGCGATCTTCCCCGGCGCCGACGAGCTGTGCAACGACGTCGACGACGACTGCGACGGCGATGTGGACGAGGCCCCGACCGAGGGCCCGACCTGGTACGTCGACGCCGACGGTGACGGCCGCGGCAACGCCGACTACCCGGTGATCTCCTGCACCCAACCAGAGGGCATGGTCGACAACGCCGACGACTGCGACGACGCATCGGCGGTCAGCTACCCTGGCGCCGACGAGCTGTGCGACGGCCTCGACAACGACTGCGACGGGCAGATCGACGACGATCCCGTCGACTCGCCGACGTACTACGTCGACGAAGACGGCGACGGCTACGGCAACCCCGACGTGCCCATCCAGGTCTGCGGCGCGCCCGATGTCTACGTCACCAACGGCGACGACTGCGACGACAGCGACCCCGACCTCAACCCCGACACGACCTGGTACGGCGACGTCGACGGCGACGGCTACGGCGGCAGTCTGTACACGGCGCATGGCTGCGACGCGCCCAAGGGCCACGTCGGCAACAGCGATGACTGCGCCGACGACGATGCCGACATCCACCCGGGGGCCGAAGAGGTCTGCGACGACCAGGACAACGACTGCGACGGCACCGTCGACGGAGAGACCGCCACCGACGCGCTGACCTTCTACGAAGACGTCGATCTGGACGGCTACGGCGTCGACGGCAAGACCACCCTGGCCTGCACCGCCCCGGAGGGCTTCGCCGAAGAGCTGGGCGACTGCAACGATGGCGACGACAGCATCAACCCGGGCGCGCTCGAGCGCTGCGGGGACGACATCGACAACAACTGCGACGACGACATCGACGTCTACTGCCAGCTCTCGCTGGACGACGCCGACCTCTTCTGGGAGGGCGAAGCCTCCAACGACTACGCCGGCTACCAGGTGGCGGCGGGCGGCGACTACGACGGCGACGGCCTGCCCGATGTCGCCATCGGGGCCTACGGCGCCGACGTGACCGCCGCGACGGCGGGGCGCGGCTACCTCGTCGTGGGCGCCGAGGTTGCGGGAACGACCCGCTCGCTGGCCGACGCCCTGCTGATCGTCGACGGCGCAAGCTCCAACGACTACCTGGGCTATGCCGTGGGACTCGGGCCCGACGTCACCGGCGACGGCTACGGCGACGCCGTGTTCGCCGGCTGGGGGGTCGACAGCGGCAGCGACTCCGGCGTGGGCGGCGCCTTCGTCTTCGCCGGCCCCACCGCCGGCTCCTTCGTCGCCGACGAAGTCGACGCCGACGCCGTCGTGCTGGGAACCGCCAGCCTCGACTACCTCGCGCAGTACCAGGTGGTCGTGGGCGGTGACCTCGACCACGACGGCCAGGGCGACCTCGTCATCGGCGCCGCGGGCGAAGACACGCCCTACAGCGCCGGCGGGCTGCTGGCCGTCTTCGCCGGACCCGTGTCAGGGCAGCTCGATCCGGACACCGCCGACGCCCGCATCGAAGCCACCGGCAGCGCCCACTACGTGGGCTTCTCGGCGGCGGTCGACGACGTCGACGGCGACGGGCTGGACGACATCGCCTGGGGCACCAGCGGCGACACGGCCGCCTACGTGCTCTTCGGGCCGGTGTCGGGAACGGTGGACGCCACCGACGCCGACGTCAGCGTGGACGCCACCGCCTCGGACTCGCTGGGTTCGGACATCGCGCTCGGTGACTTCGACGGCGACGGCGCCACCGACCTCGCCATCGGTGCCAAGTACGACAGCACGATCGCGTCCAACAACGGCGCCTGGTTCGTGCTCGCCGGCGACCTCAGCGGCAGCTACACGACCGACGACGCCGTCTTCAAGGTCACCGAGGTCGACTCCGGCACCTACCTGGGCGCCCAGTACGACTCGGTCGGGGTCGGCGACGTCGACGCCAGCGGCGCCGACGACCTGTTCGTCGGCTCGCCCGGCAACGGCTTCGTGGGCTCGGCCTCGGGCGGCGGCTTCATCTTCCTCGGCCCGCTGTCGGGGACCACCGACGTCGCCCACGCCGACATGGGGCTGCTGGGGACCTCGGGCAGCTCCGCGGCCGGCTACGGACTCGACCTCGCCGACCTCGACGGCGACGGGGCCGACGACGCCGTCATCGGTGCCCGTGGCTGGTCGTCCAGCGCCGGCCGGGTGTACGGAGTGTTCGGCGCCGGCTTCTAGCGTTGTTCGGCTGACGCGACACCGAACAACGCTAGCCCGTCCACCAGCGGCGGAGCACCAGCTCTGCCGGGCGCCCCGCGGGCGAGTAGCGGTCGTGGCCCTCGCCCTGGGCGGCGGTGAACCACTTCCACCAGTAGACGCCCGAAAACCAGGGCTGGCCGGTGAAGGCCGACAGCAGGGCTTCGTAGGCCCGGGCCTGCAAGGCGTCGTCTTCGGCCCCCCCCTCGGTGTGGTTCCAGGGCTCGGCCGCCGCCCCGTGGACCGCCTGCAGGCCGGCTTCCGTGAACAGCAGCGGCCGGTCGTGGCGGGCACTGAGCGCCCCGAGCGCGTCGCGGTGATGCCGCCAGCCAGCGACCAGCCCTGCGGTGTCGGGGTCCTCGGCCTTGCTCAGCGGGTGGTAGGCGTTCACGCCGATGAAGTCGAAGGCGCGCCAGTCGGCGAAGCGGTCGGCTTCCTCCCACCAGTTGGCGGCGTAGGTCAGCGCCCCGCCGTAGTGGCGGCGGCAGGCCGCGGCGACGTCGGCCCAGGCTCCCCGGGCGTTGAGCGTGGCCTGGAGGTACTCCAGCCCCACGACATACAGCACGGCCCCGATCTGCTGTGCCAGGCGGGCGTAGTGTTCGGCGAAGCCGGTGTAGGCCGCAAACCACGCGTCCCAGTCGCCGTAGGTGGGTGCCATGTCCTGGCGGCTCTTGCCGCCGGCCCAGAACTCGCGGCTCCAGATGTGCGGCTTGATCGTCACCTTCAGGCCGAGCGACACCGCGTCGGAGGCGGCGCGAGCGAGGTGCGCATCCGTCAGGCTGCGGTCGAGGGATGCGCCGTAGATGAAGTCACAGGACCCGATGTCCTCGAGGTAGCCGAAGGGGGTCAGCGCGACGTGGGTGACGCCTAGCGCAGCTAGCCGCGCGAGCTGCTGGCGGCAGGCATCGCTGCCGTAGCCGAGGTCGCCGCGGTGCAGGTGGGCGAGGTTCATCCCCGCGTGGAAGCCCGCAGGCCGGGGGAGGACCGGTAGCGGGGTGGCGTCCCGGCTGGCTGGCAGCGGGGTCGCCGTGGCCGGGACGGGCATCCCGCATGCCGGTGCCACCAGGCCCCCGACACCGGCGGCGGCCAGGCCGAGGAAGTCGCGGCGGGAGTGCTTGGGCAGGGACATGGTCTCGGCGGGGCTGCTGGCAGCCTACCCTGCAGGCGACGGCGGGACAGGCGGCATCGCGTCCGAACGTCGCTAGAAGATCCGAGCCCGCAGCCGCCAGACGATGAGCGCACCCACGATCATCCACCCAACGCCCCACAGCAGGGCCGGTATCCCGGTGGCCTGGGCCAACATCGCCGCATCCGAAGGCACGCGCCCGGCGTCGAGACCGTGGGAGAGCACGTCCGAGCGGATGTCGAGCACGGCGTAGAGCACGCTGAACAGGCCGACGGCCCGCACCACCCAGTCGGAGACGTGGCTGGAGGCCTTCGCGGCGATCCCGAGCATCACCGCGGCGGCGGCGACCGCGTAGAAGAAGCCGAAGGACAGCAGCGGCCGGAACCAGGCCAGCGCCGCCGTCGCGAGCATCAGGCCGAGCATGCCGAGGACCGCGCGTCCCCGCCCGTCCTTGCGCGAGAGCCACAAAAGCGCCACCCCCGCCAACAGGCTGCCGAGGTAGCCGCCGTTGAGCACCAACAGGCTGCTGCCACCGCGGGTCATCGTCAGGCCGCCCTCGTTGGCCGACACCGAGATCGACAGCACCTCTCCGCCCGTCAGCAGCGCGGTCAGCGCGTGGCCCGCCTCGTGGAAGACGACGACGAGGATGCGGAGCGGCAGCAGCACGACGTTGTCCCAGGCGACCACCGCGAGCAGCGCGAGCAGGACGAGGCCGAGGCGGCGACGGGTCGAGGCTTCCAGCACGGGCACTGCGGCGCTCCGGGGTGAGGGGCGATCCTCTACTCTGCGACTACGCGCGCGGCTCTCTGGTTCATGCGCGCAACGGGCCGCCGGCCCGGGCACCGCCGCCACCACACCGCGAGTGCGGCGCCACCCCTACGGACACCCCACGAGCACATCGCGCCCAGCACCGTTCCGCCCACAGCAACGACCGACCCTCGCGTGGGGTCGGGGCATGCCGAGCACCTCTCCGGCGTTACCATCCAAGCCCCTCCCCCAATCCTCCCCCCGTCCCGCCGTGAAGCTCCCCGCTGCCCTGCTGCTGGCCATCCTCGGCCTGCCAGCTTCCGCCCTCGTCAGCCTCCCCGCCCACGCGCTCGACGCGCCCGTGCCCGGAGCCACCGGCGCCACCGCGCTGCTGCCGGACGCCGCCTGGCAGCCCGTGCTCGGCCTCGACGCCGACACGGCCCTGGCCCTCGCCGAGCGCCGCCACGACGACGCCATCACCGGTCTGCAAGGCTATGGCCCCGCCAACCTCCCGGGTGCCGCCCTGGGGGACCACGCCTTCCTGCTGGCCTGGAGCCTGGTGCGCGCCGACCGCGGCGCCGAGGCGCTCCCGCTGCTGGACGTGCTGCGAACCAGCGTGAGCGCCCCCCTGCCCTACCGCCTGCTGACCGAGGGCGAGGTGCTCCTCGCCGCCGGTGAACCCGTCGCCGCGGCCCAGCTGCTCGGCCGCGTCGACCGCGCCGCCGTGATCTGGCCACGGGCGCGCCTCGCGGAAGCCCACGCCCTGTTCGACGCGGGGCGGACCGCCGACAGCATGGCCGTCTACGAAGAGCTGGCCGGGCGCCCGGACCCCGCGACGGGGTCGGCGGTCGCCCTGTGGGCACTGGCCCAGCGCCACGGCCTGGACTCGCCCGAGTCCGCTCCCCTGCTCCAGCGCCTGTACCGCTCCTACCCGGCCACCGACGAGGGCAAGCAGGCCGCGAAGCTGTACGAAGACCGCGCCACCCCGCCGGACAAGGCGTGGCGGGGCGACGCCTTGATGAATGCGTGGGCGATGAAGTCGGCGACCGAACTGCTGGAGCCCGTGCTCCCAGGCGCCTCCGACGCCGGCCCCGACGCCTGCGTGGCCTGGTATGCCTACGGTCGCGCCCAGTACAAGCGCAACAACATCACACGCGCCGCCGAGGTGCTGGCGCCCACCGGCGAGCGCTGCCAGGGCATCGACGAAGACCGGGGCGCCCGGTCGCTGTACATCGCGGGCAAGGCGCTGGAGCGCAAGAAGCTCTGGGCCGACGCCGCGGCGGTCTACGAACAGCTCCCGGCGCGCTACCCCGACCACAGCATGGCCGACGACGGCTACGCACTGGCCGGCATCGCCTGGCAGATCGCCGGCCAGCCCGACAAGGCCGTCGACCTGTGGACCCGGCAGGTCCGCGAGTATCCCCAGGGCGACCTCGCCGGCGAGGGCTTCTGGCGCCTGGCCTGGACCGCCTACCTGCAGGGGGACGCCGAGCAGGCGATCTCCTGGGCCGAAGAGATGATCTGGCAGGTCCCGCTGACCGCCGACCCCAGCGACGTCCAGGCCGCGATGTACTGGGCGGCGCGCTGGCGCATCCACCCCGACGTCGACGACCCCAGCGCGTTCAACCCGGACGGCGACGCCGTCGCCCGCGGCATCGACCTGCTCGCCCAGCTCTGCGCGCAGTACCCGACCAGCTTCTACGCCACCCTCGCGGCCGACCGCCTCTACGAGCTGGCACCGGACCGGCTCGCCGACCTCCGGCGTCCAGCCCCCCAGCCCGACCGCGGCGGGTGGACGGTCCGCACCGAGTGGCTGGGCCTGCCCGCCGTCGGCTGGGGGCTGGCGCTGGCGCGCCTGGGCCTCGTCCAGGAAGCCCTCGCCGAGCTGGGAACCGTCGACGATGACCTGCTGCTGCCCTCCGAACACGCCGTCGCCGCCGACGTGGCCGGCCTCGCCGACCCCTTCGCCGCCCACGATCGCCTGCACCGCTACCTGCTGCACCACCCGCCCGAGACCCTCGGCGTCGACCGCGACCGCATCCTGCACCGCGCCTTCCCCGACCTGTACTGGGACGAGGTCCAGGACGCCGCCGCCGACTACGACTACGACCCCCGCATCTTCCACGCCCTCGTCCGCGAGGAGAGCAGCTTCAACAAGGACGCCCGCAGCCACGCCGGCGCCCGCGGCCTCTCCCAGCTCATGCCCCGCACGGGGCTGCACGTCGCCAGCAAGATGGGGCTGAAGATCACGACGGCGCAGCTCACCGATCCGGTGACCAACCTGCGCATCGGCGCCAACTACTACGACAGCCTCGTGCGCCGCTTCGACGGCAACCTGTACCTCGCCACCCCCGGCTACAACGCCGGCGAGGGCAACATCGAGCGCTGGCTGGCCGCCTCCCCCGGACGCCCCACCGACGAGTTCGTCGAGTCCATCCCCCTGCGCGAGACCCGCCACTACGTCAAGCGCGTCATGGGCACCTGGCAGCTCTACCGGGTCACCTACGACGACGGCCCGCTGTTCCGGGACCTGTCGGCCTTCAACCACCTGGCGCGCGCCGACTGACACCTCCCCGACGCAGGCTGATAGGCTGCCGCCCCATGACCGACCCCGCCGCCGCGCTCCCCGCCTTTGAAGTCGCCCAGCAGGGCGCGCTGGACCTGCTGGCCGACCTCAAGTCCCGGCTGGAACCCGGCATGAGCGAGCACGACGTCCACGCCCTGGCGCACGAACGCGGCCACGCCATGGGCTTCTCGACCTGGTTTCGCGCGCCGGTGGTGCGCTTCGGCGCCCCGGCGGTCGTCCGTTGGACCGACCGCCCGCGGCGTTCCGCCCGCCTGCAAGCCGGCACCATCGTCGAGCTGGAGGTCACGCCGGCCACCGACGCAGCCTTCGGGGACGCGGGCACGGCCTTCGTCTTCGGCCAGGACGACGACGCGCCCATCGTGGGCGAAGCGCGCGAGCTGTGCCGAGCGGTGTGCGGCTACGCCAGCCGCTGGAAGTGCGTCGGCGAGCTGTTCGTCTTCGCCCAGGCCTGGACGACCAACCGCCGCGCCAGCCTGGGTGGCCAGAAGTCCATCGGCTTCGTGGCGATGGGCCCGGAGCGGTCGTGGGCCGGTCGCTGGCCCGGCGGCGCCTGGGGCAACAGCCTGCTGCGCCGCAACCAGGTGCAGTTCTTCAACCCCCGGCGCATGAACGGCATCTACGTGATCCGCCCCCGCATCGTGCTGGACGGCCAGGGCGCCAGCTTCGCCGAGATGGTGCTGGTCACGCCGGACCACAAGCAGCTCCTGGCGCGCCCCGACCTCGACGCCGTCGGCACCCTCTGAGGGTCGCGCCCAACGGCGCCACCCGGCCGGGGCGGCGCAGTCAGAGCCGCTGCTCGATGCCCTCGACGACCTCTCGCAGCCCGTCGGCGTCGTCGACCTGCAGGTAGCCGAGCCCGTACAGGATGGCACCGTGGCCGGGGGCCAGCGTCTGCACCCGCGCCAGCAGCTCGACCGGAGCCCGCCCCGGCAGCCCGAGCCGCAGCCGGACCGTGCCCTGGCGCACGAAGACCAAGGGGAAGCTGGCCGGCACCGAGAACGACAGCTCGCGGGCCGTCAGATCCACGAGCCGCACCGGGTCGGCCAGCAGGGACACGGCGGGTCCATTCGGTGGCAACACCTCGACCACACAGTCGCCGACGCCGCTGGCGGTGGCCGAGCCCTCGGTCCAGCGGTCGAGGTAGCCTAGCAGCACGCCGTCCTGGCTGCGATCCGGCACCGGCACGCCGGCACGGACCACGCTGGCCTCGAAGCTGCACGCGCGACCGTCCACCGTCAGCCAGACGCGCAGATCCTCACCGCCCGAGAAGCGCCGGCCGGGCACGAGCAGCACGACGCCGGCCTGCTCGACCCGGACCACGCTGCCCGCCAGCGCCGCCCCCCCTCGCGGCAGCACTTCGCAGGGCAGCCGGCGCTCGGCAGCCTGGCGCAGGACGCGGCGGGGATCGGGAGAGGAGGACATGGGACGCCTGACGGAGAGGGCGGAGAGCGTAACCCGTAGAATCTACATGGAAGGACGGCTTGACGTGTCAAGGTTCTTCAGTGGCGCTACGCCCATCCCCGTGCGCACCGCCCCGACCGTCTGGTCGCCCCCGGCCCCCGTCAGGATAGGACGCAGCTCGAAGCGGAGTCCCCATGCGCATCGTGCACCTCACCGATCTCCACGTGCAGGTGCCCCCTCGCCCGCACGAGCTGGCGGGCAAGCGCCTGCTCGGCTCGCTGAACCTCTACCTGCTTGGACGCCACAACAAGTTCCGTCCCGAGGTGCAGCGCGCCGCCGTCGATGCCGCCATCGCCGCCCGGCCCGATGCCGTGGTGATCACCGGCGACCTGACCGCCCAGGCGCTCCACAGCGAGTTCGCCGCCGCCCGCGAGCTGCTCGATCCGCTGCTTTCGACGGTGCCGACCGCGATCATCCCCGGCAACCACGACGTCTACACCCGCGGCGCGGCCCGCGACGACCGCATCGCCGAGGACTTCGGGCCGTGGCTGCACGGCGGCCTGCCCTACCTCTACGAGGTCGGCGACGTGGCCTTCCTCGCCGTGGAGAGCTGCCGCGCCCACCCGCTGAGCAGCGGACACACGCCCAGCGGGCAGCTCGACGCCGCCCGTCGCCTGCTCGACGGTGCCGCCTGGCCCGACCCTCGCCCCTTCGTGTTCCTGCTGCTGCACTACCCGCTGCGCGACCGCCGCGGCGCCCCCTACGGCCCCGCGACCCGCGCGCTGTCCAACGCCGCCGACGTCGAAGCCTTCCTCGCCGGCACCGATCGGGTCGACGCCGTGCTGCACGGCCACGAACACCACGGCTTCCGCACGGAGGTGCCGACGGGGGGTGGCCCCGTGCCGGTGCTCGACCCGGGCGCCAGCGGCTACGCCCTGCTGCCCGACAAGGGCCGCACCGCCCACTTCAACATCTACGACGTCGACCGGGACGGCCTGCACGCGGTGCATCGCAAGCGCTACGACGGCACGGCCTTCGTCGATGAACCGGGCGGCGCCTACGCGTCGGGGGGTTGAGCCGCGCAGCGGGCCGCATCGCCGGCGGTCGTTCCCACCGAAGACATCGCAGGAGGACCGATTGTCCCCTGTCCGCTGCGCCACCCTCCTCCTGACGCTCATGAACACCGCGTGCACCGACAAGGGGGCGACACCGGGTGGCGCGTCCGACAGTGGCGGTTCCGATGGCGGCGGTGCCGATGGCGGCGGAGCCGATGGCGGCGGATCAGACGGTGGGATCGCCGATGGTGGCGGTGCCGGTGATGGCGGTGGGACGACGGGAACCCCCGTCTTCTACTTCGTCCTCCACGCGGACCCGGCCACCCCCGACGACATCGACCAGCGCTGGGACCGACTGGTCGACTTCATGGCGGACCTCGAAGAACGCAACGCCTCCCTCGATCAGCCCCACCACGTCACGATCATGTTCACGCCCGCGTGGGCCGAGCTGCTGTCCGAATCCCAACCGGCACGCGATCAGCTCTCCACCTGGGCAGCCAGCGGCCACCGGTTCGCCTTCCACAGCCACACCCACAACCACGCCTACCGCGACGGCTACAGCAACGCCACGGACCTGGTCGACGACATCGACGAAGACGGCACCGATCGCTGCTGGGGAGATCGCGCTGCCGGGCAATGCTCGCTGGACTACGGCCTGGCGCGCCTGCAGCGGGTGATGTCGATGGCGCTGGGCTCGTCCTGGTCCCCGACCTTCGCAGCGGTCGGCCCGCACGACAATGGCGGCGCCGACGAACCCAACGGACGCCACGACAACTCGTGCAACCCAGCCCGCGACGCGAAGGGGGAACCCATCGCCGACGAGTCGGGCTGCATCGACCTGGAGTGGGTCGGCGACGTCGCCACGATCCCGTTCAGCTCGTCGGGCTACGACCATGTCACGGCCGACATGGACACCGATACCCCCGAAGCGATCCTCGGGGGCTCGTACTGCAAGGACATGGGTTCGGCCAGCAACGTCTACCTGCTGCCCCACGTGCCCTTCCAGACCGAATCCGGCGGCGCCCGGGTCTCTGAACAGACGGTGCTCGACGCGCTGGACCAGGGCGACGACCGCCACCGAATCGGCATCGTCATCCACCCGAGCTCATACGCCCACCGCTCCAGCCCCGGCTACAAAGGCGACGCTGCGGCGCTGGTGATGGACCTGTTCGCCGAGGTGGAGGCGCGCGGTCTCCGCTCGGTCACGCTGGACGAAGCCCGTTCCATCGACGTCGAAGGCGGCGGCGGCTGCCCCTGAGCGCGGAGTCATCGGACACCACCGGTGTCGCAGACGCCCCAGACGCCCTCCGTGGCAGCGCGCGTCGGAGAGGAGGCGGAGGTGTCGAATCCTCGACAGGGGGGTTTCGAATCCTCGACAGGGGGGTGTCGAATCCTCGACAGGGGGGTGTCGGATATTCGACACCCCGGACCCACAAGTCGCTGGAATCACATTTGGCGCACGACTTGCATGCGGACGGCTGGCGAGGTGCCCCATGGCGATCGGCTGGCAGATCATCCTGCGGCGAGAAGACGACGCCGTGCTCGCTCCTGGCACCCACGCGCGGCGGGCGTGGTCAGCTCTCGTGGCACGGGTGGCGAAGGGGTGGCCGGTGGTGGCCTTCCACGCCCCCGACACGCACGCGCACGTCCCTGCCCTGGGCACCCGCGCCGAGGTCGGCGAGCTGGCGCGGCGGCTGCAGATCGGGCTGGGCCACCTGCTCGGGCGCGCCGAGAAGCTGGAGCCCGCGCGCCTCAAGCCAATCCACGACCAGGCACACCTGCGCAACCTGTTCCGCTACGTGCTCGACCAGGAGCGCCACCACGGCATCGCTCCGGATCCCTTCCACGAAGCCAGCGCCCTGCCCGACTTGATGGGCCTGCGGGTCAACGCGGGCTGGATGCGCCCGGTCGTGGCGCAGCACCTCCCACGGGTACGGCGAGCGGACCTGGTCGAGCTGCTCGGCCTCGAACCGCGTGAACTGGCGGCCGCCGACCTCTCCGCGCTCGCCGACGCCGCGGCCGCGGCCGTCGCCCTCCCGGGGCTGTCCGGACCCCGACGCCTCGTCGTCCACGCCCGAGCCGCCGCAGTACAGCTTGCCTGCCCCGGCTTTCGCACCCGCGCCATCGCCGAAACCCTGGCCACGCCGCTGCGGACGGTGCAGCGGCTCTCGAGCTACGCCTGCGATCCGGCGCTGCTCCGGGCCGTCGGCGACCAGTGGCGGCTGCGCTCCTGGGTGCGCGGCGGCGGTCGGCGTGTCGGCGCCACGGACGAGGGGTGACAGGCCATCACCCCACCGAAGTGGCGCGAACGGCGCCACGGACCGCCGGTGATACCGGGATCACCCCGAAACAGTGGCGTAATCGGCGCCACGAACGGGGGGTGACAGACCATCACCCCTCCGAAGTGGCGCGCGCCGGACCTACGCTTCGCCGTCCCCGCTCCGAGCCTCCCGCCGGGCCATCCAGGTCGCCTCGAGGCTGCGGCCGGCCTGGACCTCGACGATGGGTGCACCCGCCGCGAGGAGCAGCGGCAGCAGCCGGGCGTTGAGGACCGCGCTCCCCTCGCCTGCCGCGCCACCGACGACCAGCCGGCAGCCGTCGGCCCGGGCCGAGAGGCCCGCGTCCCGCAGCGACGGGAGCAGGCTGGCGGCGTCGAACCCCGCCTCCAACTCGACGATCACCTGACGGCTGCGCCCGGTCAGATCCGCCATGGAGCCCGCCGCGATGCACCGACCGCGCTCCATGAAGATCACGTGGTCACAGCTCGCCTCCAGCTCGGCGAGGACGTGGGACGACACCACCAGGGTGCAGCGGCCCCGGCGTGCCCGCAGCAGGGCCCGCATGCGCACGACGAGGTGGGGGTCGAGGCCGCTGGTCGGCTCGTCGAGCAGCACCAGCTCGGGGTCGCCGAGCAGCGCCTGGGCCACGGCCACGCGCCGGCGCATGCCGTGGGAGAGCTGGCCGACGCGCTGTGCGGCGCGGTCGGCGAGGTCGACCTCTTCAAGGAGCTGCGCGGCGGCCCGGCGCGCCTCGGTCGCGGTCATGCCCTGCAGCCGCCCGTAGAAGGCGAGCACCTCGCCGACCGGGAGGGCCGCCGGCAAGGCGCAGTCCTGCGGCAGGAGCCCGACCCGTCCGGCGTGCCGCGCCGGGTCGAAGGGGCCGCCGCCCAGGACGTCGACGCTGCCCGCGTCCGGCTGGATCAAGCCCGCCACGACGCCCATGGTCGTGGTCTTGCCCGCCCCGTTCGGCCCCACCAGGCCGCACACCACGCCGCTGGGGACGTCGAGGTCGAGACCGTCGAGCGCCACGGTCGACCCGTAGCGCCGACGCAACCCCCGGGTCTGCAGCGCCATCCCTGAGGAAGCGGCCACCTCAGCCGTCCCGCCGGGAGAACACGCGGTGCCCGCCAGCGAAGGCGGCCGCGCCGAGGGCCAGCAGCATCACGACCGCCGGCAGACGGTCC
This sequence comes from uncultured Enterobacterales bacterium, assembly GCA_964599085.1. Lineage (GTDB taxonomy): Bacteria > Myxococcota_A > UBA796 > UBA796 > UBA2385 > J125. Next base: position 56,760 of record CAZRFD010000021.1, on the reverse strand, counting down.
GCGAGCGCCGGCTGCCACAGATCCACGACGTGGCTGCCGATGAACAGCGGCAGCAGGCTGTCGGCCAGGGCGGCGGCGTTGTCGCGCACGACCGGCGCGTGCGTGAGGAAGGCCCGCCCCGCACCGAGCAGGATGAGCGCCAGCACGCCGAGCACGCGGGCTCGGTTGGTGTGTCGCGTGAGCTGCGACAGGCCGAGCACGACCCCGAGCCAGGCAACACCCACCAAGGACGCCCGCCCGGTCAGCCGAAGCAGCCAGGAGAGGTTGGCCAGGGGGTCGAAGCCGCGGGTCCAGCCGTAGCCGACGATGAAGGTCGCCACGGCCCCGAGCAGCAGCCCCACCGCCATGAGCAGCGCCTGCCCCAGCAGCTTGCCGAGCGCCCAGGCCCCCCGCCCCGTGCGCACCAGCGCGAAGCGCGCCGCCCCCGACTCGACGTCGGCGGCGATGGCGTCGCTGCTGGTCAGCGCGACGAGCACCGGCACGAAGCTCAGCGACACCCAGCCGTAGAACAGCGCCATGGGCGGGATGGACAGGAGCTGCCGGGCGAGCACGCGGTCCCCGACGAGCTCACTGACCACGTCGAGGAGCTGCTCGTTGGCCATCAGGCTGGCCGTCATGGTCCCCGGCGTGTCGGTGGCCGCCACCGCGAGGGCGTCCGCCGCCGTTCGCTCGATGGCCTGCAGCACGTTGACGAAGCCGGCGTCGGCGACGACCGCCCCGGCCACGTATAGCAGCAGCAGGAGCAGCGCCTTGCGCGAGCGCAGCGAGGCCCGCAGGTCAAACCCGGCGACGACGATGGCGTCGCGCAGGACCCCGGTCACGGGTCGACCGGTCCCTGGTCCTGCGCCGCCTCCACGGTGTCCCGGAAGGCCTCGAGGTCGATGTAGTTCCAGATCTCCCGCGCGTCGGGATCGACGGCGTCGAGCTGATCTTCTCCGACGATGGCTTCGAGCTCGACCTGGGTGTCGTAGAGCACGCCCGTGACCTCGTGGACGGCGTGCAGCGTCTCGGAAGACCCCATGTCGTCGTACATCGTCGACAAGTCCAGTAGTTCCTCGCTCATCTCGCCGAAGCGCACGTTCATCTCGGCGATGGCCGCGTCCAACTCAGCGATCTGCTGGTCGTCGAGATCGGCCTGCTCGATGAGGGCCGCGCGGCTCTGTTCCCGACGGATCCGCTGGGCTTCCACGGCGGCGTCGAAGCTGGCGAGGTCGCGCGACGCCTGGGGCTCTGGCGGCGGCGGGCGCTCACCCACATCGGCGACCACAGGCTCTGGCGCCGCCGCCTCGGCGGTCGGCACCTCGGTCGAGGGCGGCGCTGGCGCCTGTTCTTCAGACTCAGCCGGGGATGCTCCACCCCCACCGCCCAGCCCCAGCATTCCGAGCGGGCTGCGACGGCCCTGGCGCGCCTGCAGCTCGACGATCTGGTCGCGGGCCGCGCTCAGCTCGGCCTGGGTGCTGGCGAGTTCCCTGCGCGGTCCGATGCCCCCGAGCACGAAGCCGAGGACCACGCCAACTGCGAGTCCCCCCACGATCCCCAAGCGGTCGGCAGCCACGGGCTACAGCGACAACGCGGGGCCGACCAGGCGCAGGCTGGCGTGGCGGAGCTGGTGGGCAGCGACGTGGTCGCTCACCCGCGCCGCGGCTTCTCCGGCGCTGGAGGCGATGAAGACCAGGGGCAGCGGCTGTCCGTCGACCAGCACCTGCCAGGCGAGGGCGTGGTCGGTGACGACCGGCGCGGAGAACAGCGGGATCACCTCTGCGAGGGGCGCCTCGTCCGTTTCGGTCGCCGCGGGTTCCGCCAGGGCTTCGGGCGCCACGGCTTCGGGTTCCGGTGCTGTCGCCGACCGGCTGGCGGGCGTCGTCGGCGCATCGTCGCTCGCCACCGGTTCATCCGCGGCGGTCGCCGGGGGCATCACCACCCGCGGCGCGTCGGCTGCCTTGTCCGCGTCGGGGATGATCTCCGAGATGTCGATGTCGGCGACGCTCAGCTCTCGGACCTCTCCGTGGGGCGAGGCGCTGCGCCGCACGACCCGGCGCTTGCGCGCTGGGGCTGTGACCTCTGGTTGGGGCGTGTCGTCCAGCGTGATGCGGTCCGGACGGATGATCCGCGTGCGCCCACGACGTTCGCGCCGCCGGGCCTGCGCCGCGTCCAGCTCTTCCTGGGTCGGCGTCGGCGGCGTCGGCTCCGGCCGGACGACGCGGCGCACCTCTCGCCGCCGCTCGTCGAGCCGCGACCAGCTCACCACGCGGGTCTTTGTCGAGCGTTCGCTGATGCTGGGGCGCCGGACGACCGGGGCGGGCTCGGCGTCCTGGGGCCGCAGGCGCCGCTCGCGGACCACCTTGCGACGCGGCTTTCGCGCACCGGGCTCGTCGGCCGCAGGGGGCAGCGCGTCGGCCGCAGGGGGCAGCGCATCGGCCGCGGGCGGCAGCGGGGTGTCTTCGGGTTCGGGCCGGGGCGCCGGTTCGGGCCGGAAGGCGTCGATGCCGAGCCGCCGGCGCTCGCCCTGGACGGCCTCCACCGTCACCTTCGCGTCTGCGGCGATGACGTGGTCAGGTTCCTTGCCGAGGCGTTCCCGGAAGGGCGCGAGCGCGGCGATTCCCTCGTCGCCGACCCGCTGCCCGCCGACGCGGACACCGGCCCGCGCCAGCCCCCGGCGGATCCGGCGGGGGTTGGTCGCGAACATCCGAGCGGCCTGGCGGATCCCATACGAACCGGCGATCCGCACGGCTTCCGGCCACCACGGTTCTTCCGTCACCGGCCCACCCCGGCTGACCGCGAGGAGCGCTTCGATGGCGCGAGGTTCGTCTACCCGGTACCGCCGCGCCAGCTCGTAGAGCGGGTACTCGGCCAGGGCCTCGATGAATTCATCCCACCAGGGCTGCTCGACCAGGCTCATGCAGCGTCCTCTCGTCTCGCTCAGGGGATCGGTCCTGCGACCGGCGACGCGACAGCGAAGTCCCTTCGGCCCCTCGTCCTCCCGACGGCATCGTCGGGATCAGGGCCGCACCTCGCTGGTTCCGCGCCGCACTTCGTAGTGCAGGAACAGCTCTTCGTCCACCCGCTCGACGTCGACGAGGCGAAGGTCGACCAGCGCGTCCGCACGCAGGCCCGGTCCGTCCAGCGGCGTGGGCGCGCTGGCACCACCGATCAGCATCGGGCAGAGGGTGATGAACAGCTCGTCCAGCCAGCCGGCAGAGAGCACCGCGAAGATGAGGTCGCCCCCACCCTCCACGAGCACCGACCGACAGCCCCGTCGCTTCAGCTCGCGCAGCACGGCGTCGACCGTCAGGTCGTCCAGGGCGAACAGCTCCGCGCCGAAGCGGTCGCGGTGGGCGCCGGCGTCCACACCCGGACCCGTGAAGACCAGCAGCTCCACCCGTGGGTCCGGCCAGCGACCCGGGCGCTCGCGGGCATCCAGCAAGCCGCGGCGGGTGATCACGGCGTTGATCATCGGGCGGCTGCGCGGGCCACGCTCCTCTTCCGGTCGCAGCGCACCGGGATCCTCGACGAGGGGCAGCGGCCAGTTGCGAAAGGTCTTCCCGCCGACCAGCACGGCGTCCGCCTGGGCCCGGAGGACCTGCATGCGACGCCGGTCTTCCGCCGACCCGATGGCGACGTGGTCGTGGGCGAAGGTGCCCAGCTTGCCGTCGGCGCTCATGGCGCTGTTGCTGAACACCCGCATCGAGCGGCGGGCCGACCGGAGCGTGGTGGCGTCGTCGCTCAGCGGTCCCCCCGCCACCCGGCGAGCTGGTCGTCGTCGATGCCCTCGAAGTCCGTGGGCGTGCGCCAGCACTCCACGCCCACGGAGCCGACGTTGGGCATGTCGAAGGGCAGCTTGTTGACCCGCACCCGCACCCGGCTGACCGGGAAGCGCGTGCAGATGAGCCGGGCGATGTCTTCGGCCATGGCTTCGATGAGCCGCCACTGGCGGCCGTCGACGAGCGCCTGGATCGCCTTGTTGATCTCGTAGTAGTCGACGAGGTCGCGGGCCCGATCGCGGCGGGCGCAGTCCTGCCAGTCGGTCTCGGCTTCGAAGTCGACCGAGACCCGCTGGCGGATGTGTCGCTCGTACTCGTGGAAGCCCACACGGCAGTCGTAGGTGAAGCCGGTGCCGTGCACCCGGTCGGTCATCCCGGCAGTACGCACCCCGGACATCGGCTTGTCGCTCTCGTGATCTTCGCTGGCCACGACGTCCTCGAAGGCCCGGCGCGGGCCGGATCCAGGGTCAGCGCGGAGCACCTGGACCGCCCCGCTGATAGCCCGGCCCGAGGCGGATCCCCACCCCCCGGGGTGTGGGGTCACCTGATTGTGGTCTACGGGCACGCGACGAGGACGAGGGGCCTTCCTCCCTCTCCCAGTCAGGCAGGCCCCCCCCCCCTGGCGACCCCCCGCAATCGAGGCTAGGCTGCCGCCCGTGCGTCAGTCGCGGTGCTGAACGCCGTCCCGCCCTCGTTCACCCGCCTGCCCGGCCCCCTCCCCCGCACCCGGTCCCCGCCGGAGACTGCACACCCCCGCCTCCAGGAGCCACCTGTCATGCGCGCGCTGGTCACCTACCCCCCGCTCGACAGCAGCAAGGGCAGCCCGATGCTGACCCAGAACCGGCAGTTCCAGTGGTTCCACGAGCCCAGCTACCTCTACCCCTGCGTGCCGGCGTCGGCGGCCACCCTGCTGCAGGAACGCGGCCACCAGGTCGTCTGGAACGACTGCATCGCCGAACAGAAGGACTGGTCGCAGTTCGCCCGCCTCGTCCGTGACTTCCAGCCCGAGCTGGTCGCCATGGAGACCAAGTCCCCCGTCATCCGCGAGCACTGGCAGATCATCGACCGCATCAAGGAGCTCTCGCCGGGCGCCAAGGTCGTGATGTTCGGCGACCACATCGCCGGCAACCCCGTCGAGTCCATGCAGAAGTCCAACGTCGACTTCTGCATCACCGGGGGTGACTACGACTTCAGCCTCGAGAACATCGCCGACCACCTCACCAAGGGCGATGCGCTCAAGCCCGGTGTCTACTACCGCACCGACGACGGTGGCTGGGACACCACTGGCCCCTACAAGCCCTGGGGCAAGCTCGTCGACCTGCCGTGGATGGATCGCGACCTCACCAACGCCCACCTCTACTTCGAGAAGTGGAAGAAGCGCCTGCCCTTCCTTTGGACGATGGCCGGGCGCGACTGCCCCTACGGCAAGTGCACCTTCTGTTCCTGGACGGTGACCTACCCGCAGTTCTCGGTCGTGCCGCCCGAACACCTCGCCGCCGAGATGGAGATGCTCATCGAGCGCTACGGCGCCAAGAACATCTTCGACGACACCGGCGCCCTGCCCGGCGGCAACTGGCTGACCCGCCTCTGCAACGAGATGATCGATCGCAAGATCAACGAAGAGGTCATCTTCGACTGCAACTTCCGCTTCGACTACTTCACGCCGAAGAATTGCGAGCTGATGGCCAAGGCCAACTTCCGCAAGCTCATCCTCGGGATCGAGTCGGCCAGCGAACGGACCATCGACATCCTCGACAAGAAGCTCACCAAGGAGCAGATCATCGAGGGCTGCAAGATGGCGACGGCCGCGGGGCTGCAGCCACACCTCACGCTGATGGTCGGCTACCCCTGGGAGACGCGGGAGGACGCCTACGAGACGCTGAACCTCGCGAAGTACCTGATGCACAACGGCCTCGCCCATCACCTGCAGGCCACGGTCGTCATGCCCTACCCCGGCACGCCGCTGTTCGACCTCTGCCAGCGCAACGGCTGGATCCGCTTCGAAGAGACGGCGTATGAACGCTACGACATGACCGAACCGGTCTGCGTGCTCACCGACATGGACGAAGAAGAGGTCGTCCGCATGGCGGGGCAGTTCTACAAGCTCTACATGCACCCGAAGTTCCTGGCGCACCAGCTCCGCCACCTCAACAGCCTCGAAGACCTCGACTACATGGCGCGCGGCGTCAAGGCCATCTGGGGCCACATCAAGGACTTCGCCGCCATCCGGCCGCACGACCAGGTGATCGCCCAGGCGAAGTAGGGCGGGTGCTCAGGGCACCCAGGTGCCCGTCCACACCGGGGCGACCCGCATCTGGACGCTGGCCCGCAGGCGATCCGGCAGGCCGGTCTGCCCGACAGGCAGGTCGTCGAGGTGGCTCTGCAGGCAGCGGGTCAGCTCCCCGCGGCCCTCGGCGTCGGAGGTGACGACGACGGAGCTGGCGCGGCCCTCGGGTTCGACCACCAGGTCGACGCCCAGGCGCACCGGGTCCCAGTGGCCGGTCTCGACGTCGTCGATGACGCAGGGAGCACCAGCCAGGGCCTTGCGGGCGGCCGCAGTGACCGCGATCTCGAGGCGGCGGCGGTCGGGGCTGTCGTCCGTTAGCGCGAGCACCGGGTCGCCGATGGTCGCCTGGGCGCCGTCCGCGAGGTGATCCTGGATGACGGGGGGCCGCCGTCCGGCGGCCGGTGCGGGCTCGGCGCGCAGGCGGAGGAAGACCTCGCCGTCGGGCTCTCCGGGGGGGAGCAGCACGCGGCCCAGCTCTTCTACGATGCAGCGCGCGACGTCTTCGTCGGCCAGGGATGCCTGGTGCAGCACCAGCTCGTCGACCCGGCCGGCGGCCAACAGCAGGCTCAGATCGAGCAGACCCTCCATCCCCGGGTTGTCTTCGACGCCCGCGGCGTAGCAGGTCGCGGCGAAGTGCAGCCGTGCGTCGACGGCGTCGACCAGGGCGCCGCTGACCGGCGAGGTCACGTCACCGGCGGCCACGCGCGTCGGCCCGGACAGCACCCAGACCCGCGGCTCGGAGTGCAGCAGGTGCAGGTCGACGTGGCGGCCGAGGAGGCGGGCGATGCCCTGGGAGCCGACGCAGCCCTCCGTGAGGCCCTGGGCGCAGGCGCGGTCGTAGGCTTCCCGCGCCGAGACGAGGTCGACCGGCAGCCCGGCCCCGGTGCGAGCGCGCGCCAGCGACAGGCAGGAGCTCGCGTCGCCCGCCGTGCAGGTCGAGGCCAGCGCTGCCGGATCGACACCGGCGGCTCGGGCCGAGGGGAGAGCGGTCGCGATCGTCAGCAGGGCCGGGAACATGCCGCGCAACTAACAGCGCCCCCGCCCCGCGGCGGCCACCCCGTGTCCTCCGGCATGGCGAGGTCGCCTCCCTCCCCGAGCGGGGGCGGACCCCTCGTCCTCGAGCGGAGGTGGACCCCTCGCGTCCCCCCGACGCCACGGGCTACGCTCCGCCGGTCGCAGCGCCCTTCGCTTCCTCCTCGGAGACATCCATGGCCACCCATCGCATCGGCATCATGACGGGTGGGGGCGACGCCCCCGGACTCAACGCCGTCATCCGTGCCGTGGTGAAGTACGGCGTCGGCCGCCTGCACTGGCAGGTGGTGGGCATCGAGGACAGCTTCGACGGCCTGCTGGAGCACCCCCGACGCCTGCAGGATCTGACGCCGCGGAGCTGCCAGGGCCTGCTGCCGCGCGGCGGCACCATCCTCGGCACCACCAACCGCGGCAACCCCTTCGAGTACGTCGGGCCCGACGGCGCCGTCCAGGATCGCAGCGCCGAGCTGGCCGACGCGATCCGCGACGAGGGGCTCGAGGGGATCATCTCGATCGGCGGCGACGGCAGCCAGAACATCGCCTGGAAGCTGATGCAGGACCACGGCATCCCCGTCGTCGGCGTCCCCAAGACCATCGACAACGACCTCGCGGCCACCGACTTCACCTTCGGCTTCTGGTCGGCGGTGGAGGTCGCGACGGAGGCCCTCGACCGCCTGCACACCACAGCCGAAGCGCATGATCGCGTGATGCTGCTGGAGGTCATGGGGCGCACCGCCGGCTGGATCGCGCTGTACGCGGGCGTCGCCGGGGGGGCGGACTGCATCGTGCTGCCCGAGATCCCCTACGACCCCGCCCGGATCGTGGCCAAGATCGAGCGGCGCCGTGAGCGCGGTCGCCCCTTCACCCTCATCGTGGTCGCCGAGGGGGCCGCTCCGAAGCAGGGAGGGAGCCTGCCCGCCTCGATGGCCCACGGCCAGGGCCGCATCGTCGCTGGCGGCGCGGCCCAGACGCTGGCCCGCCTCATCGCCGAGCGCTCGCCGGTCGAGAGCCGGGTCACGGTGCTCGGCCACCTCCAGCGGGGCGGTAGCCCCGTGCCCTTCGACCGGGTGCTGGCCACCCGCTTCGGCATCCACGCCGTCGAGCTGATCGAGCGGGGCCACTGGGGGCGCCTCGTCCGGCTGCACAACGGCGTCGTGGACAGCGTGCCCCTGTCCGACGCGGCGACGGAGCCGCGACTGGTCGGCCTCGACCACCCGCTCATCCACGAAGCACGGGCCGTGGGGATCGAGCTGGGCGCGGAGATCTGAGCGCAGCGCCGGGGATCTGGGGCGGCCACGGGGGCGGGCGACGGGTCGGCCGCCGTGAACATTGGTGACACTTTGAACAGGCGCGCACTGGTAGCGTGGTGCGCGAGGTGGCTCCTTGTTGGTGGAGTCCCTCCTTGTTCGCCGCTCCGGCGATCTTTCCCCCACGCGGCCCCGCCGCCCTTGGAGCTTGACGATGCCCCGTCTGTCCCGTGTCGACTTCCCCGGTGCGCACCACCACGTCTACAACCGCGCCACGCACGATGGCGAGGTGCTCAGCGACGACGAGGACCGCGCCGCCTTCCTGTCCCTCCTCGCCGAGCTGCGCCCGCGCTTCGGCGTCGAGGTCCACGCCTTCGCCCTCGGCGACGGCGAGTACCACCTGCTGCTCCGTAGCCTCCGGGGCCAGCTCAGTGGCGCCATCCAGTACCTGCAGTCGGCCCACTCGCGCAACTGGAACCACCGCCACGGCACCGACGGCCAGCGCTTCCGCGGTCGCTTCGGCAGTCGCCGCATCGACGACACCGCCTACTGGCGCACGGTCGCCGCCAGCCTGCACCTGCTGCCGGTCGCCCAGGGCCGCGCCGTCCACCCCGACCGCGGCCGCTGGACCAGCCACCACGTCTACGCCGGGCACGCCAGCCCGCCCTCCTGGCTGGCCACCGAAGAGCTGCACGCCGCCTTCGACGAAGCCGGCGGCTACCGCGTGGTCCTGGACCGGCACGCCCGCACGCTGGGCAGCCTCGCCTTCCAGGCGACCCTCGACACCTCCACCAACGGCCCCCGCGCCACCGTCATGGGCACCGGCAGCGCCCTGCCCGCCGACCAGCCCCTGATGTCGCCGCGGGAAGCGCTGCGGCAGGCCGCGCGGGTGACCGGCATGCCCATGCGCAAGCTGCTGACGGCCCGCATCGGCCGCAGCGGCAACCCGGAACGCTGGGTGGCCATGTGGTGGCTGGGCGAAGCCGCCGGCCTGTCGAAGTCCGAGATCGCCCGAATGGCGAACACCTCGGTCCCGACGGTCAGCCGAAGCTGCGCCCGGGTGCTCAAGGCGACCGACGGTGCGGTCTGGCGGTGGCGCGAGCAGCTCGCCGACACGCGGCGCGGCGCCTGGGCAGGGGACCTGGCCGCGGCGAAGTAGCCAGCCCTACCAGTCCACCGCGGGCAGGGTGACCGGGGGGAGCGGCGTGCGCTGTTCCCCCACCGCGACCTGCACCCGGTCGCCGGCGCCGGCGCGCTGCAGCGCGGCCGTGGCCGCCGCCACGGCGTGCACGGGCCGGTTGTTCTCGTCGCTGAGGTGGCCGAGCACGAGGTGGCGCAGGGAGTCCCCCAGCCCTCGCTCCAGCAGCTCGCCGGCCTGGTCGTTGCTGAGGTGCCCGTGGCTGCTGCGGATGCGCTGCTTGAGCTGCCAGGGGTAGCTGCCGCCCATCAGCATGTCGAAGTCGTGGTTGAACTCCAGCACCGCGATGGACAGGCTGCGCAGCTTGTCTTCGACCAGGGTGGTCGGACGGCCCAGGTCGGTGATCACGCCGACCTTGTGTCCGCCCAGGCCCACCCGCCAGGCGACGGGATCGGCGACGTCGTGGGGGATGCTGAACGGGTCCAGCAGCATGTGCTTGAGCTCGACCGCCACGCCGGCGGACACGACCTCGACCGCCGCTGGCGTCGCGCGCTCCCGCAGTGCATCGCGCGTGCCCCGGGTCATCAGGAAGGGCACCCAGCGACCGAGCCGCTTGTGCAGGCGGTCGCAGAGCACGCGGGCGCCGCCGACGTGATCGCCGTGCTCGTGGGTGATCAGGACGGCGTCGATGGGCGCGTCCGACAGCCCCAGGCTGTCGAGGCGGGCGAGCACCTGCTTCGCTGAGATGCCACAGTCGACGATGACGCCGGCGTGGCCGTCACCGATGTAGGTGCAGTTCCCGCTGCTGCCGCTGGCCAGCACGGCGACCTGGAGATCGCGAGAGAAGAGCGTCGCCATGCCGCCGGCTAACCCGGGGGCACAGGCTGCCGCACACGACGAGAAAGGGGTTGCGGGTGGCTACATGGCATGGCATTCGTGCTCGCCATGGAACACATCGCACTCGATCTCATCGCCGAGCTGGGTGTCGCCGTGGTATTTGCTGCGGCGGCGGGTCTGCTGATCCGCTGAATCCCCGTTCGGAGAACCGATGCTGGCGCTCATGCTCTTCCTGGGCCTGTCCCTCGCCCAGGAACCGGCGGCGACCCCTGCCGTCCCCGCACCGCCCCCCCAGATCGAGCAGGTCGCTTCTACGGCCACGCTGACCCGCGACGTGACCCTCGTCCGCTGGCCCGACGGCGACGCCGCGGTCACCTCGCTGCCCGCCGGCACCGAGGTCGAGGTCGTCATGCAGGAGGGCGACAAGATCCGCGTGCGAAAGGACCTCGACTTCGGCTGGGTGGCCGCTGACGCCGTCGGCACCCAGGCCCCCGCAGCGCTCCCCGACAGCGCGGCCTCCGGGGACGCGGCCTCCGGGGATGCTGCGCCCGCCGACGCCCCACCACCCGCGGACGCGTCGACCGAGGGCTGATCCTCAGAGCAGCGACTCGGGGACCCGCCACACGGTGAACCCGCGCAGCTCGCCGCCGGCTTCGTCGCCCACCTCCAGGCGCCAGGCGACCAGGATCTCCGGGCCCGGCAGCGCGTCGGCGTCGGCGAGGAGTACCTCGCACACCAGCGCGGGGCGACCCAGGGCGTTGACGGCGACCACCTGCTTGCCGTCGAGGAGCTGGACGACGGGTCCCTCGGCCGACGCCGTCACCCGCGCCGTCAGCTTGCGCTCGCCCACCTTCAGCCGGCTCTCGGGGCGGGTGACGCAGGAGTCACCGAGGGCGGCCCATGCGTCGAGGTCGGCGGGCAGCATGACCGGCGCCAGGCTCTCGAGCGGGCGGAGCCCCGGGCGTCCCGGCGCTTCGGGCAGCCCCACCACCAGCTCTCCCTGGCGCCACCAGGCCCGCAGGTCGATGTCGGCGACATCCGCGGCCGGCAGCAGCGGGCTCGCGGCGTGGGCCGGCGAGCTGAGGACCGACAGAGCGTGGACCGACAGGGCGAGGGCGAGCAGCCAGGAGATCGTGGGCTCCGAGAGCGAGGGGCGGGCGGGTCCCCCTGCCAACCCCGAGGGGGCGAAGGGCTTCCGCCGACGACCCGCAGGACAGGCCCCACGTTAGCTCGTCTCAGATGTCCGCACCCGCCTCCAGCCCCCGGGTCGCCACCCTGTTGAGACCGGTCGCCCGCGCCGGGCGCTTCGCCGGCTTCGCCGCCGCGGTGCTGCGTCGGACCCTGACGGGACCGCGCTTCATCTCGTCCACGCTGAGCCACTGCTGGACGACCACGCTGCGCTGCCTGCTGCCCGTCGTCGCGGTGACGGCGCCCTTCGGCATGGTGATGAGCCTCCAGGGCCTCGAGATCTTCGACATGTTCGGGGCGCAGCGCCTGCTGTCGGGCCTCGTCAGCGTCGCCGTCCTGCGCGAGCTGTCCCCGGTGCTGGCCAGCGTGCTGGTCGCCGCCCAGGGCGGGTCGAGCTGCGCGGCCGAGCTCGGCGCGATGCGCATCAAGGAGGAGCTGGACGCGACCGAGGTCATGGCGGTCGACAGCCTGCGCTACCACGTCGTCCCCCGGGTGCTCGCGCTGACCCTGGCCTGCCCCCTGCTCAACATCGCCGGCTCCGCCGCCGGCCTCGTCGGCGGCTACGTGACCGCCGTGATGCTCAAGGGCGAGCCCGCGGGCACCTACATCGCCGAGATGTGGGCGCTCTGCGGTCCGGCCGATGTCTGGGGGGGGCTGGTCAAGACCACGGTCTTCGGGCTGACCATCGGGCTGGTGGCCACCTGGCACGGCTTCCACGCCCGCGGCGGCGCCGCCGGTGTCGGGCGAGCGGTCAACAACACCGTCGTGCACAGCGTCGTCGCCTTCATCATCCTCAATTACTTCCTGACCACCGCGCTGTTCGGGGCGGCCATGGCCGGCGGGGGCGGCACGTGATCGCCCTGCTCACCACCACCGGGGATCTCGCCTGGTTCGTCCACGACTTCGTGCGCGCCGCGCTCCGCTACGGTCCCCCGCGCGGCAAGATGATGGAGGAGGCCTGGCGCATCGGGCTCAAGAGCCTGCCCATCCTCGTCATCATCAGCAGCTTTGTCGGCACCAACCTCGCCCTGCAGGGCTACAACGCCATGCGGCCGCTGGGAGGTGGGCGGCTGGTCGGGCTCTTCGTCGCCCTCGCCGGCGCCCGCGAGCTGGCGCCCATCATCGCGGCGTCCATGGTGGCCGCCAAGGCCGGCACCGAGATGGCCAGCCAGATCGGCGTCATGCGGATCCGCGAGCAGATCGACGCGCTCGAGGTCATGGCGGTCAACCCCTACGCCCACCTCGTCACCCCCCGCCTGCTGGGCATCGTGCTCGTCCTGCCCGCGCTGACCATCCTCAGCATCTTCCTGATGGTCGCGTCAGGCTACCTCGTCGCCGTGCACCAGCTCGATCTCAACGGCGAGGTCTTCCTGCGCTTCGCCGCCACCGGCATCGCCCCCATGGACTTCGTCTACGGCATGCTCAAGGCGGTCTTCTTCGGCGCCGTGATCTGTGTCGTGAGCTGCTACTTCGGGTTCTCCTGCACGTCGGGCCCCGAGGGTGTCGGCCAGGCGACCAACCGCGCCGTGGTCGTGAGCGCCGTCGTCTGCGTCATCTGCAACTACTTCATGAGCGAGCTGCTCTACGGGGGGATCTCCCTGTGAGCAGCGCCGAGCAGGGCCCCGCCATCCGGATCGAGGCCGTCCGCAAGGCCTTCGGCGACCACGTCGTCCTCGACGGCATCAGCATGGACATCCCGACCGGCGAGACGACGGCGATCATCGGCCCGTCCGGCACCGGCAAGAGCGTGCTGCTCAAGCTCATTGTCGGCCTGCTCCACCCCGACGCCGGCCGCGTGCTCTGCTTCGGCACCGACATGGGTGCCGCCACCGAACGCGAGCTGTACGCGGTGCGCCGCCGCTTCGGGATGCTGTTCCAGGACGGCGCGCTGTTCGACAGCATGACGGTGGGAGAGAACATCGGCTTCCCGCTCGTGCAGCACACCCGCCTGCCGCCGGCCGAGATCCGAGCTCGCGTCGAAGACAAGCTCGCCCTCGTCGGCCTTCCCGGGACCTGGGGGCGGTCGATCAGCAGCCTCTCGGGCGGCCAGCGCAAGCGCGTGGGGCTGGCCCGGGCCATCATCACGGAACCCGAGGTCGTGCTCTTCGACGAACCCAACAGCGGCCTGGACCCGATGACCAGCGACCAGATCGACGAGCTGATCGTCGAGATGAAGCGGCAGCTCGGCGTGACCTTCGTGGTCATCAGCCACGACATCGTCGGCACGGTCAAGGTCGCGGACCACATCGCCATGCTCTTCGACGGTCACCTCGTGGCGTGGGACCGCACCGCGCGCTTCCTCCGCACCGACGTCCCCATCGTCCGCCAATTCCTGCAGCGCAACCTCGTCCTGCCCACGGGGCCGGACGAGGTGGCTGTGCTGCCGAGCCCCGGATAGCCCGGGCCGATGGCACGCAACCGCCGCCACGAGCTCGGGGTCGGGGTCCTGGTGCTCGTCGCCGCCGGGCTGCTCGCCTGGATGGCCCTGCAGGTCGGGGCCATGCAGGGGCTCGGGCGCTTCGTACATGCCACGGCCCGCCTCGACGACGCCGCCGGCTTGACCGAGGGGGCCGAGGTCAAGGTCGCGGGCGTCGCGATCGGCCGGGTCGACAGCCTGCGCGTGGAAGACGGCAAGGCCGTCCTGGCGCTGGCCATCCGCCAGGATGCCGGGATCCACGGCGACGCCCGCGTCGCCGTCCGGGCGCGGTCCGTGCTGGGCGAGAAGTACGTCGAGATCGTCGGTGGCAGCGCGGCCGCTCCGCTCCTCGAAGAGGGCGACACCCTCGCCGTGATCGCGCCGCCGCTGGAGATCGACCAGCTCGTCAACCGGCTCGGGCCGATCCTCGACGCGGTGGATCCCGCCGCGGTGTCGCGCTCCGTGGCCGCCCTCGACGACGCGCTCAGCTCCGACCCGGATCGGGTCGAGCGCATGGTCGGCGACCTGGAGCGCCTGCTCCACAACACCGCAGTCGCCAGCGACGACCTGCCCGGAATCGTCGACGACACCCGGGCCACGCTCTCACAGGTCCGCGCCGCGGCCAGCGAGGCCCGGCCGGTGATCGCCCGGGCCGACGCAGTCGTCGAAGAGCTGGAGGCCGCCAGCGGTGACCTCGCCGCGTCTCGCGCCCAGCTCGACGGACTCATCGGCGACGCCCGCCGGGCCGTCCAGGGCAGCCAGGGGATCATCGACCGCCTGGATGCCAACGGCGACCGGATCGAGGGCATCCTCGACAACCTGGAGGAGATCGACAAGTGGGAGCTTCGGCGCCTGCTGCGGGAGGAGGGGATCCTCGTCCGCCTGCACAAGCACCAGGTGGTCGAGGAAGACGCGCCCGCGGAAGCGGGACGGGCGGCGGAAGACGCGCCCGACGGCGCGGGGCAGCCATGAAGCTCGCCAGCTTCCGCGCCGATGACGACAGCGATGCGCTCGGCGTGGTCGAGGGCGACGCGCTGATCGACCTGTCGGAGACCGCGGTGCCCACGATGGGCGCCTTCCTGGAGGGCCTCCCGGCGACACGACGCGAGGTGGACATCGCGATGGCGACAGCCCCGCGGCGCGCGCTGTCTTCGGTCCGCTTGCTGTCGCCCGTGCCGCGCCCACCCCTGCTCATCGACATGGGGCTGACGCCGCGCCACCTCGTCCAGTCGGCGCGCACGCTGTTCCGCCACGCCCTACCCCCTCCACTTCCGTGGCTGCTCACCGCCGTGGTCGCCCGCGGCACGCGGTCGGTCGGCCCGCCCTTCCGGTACTACAAGGGGCTGGGCCACACGGTCGTCGGCCCCGGCAGCGAGACCCCCTGGCCGCGGCACAGCCAGTACCTCGACATCGAACCCGAGCTGGCCATCGTCATCGGCGCCGGCCCCGACCCCATCGCCGGCTACACCATCCTCGACGATGTGTCCGCCCGCGACGTGCAGCTCCCCGAGATGATCGGCACGGGCCCCACCCGCAGCAAGGACTTCGCCGGCAGCAACGTGCTCGGCCCCTGGCTGGTCACCGCCGACGCGCTGCCGGATCCCCGCGCGCTGGCGGTCGACGCATGGGTGGGCGACCACCACTGGCAGGGCCGCACCGACGAGTACGCGGCCACCCCCCAGGCCGTCGTCGCCGACCTGCGGCGCAGCTTTCCGCTCCCGCCCGGGACGGTCATCGGCATGGGGACCGTGCCGGACTGCACCGGCCTCGACCACGACACCTGGCTGGCGCCCGACTCCGACGTCGCGATCCGCATCGACGGCATCGGCACGCTGTCGCACCGCATCGGGCCGCTGCCCGCCGACCTCGACCCGTCGCGCTGGGGGCAGCGCTTCTGAGACCGCCCCCCGCCGGGCGCTTCAGTCGTCGTCGGTCGGCTGGTCCACCCGCTTCTTCAGCCCAGCCGTCGCCTTGGGCCCGTCGCTGCGGGCGGCGTCGTCGAGCGGGGCGAGGTGCACGCTGGCCTTGACCTCGAGCGAGTAGTTGGTCAGCAGGTGTTCGAGGTCCCGCCCGAGCTCGAGGGCTTCGAGGTAGCCCCGCACCTCTCGGGCGACGAGGCGGACGGTCTCGGTCTTGGCCTTGTCCCCCGTCTCCAGGAGCGCGCCGAGGATGGCGCGGGCTTCCAGTCGACGGCGCTGCTCGTCGTCGTCGATGTCCCCGTGCCGGGGAGCGTCCGGCGCGTCGTCGTCGCCGGCGTCGAAGAGCAGGCGCCTGGCGATACCCCGCAGGCTGGGGCGACGGGGCTCGCTGCGGTGGTCTGTGCGGTGTTCCGGGCGGGACGGGCCCCGAGGGTCCTCCTGGCTGCCCTCGGCCACCGCCGGATCGCCGCGGGAGTCGCCCGTAGCGCTGTCAGCCGGCGCGGGCTGCTCCGGAGCGGGGCGATCGCGCGGATCAGCCGCCATCGGGAGCTCCGGCGGAGGGGTCGGGGCGATCGGGACCGCCCACCCGGATGAAGTCACCGTCGCCGCGATCACCGGCCCCGGGGGCGGTGGGCACGACGAGGCTCAGGACGTTTCCGGCGTTGGTGAGCACGATCGCCTGGCGGCCGTCGACGACGGGGGCTGCGCTGATGCCGGCGAGCAGGTAGCCAGTGTCCAGCTCCCAGGTCTCGTGGCCGGTGGCCGGGTCGACGAGGTAGAGCGCGCCGGAGGACGAGCCGATCAGCAGGCCCGCGTCGGTGTAGACCGGTGGGGTGAGCGCACCCTGGGTGGCGCTGTCCCACTCCCAACGCACGGCCCCGGTGCGAGCGTCGATGGCCCGCAGCACGCCGTCCACGCCGCCGTGGAAGACCTGCGGCAGGCCTGAGGCGGGATCGGCCGGCCCCAGCGTGGGGGCGGTGGCGCTCCCCGTCTCGACCCGCCAGCGCACGGTGCGGGTGCGAGGTTCCAGCGCCAGCAGCGGACCGCTGAAGCCGCCGGCGAGCAGCGAGGTACCGTCGTCGACCGCCGCGCCGATGAGGTCGGGCCAGGCGCCCTCGCCCACCCGTCGCTGCCAGGAGATCTCCCCCGTGTCCGGGGTGAGCGCGACCAGGGTGCCGTCGGAGTAGCCGGTGATCAGCAGCGGAGCGTCGCCGTGGAGCATCGTGGGGGCGGGCGCCCCGTAGAGCGAGGGGCCCGAGTCGACCCGGTCGACCTTCTGTGCGTGGCGCCAGCGGAATTCGCCGGTGGCGGCGTCGAGCGCGACGACGACGTCGTCGATGTTGGAGACATAGACCCGGCCGGCATCGACCAGGGGCTGTGAGAGGACGGGGCTGGTGCCCTCGTGCTGCCACACCTGCCGGTAGTCGTCGAGGCTGTAGCAGGAGGTGTCCCCGGCCGTGTCGGAGAACCAGATGCGTTCGCCCACGATCACGGGCGGAGCCTGGACCGGCCCCCGCGCCGGCAGGCGGGCGAGCAGCCGGCCGTCGTCCCGAGAAAGCACCAGCAGGGCGTCGTCGGCCGCCGATCCCACGAAGATGCGGCGGTCGTGGAGCACGGGGGCGCCGAGCTCGGTGTGGGTGGCGGCGGCCACCTTGGGCCCCGGCAGCGGCGCCGACCAGGTCAGGACCGGTGCGCCGTCGAAGGCCCCGGCGTAGCTGCCCGCGGCGTCGGGCTGCGGGTCCGCGGCGGCCGTCAGGCCCAGGATGGCGGCGAAGGCGGACGCGCTCACCCGTTGCTCCGCATGCGGTTCAGGGACGCGGCCACGTCGGCGGCCATGGGCGAGTCCGGGAAGCGCTGGCCGAAGGCTTCCAGCGCGGCGACGGCTTCATCGCCGCGACCGGCCAGCTCGTAGATGCGCCCGACCTCGAACAGGCAGCGCTGCGCTTCATAGGTCGTGGCGTCTCCCGCCCAGCCCTTGAGCAGGGTCACCGCGCGATCTACCTCGCCCTTGTCGGCCAGGGCTGTGGCCAGCCCCAGCACCGCCGACCAGCCGAGCTCGCCAGTGGCCCCGATGGCGTTGGCGGCTTCCCAGGCAGCCAGTTCCTGGTCGGCGTCTTCGGCGATGCTGAAGGCCTGGGCGGCCTTGATCCAGGTGTAGGCCGCCGCGGGCCCCGACGACGCCGCCGCGACCGCCGCGAGGCGCTTGCCACCCTCGGCGGCCTGGGCCTTCACCATCTCGGGATCATCGGCGTGCTTCTCCAGCCCCTTCTGCAGGGTGCTGCTCACCTTGGCGGTCTGGGCATAGACGGTGCGCTTGCTGTCGCGGACGTGGTTCTGCCAGGAGCCGTACAGGAAGACGCCGAGCAGGGCCAGGAGGACCACGCCGAGCGCGTGCTTCCAGTA
The DNA here is from genome assembly GCA_964599085.1 of uncultured Enterobacterales bacterium. Taxonomy (GTDB): domain Bacteria; phylum Myxococcota_A; class UBA796; order UBA796; family UBA2385; genus J125. The sequence goes on along the minus strand of CAZRFD010000021.1, from coordinate 38,532 downwards.
GCCATAGAAGGCCTGGGCGACGCCCATCTGCGCCTTGAACAGGAAGTCTTCTTCCTGGCCCGGGAAGGCCGGCAGCTCGGGCGGCGCGTCCGTGCCCTTCCGGGCGTCGTCGTTGGTGGGGGGCGTGGCCACGGGCATCCTCCGAGGGGCCTGCCCGCGGCAGCGCGGGCGCGATGGCGCGCATATCCCGGCGCGCTGCGGCACGCAGAGGGGGAGATGGCCGGGGGGCCGGCCGGCGGCTCAGGAGGGGGCGCTGGCGATGCGATCGCGCCAGTCGTCGGCGGCGTCCATGGACAGTGGGTCCACCGGGTCCAGCGCCGCGGCGATGAGCGCGGCCTGCACCCAGACCAGCGCGAGGGCGAGGCGCGCCGGAGGGCCTCCGCCGCTCACCGACAGGCGTGCGACGGGGCGGCCATCCTCGACGAGCTGGCGGCGCTGTGCGTCCGCCAGCCGGCCGCGGAGCGCGGCGACGGGGCCATGTCCGTCGTCGCCCGAGGCGCGGAGCGACACCGCCCAGAGATCCCGAGAGCCTGCGAGCGAGCGCTGGATCATGGCTTCATCGCCCAGGCGCGCCACCAGGGGCGCGGCTCCCCGAGGCGCCTGCCCGCTCGGGACGGGCACGAGGCGGCAGGTGATGGCCGCCCAGGCGCCAGAGGCCCAGGCCGCGAAGCGATCGAGAGAAGCGTCGGGGCTGAGCAGCAGCGGAACCGGCAGCCCCTCGATGACGGCGAGGTGGGCCGCCAGGGCGCCGAGGCGGGCGGCCGGGTTGTGGCGCACCGCCGGGTCCGTACAGGCCGCCAGCCCGGCGCCCGCCGCCGCGACCAGCGCGTCCGGGGACACGCCGCCGAAACCGGCGACAGACAGCGACGCCGGCGAGAGGAAGCCGAAGCGTGGGTCGGCCGCCCCCGCGACCGTCACCTGCTCGGCGTCGGGCAGCACGGCACCCTCTGCTTCACCGTCGAAGACCGTGACAGCGGCCGCCCGCTCGGCGAGCAGCCCGGTCAGCTCTCCGATCCAGCGCGGCCCCAGCAGGGCGATCACCCGGGGACGCTTCGCACCGTCGAAGGCCGCGGCCACCTGGCGGGGATCCGGTCGATCGACCACGGCGAGCGCCCGTCCGGTCCCCGGCGGCGCCAGCAGGCGGGCCGCGTCGACCGCTCCCGGCTCGCCGACGAGGACGAGGCGATCATTGCGCTTGCGGCCGGGGGCGCTCCAGGCCGCGCCGTGGGCGACCCACCGCGCCATGCCGCCCGGCTGGCGCGCCAGCGTCAGGTGGGGCAACAGGCCGCTTCCTTCTGCGTCCGAGAGCCGGGCGAGCAGGTCGGCCAGCGCCCCGGTCAGCGCCTGCAGGCGGTGCGGAGGGACGCCAGCGCGCGCCCCCACCACCGCGGGTGTCGTCGAGTCGAGGTCCAGTGAGATTCGCACCGCTTGCGCTCCTGCAGTGGGGCTCATCGGGGCAGAGTGTGGCTGAAGGTGACGAAGCGTACTTGGCCGGCGGCCACGCCGCACGGTACAACCTCGCCGTGACCCGAGCACTGCTGCTGTTGTCCCTGAGCCTTGCCGCCTGCGACGGCTGGCCCCGCTATGCCCACCTGCCCACGGCACCCGACACCGGGGCGCTCCCGGCCGGCACCGACCCCGGAGACGCGGTGCAGGTGACGTGGACTGACCCGGCCACCGCGACCGAGAACGGCAGCGCCAACGGCCTGCCCATCGACGACAGCGCGATGCTCTCGCTGTCGACAGGCGCCATCTTCGAGGGTGACTGGCAGGGCATCGGCTGGACGGACACGGCCCCGGACCGTGCCGGCTCATGTGGGGATCTCGCCTTCCCCGTCGGTGACGACGGCAGCTACGAGGGCGACGTGGACTGGGTGGGCGCCACGGTCGACGCCGACGGCTACCTCTGCGCGACCATCGAGATCCAGGGCGACGGCGTCCGCGTCGACCTGATGCCCTTCCTGCTGGACGACTGTGGCGAGCCGACCGAAGCGCTGGTCGACGACGCCGGCGCCGTCTACGGCTACGCGGCCGCCGGACCGACGGCGCAGTGGGCGGTCCCGGTCCACCAGGGCGACCAGATCGGCGTGTCCCTGGCCCCCTACTGGCCCCAGGACCTCACCATGGTCGCCACCTGGCGCATCGGGCTGTCGCTGACCAGCGCGGGCGTGTGCCCCTCCCTCCCGGGAGCAAGCTGATGCGCCGCCTGCTGATCCTCGCCCTGCTCGGGCTCAGCCTGCCCGCCACCGCAGCCGAATACCGGCGGATCACCGTCAACGACGGCCGTGTGCTCATCGCGGAGGTCGCCGACACCACCGACACCGGTCTGCGCCTCGTGCTCCACCAGGGGCGCACCCTGGTCGCCTTCCAGGATGTCGTGAACCTCGAAGACGTCGACGTCAGCACCTGGGACAGCCAGGAGGACTGGCAGCTCATCGTCGTGCCCCCGAAGCCGCAGGATCTGCAGCGGGCGCCAGAGCTGCAGGAGACGCTCACCGCTGCGGCGGCGGGCATCCCCGCCAGCACCCCCCTCCGTCCTGCCGATGTCACCACCCTCAGCGTGACCGACCGGGGCCGCCTGGCGAACTGCGGCACCGACAGCGGCTGTGTGCAGGGCTACCTCGACAAGTCGGGTGCCGACGTGCTGGTCGCCGCCCGCGTCCAGGGGCCGGCGGACGCTCCCGAGATCGTGGTGACCGCGACCTACGCCACCGCGCCGCGGGCCTGGCGCGAGGTCGCCTTCGATCGGCCCTCGGGTGCCGGCTCCTACGCCGGGGTGATGCGGCAGGCCATCGAGACCGCCCTGCACCTCGATCCGCGTCCCGCGGGGCTGACGGCTGCCGACGGCCTCGGCCCCGGCGCGCTCCCGGACGCAGCGCAGCCGCCCACCACACCCGGCGCCCTTCCTGACGCCGAGCCCGAACAGGCGCCGGGGGCGCTGCCCACGGCGGACGCTTCCTCGTCCGAACCCGCCCCCCCCGACCCGGCACCTGTGCAAGACCTCACCGACCTGGACAAGCCGGCCGGCGCACCGATGGGCGGCCCCTCGCGGTCGACCTTGCGCGCCCTGTCCTGGGTCCCGCTGCCCGGCACGCCCAGCCTCGCCCGGGGCGACTGGGGCGGCTTCGCCGGGTCGATGGGTGTCGTGGTCCCGGGGACAGCGGCCATGGTCTACGTGGCGGGCAAGGCCAGCTTCTCCCGCGAACAGCTCATCGCGACCGGCGCGGGCAGCTTCTACGTCCTGACCGTCGCCATGAACAAGGCCTTCGGACTGCGCGGTCTCGGCGGAGAGCTGGCCGTCCAGCCGCTGCCGGGCGGTGGCCTCGTCCTGGGCCTGCAGGGCCCGCTCGGCGGCAACAAGCGCTGAAGCCCGCCAGCGGTCCCGCACACGCACGCTGGACCGCGCAGCGCAGCGACGACGCGCCGTGTCGACCGAGGGCCGCAGCCGAGCCGGGCGTCAGGGCGATAGCGTGACGCTGACCGTGGTGCCGCTGTCGAAGCGCACGTCCTGGGAGCGGGTGAAGCTGGTGCCCTCCGACGTCTCGACCCGGAAGGTGTGGGTCCCCTCCGTGAGCTTCACGCTGGTCGGGATCTTGCCGACCTGCGTCCCGTCGACCAGCACCGTCGAGCCAGTCGGCCCGAAGATGTTGACCGTGCCCGTCACGACGAGCGGCTTCAGCTCGAAGGGAACGGCCATCTCGGGGACTTCGACGTCGATTGTGCGCGCTTCGCTGGTGTAGCCACCCAGCTCCACGCGGATGGTGTGCATCCCGTACTCGAGCTCGGCGGACAGCGGCGAGCTGCCGTAGGCGCGGCCATCGATGGAGACCTGCGCGCCACCCGGCACCGTGTTCACGGTGAGTCGACCCGACGCCGCCGGGGTTTCCCAGGGGCTGTCGGAGGAGATGTCCGCAGTCGCGTCCGAGGCCGACGACGACGCATCCGGAGCGTCCGCAGCGTCGGTCGCGTCCGTCGGGGACGGTGCCGCCGAAGCGGTCTGAGAACCCGCCGCAGCGGTCGTTGCAGCGTCCGTGCTGCGGCTGGTCGTGCTGCTGCTGTGGCCTGTGGAGGAGGATGCGTGCGTCGCGCCGTCGTGGTCAGAGCCCGACTGCGCAGAGCCCGATGAAGCGGGCGCCACAGCCGGCTGTTCGTCGGCCGCTGCCAGGGCATCCGCGCCGTCATCGCTGTCCGCCGTCGGTTCGTCGCCCTGGGTCGCTGCGCCGTCATCTGCGAGCTCGGCGACGGCGTCGCCGCCATCCGCCGTGGGCGCCGCTTCGTCGACCACCGGTTCCGGCGGCGGCGGCGCGGGCGCCTCCACGACCGGCGTTGCAACCTCTTCGGGCTTGCCAGCGAGCGGATCTTCGGCCTTGTCGCCCTTGTTCATCATCACGAAGCCGCCGGCCGCCACCGCCAGCAGGATCGCGGCAGCGAACAGGATCAGCACCAGCTTGTTGTCGCCACCCCGGACGGGCTCATCGTCGTCGAAGTCGTAGGCGTCCGACGTGCTGCCTTCGGCGCCGATGTAGCTGACGATGTCGTCGTCCCCGTCGGGCTCTACCGGCGACTCGTCGACGAGATCGTCGAGGGCGGGCGCGCTGCCGGCCGCGTCATCGGGCGGTGGCGGCGCATCATGCTGGGCGGTCGCTGGCGCGGAGAGCGTCCGCGCGATGTCCGCCATCGCGTCCGAGTCCAGACCCTCGTCGATCTCGCGAGGACCCGGAAGATCGTCCTGGGACGCCAGATCGACCGGGGGCACCGGCGTGTCCGAGAGCCCGGCCGCCGTCGAGTCGAGGTTGCTCGGGAAGGGATCTTCGGGAGCGACGGGCTGCGGTGCGCTGGGCGTCGGATCCGGCGTCGTGGCCGGAGCCACCGCCACCGGCGGAACCGGCGCATCCAGGGTCGGCGGAACGAGCTGGGCCGGCGGTGTGAGGACCTCGATGTCGTCGTCGGGCGTCGCGGCCGGTCCGGGTTCAGCGGCATCGGCGAAGTCGAAGGCCACCGGTGCCGTCGGCACCTCTTCCAGCCCCGCAGGACTGGGCAGGGCCGTCGGATCTGCCGGATCTGGCGCCTTGGGGCGCTGGACGAAGGCCGGTTCCGGCACGTCGAGCATGTCGGCCAGGCCCGGTGCGTGCCGCGCCGGGGTCGGCGCATCGGCGGGGGCTTCGACTTCCTGGGCCACGAGCGGCTGCCCGTCGCGGAAGCAGAAGTCCACCCGGTCTCCGTAGGTGGACCCGCACAGCTTGCAGACTTTCATCGATCCACGGGCTCCGAAGTCGACCGCTTCCCGGCAAGGAGAGCGTGGCGTCGGGAGCATTCCCGGCGCCGGGGGGGGAGACTAGCACGACAGGGCTCGACCATGCGCTCTTTGTCCCTCAGTCGATGCCGTAGCGGCGCTTCAGGGACCGGGCGATCACCAGGCGCTGGACCTGGTTCGTGCCCTCGACGATCTGCATGACCTTGGCGTCCCGCATGTAGCGTTCGACGGGGTACTCGCGGGTGTAGCCGTAGCCGCCGAAGCACTGCACGCCGTCCGTGGTGACGGTCATGGCCGCGTCGGTGGCGACACACTTGGCCATGGCGGCGATGTCGCTGTAGGGGCGCCCGGCGTCGCGCAGCGCGGCGGCCTTGTGCACGAGGAGGCGCGCGGACTCCGTCTTGCACGCCATGTCGGCGAGCATGAAGCCCACGCCCTGGAAGTCGATGATCGCCTTGCCGAACTGCTTGCGTTCGGTGGTGTAGCGGGCGGCCGCTTCCAGCGAGGCCTGGCAGAGCCCGACGCTGACCGCCCCGATCGTGATGCGGCCGGAGTCCAGCGCGCTCATGGCCACCGTGAAGCCCTGGCCCTCGCCGAGGATGATGTTTTCGGCGGGGATGCGGCAGTCCTCCATGACGACCTCGACCGTCGGCGAGGCCCGCATGCCCATCTTCTCTTCCTTCTTGCCGAAGGACAGCCCCGGTGTGTCACCGGGGAGGAGGAAGGCGCTGACCCCCTTGGGCCCGGGGCCACCCGTACGCGCCATGACGACATAGACGTCGGCGTAGCCCCCGTGGGTGATCCAGAACTTGGTTCCGTTGAGCACGTAGTCGTCACCGTCACGCACCGCCGTCGCCCGCAGGCTGGCGGCGTCGCTGCCCGACCAGGGCTCCGACAGCGCAAACGCACCCAGGAGCTCTCCAGCGGCGAGCCCCGGCAGCCAGCGTTCCTTCTGGGCGTCGGTCCCCATGGTCGCCAGGATCACGGAGGGCAGCCCCGAGACCGCCACGCAGACGGCGTAGCTGGCCGAGACCTTGGCGATCTCTTCGAGCACGACAGCGTACTCGCGGTAGCCCAGGCCCAGCCCGCCGAACTCTTCGGGGACCGGGATCCCGCACAAGCCGGCTTCGCCCAGGGCGTGGAAGTGCTCCTTGCGGAAGCGCTCGGCTTCGTCGTCTTCCTTCAGCGTGGCGCCCAGGACTGCGTTGGCGGCTTCGGCCGCGGCGTCCTTCAGCGCCTGCTGTTCTTCGGACAGCTCGATGGTCGCGGCGTCAGACATCTCTGGCCTCGGGTCTCGATGTGCGGGGAGCCCTGGCTAACCGCCTGCGTCCAGCGGAGCGTCACAGGCCGCGACGAGCCGTCCAGACCCGTCCGGGGGGACGACCAGCATCCCCTCGGTCGAAACCCACAGACCACCGCTACACCAGGTCGGTTCCCCGAGCGTGTCGTCGGTGACGCTTGCGGCCTGGACGGCGTCGACGCCAGCCAGGCAGCGTGGACCGGCCGGCACCACGACGAAGCGCCACGAGGGCTCCGCGTCATCGGCGCAGTGAAAGCCCGGGGCGCTGCCCCCCCAGCTCCACCCCTGCGCGCAGCGGAGCAGGCCGAAGACGTCGGTGCCATCCAGTTGGCCAGTGCACACAAGGTGGGTGTTGGACAGCTCCGTGGCCAGCAGGGGCAGGTAGGGGTAGTCGCCGTCGACGCTGTCCGGCGGGGCGGCGTCGGGATCGCCGAACACGAAGTCGGCGTCGAGCGCTTCCTGGTCGCCCGGCAGTCCCCAGCGCAGGGGGCCACCGCCGTCGCTCGCGCCCACCCCCTGCCAGCTCCCGCCCCCCGCGAAGCGGTCGACGAAGGAGGCCACCGCTTCGAGGTCCTGGCGGAAGGGCTGGCCATCCACCGCCGAGAGCTGGCGCGCGTCCGGGTCCATGACCGCCACCGTGCCCTCGTCGAGGTGGAAGAGGTGCGTGTGGAAGCTGTACGCCCACGGGCGGTCCGGCTGCCCCTGCAGCGACGCCATCCGCCAATTCAGCATGCCCGTGAGGATGCGCCGGGCAGCCGCTCCCGCTGCCCCATCGGCCGGCATGTCGAGGTGATCGGCCATGTTGCCGACCACCGGTTCGCCGGGATGGACCAGCGGACCGTCGCCGCCCCCCAGGCTGCGCTGCGCAGCGGCATGGTACAGCTCGAAGGGCGGCGTCCCGCCCGCCCGGATCATGCACTCGCTGTAGCCGCTGCCGGCCAGCCAGGGGTGGAAGGCCGCCGGCCAGTCGCGGTCGACGTCCGGATCGATGGCGTCGGGATCGGTCAGCACCAGGGTCTTGTCGGCCAGCACCCGCGGGATCGCCCCCGTGAAGCTGCGCACCTCGGCACCGAAGCGCTCGGCCACGGCGGCGGCCCCCTGCGCCCCGTAGAACACGACCGCTTCGGTCGTCGCCAGGGGGGCCTCGGCCAGGGGGTCGCCGTCGTAGGCGTCACAGGGGTGCGGGCCCTCGCCCGTGGCCAGCGGGGCGCTCCCCCAGGTCCCGGAGGGGTCCGGCGCGACCGTGTGGACGTGGGCGGCGAAGGCCGCGGCGTCGTGGTCGAGGAGCTGCTGCACCGCCGCCTGCCCGACGGCCAGACCCTCGGCCAGGGTGCCGTCCGGATCCGGGTCTCCGCCCTGCACGAGGCTGTCGCGGAGGCTGGCCAGGTGCTGCTCGTCCTCGGCCAGCGACAGCGCCATCTCGGGCCCCCACTGCAGGTCGAGGGTGCGCCCGGTCTGGGTCCAGCGATCGCTGAGCCAGGCGAGGTTGTCGACGCGTTCCCGCCACGGCGCCGCCGACAGCCCACCGCAGGACCGCAGCCGGTCGTCGTCGCACCCCAGGTCACCGTGGCGCGGCAGCGGATCGACGTGCACCACGAGGTGCAGGTCGATGGGCGACTGCTGGCCGGCACCGTCGGGCACCGCGCACGCGAAGAGGAGCAGGAGCATCGCGCCGCACTGTATCGCCGTCCCCGCGCGGCCGCGCCTGGTCGGCGACCACCGCTCAAGCGGCGACGGCGGCGATGCTCTGCACGCGGTTACGACCCGCCGACTTGGCGGCGTACAGCGCCCGGTCGACGTCGCGCAGCGCCTTGCGGACCGCGTCGCGCTGGCAGTCGCAGTCCTGGCAGAGCACGCAGGCCACCCCGAAGCTCGCGGTCACGTCGATGACCGCCGATCCCGCGGTGACCGGCTCGCCGGCGATCGCTCCGCGCAGGCGCTCCGCCACCGCCTCGGCGGCGGCAAGGCTCGTCTGGGGGAGCAACACGGCGAATTCCTCGCCTCCGAGACGTCCGACGCCGTCGCTGTCCCGAAGCTGTGGCCGCAGCCGTGCCACGACCTGCTCCAGCACCACGTCCCCGACGGCGTGCCCGTGGGTGTCGTTGATGGCCTTGAAGTGGTCGAGATCGAGCATGACGAGGGTCAGGGCGTGCTGGTAGCGTGCGGCCCGTCGCGCCTCGGCCCGCATCTGCTCGACGAAGGCGCGGCGGTTGAGGCAGCCGGTGAGGGCGTCGGTGGTGGCCAGGCGGACCAGCGCCTTGTGCTGCCGGAAGTTGCGCTCGCTGAGCACGTACAGGAGCTGTCCCACCAGCACGCTGAAGACGACCGAAGACAGCGACAGGATGCCGACGTTGACGGCGTAGCGATCCGACACCCACTCGGGGTGCGGCCCGTAGTAGGCAAGGCCGATCAGCGTCCACGCACCGAGGGCGGCGAAGATGCGCGTGGGCAGCGACACGGCGAGGAACAGCGTCGCCATCGGCACCATGGGGGCGGCGTGGATCCACGGCGTGCCAGGACCGCCGATGGTGGAGAACAGCGAGAAGCTGACCAGCGTGGCCAGCCCGAACAGCATCCCCTGCAAGGGGAAGGTGTTGCGCTCCATCCGCCAGAGCATGGCCACCGCGACGCCGCCGCAGGTCCCCATGAGCACCATCGCCTGCCGCCAGGCCGCGATGACCTGCAACACCTGGGGATCGCCAGCGTAGAGGCGATCGGCCGGCCACCAGAACAGCACCGTCGAGACGCCGCCGAGACAGGCCAGGACCCCTGCCCAGCCGGTCACGTGGCGGGAGTACTGCTCGAAGTCGTCAAAGGCGCTGGGGGCACGGGGGCCGAAGCGCTGGAGCCAGGCAGGGAGCGGGGAGGACAGCGGCACGATGAAGCCGAGGCGTTCCCACCAGCGTCCGGGCGCCGCAACCCGTCTCGCCGAGGTGCAGATCGTAACGACCGTGCGGCCGGGAGCACGTCGTCGGGACACCGTGTTGCAAGTTGCGGCGAGGCGACGCAGCCGCGGCCCGTCGGCCTCACCCGGAGCTCAGCTCCACGCGATCCCTGCCCGCAGCCCTGGCCCGGTACAGCGCCTGGTCGGCGTCGTGGAGCGCCAGCTCGATGCCCTCGTCGTCGACATCGACGTCCGCCACGCCGAAGCTGGCGGTCACGGGAACCTCGACGCCGTGGGCCTGCACGGGACGTCCGGCGAGGGCCTGCCGCAAGCGCTCCGCGACCTCGGCGGCCTCGCCGAGCGCCGTCTCCGGGAGCAACAGCGCGAATTCCTCGCCCCCCAGCCGGCCCAGCAGGTCGCTGTCGCGGAGCTGGTGACGCAGCCGGGCGGTGGCCTGCTCCAGGACGACATCGCCGACAGCGTGGCCATGGGAGTCGTTGATGGCCTTGAAGTGGTCGAGGTCGACCATGACCATGCACAACGGCCGCCGGTGCCGGGCGGCGCGCCGTGTCTCCTCGCGGGCCCGCGCCAGGAACGCGCGCCGGTTCAGCGCCCCCGTCAGCTCGTCGGTGGTCGCCAGGCGGGCGAGGGCATGCTGCTGCAGGAAGCCCCGGGCGCTCAAGACGTAGAGGACATGCCCGACGAAGGCGCTGAAGCAGGCCGCCGACAGGGTGAGCACGGTCGCGTTGAGCGCGTAGGGGTCGCTGAGCCAGCGCGGGTTGGGCGCGTAGTAGCTCAGCTCGATCAGCAGCCAGGCTGCCAGCGACAGGGCGATGCGACGACGCAGCGGCACCAGCAGGAAGAGCGAGGCCAGCGGCACCATCGGGCCTGCATAGATCCACGGCGTGCCGGGGCCACCGACCCGCGAGAAGTTCGAGAAGCTGGCGACGATGGCGAGGCCATAGAAGGCCGCCTGCACCAGCGAGGTGTCGCGATCCCGCCGCCACAGCAGCCAGGTCACCAGGGCCGAGGAGACGCCGAGGCAGATCATGGTCCACAGCCACAGCGACAGCGCCGACAGCACCGCCTCGCCGACCGGGAGGAAGTGGTCCGAGGGCCACCACACCAGCACGAGCAAGGCCCCGCCGCTGCTGGCCAGCACGCCGGCCCAGCCGGTGATGTGACGGGCGTAGGCTGAGAAGCTGTCGAACTCACCCGGCTCTCGGGGGGCGAGTCGGCCGATCCAGGCGGGGAGCGGGGTGTCGATCTGCACGGGAGACGCGGAGGAGGAGCCCGCAACGTAGCCGCTGCCACCCGACCGTGACGCCCCCCTTCTGCCGCCGACACCGGCATGAGACAGCTCAGGACGCCGGCCGGAGCCCCCGCTCGCCGATACCCGCCAGGGGGGCAGCCAGGTCCCCACGGAAGCGCGTCAGCAGTCGCACGACCCGGGCGGTGGCCGGGTCCGCACCCAGCAGCTCGATCATCTCCGAAGGCTTCGCCCCGCGTCCCTCGGCCGTGGTCCGCAGGGACATGGCCAGCTCGGAGACGCCGTCCTCCTCACCCAGGACCGCAAGCGCCACGAGGTTCTGCCGCAGGTCGACGGTCCGCGTGCCCGGTCGGCCGCGGCGCCCCCGCTTCTTCCGGCGCCGCTCCACCGGCAGCTCCTCGGCTGCGAGCAGACGCTGGACCGCGTCGGCGAGCCCCTCGACCGTCGGCAGGAGCACCCGGTAGTCGGCGCCCTCGACCGCGCTCATCAGCGAGTCGGAGCGCAGCGGCACCTCGCGGGCGCCGAGCACCCGGAAGCCATCCGGCACCGTCGCCCGCAGGCGCTCGACCAGCACGGCCGGGTCGACGCGCGCGTTGAGCTGCACGTCCATGAAGTCGCCCAGCGTCTCCTCTGCCACCGGCCGCGCGCCGCTGAAGGCGAGCTTGGGGTGGGGGTGGAAGCCCTCGCTGTAGGCGATCGGTGCCCGGGCCCGGCGCAGGGCACGGATCCAGGCGTTCATGGTCTCGAGGTGGGAGAGGAAGCGCGCCGCGCCGACGATGCCGATGCGGAACACGACCCGCTGGACGACCGGCGGCTCCGGCGGGCGGACCGGGGGCTTGCCCGGCTGCAGCACGCCCAACTCGGCCGGCCGCGGCGGCCGCACCCAGTCCTTCTCCGCCTTGCGCCCCTCGATGGCGCCGCGGAGCATGCTGGCGCACAGCGGCCGCTCGTGGTCGATCACCCCGCAGCGGTGGCACTTGCTGTGGCGGCAGTCCTCTGCGTGCTGGAGCTGCTCGGCCCGCTGCCAGTCCTCGACGAACCACTGCTTGTCGATGAGCACGTCGATGTGGTCCCACGGCAGCCGCTCGTCGAGGCGGCGCGCGCGCAGCTCGAAGGCACAGTCCCAGTCGACCTCGTCGATGGCCGCCTGCCAGCGCCTGAAGTCGCGGTGCTCGTCCCAGGCGTCGAAGCGACAGCCCAGGCGGAAGGCCGCCTCGATGAGGTCGGCGGCCCGTCGGTCGGCGCGGCTGATGATCCCCTCGAGGAAGGTGTCCTCGGCCCGGTGCCGCCCGAACTTCACCCCGCCCTTGCCGCGGAAGCGCTGGTACAGGATCTCCTGCCGGCGGCGGGTCTCGTCCATGTCGAGCTGCGGGGCCCACTGGAACGGCGTGAAGGGCTTGGGGACGAAGGTGCTCACGCCGGTGTGGACCCGCGCCTTGCGGTTGTGCTCGCGGCCCTCAGCCAGCGCACGCAGCGCGAGATCGGCGATGGCCTGCACGTCGTCGTCCCGCTCGGTCGGCAGGCCGATCATGAAGTACAGCTTCACGTGGTCCCAGCCGCGCCGGTAGGCTTCGGTGGCCATCCGCAGCAGGTCGTCGTCGGGGATCCACTTGTTGATGACGGCCCGCAGGCGCGGGCTGGCCGCCTCCGGCGCCACGGTCAGGCCGGTGCGCCGGATGTCGGCGACCATGTCCGCCAGCTCGACGCTGAAGCTGTCCAGGCGCAGGCTCGGCAGGCTGACCCCGACCTTCTGGGGGGCGGCACGCTCCACCGTCTGCTGCACGAGGCTGCGCACGTGCGAGTAGTCGCAGGTGCTGAGGCTGACGAGGCTGACCTCTTCGTAGCCGGTGGCGTCCAGGGTGCGCTGCAGCAGGGAGTCCACCTGCTTCAGGCTACGTTCCCGCACCGGGCGGGTCGTCATGCCGGCCTGGCAGAAGCGGCAGCCCTGGGTGCAGCCCCGAAGCACCTCCAGGCTGATCCGGTCGTGGACCTGCCGCGTGAACGGCACGATGTAGTCCACCGGAAACGTCGCCCCGTCCAGATCCCGCGCCAGCCGCTTGCGGATCCGCGGGCCATCGACGGGCGGCAGGATCCGCCCGTCGGGCAGGGTCTCCATCTCGTAGAGCGCCGGCACGTAGATGCCCTCGATGTCGGCGAGCGCCGCCAGCCGCGCGTCGCGGCCCTCGACACGCCGGAAGACCTCGGCGATCTCGACGATCACGTCTTCGCCGTCGCCGATCACGAAGAAGTCGACGAAGGGGGCGAGGGGCTCGGGGTTGAACACCGCGGGGCCACCGGCGAAGACCAGCGGGTCGGAGTCGCGGCGGTCGGCGGTCCGCAGCGCCATGCCGGCCAGATCGATGATGTTGAGGATGTTGGTGGCGGTCAGCTCGCTCTGCAGCGTCACGCCGATGCCGTCGAAGGCGAGCAGCCCGTCCTTGCTCTCCAGGGCAAACAGCGGCAGCCCGCGCCGTCGGAGCTGCTCTTCCATGTCGAGGCCGGGGGCGTACACCCGCTCGGCCCAGCACCAGGGAAGCGCGTTGAGGATGGCGTAGAGGATGTGCAGGCCGAGGTTCCCGAGCCCGATGTCGTAGAGGTCGGGGAAGGCCAGCGCGATCCGCACGTCGACGTCGTCGGCGGACTTGTGCACGGAGTTGAGCTCGGTGCCGAGGTAGCGGCTGGGCTTCTCGACCCGGGCGAGGAGGTCGTCGGCGAGGAAGGCGGCGAGGTTCATGGCCGCCGGACTACCCCGTCGGCGCCGCTGTTCCAAGGGCGGTCGCCGTGGCTCGGGCGACATCGCGGGACCAGCCCTGCGCGTCGGCCCACTGGCGGCAGCCCGACAGCTCGACCCGAAGCCGCACCCCACCGGCGTCCACCTCGATCGACTCGGTCGCGTCCCCGTCGAGCGCGTCATCGCCCGCGGCTGCGACCCGTCGCCACTGCCCCTCTTCGTCCAAGAGCACCACGACCCCGCGGGCGGCGGCGCGCTGGAGCAGCACCCGGGCGAGGGCATCCGTCAGCTCTTCGGGCTGGCAGGGGCCCCCGATGGCCAGGAGCTTCTCGTAGAGGAGACACTGGGCCCGGCGGAGCGCGGAGCCCTGCTGTCGCCGCATGTCGTCGAGCGCGTGCACCAGGGCGGCGTGGACGTCGCGCAGCCGCACCGGCTTCAGCAGGTAGTCCGAAGCCCCCAGCTTCATCGCCTGGGTCGCCGTCTCGACCGTTCCGAAGCCGGTCATCACGACGACCGCCACCGGGCGTGGCTGTTCGCGGATGGCTTCGAGCAGGGACATGCCCCCACGGTTGGGGAGCCGGAGGTCGGCGAGGACCACGTCGGGCTGGTCGCGCCGCACCGCCTGGAGCGCGGCGTCCCCGTCCCCGGCCGTGACCACGTCGAAGCCCCGCGCCCGCAGGTATTCGCTGACCAGCTCGACGATCGCCTGTTCGTCGTCGACCACGAGGACCCGGGTGTCGTGCTGGCTGTGCGGCATGGGCGGAGTATGCCACGGCCGGCCGCAGCCACAGCACCCCACCTGTCCACGGCAGCCCCCGGTGCTACACTGCGGCCTCCCGCCGGAGCAGTCCTTGGCGCGCCGCATCCGCATCGACCGCAGCTTCGAAGGTCGGCTCGACGAGTTCGAGCAGGCCATCTTCCTGTTGAAGATCAGCTACGAGAAGTACTTCAACGGCTTCGAGAAGATCGAGCCCGCCGGTGATCGCCTCAAGCTGCGCCGGCTGGTGCACGAGCTGCAGCAGGACCTCCCGAACAACACCGCCCAGCAGCACCGCTTCCGCTCGCTGAAGGCGCGCTTCAACAGCTACGAGCTGTACTGGCAGCGCAACCTCGTCCAGATCGAGCGCGGCACGCACCCCAAGTTCAAGTTCCGCGCCGACATGCGCGACCGTCAGCGGCAGCAGGCCGAGGAAGCCGCTCGCCAGGAGCAGCAGGCCGCCCAGCGCAGTGCAGCACGAAAACGCAAGGAAGATCGCGCCTTCCACACGCTCTACGACAAGCTGATCGAAGCGCGCACCCGCTGCGGCCAGTCCACCGATCTGGAGTACACCAAGGTCAAGTCGGCGCTCAAGAAGCAGGTCGCGGCCATCAAGCAGCAGACCGGCGCGCGCTCGGTGAAGTTCCGAATCTCCGTCGAGAACGGCAAGGCCAAGGTCAAGGCCGTCCCCGTCCGCTGACGCCGACCGGTGGCTGCTCCCCGCTGTGCGCGCTGCGCGCTCCCCATCGGCTGGTGCCTGTGCGACCGAGTCCCCACAGTCGGTAGCCGGTTGTCCATCGACGTGATCCGCCACGTGCGCGAGCGGGACAAGCTGTCGAACAGCGCTCGGATCGCTGCGCTGGCGCTCCCCCGCCTGCGGATCCACGACCATGGCGCCCCCGGCACCCGCGTGAATGTCGCGGCGCTGCTGCGGCCCGGCACGGCGCTGCTGTTTCCGCTGGACCCGGACCTGCCGGCGACGCGCGCCGAACCCGGCTCCGTCCGTCAGCTGCTGGTCCTCGATGGCACCTGGGCCCAGGCGCGCCGGATGGTCCGCCGCCTGCCGGGCGTCCGCTCGCTGCCGCGCCTGGTGGTCGACCCGGGGGATCCCACCCGCGCCCGGCTGCGCCGACCGCACCTGGCGGGCGGGATGGCCACGCTCGAGGCGATCGCCGCAGCGCTGGAGCTGGTGGAGGGTCCCGAGGTCAGCGCACCGCTGTTCTGTCTCTTCGACGAGTTCGCGCGCCGCGGTCGGGCGCTGCGAGGCAAGGGCCGCCCGCCGCCGGGCGTCGACGCTTCGCCGTGGAACCGCTCGTGCCCAGAGGATGCCAGCCGATGACCAATGACCACCTCCTCGATCCGAGCTGGACCTACCTCAACCACGGCTCCTTCGGTGCAACGCCGGCCCCACTGCTGGCGCTCCAGGCGACGCTGCGCCGACAGATGGAGGCCCACCCCGTCGCGTTCCTCCACCGCGACCTGTGGGCACGCATCGACACCCAGCGCACCGCCGCCGCCGCCTTCCTCGGCGCCGACCCCGAGGGCATGGGCTTCGTCCGCAACGCAACGACGGGAGTGGCGCTCGTCCTGCACAGCCTCGAACCCGAGCTGCGCCCCGGGGATCAGCTCCTGACGACGGACCACCGCTACGGCGCCGTCGGCAACGCCCTGACGGCATGCGCGGCGCGCACGGGGGCGGAGGTCGTCGAGGCCCCCCTCCCCTTCCCCATCGCCGGCGCCGGCGACGTGCTCGACGCCATCGCCAGGCGCCTCACGCCGCGCACGCGCCTGCTCGTCGTCGACTGGATCACCTCGCCCACCGCGCTGGTCCTGCCGGTGCAGGACCTCGTCGCGCTCGCCCACGAACACGGGGTCCCGGTGCTGGTGGATGGTGCCCACAGCCCCGGCCAGGTCGACGTGGATCTCCTCGCCACAGGGGCCGACTTCTACGCGGGGAACCTCCACAAGTGGCTGTGCGCCCCCAAGGGCTGCGCGGTCTTCTGGGCCGCGCCCTCGTGGCGCGACCGCCTGCACCACCCCATCGCCTCCCACGGCTACGGGCTGGGCCTGCACGCAGAGCTGGACTGGACGGGGACCGATGACCCCACCGCCTGGCTGTGCACCGCCGCGGCCATCGAGCGTCACGAGGCCCTGGGCGGGCGCGCGCATCGCCACGCGAACCACGCGCTCCTCCTCGCCGCCGAAGCCCTGCTACGCCAGCGGCTGGGGGCGCGCCGCCACGCGCCGCCCGACATGCTCGGCAGCATGGCGACCCTGCCGCTGCCCTGGCCAGAGGACCAGCGCCGGGCGGTCGAAGAGGCCCTCCGCCGCGCGCGCTTCGAGGTGCCGGTGGTCCCGTGGAGTGATCGGCTGTGGCTGCGCATCAGCGCGATGTCCACCTACAACAGCCTGGCCCAGTACGAAGCCCTCGCCGACCACCTCGCACACCTCCTGCACGAAGGGCTGGAAGGCACCGGTCATGGTCGTGTGTCTTGACGAAGACTCTGGCGGCGCACCGAGCGCATGCCAGGCGCCGAAGGCGCCCGCCGCCCATCAGGCGGCGGGGAGGGGGGAGCGCGCGTGTCGCGCGCGATGCGGGGGGAGGGTTGGTCCTCCCCCCGCCAGCAAGAGTGCACCGACATTGTCGGAGACAATGATCGGTGCGCGCTGGAACCTTCGCGCGCGCAGCGGTAGCATCACCCCGCGGCGTCACGGTGGGAATGCGACCGCGGGCCGGGGGTTCTCGCGCACGCGGCCCACTCACCCACCCACAGCCCATCCCCTGCACCCCCAGGAGCAGCCCGATGGCCGATGACGGCACCAAGACCACCCGCAGAGCATTCCTGACCCGCGCCGCCAGCAGCGCCGTCGTGGCGACGACCTCCGCAGCGCTCATGGACCGGCTGTGGGTGCCGTCGGCCTACGCCGGTCCACCTACGGGTGGTGCTGGCAGCAGCCCGCGGGCCTACATCAACTTCGCCATCAACGTGCAGAATTTCCGCTACCTCAACGGCAGCGCCGACGCGGTCAACTCGCTGTGCAGCATCTTCAAGAAGTACGGCGTGCAGGGCGACTTCTACATGACCGGCCCCATGACCCGGAAGTACCTCAACCAGCGCCGGGACGCGATCGCCAACCTCAAGAGCCAGGGCATCGCCTACCACGTGCGGCCGCCCCACCCGCTGTTCAACTACTTCGACAGCCGCTTCGAAGAGGTCAAGGGCGACCAGCTCAAGAGCCGCATCGAGCGCTTCGAGAACTACGCGCTGAACCTCAGCACCGGCCAGCTCAACGACAAGAGCCCCGGCGGCTTCAAGCTCGTCAAGGACACCTTCCACCGGGCGCCATCCACCGTCGGTGCCCCCAACGACAACAAGGACATCAAGCAGGCGGCCCTCGAGTACTACGCCAGCCAGGGAGCCAAGGGAGTCGTCTGGTACCACGGAGAAAAGAACCTCGGCGCCAACCCCTACCAGAAGCACTACGGGCTCGTCGCCAGACCGGCTGACATCACGGTCGACAACTGGACGATCGGCGGAGAGAAGTCGGGCCAGCTCTGGTGGAACCGCTTCAAGGACGGCAACCCGCCCAACGCCGGCTACCCCCACGCGCAGATCAAGAAGCGCGTCGGCCAGTTCACCGGCAAGCGTCCCCCCCACGTCGTCGTGCTCATTCACGACGACAACTTCACCCGCAGCGGGCCCGACGCGTGGCTCAACACCTTCTGGACCGACACCTCGAAGTCCAAGGCGAAGGCACCGCCCTACAACCTCGACGCCAAGGACCCGAGCAGCCGGCGCAGCAACGAAGAGCGCGCCCGGATCATCAAGGCCTACGAGAAGATGGTCCAGTTCTGCGCCGAGAACTACAAGATCGTGACAATGGACGACGTCTCGGCCATGTCCTGACCGCCCCGGGGGGGGGGACTGTCGGCCGCTACGCCGCACAATCGCAGCGCTCCGAGCTTGCGCCAGAGGTGACTTGCAGGGCCCGCAGGTCGCGCGCGCCGACGCCGCTTGCGACGATCCGCCTCGCAGGCCACTTGTGCCTGCCGCCTCTCAAGGCTACTCAATTGGCGCAGGCGGTAGCACCAGCGTCGGTGCAGGTTGGGGCACATTCGACCCACCGCCGTCCGTGGACCGAAGGTGCAATGCAAGTCACGCTGATCATCGACGAAGCTGGGAGGATCCACGCCCAGACCGATGACGCACAGGCGCTGCTGGGCTTCTGCCTGGGCCAGCCCTGCAACAAGGCCGTCGCCGCGACGACCACAGCGGGCGACGCGATCTGCACCGAGTCCTGCTGGAAGGGCTTGTCGGCCGACGGCGCTCCACGCACCAAGCGCGGCTACGTCCGGGGCCGCCCCGCGCACATCGAGTGTCGCCGCGCCGGCCCGTACCGCACGATCACCATCGAGCTGCTGCCCCTGGCCCCTGAAGACGTCGAGCCGCTGACCCGGCGCCAGCAGGAGCTGCTCCTGCTGGCCGCCGACGGCCACACCGACAAGGGCATCGCCGACATCTGCGGGATCTCGCCGGACACCGTGCGGACCCACTTCCGCACCATGCGCCGGAAGCTCCACGCCCGCTCGCGCACCGAAGCCGTCGCCCGGGCGCTCATCATGGGGCAGCTCAACAGCCCCTCGCGGACGTCCAGGAAGACGAGGCCCAGCTTGGCCTTGCGGCTCATGAGCACCAGCAGCAGGGCACCGTCGCCGGCCTGGACCATCAGCGCGTTGGCCACCTTGCCGCGGATCAGCACCTGCTCGAGGTCGCCGAGGTCGAGCTCCATGCCGACGCGGGAGCCCAGGCTGAGCAGGATGGAGGCCATGCCACCCAGGCTCTCCTCGTCAGCTTCGGCCTTGAGCACCGAGCCGATGATCAGGCCGTCGTCGGAGACGAGCGCACAGCCCGTGATGTCAGGGGTCCCGTCGACGAGACGCTCGAGGTTGTCCTGGATGCGGCGGGCGCGGTTGGCGGCGTTGCTCATGTCTCTCTCCAGAGCCGGCGTCCGGCGCCGGCGGGGGTTGCGGTAGAGGGCGGGGGGCCTCCCCGCGGGGTCGTGGTGGTGGGTGGACCCGGGGGTCCGGGCGGGAGGACGACCGGGCGCGGCTCTGCCCGGCCGCGGGCGGTTCAGGTCGGCAGACGGAACATGTCGCCGGCGAGGTCGGTGCCGCACTGCAGCCCTTCCAGCCAGTCGAAGAAGGCCGCGACCTTGTCGGGACCCACCATCATGGCGCCGTGCTGCGGGGCGACGGTCTGGACGTCGAGCTGGCGCACCATGTCCAGCCACAGCCGCAGCACCGCGTTGTTGGCGATGTAGCGGCGGTGGAAGCCATCCATGGCCTGGATGTGGGCCGCCATGTCGCTGACCTCGCGGTAGGGCGGTCCCACCGATGCGCCGAGGTCGCCGGTGTAGAGGATCCGGCTGACCGGATCGTAGACGTGGAGGTTGCCCGGGGAGTGCATGAAGTGCCCGGGCAGGACCAGCAGATCGAGGCCGCCAAGCGACAGCTTCATCCCCCCGTCGGGCACGCCGTGCAGGCGATCCGCGACCAGCCGGTCGAGGCCGAAGTGGGGCACGAAGCGGGTCCACAGGGACGGGCACCAGGCATCTGCGTCCGTGGTCATCAACCAGCCGTTGACCGCCGCGACGATGTCCGGATCCTGGTGGGAGAGGAAGACGTGCTTGAGCTTGCAGCCGCGCGCCTCCCTCAGGGTTGCCTGAAGCACGCGGTTGTAGACCTTGTGGCCGCCCGGGTCGAGGATCATGGCTTCCCCGCCGTGCACGATCACGTGCTGGTTGGCGGGCACGCCCTGGCCGGCGTCGAATTCGGGCAGGACGACGTTCTTGTGGCCGTCTGCTTCGTACAGGGTGAGGCTTTCCACTGCTTGCTCCGGTGTGGGGAGGGTGAGGATCGTGTTCAGGCGGCCCAACGCTGCCGCGCGGCGTCTGCGAGGTAGTCCTGGGCGACGCGCACGTCGTCAGGGGTGCGCTGCTGGTAGCTGTCCAGGACGCGGGTCCAGAGCCCGCCGAAGGCGCCAGCGCAGGCGCTGTGCACCAGCGCGTCCCCGGCGTCGGCGGTCAGGCTCGGCGCCCGCGCGCCGTGGTACAGGTCGAGATCCGCGACCAGCGTCTCGGCCAGGCGCCACGCGCTCTGGTGCGCCGGGTCACGCCACTGCTGCGGGCCCATGCCCTGCAGGATCTCGCGGAGGCGAGAGGAGGGACGGAAGCGCACCGACCAGCGCTGACCGATGCGCAGCTTGCGCATGTCGCCGATGCTGCGGATGGTCCGGGGGCGGAGCTGCCGCGGCTGCAGCGACCCCAGCCCGACCAGCGGCACCCGCTGCTGATGGGCGATCCCGTCCATGACCACCTCCCGCAGGGCGACGAGCACCCGGGAGACGTCGGCCTTCGACAGGCCGCTGCGCTCTGCGACTGCCGCGATGAGCTCGGACTGCTTCATGACTGCTCCTCTGTGTCGAGACCGGCCGCACGCAGCGCCGCGCGCAGCTCGTCGATGGAAGCCTTGACCGCTGCCAGCACCTGGTCGTCGGGCCGCCCGGTCGTCTCGATCCACCGCAGCACCGCGCGGACCTCGTCGGTGCGGCGCCGCAGCCCCAGCGTGACGTCGTGGCGCCACTGCTCCTCGAAGCGGGCCGCCGCATCGACAACCGCCGCGGCCACGCCCCGCGGCACGCCGCTGACCTGCGCGACGTCGACCGGGTCGGCGTCGACGAGCGACTCCACGGTGAACAAGCCGGCGAGGTACAGCCGCTCGATGCGGCGGGGACCGACGCCCCGGACCTTCGCGAGCTGATCCAGCAAGGGCATGCTGTCGCGATCGAACTCCACGAGCTTCAGCAGGCGATCGGCGTCCTCGCCTTCCAGCAGCGCCGCGAAGCGCCGCAGCCAGTCCCGCAGGCGCGGGACCAGGAGCTGCCGGCCACGGGCCGAGCCGTCGTCGAGGGCGACGAGCTGCCCAAGATCGTCCAGGGCTGCGATCATCGCCTGGTCGCCGGTGGCGTCGGCGAGCCGCTGCAGCGCCGGCACGGCGCTGTCCACCTGGACGGTGGTGGTGCGGCTGCCCCCGTTGCGGCGGCCCTCACCCCGGAAGACGGCGTGGGCCCAGGTGGCGATGACCTCGACGTACTGCCCGGAGATCCGCCGGGTGATCCGGGTCAGCTCCGGATCGAGGTCCAGCGCGTCGACGACGCCCGGATCCTCTTCCTGCTCGACCACACCCGCATCGATGAGCTGGTCGAGGTCGAGCTCGCCCAGCCCCCAGTCGACGGCGGCGGCCTTGGACATCATGCCTCCAGCACCGCCGGCTGCAGGAGCCCGACGAGGGTCCGGCCGAGCCGGTTGGTGTTGCGCCGCCAGGTGGCGCGCGCGGGGATCCGCACGACGAGGAAGAAGCGCTGGGGCCCATCGATGCGCAGCGGGCGCACGACGAGGCGCCCGCGACCGGGATCGAGCATCGTCACCTCGTCGACCCGCTCCATGTGGAGATCACGCTGGGCACGGAGCACGATGTCGTCAAAGAGGCCCGTCAGACCTGCCAGCTCCTCGCTGTCGAAGTCGTCGGTCGAGCTCGCGACCAGCAGCCCCTCGTCGGTGCAGACCAGGGCCAGGCTGTAGCCGGCGTCGGCGACCAGCTCGCGCAGCAGGCCGTTCATCTGTTCCTGGAGACCAAGGCTCATGACGTACTCCGCGTCTCGGTGGCGGTTCGGCTGGCCGCCTGCTCGTCGCGGAGCTGGCGGACACGTGTGAGGTTCTGGCGGGCCACCCGGTCATCGGGGCGCACGCTGAGCGCTTGCAGGAAGGCCTGCTCGGCGGCGTCGAAGTCCCGGGCGCGCAGGCGCTCCCGCCCGGTCTCCACAGCCTCGTAGTAGTCGACAGGCGGCGCCGCAGGGGCGGACCGCAGAGCGGTCGGCGCCGCCTGCTGCGGCGCCAGCAGATCGACGGGCAGCTCCTGCGCAGCCCCGAGATCCAGGTCGCCGTTCTCCACGGCCGTGAGGACCGGGTCGACGCAGGCGACGCGCGCGAGCCCAGTGCGGCGGCGCGCGCGCTCCAGCGGGACCCCCGCCGCGCATCCCGCCAGCAGTCGCCCGAGGACGCCCTCCGCCCCCTTCGGTCCGCGAACCACCGGGCAACGCGCCAGGCGTGCCCACTCGTCGGCGAGCCGACAGCCCTCCATGATCAGCTCGATCATCGCTCCGAGCGGCGCCGCGGTCGCCACGGGGGCGGTCTCGAAGGAGAAGGTGCGCGCGTCGATGGTGAACAGCTCCAGCGCGGCCAGGCGGCCCTCGTGCCCCTCGCACTCCCCTCCGACCGGGACCCCGTCGACCAGCCGCAGCTCTCCGGCGCCCTCGACGCGGAGCCGTCCGGTCAAGCCCTCGCCCTCCAGGAGCTGGAGCAGCGAGGGCAGCCCCACCGCCCCCAGCGTTCCCGACAGGATCTCAGGCACCGACACGACCCCGCTGCGCGTGGTCCCGGAGCTGTGCCATCACGCCCTGCAAGACCAGCGCCTGGGTCTCCCAGACACCCTCGCCCCGCGTGGCGACCGCCGGCACCTCGGGGGCCTGGCGCCTGTTGAGCAGCCGCTGCAGCAACCGCACGGGCATGGCGTCGGGCAGGTCCTGCTTGTTGTACTGCATGACCAGCGGCAGGGTGTCCAGGTCGCGCCCGGCGGAGACGAGGTTCTGCTCGAGGTTGGAGAAGGAGACGAGGTTGGCTTCTTCCCGCGCGGCGCTGCTGTCGGCGACGAAGACGATGCCGTCGGCACCTGCCAGGACCGTCCGCCGGGTGGCGTTGTAGAAGGACTGGCCCGGCACCGTGAAGAAGTTGGCCTTGACCCGGTACCGACCGATCGTCCCCAGCGACGCCGGGAAGTAGTCGAAGAACAGTGTGCGCTCGGTCTCGGTGTCCAGCTTCACGAGGTCGCCGCGCGTGTCGGGCGGGTAGGCCTCGTGCAACCACTGCAGGTTCGTGGTCTTCCCCGACAGCCCGGGGCCGTAGTAGACGATCTTGACGGTGAGCAGACCGGAACCGTGGTGGATGCGGGCCATAGAGCGCCTCTGTGCTGGACGGTGCGGGAGGTCTGGGGGGATGGGAGTGGGGGGAGGGCGGGGCTCGCCTCGGCGTGCGCCGTGGAGCGCCGGCGCCGACACGGCGCCAGCGAGCTCAGGGCTCTTCGTGGCCGGAGGCGTCCGCGTGGACGCGCAGATGGCGGGTGGGCTGCGAAGCGGTCCGCAGGTGCCGCACGGGCAGCTTTCGGCCGGTGGCCGGGGTCGGGGTGGCGGCCGTGATGCGGCGCTCCTCACCGACCGTGGAGATGGTCCGTCCGCGCGACATGAGCGACGGGTACACCAGGGTCTCGACCGGGAGCTGCAGGAGGACATCGGGCGTGCCGCCGTGACTGCCACCGCGCAGGCAGGTGCCGGAGAAGACGCGATCGGCGACAGTCCACGCCAGCCCCTGGCCGCTGCCCAGCGCGACCGCCCGGACATGGAAGGCACCCAGCGCCGCGCGGAGCCCGCGCACCCGTGCGCCGACCGGTGGCCGCGGTGCAGCACCGCCGACGGTGACGAGGGGGCCCCCCTGCCCGTCCAGAGCCAGCCGCACCCGGACGGGACCGGCCTGGACCTCGATGAGTCCGTCCGCGGAGGTCCGGCCCAGGGGCGCGACCTCCGGCAGGCCCGCCCAGGGCAGCGTGGTGGCGTCGCGGGCCGGGCCGCCGCCGGCCGGTGCGGCGTCCAGCCCGAGATCGCTGATGAGGCTGCGGTAGCGGCGAGAGGACTCGGCCTGCGGGCCGGCAACGCCGGTGCGCAACACCAGCCGCAGCCGCAGACCGCGCGCCGCGATGATCGCGGCGATCTCACCGGCCAGCTCGGGCAGGGGGTCGACGACGGCGGCCGTCCAGGTCTGCTCGCAGCAGATGAGGTGGCAGCAGCGCCCCTCGGTGTCGTCGAGCAGGCTCACCACCCGCACGGGGACGGTGTGCCCCGCAGGGCGGCGGGCCCCCTTGTTGCGCCCGCCGCCCGACGAGTAGGGAGACCCGGGAGACAGCGACAGGCTCGGCAATGCGGACATGGTCCTCCCCCTCGCACGCCACCGGACGTGCGCTCCGAGGTCTCAGGGCCGGTGAGTCGGCGAGGCTCGCTCGGCGCAACATGAGTAGAACGCACCTCGGCCGAATGCCCCATCCCCCCAATTAGGCAAGCCCGGTAAGAGCTTGTCGCAGCGTTGCGAAGACGCCCACCCCATCGATGTCATCGGTGGCACCCGCGGTTCCCGCCGCCGCGCGGGACCCGTCACGCGGGCCCGGCCGTTCAACCGACAAGCTCACGCAGCGCCGCCCGGATCTCGGACGGTCCCGCGGCGTCCACCAGGTAGCTGAGCGGGCCGTAGCGCCGCTGCAGGTTCTGGAAGCGCCGCGGTGCGGCGTCGAAGTCGTGGCTGAACAGGGCCGGCTGGTCGAAGCCGGCCTGCCGCAGCGCCGCGAGCACGTAGGTGCCCTGGTGGTCCTCGAGGAAGCGCCGCGCCCGGTCGTGATCGCCGGCGAAGCGCTCGATGAGCGCGTCGAGGTCGCCCAGCAGGACGTCGGCGCGATCGAAGCGCATGTCGAGGAAGATGGCGTCGAAGTTCCGGGCAGCGAGCAGCCGGAGCGCCTCCGCACCGTCCCCCGCCCGCGAAAAGGCGAACTCGTCGGAGAGGAAGCGCTGCAGGTTCGTGATGTACTCGTGGCCGTCCTCGACGACGAGCACGGTGGGACGGACAGCGGTCGGCGGGCCGGTCATGCCTCGGGCTCCAGGTCGGCGCGGGGAAGCTGGACGACGACGGCCTTGGTGTAGCCGGTCGTGCCCGGCTGGAGCGTCGCCACGCGGATCGACCCGTCGTGGCGGGTGACGAGGTCGACCACGAGGCCCAGGCCGCGGCCGATGCCCCGGCTGTGGATGAGCGCGTCGGTGAGCTGGCCCGCGGCGTTGTCGCGCACCTCGATCAGGACCTGCTCGAGCCCGGTGATGGGATCCTCCTCCTCCCGCACCGTGATCCCCACGCGGCGGAGCCCGTCGTCGAGGTCGGCGACGACGGCGCGGTAGGCGTTGCGCAGCAGGTTGGCCACGATGTCGTCCAGGTCACCCCGGAACACCTTGACCGGGACGGGCGGGCCCTCGGGCAGGCGCAGGTCGAGGGCGGGCAGGGCGACACCCTCGAAGCCGGGCTCTCCCCGCACGCGCTCGTCGACGGCAGCCAGGATGTCGGCCGACAGCCGCAGGCTGCCCATCTCGCGGACGCGCTCGCCGAGCTGGCGGTAGCCGCGCTGGTTGAGGATGACGGAGAGCTCGCGGAGCTCTTCGGCCAGCGCCGCCCGCGCCCCCTCCGGCCTGCGCAGCGCCGGCTCCAGGCGTCGCAGCCGCCGCATGGCCGCCCACATCGGCGCGAGCGTCGGGTCGTTCCGCCGGAGATCGAGGCGCACGCCGTGGGTGCGGCCCAGGCGCTCGACCGCCTTCAGGTAGCCGTCGAAGCGGGCGACCACGCCCTCGCTGGAGCCGCGCCGCGGGCCGAAGAGCTGGATGGCCGCCCAGCGCACGGCGTGGTGATCGCCGTTGTCGAGCGCGTCGGCGACCTCGTCGAGCAGCGTCGTGTTGTGCTTGATGACCTCGTGCCGGATCGCGGAGAGCAGCCGCGCGAGGTCATGGCTGACCTCGGGTGCCTGCGCCAGCAGCGCCGACAGCGGCTTGCCCGAGCGCCGCCGGAGGACGAGGCCCAGGCCGCCCACCACCAACAGGCCCGACAGCCCCCCCACTCCCGCCTGGACGAGCCGGATCCGCTGCTCCACACGCTGGCGCAGCCCCGACGCCGCCTCCTGTCCCATCCCGACGCTCGGCGTGGCGGCGTAGTGATCGAGGTAACGCCGCGCCTGCCACAGACGGTGCTCCTCCCAGGCCATCTGCGCCAGCAGCACCCAGGCGTCGCCTGCCCCGCCCTCGGCCGCCGCCTGCAGCAGCGCCCGGGCCTGCTCGTCCTGTCCGGCCCTCCGCAGCCGGTCCCCGAGGTTGAGCAGGACGAGGGGCTGGGCAGGATCGAGCTCCAGCGACCGCCGCCAGGCCGCGACCGCCGCTTCTTCGTCGCCTGCGCTCATGTCCAGGGCCGCCCGCAGGTTGAGCCCGGCGGTCCAGTCCGGCGCCAGGGCCAGGCTCTGTTCGAGCTCGGCGCGGCTCTCGTCGAGCTGACCCTGATCCCAGTAGACGCGGGCGATCCGGTAGTGCTCGACGGCTTCAGTGGGAAGGTCCGTCGGCGGAGGCGCGGTCGACGGCAGGGCGGCCGGCGCGGGAGGGGCTCGCTCCAGGTCGGCGACCCGCTGCCGCGCGTCCGTGGCGAAGGCACCGTCGGGATCGAGTTCGAGGTACTGCCGGTAGGCAGCCGCCGCACCGTCCCAGTCCTGCAGCGCCTGCCGCACTTCTCCCTGGCGCCAGGCCAGCTCGGCCCAGCCGGGCCGCAGGGCGAGCGCCCGGCTGAGCAGCTCGTCGGCTTCCCGGTCGCGTCGACCACCGTAGCGGTCGGCCAGCAGCAGGCCGAGGCGGGCGTGCCAGGTGGCCTCGTCCGGGGCCAGCGCCGCAGCCCAGGCATAGGCGCGTTCCGCTTCGTCCACCCGACCGAGCAGCCGGTGCACGTCGCCGAGTGCTCCCCAGGCCTCCGCCGCCCGGGGGGCGGCCTGGACGACCTCGCGCAGCTCGGCCAGCGCGGGCTCGAGCTGGCCGGCGGCGGCCCGGCGGCGCGCCCCCTCCACCCGGGCCCGAAGCTCGGCCGAGAGCGCCTGGCTCGCACCCACCGCCAGCTCCCGCGCCGCGATCTCCACCGCCATGCGGTCGAGCCGCCCGTGGACCTCGTCGGCGTGCCGACCCTCGGGCCACTCCAGCAGGTAGCGCTCCAGCAGGCCGCGGGCCCGCTCCTCGTCCCCGGCATCGCGGAGCGCCTGGGCCACGGCCACCATGGTCTCGCCGTAGCCCTCGCCCTCCGTCGTGCCCGACACCATGCCGAGCCACAGCTCCAGCTCGTCGGCTGCGGCTTCGGGCTCGCTGCTCGCCAGCACGCGCGCCAGCAGGCGATGGGGATCGGGGTCGCCCAGGCGCAGCGTCGTCAGGCGGCGGTAGAGCGCCGCCGCCCGCTCGGGGTCCTCGTCCTCGACCAGCCTCGCCAGGGCCTCGACCGCGTCGGGGTCCGTCGACAGGCGGCTCCAGGTCTTCGCCGCCGCGGCTTCGTCCCCCATGGCGAGCTGGGCCCGCCCGAGCCCCAGGACCGCCGGCTCGAAGGCCGGGTCGCTGGCCAGCACCAGGCGCCACGCCGCCGCCGCCCGCTTGGGCCTGCCCGACGCCTCGGCCGCCAGCGCCGTGTCGTAGTGCTGGCGGGCCGCCGGATCCAGGCTGTCGCGCGGGTCCGCCCACGCCGGCCCGGCCGTGGTCAGCAGCAGGCCGACCAGCGCGGCTCGAGATGCACTATGCAAGCTGGTCCTTGAGCTCTCGGACCTTGAGCCCGAGCTGGTTGAAGCGGAGCTGCACCTTCCGGGCGTGGTCCGGGTCTCCCATGAGCACCGTGGCCATGGCCGCGAAGTCGCCGCGCTCCTGCAGGTAGAGCCGCGTGAAGTACTGGCGCTCCACGTCCTGGGCCACCTTGTTGAGCCCGGCGTTGGGACGCACGCGCACCTCGACCTGCCAGCCCCCCTCGTCGGGCCCCTCGTCCAGCCCCCCGACGGCGAGCAGCAGGTCGCGCACCAGCTTGGGTCGGACCTGGACGACATCGGCGCGCGTCTCTGCGGCGCGCCCGCGACGCCCGGGGGCCGCGCCGGCCGACGCGGCTTCGGCGAGGCTGAAGGTCAGGGCGTTCTCGGCGGTCATGGCCAGCTCGCGCAGGTTGCCGGGCCATCGGTAGCGCCGCAGCAGCGCCACGCTCCGCTCGGGGAAGTACAGCACCAGCCGGCCCGCGACCGGGTCCGGCACCTCATCCCCCACCACCACCGCGACGTCGCCCGCGCCCAGCCCGACGGCGTCCCGGTACTCGCTGGCCAGCTCCAGCACGTGGTCCTGGGACAGCGAGCGCTCCGCACAGAACAGCAGCAGGCGGTCGAGGTCGCCGCTGCGCTCGCGCAGCGGAGGCAGCGCCACGTTGCACGCCGGGTTCAGCCGCATGTAGAGATCGGCTCGGAAGCGCCCCCTTCGGACGAGCTGCGAGAGGTCCTCGTTCGTGGCGACGACCAGCTTGACGTCGACCTTCCGCTCCCGGGTGTCGCCCAGGCGGGTGACGGCCCCCTCCTGGAGCACGGTCAGCAGCATGCGCTGCATCTCCTCGGAGAGGTTGCCGATCTCGTCGAGGAAGAGCGTGCCCCCGTCGGCTTCCTCGAAGGCACCCCGCCGATCGGCGACGCTGCCGGTGTACGCGCCGCGCACGCTGCCGAACAGGTGGGCGGCCATGAGATCGCGGGGCAGGGTCGCCAGATCCACCGCCACGAACTTGCCGCGCCGGCCGCTGCGCGGGTGGACGAAGTGGCGTGCCACGAGGCTCTTTCCGGTGCCCGTCGGGCCGCCGAGGATCACCGGCAGCCGCCCGCGGGCCAGGGTGACCAGCCGCTGGCGGATCCGCCGCATCTGCAGCGAGCGGCCCCAGTAGATCGGCCCGTCGGCGAGGGTCCCCCGCCGGGCCCGGAGGATCCCCTCGACCTGGGCCCGCAGGCTGCGGGCGTCGATGTCTTCGTTGTCCAGGAAGTAGGTGTACTCCTCGGCGCCGTGGCGGTCGGCCGCCTGCTCCAGCCCGACCCCACCCCGCGCGGTCATCAGCACGACCGGCAGGTCGGGGCGGCCGCGACGCAGGGCGGCGAGGATCTCCGTGCCCTGTCGCCGCTGGGCCCGCCGCACATCCCGCGGCTCGGGATCGTCGGGCAGCCCCAGCAGCTCTTCGGCCGGGATGTCGAAGTGGATGTCGAGGAGGGCGAGGTCGACCCGTCCGCGGAGCGACTTCAACGCGTCGTTGGCTTGCCGCCAGCTCCGCGCCGGACCGTGCCAGCGGTGTTCCGGCATCGCGCGCTGGCAGAGCTGCAGCGTCCGGTCCTGGTCGTCGATCACGAGGATGTCGGCCACGTTGCCTCCAGGCGGCGGGTCGGGAACACGGACAGCAGCGCTGTCTGGGTCGGTCCACGGGTCACCAGGCATCCTCGAGCATGCCGGCCGCATCGAGGCGCTGGCGGGCGAGGTCGACGAGGGCGCGGCAGGCCTGCCGGACCTCGGCCGCCCGGGCCGCCACCGCCAGCAGCGAGGCACGATCGCCATCGAGGCGGGTCCTGGACAGGTCAGCCAGCAGGCTGTCGAGCTGGCGCACCCGGGGGTCGTCGTCGAGCGAAGCCGGGCGCCGGGCGTCCCACAGCGCCCAGGCGGTCAGCTCCGTGTCGCCCTGGCGGCGCGTTGCCAGCAGGTCGGCCCGCAGCGCATCGCGCAGCTCTTCGTCCGGCGCATCGAGCCCACAGAAGCGGGTCTGGAGGCCGATGTACTTTCCGAGATCGTGGTCGAGGTCGACGAGCTCCGAGAACAGGTCGGCGAGGAGGGCGAGCGGCAGGTCTTCGACCCGACCGCGACCCGGCACCGCGTCGCTCATGCGCCGCTCCGCGAGCGGAAGGGCCACCACCCGCGCCGGCGCTCGGCCGCGGGCGCCATCACGGGCGGCTCGATCGGGAGCAGCTCCGGATCCACCGAGAAGGTCCAGGCGACGCCGTGGGCTTCCGGCGTGACCACCCACAGCTCGATCGACAGGGTCCCGACCGCGTCGACCACACCGGACACCTCGATCGGCGCGCTGCCGTCGGTGGCCCCGAGGTCGATGCTCTGCGCACCACGAACGGACACCTCGGCCGCCGTCCAGGGCCGCTCCGGCAGCAGCACCAGCGTGAAGCTGCCATCCGCCGAGATGGTGGCCGAGGCTTCGTGGGGCGGGAGGTCGGCGTCGACGACGGGCAGGACCGGCGCCAGGGGGGCGGCGTGGGCGAGGCCGACGAGGAAGAGCCAGGTCACGGCAAGCTGTTCCGGGGGAGGAGGAGAGGCGCGCGGCTGCCCAGCGAGGGCCACCCTGCGGCCCAACGAGACGCAAGCCGCGTGCCAGGCTGAGTGGAGGCGGCGACGCGCGTCATACACGATCGACAGATTTCGCGCACGAGAGTTCTACTCCTTGTCGGAGAACTGGCGCACCAGCCGGACGTAGTCAATGGCGCGCGGCTGGGGCGGCGGCGCGTGGTCCCGGTCGCGGAGCTGGTCAAGCGCGACCCGGCAGGCCCCCAACCACTCGTCCTGGCGCGCGACCCCGTCGAGCACGGACGGCGCGACGTGTCCACGCCGGATGATGTCCTGGGTGAGCCCGGCCAGCGAGAAGGGATCGAGGCCGCGTTCCGTGCGGGTGGCGTCCAGCACGGAGAGCAGCCCGTCGGCGTCGAGCTGCCCGGCTTCGAACAGGCAGAGAGCTGCCTGCCACCAGGAGTGCACCGGCACGACCCGCGGCCCCAGAGGCGCGAAGCGCACCGCCGGCACCCGCCGCTCCAGGCGGATGAAGATCCGGTCTACGGCGTCGCCGATGGCGAGGCGCTCCAGCGCGGACAGCGCGGTCGTGATCTCGTCGGGGTAGGCACCGGCGACCTCCATCACCCGGCTGACGGCCTGGGCGTCGAGCCGGCCAGCGACCGCGTCGGCGTAGACACTGTAGACCACTGCGTCGATCTCGGCGTCGTCGCCGAAGCAGGTCTCCTTGACCGCCCGACCCAGCCCCACGCGCGTGGACAGCAGGACCGGCAGCTTGTAGCCGAACTGCCCACGGATGGCGCGGAAGCGTCGTCGCTTGAGGTTGCCGAGGTTGTCCTTCAGCGTCAGGTGGTCCCAGCGGACGCCGTCCAGCCGCAGCTTCTCTTCGAGCACCGGGCGCATCTGCGTCGGAGAACCCGACACGATGTACGTGCGCACCGAGGGGTTGGCCGAGAGCCCGGCCATGATGGCCCGCGCGCCCGGTACCGCGCGCTTGGCGCTGGCCGGTTCCGTGGCGCTCCGCACCAGGCCCCGGATCGAGTCGAAGTCCGTCTCGAGGTAGGTCTTGTCGAGATCCCAGCGATAGACGTGCACGACCCGGACTCCTGGGCTGGACCGCTCCGTGGCGCCACGGAGAGCCGCCTGCCCGATCGGCGTATCATGCGGCCCATGGCACAGCCGCCTCCCCGGAACACCGACGCCCGTCGCGGGCGGGCGCGCCCCCCCGAACCATCGGCCGACGTCTTGTCCGAGGACGACCCGGGGCCAACGCCAGAGATCGCGCAGCACCCAGACCCGAGTGACTTCGACCTGCCCGCCCGACCCGCCGACGCAGCCGCCGCGGGGGCCGCTCCGGGTCGCCCGCCGCGCGCCTCCGCACCCGGACAACGCGACCCCTCCGATCCCGACATCCCCCCCGAGAGGTCCGACGGCGCCGGCTCGGGCAACGTCTCGGTCGCGGTCGAGATGCCCAGCCGCCCCATGGTCCAGCACTCCCCGCTGGAGCAGCGCTACAAGGTCAGCACGCTGATCGGCAAGGGCGCCTCGGGCCTCGTACACCGGGCCCGCGACCGCGCGCTGAACCGCGTCGTCGCCATCAAGACGCTCAAGGAGGAGCTGGCGGAGCGCCGCGGCATGGTCGCCCGCTTCATCCGTGAAGCACGCATCGTCGCCCAGCTCGAGCACCCGGCCATCGTCCCGGTCCACGATCTCGGCCAGCTCCCCGACGGGCGCTGGTACATCACCATGAAGGAGGTCTCGGGCAGCACGCTGCGCCAGCTCATCAAGGGGCTGCACAAGGCCCGCGGGCACGGCCCCTTCGTCGCCACGGACGATGGCTGGACCTTCCGCCGTAGCATCGACGCCTTCCGCACCGTCTGCGCCGCCCTGGGCTTCGCCCACGACCGCGGCGTGATCCACCGCGACGTCAAGCCCGACAACATCATGGTCGGCGCCTACGGAGAAGTGCTGCTGGTCGACTGGGGCCTGGCCAAGGTGCTGGCCGAGCCGGAGAGCGACCCCCTCGCCTCGGGCGACGACATCACGTCACCGTGGGTGGCCGAGCGGGGCACGCGGACCCGGCACGGCGTGGTCGTGGGCACGCCGGCCTACATGTCCCCGGAGCAGGCACGCGGCGAGACCGATCGCGTCGGGGTCCGCTCCGAGATCTGGTCGCTGGGGGGCGTGCTCTACACGATCCTCTACGGACGGCCGCCGTACCGCGGCCGCAGCAAGGAGGTCCTGCGACGCGTCGCCCGCAAGCCTCCCTCCCCCGTCGACGGCGTCCCGGTCCCCGAGCAGCTCGTCGACATCTGGCGTCGCTGCATGCAGATGGACCCCGCCGATCGCTACGCCGACGCCCGGGCGATCATCGCCGACGTCGACGCCTGGATCGAGGGCACGCGGACGCGAGAGAAGGCGCTGGCCAAGGTCGCCGAAGCCCGAGCGCGCATCCCCGAGCT
Organism: uncultured Enterobacterales bacterium; assembly: GCA_964599085.1. Lineage (GTDB taxonomy): Bacteria > Myxococcota_A > UBA796 > UBA796 > UBA2385 > J125. Next base: position 5,816 of record CAZRFD010000021.1, on the reverse strand, counting down.
GCAGGACGCCAAGGACACAGCCCTCACCACCGGCGAGCGAGCACGGGCGGCCATCCGCGCGCTGCGCCACACGGACAGCCTCGCAACGAAGGAGACGGCCTGGGCCCTGGAACAGGAAGCCGAGCGCCTCGCCGACCGGGTCGAGAACCTCTACCTGGAGATCGCCACCCGGGCGCGCCTCGCGCTGGCGGAGCGCCCGGGACTCCCGGAAGCCCGCCAGCTCCTCGCCGATGTCTACCGCGAGCGGGCGGAGGAAGCCGAAGCCCGAGGCAGCCGCAAGGCCGCCCGCGAATACCGCGCGCTGCTGGCCGAACACGACGACGGACGCCACGCCGACTACCTGCGATCGGACACCCTCGTCACCGTCGAGACGGATCCACCCGGCGCCGAGGTCACCATCTACCAGGTCCGCCCGCACGCCCGGCGCCTCGTCGCGCGCCGCTACGCGCAGACCGGGCCGACCCCGCTGCGCGGCCTGCGCCTGCCCGTCGGCCGCTACCTGCTGGAGTTCTCGCACCCCAGCCGCGAGTCGGTCCGCTACCCCATCGAGCTCCGCCGAGGTGAACCCTGGCTGCCGGTCCCCCCGGCCTCCGATCGCCCCGCGCCCATCGAGCTGCCGCGCCTGGGCAGCCTGGAGGGCAGTGAACGGCTGGTGCCCGCCGGGTGGAGCTGGTTCGGCGGCGACGCCGACGCCCAGGGCGCCTTCCCGCGCCACCGGGTCTGGGTGGACAGCTTCGTGATGCAGATCGGTCCGGTCACGAACGCCGAGTACCTCGCCTTCCTCAACGACCTCGTCCAACACGACCGCCAGGACATCGCCGAGCGCTACGTGCCCGGTCTGCTCGCGGCCGGCAACGAGCGGACGCCGCTGTATCGCTTCGATCGGCAGCGGAAGCGCTGGTTCGTGCCTGAACGCACCGACAACCTGGTCCTGCTGCCGGAGTCACCGGTGGTCGGCGTCACCTGGCACGACGCCCAGTCCTACTGCTACTGGCTGCGCATGAAGGCCGGACTGCCGTGGCGGCTGCCCACCGAAGCCGAGCGCGAGAAGGCGGCCCGCGGCGTGGACGGCCGGGTCTTCCCGTGGGGAGACTACGCCGACCCCGCCTTTCACTGCATGCAGGACTCCCCCATCGGGACCGAGGGACCGCCGCCGGTCTCGGTGTACCCCATCGACACCAGCCCCTATGGGATCATGGGCCTGGCCGGGGGGGTGCGCGAGTGGTGCGTCGACGTCTTCCGCCCCCAGGGTCCCTCGCTGCGAGGCTCCCGTCCCGTCCTGCCCGGCCCACCCACGCGCCGGGACCTCGTGCCCGATCCCCGAGGCCACCGCCGCACCGTGCGGGGGGGGGCCTGGGACCTGCCGGCGCGGGCCTGCCGCGCCACCTCACGCGCCGGCATGCGGCCACTGGGCCGGGCGGCCAACGTCGGCTTCCGTGTCGTGCGCTCGCTCAGCGACGAGAGCCAGGACGGCTGACCGGGGCATCCTCGGCGGGGACCTGGAGCCATCTGCGGCTGAGGACTACTCGAAGCGGTAGACAGTGGCGCCCGGTTCGACGAGGAGGAGCTGCTCGGCGGCCGCGCGCTTCACGGCGTCCGGGTCCTGGCGCAGGCGGCGGATCTGCGCCGCCAGCCGCGCGTTGTCGTCGTCGAGGTGGGCGACCTGGTCCTGGAGTGCGTAGAGGCTCTGCTTGACCTTGTGGCGTTCCAGCAACCCCTCTCTCCCCAGCATGGTGGAGGACACCGCCACCACCACGACCACCAGCGGCAGCAGGTTCCAGAGCAGGCGGCGGACGAGGGGAGAGTGACCCACGGGGGACCAGGACGACGACGACAGCGAGAGCAGAGCGAGCGGGAACGGTGGGGGCGGCGCCGACAGGACCACCGCCGGAGCCTGTGGTCAGGAGCCGCCAGCGCAGACCTCCAGGTGAGACGGACACGGGCAGCTCTTGACGTGCCAAGACAATAGCGCAAGGGGCAGCGCGCGTCCAGGCGAGCGGAGCGGAAGCATCGACCGCCGAAGATGAGAGCGGAGCGCCGACACCATGAGACCGCGATGAGAGTGTTCCTGGCGGCGTTACCGAGGCATTACACCGGTTGTGAAAGACCAGGCCTTGTGCCGTAGAGTGAACGCACCTGACCACGAGGCCCAGCGGCGTGGCCCCGGCCAGGAATCCCGGGAGCAATCCCCATGGCGCAGTACACACTCTACGCGACCCCTGGTCCCGAGCGCGGCTCGGTGCTCCCCCGCCTCCGCCCTCGGGCCGGCGGCGCCCAGGACTTCCGCGACGACGCCGGCATGGAGCGCGTGGTGCCCTTCCTCAGCGGCGCCCTCGCCGAACACAACCTCAGCCTCCTCGTGCGGATCTGGGGCCGCCGCGACAGCGGCATGCTCCGCATGCGCGACGGCACCGAGGAGACGACGATGATCCCGCTGTGCCGGGGCGGCGTCGTCGACGCCCTCGACGTCATGGAGCTGGCAGAGCGCGTCGGTCGGGTGGATCTGTCCTTCGAACCCTACGATGTCGCCGGCAGCGGCGACTGGCAGGCGCTCGGTGAGCTGCTCTACAGGCTGGCCGAGGACCTGGTGCCCCCGGGACTGGAGCGGGCCACCTGTCCGGTCGCCTTCAACGCCATGCCCGGCTTCGACCAGCTCGTCGCGCTGCCGATCCCCGCCTCGGTCTGCGAGACCCTGCTGACGGTGAGCGCGAAGAGCCGGGCCGGCGTGGTCCGCATCGACCACCCCACGCCGGCGCTCCGCAGGGCCGTGCTCGTCCTCCAGCGCCTCGGCATGCTGATCACGGTCCACCAGGCCCCGCCACATGCTGCCGGTCCCGAGGTTCCCCCGCGGGCACCGCCGTGCATCGACCTCTTCGGTGCCGACGACGCGTACGAAGAGCAGAGCGGGGACGAGGGCACGCACCCGTCACTGGAGATCACCGGCGAGCAGGACCGCGACCAGCTCGAACAGCTCATCGCCGCGCGCCAGGCCATCGCCGCCCGGGACTGGGCGACGGCCGAAGCACACCTCGTGGCCGCCCGCGACGCCCGCATGGACAACCCCCTGGTGCTGGCCTGGCTGGCCTGGGTGCGCCTGGAAGCCGCCGGTTCCGAGCACGCGGCGGAGTACGCCGACCAGTCGGTGGCCTGGGTGGAGCTGGCCAGCGCCATGGCGCCGGACGATCCCGACATCCTCCGCATCGCCGGCACCGTGCGCCGACTCGCCGCCCGCGCCCGCTGAGCGGAAGTCACCAGGGCCACGGCACCGCCACCCTGCACCCCCGGGAACCACCACCATGCGCCTCAACGCGGCACAGCACGTCCTGAGCCTGAAGATCGTGTACTACGGGCCCGGCCTGTCGGGAAAGACGACGAACCTGCAGCAGCTCCACCAGGGGTATCCCGAAGACCAGCGCGGCCGCTTCATCCAGCTCGACACCGAGACGGAGCGGACCCTGTTCTTCGACTACTTCCCGCTCCAGATGGGACAGATCGGAGGCTACAAGGTCAAGTTCGACTTCTTCACCGTGCCCGGCCAGTCCTTCTACGCCGCAACCCGCCGCGCGGTGCTCCAGGGTGTCGACGGCATCGTCTTCGTGGCCGACAGCAGCCCCGACCGGGAGTCGGCCAACCTCATGGCCCGAGACGACATGGTGGCCGCCCTCGAAGAGCGGGGCCGCCCCCTGGCCCGTGTCCCCCACGTGTACCAGTGGAACAAGCAGGATGTGCCGCGGGCGCTGTCGCCGGACCTGATGAACCGGCTGCTGAACCCCGAGGGCGCCGACGCCCTGCCCGCCGTCGCGACCAGGGGCGAGGGCGTGTGGGGCACCCACGAGCGGATCGTCGAGGCGGTCATCGACAGCGTGCGCGCCGCCGCCGGCCAGAGGCAGCAGCTCCAGGTCTGACCCCACCGGCGGGATCCACCCGCCCTGGCCGCACGGGCGCTGGCGTGCTTTGATGGTCGCCCAAGACGTGGAGGCGACGTGCTCCCCCAGCTCCCGCTGCTGCTGTTGGCCGTGCCCCGGCCGGCGCTGGCCGACACCATCCTGTTCATCAACTGGGGCGCCACCAGCGGGTCCTACGACGGCTACGAGACCTACCAGGTCCTCGTCGACGCCGGGCACACCGTCGACCTGATCGACGGCCCCAGCGACGGTGCCGTGGCCTCCGCCCTGGGCTCGACGACCTACGACCAGGTCTGGTTCTTCGACGCGTCTGGGACGCTGTCGGATCGCATGAGCGAAGCCGAGGATCTCTCGGCCATGGTGGCCTTCCACGTCGACCACCCGCACATGATCCTCGACAGCCGCTGCTACGGGCTCAACTACTACGGGCCCGGCTACAGCAGCTACCCCGACGAGGGCCTGTGGGCGGAAAACGAAGTCGACGCCCTGTCCCGCGCCGGCGGCGGGATCTGGCTGGGCGGCGACCACGACTCCTGGGACTACGACCTCAACCTGTTCCTGACAGCACTGGGCTTCGACCTGTTCACCGGCAGCTACGGCGGGGACATCGACTGGTACGACAGCGGCACCCCCCTGTGGTCGCTGGTCCACACCGTGGACCCGACGGGCTTCTGGGTAGGCTCCGTCGCCGCCGTCCCCACCGGCACGCAGACGGGCACCTACACCACGGTGGAGTTGACCGGGATCGCCGGCTACGGCAGCGTCAGCTACATCTCGACCAGCCTGACGACCGACGCCCTCGACCTGGACGACGACGGCTACAACGTCGAGCAGGGCGACTGCGACGACAGCGATGCCACCGTCAACCCGGCGGCGACCGAGCTGTGGTACGACGGCTTCGACCAGGACTGCGCCGGCGACAGCGACTACGACGCCGACGCCGACGGCTACGACTCCGACGCCTACGGCGGCACCGACTGTGACGACGCCGACGCCGGCGTGCACCCCGGGGCGACCGACACCTGGTACGACGGCCTCGACCAGGACTGCGCGGGCAACAGCGACTACGACGCCGACGGCGACGGCTACGACGCAAACGCCTTCGGCGGCGACGACTGCAACGACGCCAGCGCGGCCATCAACCCCGGGCAGACCGAGGTCTGGTACGACGGCGTCGACGCCGACTGTGACGGCGCCAGCGACTTCGACGCCGACCTCGACGGCTACGACAGCGACGCCTACGGCGGCACCGACTGCGACGACAGCACCGACGCCATCAACCCCGGCGCAGGCGACACCTGGTACGACGGCATCGACCAGGACTGCGACGGCGCCAGCGACTACGACGCGGACGCCGACGGCTACGACTCCGACGCCTACGGCGGCACCGACTGCGACGACGGCAACCGTGGCATCAACCCCGGGTCCGCCGAGACCTGGTACGACGGCATCGACGCCGACTGCGACGGCGCCAGCGACTACGACGCCGACCTCGACGGCTACGACAGCGAAGCCTACGGCGGCACGGACTGCGTCGACACCGACGACGGCATCCACCCGGGCGCCACCGACACCTGGTACGACGGCGAAGACACCAACTGCGACGACGCCAGCGACTACGATGCCGACGGCGACGGCTACGACAGCGATGCCTACGGCGGCATCGACTGCGACGACGGCAACCGCTTCATCAACCCCGGCGCCATCGAGATCTGGTACGACGGCACCGACAGCGACTGCGACGCCGAGAGCGACTACGACGCCGACGCCGACGGCTACGACTCCGAAGACTACGGCGGCGACGACTGCGACGACCACAGCGCCAGCGTCCATCCTGGCGCACCGGAGTACGACGCCGACGGCATCGACCAAAATCGGAAGAGCGAAGGGGAAGGACACAGCCCGCGCCCC
>CAZRFD010000020.1:0-80923 GCA_964599085.1 uncultured Enterobacterales bacterium | reverse complement strand
GTGCACGCGCCCGGAAGTCGTTGAGCACCCCGAGCAAGCCGATGTGGCGCGTGCACGCGGGCGCGAAGCGACCGCCGCGGGGGAGGTGCCGAAGGCACCGGGGGTCGCGAGACCCCCTCAAGAAGACACCGCGATTGCCGCAGCGCGCAGGTTCCGGGTTCGGCAAAGCCGAGGTGGCGCTCACGGAGCGTCAGGAACCTGCGCGCGGAGGCAAGAGGACGGGTCGGTCGCCGCTGCCGCTTTGACCTCAGGCGCGCCGCAGGGGGGCGGGTTCCGGGAGCTGATCGAGGGCGTCTTCGTAGAGCGCATCCACCGACAGCTCGACGCCGACGCCGGGGAGGGCGAAGCGCTGGCCCGGACCGAAGGCCTGGACCGACCAGGTGTGCGGCCCGGAGACGGTGCAGACCTCGACCCACGGGCGCTGCGACGACACCAGGACGTAGCCCTTCAGTGAGGGGAGGCGTCGATAGTGGTCGAACTTGTCGCCCCGGTCCCACGACTCGGTGCTGGGGGAGAGGACCTCGAACACCACCGTGGGGTCGCACAGGGCGTGGTCATCGTCGGCGTGCCGCCGCAGGCCGTCGCAGTAGATGGCCGCGTCGGGGTAGGAGGCGAGCCCGGTCGCTTCGACGATCAGCTTCTGCTCGGAGCCCAGGACCCGGCAGGGGCGTCCGCGCAGCGCGGCGCGCACCTCCGCGCCGACAGATGTCACCAGCATCGCGTGGGCGACGGTGCCGCCCGCCATGGCGACCGCGGTGCCGTCGAGGAACTCGTGCTTGATGCCGGTGCTGCGCTCCAGCTCGAGGTAGTCGGCGTAGCTGAGGCGTGCGGAGGCGGGCTGGCTCATGGCGTGACCTGGAGTGACGCAGGGATCATAGCGTCACGCTCCCCCGACCACGAACAGCCGGACCAGCGCACGCCACAGCCGCGTCATGGCCGGGGCCACGGCTTCCTCCCTGTCGCGGCCGAGGGCTTCGAGCTCGGCCAGGGGAAAGGCCCAGGCGCGGGCGAACTCCCGGACGACCCGCCACTCCGAGCCGTCGCGCTCGCGGTCGATGAAGCACAGCTCCACCATGGCGCGCAGGATGGGTTCGGGGTCGTCGGGCCGCGGCACCTCGTTGGGACGCCAGGGACGGATGTCGGCGTCGACCAGCGGCGCCAGGCCCAGCCGGGCCACGAAGGCGTCGAGGAAGCGGCGCTCGCCCGGTCGCACCAGCCCGTCGGACAGCATCACGGCGAGCAGACCCTGGACCGCCACCCGCCGCGGGTCGACCGGCGCGGCGGCAGCGGGCGCGAGCGCTACGTCCGTCCCCGCAGGCAGCGGGGAGCGCGCCAGCACGCCGCCCCCCTCCCTGGGGCCGCGCTGCACGGCGCGCGCGGGATCCGGCGCGGCCCCGCCGCCGCCGGCCATGCCTGGGAAGAGCCAGGCGATGACGTCGAAGCCGGTCTGCAGCGGCCGCCCGGCGAGCAGGGCGTCGACGACCTCGTCCTCCGACAGGCCGCCGAAGCCGCTGGCCACGAAGCTGGCCACGTCGGGCTCCCCCTCCTCCGCCGCCCAGCGTGCGAGCGCGCCGTGGACCTGCAGGCGCGTGGAGAAGCGCTGCCCCGGCTGCACCTCCCCCGTTGCGTCGGTGCGCCGCCCACACATCCGGCAGCGGCCCTCGACCACCGTGCTCTCCCCCCGCGCCAGCTCGACCAGCTCGACGACGGCGGCTTCGACCTTGCAGTGGGGACAGGTCGACAGGATCTGGATCAGCTCGGCGGCCACGCGCGCTCCCGACCCTGCACAGCGTAGTCCACCGGATCGCCGCCGTGCGCGCCGGGGCGGGATCGTCGACGCCGCGCCGGCGGTCGCACCCGGCCGCCCCGTGGCTTAGCCTGTCGGCATGGTCGCCCTGTTGTTCCTGCTGTCTGCCTGCACGTCCGGCGGTGGCCCCCGCGTCATGACCGGCGGGGATGGCTTCTTCGACGCACCCTGGCCCAGCGACAGCCGGACCATCGACGGCCACCCCGACCTGTCGGGCTTCCCGGGGCGGGACAGCTACGACCTCGTGGATCTGTACGCTTCCGACATCGAGGGGCTCGACGGCTTCGGCACGAACGCCCCCATCTGGCTGCGCTTCGACCGCGCCCTCGACACCAGCCTGCTGCCCGACCCCTACGACTCGGCGACCGCCGTCTCGCCCATCCTGCTCGTCGACGTCGACCCCGACAGCCCCGGCCGCGGCACCCTGGTGCCCTTCTCGTGGTCCTGGCAGGACGCCGAGACCAGCTTCCAGCCCGACCGCCTGCTGACCATCCAGCCGCTGTGGGGCATGCCGCTGCACCCGGCCCGCACCTACGCCGTCATCGTCACGACCGACATCGCACGACCCAACGACGCCGTCGACGGGATCTTCGATCTGCACAGCCCCGACCACGACGAGTGGGCATCGGTCGGCGAGACCCTGGTGCAGCTCGGCATCCAGCAGGAGCAGGTCGCCGCCGTCACGAAGTTCACGACCCAGGACCCGGTGGGGCAGCTCGCCGTGTTCGTCGACTACCTTCGGGCGGCGGTGTCGTCGCCGGCGCTGGACCAGACCCTCGTCCAGTCCGAGAACCTCGGCTATTTCACCGCGTGGGAGGGCGAGATCTGGCTGCCCTTCTGGCAGCACGGCGAAAAACCCTTCACGACCGAGGGCGGCGGCTTCGAGGTCGACGACGAGGGCGTCCCGGTGCTGGCCGGCTGGGAGCGGGGGATCTTCACCCTGTCCCTGCCCCGCGACGAAGAGATGCCGGCCGAGGGCTGGCCGGTGGTCATCTACGAGCACGGCACCGGCGGCGACCACAGCACCTTCGCGAACAGCACGGGCGCGCTGGAGCCCGCCGCCGTGCTGGCGAACAAGGGCCTCGCCGGCATCGGGATCTCCCTGCCCCTGCACGGCGAACGCAGCGCTGGCGGCGATCCCGAGCTGCTCTCCTTCAACTACTTCAACCCGACGGCCGCCCGCGGCAACTTTCAGCAGGCCGTCCTCGACATGGTCTACCTCACCGAGGTGCTGACCTCGCAGCCGCAACACTTCGACCTCGAAGACGAAGACGGCGTCGCGGCCGGCTCGGCGAGCCTCGACCCCGATCGCGTCGCCTACATGGGCCACAGCCACGGCGGCATCGTGGGCGCAATGGCCGCCCCCTGGCTGGGAGCCCGTCTGCCCGCGATCTTCCTGAGCGGCGCGGGCGGGAGCCTGTCGCTGTCGGTGCAGTACCGCAAGGCCGGGGGCCTCGACATCCAGGCGCTCATCGCCGAGACCTTCGATCTGTCCGCCGACGAAGAGGTCGTCGCCGGCCACCCCCTCCTCGGCATGGTCCAGACGCTCGGTGAGACCGTCGATCCCATCAACTACGCGCCCTACTGGCACAGCCGACAGCCCTTCTGGGACGCGGCCCCGGCCAACGTCCTGATGACCACGGGGCTCCTCGACGAGGACACGCCGACCGTCACCGCCCAGGTGCTCGCCGGCGCCGCGCGGCTCCCGGTGCTGTCGCCGGTGGTGCAGGTGCAGCCGGTCAACGAGCTGACCGCCCTGGTCGGCCAGGACTCCCCCACCAGCCTCAACGTCACGGCCTGGGACGGCAGCAGCGTGAGCGGCGGGCTGGCCGAGTTCGCCGACGAGGGCCACTTCGCCATCTTCGACGACGGCGACGCCGCGAAGCTCTATGCCACCTTCCTGTCGACGGCGCTCAGCGGCGACGCGCCGGTCGTCGACCTGGAGATCGACTGATGAAGCTCCTGATCGGCGTCACCGGCGGAATCGCCGCGTACAAGGCCTGCGAGCTGGTCAGCCTCGCGCTGAAGCGGGGCCACGAGGTCCGGGTGATGATGACCGCGCGGGCCACGCAATTCGTCGGGCCGCTGACCTTCGCCGGCCTGACGGCGCAGCGGGTGCTGACCAACGACAGCGAAGCCGCCATGGACCACATCCAGTGGGCGAAGTGGGCCGAAGTCGTCTGCGTGGCCCCCCTGACGGCCAACACCCTGGGCAAGCTGGCCCAGGGTCTCTGCGACGACGTGCTGTCCACCACGCTGCTCGCCCTGCCCGCGGACACGCCGGTGGTGCTCGGACCGGCGATGAACACCGAGATGTGGAAGCACCCGGCCGTCCAGCGCAACCTCGCCCAGGTGATCGCCGACGGGCGGGCCACCGTGGTGGACCCGGTCAGCAAGCGCCTGGCCTGTGGCGACATCGGCCCCGGCGGGCTGGCCGATCCCGTGGACCTGCTCGCAGCCTGCGAGGCAGCCGGGCGCCGACCGCATCCGACCGACCGCTGACCGCGGTCCGTCCGCGGGCCACCCGTGGTCCGCCCGAGGGCCCTCGATCGCCCGGGATTCGAAACCTATCCCTTACGTCAGGGTTAGAGCGTTGACAGTTCCGACCGTGCGGCTATAAAACACCTACCTCAGGGGTAGGTATTCTACCACGCCGTCCCGGAGACCTCGTGACCCTCCCGCTACGCCCCCACCTCCTGCCTGCAGGCGTGCGCGGCCCCCTCTCCCTCGCAGAGGGCCGGGAGCCTCACTGGTTTCGCGACCGGCTGGCCCACGACGGCAGCGACGGTCTCCTCGCCCGCGTGGGCGACACGCCGCTGGTCCGCCTCAACCGCATCCTGCCCGCCGACCTCTCGCCCGATGTCCAGGTCTGGGCCAAGCTCGAGTGGTTCAACCCGGGCGGCTCGGTCAAGGACCGCGCCGCGCTGTCCATGGTGCTCGACGCCGAAGACCGGGGCCTGCTGCACCCCGGCGACACCATCCTCGACGCCAGCAGCGGAAACACCGGCATCGCCTACGCCATGGTCGCGCGAGCCCGCGGCTATCGGCTCACCCTCTGCCTGCCGGCCAACGCCAACGCCGAACGCAAGGCCGTCCTCGCCGCCTACGGCGTCGACGTGGTGGAGACCGACCCCCTCGCCGGCAGCGACGGCGCCATCAACGTCGCCCGCCGCATGGCCGCCGAACAGCCCGATCGCTTCGTGTACCTCGACCAGTACAACAACGACGCCAACTGGCGGGCCCACTTCCACACCACCGGGCCGGAGATCTGGCGGGACACCGGCGGGCGCGTGACCCACTGGGTCGCCGGCCTCGGCACCAGCGGCAGCTTCACCGGGACCGCCCGCTACCTGCGGGCCCGCAACCCCGACATCGAAGCCATCACGGTGCAGCCCGACTCCCCCTTCCACGGGCTGGAGGGGCTCAAGTTCATGGAGACCTCCATCGTGCCCGGGATCTACGACCCCGACCTCGCCGACGACCAGCTCTTCGCCCCGACAGAAGACGCGCTGGCGCTGGTCCGGCGACTCGCCGCCGAGGAGGGCCTGCTCGCCGGCATCAGCAGCGGCGCCGCCGTCTGGGGCGCCATCGAAGTCGCCCGTCGCCTGGAGCGCGGCGTCGTCGTGACGCTGCTGCCGGACTCCGGCGAACGCTACCTGTCGCACGGCCACGTCTTCGGTGGCGGCCACAGCGGCGGGGGACGCTGAGGTGTCGTCGCGCATCGACCGGCAGGTGCGGCCGAGCGGCCACACGCTGACCCTCTCGGCGGTCGCCCGCGACGCCATCGAGTGGCACGCGCGCGACGGCTACCCCGCGGAAGTGGTCGGCATCCTCGCCGGCAGCCCCGGCCGGGTGGACGTCGTCCAGCCGCTGCAGAACCTCAACACCGACCGGCCCGGCGACCGCTACCGCGTCGACGGCCTCGCCCTCATGCGCGCCGAGCAGGCGCTGGAGAGCCAGGGCCTGACCATCCTCGGCTACTACCACAGCCACCCCGACCACCCCGCCATGTACAGCGACACCGACCGCGACCTCGCGCTGCCGACCATGGCCTACCTGATCACCGCCGTCGCGGACGGCGATCCGCCCGCCATCGTGGCCCACCGCTGCTGGCGCCTGACCGACGACCGCGCCGAGATGACCGAAGACCAGCTCGTCCTGCCGCGACGCTGAAGGAGACCCCATGCCCACCGTCGACATCGCCATCCCCACCGCCCTCCGGGGCTTCACCGGCGGCGCCGCCAGCGTCTCGGTCCAGGCCGACACCGTGCGCGCCGCGATCGACGGCCTGATCGCCGCCAACCCCAAGCTCGGCCAGCACCTGCGCGGCGCCGACGGCAAGCTGCGCAGCTTCGTCAACGTCTACCTCGGCGACGAAGACATCCGCTTCATTGAGGGGGGAGACGAGGCCGCCGTGGCCGAAGGCGCCAGCCTGATGATCGTGCCCAGCATCGCCGGCGGGGCCCCGACGGGTGAAGAGGGTTCCGTCGAGGACGCCGCACAGGAGGACGCCGCCGTGGCCGCCACACCGATCTGGGAGCGCAGCGTCGACGAGCTGCCCGAGCTGGAGGGCTTCGACTTCGCCCGCTACTCCCGCCACCTCATCCTCGAGGACGTCGGGGTGGAGGGCCAGCGCCGGCTGAAGGGCGCCAGCGTGCTCTGCGTGGGCACCGGGGGGCTGGGCAGCCCGCTGCTGCTGTACCTCGCCGCCGCTGGGGTCGGCCGCATCGGCATCGTCGACTTCGACGTGGTCGACGAGAGCAACCTGCAGCGCCAGGTGATCCACGGCAGCGGCACCGTCGGCAAGCCCAAGCTGGAGAGTGCGCGCGACCGCATCCTGGACATCAACCCCCACTGCCGGGTCGACCTCTACCCGGTGGCGCTGGACAGCAGCAACGCGCTGGAGATCATCGCCCCCTACGACGTCGTCGTGGACGGCACCGACAACTTCCCGACGCGCTACCTGGTCAACGACGCCTGCGTGCTGCTCGACAAGCCCAACGTCTACGGCAGCATCTTCAAGTTCGAGGGGCAGGCCAGCGTGTTCAACTTCACGCCACCGGGCGGGGAGCGGGGGCCGCACTATCGCGACCTGTACCCGGAGCCGCCGCCCCCCGGGCTGGTGCCCTCCTGCGCCGAGGGCGGCGTGCTGGGGATCCTGCCGGGGGTGATCGGCTGCATCCAGGCGACCGAGACCATCAAGATCCTGCTGGGGCGCGGCACCAGCCTGTCCGGCCGGCTGCTGCTCTACGATGCCCTCGGCATGAAGTTCCGCGAGCTGAAGCTCCGCCGCGACCCCGACGCCCCCGCCGTCACCGAGCTGATCGACTACAAGGAATTCTGCGGCGTCCCCAGCATCGACGAGGGCGCGCACGCCGCCCCGCCCACCGACGAGGGCTTCGGCCGCATCTCGGTGCGCGACGCCAGCGACCGCTTCGACGCCGGCTGGGATCCCTTCGTCCTGGAGGTCCGCAAGCCCCACGAGCTGGACATCGTTCGCTTCCCGCGGATGGACCTGCAGCGCAACCACGAAGCCATCGTCGCCGGCGAGCACGACGGGATCCCGCGGGACCGCACGGTGCTCGTGACCTGCCGGTCCGGTGCCCGCTCGGCCACCGCCGCCGCCGCCCTGGTGGCCGCCGGCTACACCGACGTGCTCAACCTCGAGGGCGGGATCCTGGCGTGGGCCGACGAGATAGACCCCAGCCTGCCGCGGTACTGACCGGCGGCGGGGGAACGCCGGCGTCGGCCGCCGACCTCAGTCCTTGGGGTCAGGGCTACCTCGATGAGGGCAGCCCCCTGTTGCGCCCGCCCGCTGCCGCAGCAGGCGGGCGTTGCGGCGGGGTACCTTGGAGATGTCGCGGTGGCTCTCGATGGCGTCGTGGACGTCCTGCCAGCGGATCAGGTGCAGCAAGGGCACCGGGCTGCGGTTGACGGCGTTGGCCGGGTCATCCGGGGGGGCGCCGAAGAACAGGTAGTCGGGGTGGAAGCCCACGACCTGCACCTTCCGGTCGAAGCCGGCGGCCGACAGCGCGTCTTCCGCGGCGTAGCAGAGGTCGAGGAAGGCGTCGAAGTCCGCCGGTGCCCGCGGCAGGACGAGCAGGGTCGTCCCCTCCCCGTCTTCGTCCAGCCGCCGCGCTTCCACGAGCAGGTCCGCGAGGATGTCGGCAGCGTCGCTCGACTCGGTGGCCACGAGGTGGACCCGCCCCTGCTGAAGCGGCATGCGCGCGTAGGGGCAGATGTCGAGGCCGACGATGAAGTCGTCGAGCCACGCACGCACCAGGGCCAGCGGATCGGTGGCAGGCATCGCCGCTCCGTATCGGGTCGACCGCCGCGGTGCTGCGGCGGAGGATCAGCGGTCGGGCGCTGCGGGATCCGGCCACGGCAGGACGGTGAACGGCAGCCGGGTCGTCTTCGTCGGTGTCTCCAGCTCCACCCACCACGACACGCCCCCGTCCGGCGCACCGCACGACGCAGGGCCCTGCGCCGGAATGGTCAGGGACCAGGGACCGGCGCCCACGTAGCGGCGCTCGATGGTGTCGACGAGGCGGGCCGTGCCCCGCGTCGCGGTCCCCTCGACCGCCACGCTGTAGTGCTCGACCCGCACGAGGCTCGCCAGGCAGCCCTCGACGCAGCGCCCGCGCAGCTCTCCACCGAGGGCGACCGCCGCAGTGTCCAACACGCCCAAACAGCGGCGCCGCCGGATCCGACGCACGACGATGACCGCGATGGCGCAGAGCCACAGCGTGCCGAACACCACCCCCGGCCAGCCGCCGGGTCCGGGCGACCTGTCGGTCAGCAGGGCCCGCAGCCCCAGCAGGACCGCCGACAGGCTCGCCAGCGTCAGCACGGCTTCGGACAGCGCGGCGAGCAGGTGGCGAGTCGCACGGCGCTGCACGCCGTAGCGGGTGGTGGCCACCTGCTCAGGCGTCGGCTGGTCGGCGTTCTCCGCCGGCGGCAACGCGGGGAGCAGCGTCACCGGCCACTGCCATGCGTCGCCTTCCGCGGAGCGGGCCACGAGGACATAGGCGATATCGATGGCCTCCCCCGTCCAGGAGGCAGTCGTCCGCGGCGCGTCGAGGTGCCGTCGCAGCTCAGCCGCCGGCCCCCACCGGGCCACGACCTCTTCCCGGGTGGCTGTCTGCTCCCCGCGCACCGTGACTTGCCGGCTCAACCGCAGCTCCGCCGCCGGCCAGGGCAGCTCGACCACCAGCGCGGCGCCGCCTCGGACCGTCAGCAGCGCTTCGTTCCCCTCCGGAGCCCGTGGTTGAGGAGTGTTTTGCGACCCGGCGGCGCTCAAGGCGACAGCCGTCCTCCGAGCTCGTCGCGCAGGGCGGTGGCTTCGTCGCCACCGATGGCCAGCCCCACGGTGTCGAGGCTGCGCAGGACTTCCCGCGCGAGCCCGTCGTCGGCGACCTGCTGCGCCAGCTCGAAGCGCTCCCGGCTGGCCATGCCATACAGCAGCCAGTCGGGCACCCGTGCGCCGATGGCCGCTGCCAACGCGAGGTTGTCGCGACTGCGGCGGAGCTGCCCGGCCCGCCGTTCCAGGCGCCCCAGGTGCAGCGCCGCCCACCCCAGCTCGTAGGGGAAGCGGGGGTCGTCGGCGGCGCGCCGCATCAGGGCGCGGAAGGCCCGCCGGGCTCCGGCGTCGTCGCCGAGCTTCTCGAGCACCTGCCCCTGCACCAGGACCGCCCGAGCCTGGACCACCGGGTCGTCGGCGTATTCCGCCGCCGCCTGCAGGCGGTCGAGCCGGTCGCGGGCATCGTCTGCGCTCGCCGGGAGCTGCGCAAGCGCCAGGGCGGCCTTGCCGAGCGCGGCGATCTCTGCGGGCACGTCGCCGGCGGCATGGGCCAGGGCGGCGATGCGGTCGGACACCGTGTAGACCGGCACGAGGTCGTCGGATCGCAGCGCCCGCACGAAGAGCCGATGCCCCATGCGGCGCGCGGCGTCCAGGCGGCCGGCCGCTTCGGCGAGGTCCAGCGCGTGCCAGAGGGCTTCTTCGGCTTCCGCCCCCTCCGGATCGAGGCGGTCGAGGAGCTCGCCGCGGGCCATGGCGAGGTCCGCGGCTTCGGCCGTGCGTCCCGCGCCCGCTGCCAACCCCTCGAGGTCAGCGAGCAGCGCGCCTACGTCACCGAGCTGCCCGACCGCTCCCTGCACCCGGCTGCGCTCGATCGCCAGCTCGGAGCGCACGCGCTGTAGGTCAGCGAGGTCAAGGGACGCCGGGTCCGCCGCCAGCGCCTGCACCGCGGCGCGCAGCGCTTGCAGCGTTCCGGCGAGGTCTTCAGCGCCACGAGCGGCCTGGCCGAGGGGACCCTCGGGCGTCAGCATCAACAGGGCGCGATCGAGCAGCGCGGCCACGTCCGGATCCGTCGCGGCCGCGCGCACCCGCTGTCCTGCCTGCTGCAGCGCCGCCCGGGCGTCTTCGTCGAACAGGCCGGTCAGGGCGTCCCCGTCCATCGACGGGAGCGCGCCGAGCTGGGCGGTCAGGCCCTGGAGCTGCCGACGCAGAGCTGCGGCGTCGGGCGCAGCGGCCATGACCCGCGCCACGGCCGCGGCCGGGTCGTCGGCGGACCGAGCGTCGACGAGGCCGCGCAGCATCTCCGCCACGGGCGCCGGGCTGCTGGACGCAGCCTGCTCCAGCGCGGCATCGCTCAGCCCCCGCAGCGCGTCGAGGATCTGCTGCGCCCGCTGCGCGGCGTCACCGGGTCCGGTCTCAGTTGCCACCGGGTCGCTCCTGCAGGCCCTGATCGAACCAGGTCGACCAGGTGTTCAGGGCGTTGTAGCTCTGGTTGAACTCCGCCGCCCGCTCTTCTGCGGCGCTGCGGTGCACCTGTTCCTGGGCCAGGGCAGTCGCCTTGCGGGCCTGGATCCGGGCGAGGATGTCCTGTTCTTCGGTGTGCTTCTGCTGCAGTGCGTCGATGTTGCTGGTCAGCGAGTCCTCTTCCGTCTGGCGCATGGCGATGGCCTGGTCGAGGATGCCGCGCTGCTCTTCGGAGTAGCCCCGGCTGGCTTCGGTGTGCTGCTGTGCGGCTTCGCTGGCCTTGTCTTGGCCCTCGGTCATGTTGCCGGCGTCGGCGCCGCCCATGTTGGGGCGGGTGCTGAGATCGTCGGAGTGCGACGCCAGGCGGCTGATGAGCCCCTCGATGAGCCCGCCGGAGCGCTCGTCGCTGCCCTCGATCTCTTCGGGGCTGCCCCCGGAGAGGGCCGCACCGCGCTGCTCTTCATCCGACCGTGCCTTGGCGAGCGGCTCGGTCATCGACCGGGCGCGCTCCCGGAGCGGCTCACCCTCGGCGATGAGGGTGGCGGTGTCGTTGGACATGCGCGCCACGGCCTGCTCGGCGAGGTAGGCCTGGTAGGCCATGGCGTGCTGTTCGGTGGCGTGGGTGGCTTCGCGCACCGCGTCGTCGCGGGCCGCCTTGGCGACATCCAGATCGCCGGGCGGCGAGCGCTGCAGCATGGTCTCGAGCCACGCTTCCTGCTGGCCGATGGCCAGGATGTGCGCCTTGGCTTCGGAGATCTTCTTGCCGCCGGCAGCTTCTCCGCCGGCAGCTCCGCCCGTCTCGGTGGCCGCGGCACCCACGGTGGCCGCCCCGGCCGCAGCCGCACCGGTCGCCGTCCCCGCCCCGGCACCGGAAGCCAACCCCCGGCGAGGGTCGGCCGCCGCCTGGGCCGCCCTGTAGTTCTTGTCCTTGTCCGGCAGGACGAACAGCCAGGTCGCCAGCATGGACAGCAACGCGTGGAAGATGCCGCCAGCACTGGTCTTTCGCAGCTTGCCGCCGTAGCCGTCGGCGAAATTGTCGATGCGCGCCGATCGCGCTTCGCCGCGCATGGTCTGCAGATCCTGGCTGCCCCACTCGATCTGGTCGGCGGTCTCGAGCAGCTCGCGCTGCGTCTGTGCTCGTTCACCCTTCGCGGCTTCCACCTGGCCCTCGTAGGGGTTCTGTCGCGCCTGAGACTCCGTCCCGCGCCAGGCTTCGGCTTCCGCGGCCTTGCCCTCCCAGTACTGCCGCTCGCCCGGCGTTTCGTGGGGGCGGATGCGGGTCTGCTCCACGAAGTCGGCCTGGGCGTCCTTGCCCTCGGCCCGCAGCCGAGTCACCTCGGCCCGTGCCTGCTCGACGGCGGCGTTGTGGGCGTCGACGTCCTGGGCTGCCTGCTTGGAGCGCTGCAGGTCGACGTTCTCTTCGATCCCCTTGATGCGCGCATCTTCGCCGGCCTTGAACTGGTCGCGGGACTGCTCCAGCTCGGCGATCCGGCGGTCCTGTTCGCTCAGCTTGTCGGTCAGCTCCTTCTGGCGGGTGCGGTGTTCTTCGAGCTTGGACTCCCGTTCGCGGATGCGGTCTTCGGTCGCCCGCAGATCGCCCTTCTTGGTGTCGGCACCCTCGTAGCGGTTCTGGTCGAGGCCCTCCTTGACGCGCTGGATCCGCTGCAGGCGCTGTTCGACCTTGGGGATGTTCTCGGCGGCCTTCTCCACGCCAGCCCGGAGGTTCTCGATCTCGGTGCGCAGGCGGGTGATGTCGGCCGGGTCCATGTCCCGGACGTTCTCGCGGAAGCGGCCCTCGGCGGCCTGCAGCTCGCCGCGCAGCCCTTCTGCGTACTCCTGGGCCTTCTCCAGCGCTTCCTGCGCCTTCTTGACCTCTCCGTCGGCGGCTTCCTGGGCCCGGCGCAGGCCCTCTGCCGAGTTGATGTCGCCGAGGTCGCGCAGCCCCTCCAGCGCACGGTTCAGCTCACGGCGGACCGACACCGAGTCGCGGATCGACTCGGCCATCTTCTTGCCGAAGTTGCGCGCCAGGTCCTTGACGAAGCTCGGCCGTTCGGTCGGGCCTGCTTCTTCCTTTGCCTGCGGCTCTTCCTTGGCGCGGGTCTCTTCGCGCACGCGGGTCTCTTCCGTCGCGCGGGTCTCTTCGGTGGCTCGCCGGCCCTCGTTGGACTCGGCCTTGCCGCCCTTGCCCTCCGTCGCGATGCGCTCGAGCTCCGCCGAGCGCTGCTCGACCGTGCGGGCGGTCTCGTCGACCTTGGCCTGACCCTCGGTGCGGGCGGTCTCCGTGCTCTGGGTCTTGCCCCGGTTGTAGAACTCGATCTGGGCGTCGACGGATGTCTCGATCGCCCCTGCGGCGGACAGGCCGACCTTGGCGCCGGCCGTCTTGCCGAAGGCTTCGGAGGCGTCGTGCACACCGCCGAGCTGTTCGGCGTAGGCTTCGGCCGGGACCATGAAGGCTGCCGCGGTGCGGAAGACCAGGGCGAGCCCCGTCGCCGCGACCGACACCGCCAACAGGGCCAGGCCGATCTCGCCGAGGACCATGCCTGCGTCGATGAGCCAGCCGCCCGCCGCCACCAGCGGCGCACCGATGCCGGCCAGCCACAGCAGCGCCAGGCCAAGGCCGAGCAGCACGCCGCCGAGCAGCATGGCGAGGGCCGACACGGTGTTGATGATCCGCGTGAGCTGGACGATCCATGAGCCGATGGCGCTGAGGAAGTCACCGAGCTTGGCGCAGATGAGCCCGACGTAGTCGGTGAACGAGTCGGCCCGCTCGAAGGCGCTGAAGTCGAACGCGCTCTTCATGGAGTCCCAGCCCTCGACGAAGCCGGTCCCCATGGTGTCCCAGTACTCGGCGGTCCACGGCGGGTCCATGAGCAGCATGACCGCTGGCCCGATGATCGGGATGGTCGAGCCCCCGGCCTTGCCGATGATGCCGCCCAGCGCCTTGTCGCCGAAGTTGGCGAGCAGGGCGATCCCCGCCGTCTCGCCGGCGGTCTTCAGGAAGACCGGCCCGCCGGCCATCAGCGCTTCCATCACCTGCGGGAAGCGCCCGCCGTCGGCTTCGTACTGGGTGGCGATGCCGTCGTACTCCGACATCGACGAGGAGATCCGCGCGAAGTCTTCGTCGGAGACGGCCGTGAGCGCGTCCATGCCCGGAATGGGCGGCGCTTGTTCCGGCACGATGGTGTTGAGCAGCGACAGGTCGACGGCGCCGGACGCCCCGGCCACATCCGCACCACCGGCGGCGGCGGACGCCGCCTGCGCCCCGGCGTCGGCCATGGCCGCATCGGCCCCACCGGCCTGCGTCGGGGTCGCCTGGGCGAGCTTGTCGCGCGCGGCCTTGGCGGCCGCGTCTTCGGCCGCCTGCTGCTTGGCGGCCCGCGCGACCAGCGCGAAGGCTTCTTCGGTCGAGCCCCAGAAGCCGCGCCCGTCGAATTCGTAGTCGAAGGCCCGTTCCATGGCCGGGCGATCGATGCCACCGGCCTGGGCGCCGGCCCACATCTTGGAGAGCTGCTTGAAGTGCCCCGAGGTCTTGATGCGCGCCAGGGCGGCCTGCTTGCCGGCCGAGTCTTCGTCGCTGCAGGCGTCGCAGAGGTCGTCGAAGGCGTCCAGGTCTTCGATGAGGTCGGCCATGCCGTCCACGCCGTCCTGGAACTGGTCGACCTTCTTGTCGTGGTCTTCTTCGCTCTCGGTCTGGGGAGAGGCGTCGACGACTTCGGGGGCGACGGCTGCCGCCGCCGTCTCGTCGGTCTGCTCGTGCAGTGCCTGCACCGCCGCCGCCAGCTCTCCGGCGGCCTGTCCGCCGCCGCCGCTGCCGGCCGAAGCCACGGCACTGGATGCACCGGCCGCCGCCGTGTCCGCGGCGGCGCCATTGGCCGCACCCTCGGACTGTGTCGGTGCTGCGCCTCCAGCCAGATCGCCCGCCGCCGAGCCCGCCGTCGCGGTCCCCGCAGCGCCGCCTGCACCGCCACCGGCGGTGGCCGTGTCGGCGCCACCGGCCAGGGAGGCCGTGGCCGAGCCGCCGGCCGCGGTCCCGCCTGCGGAGCCGGCACCGGTGGTCGAAGCGCCCGCCATGGTCGTTGCAGGCGCGCTGCTGCTGCTGCTGCTGCCTGTCGCGGCCCCACCGGAGGCGAGGTCGCCCGCTGCGGACCCGAAGCTGCTCTGCAGCCGGTCCCTGATCGCCGGGGCCGGCACGCCGCCGGCGAACATCGACACCGCTTCGCCGGGCCCGCCAGCCGTCGGAGTCGCCAGGGCGTCGCCGGGGAGCCCCGAGCCACGCCCCGCCTGTTGGCCGATCAGTGCATCGAAGCCCGGCACGTCAGAGCCGAGCTGCCCCTGCAGGAGCTGGCGCACGGAGGGTCCGAGGTCCCCCTCTCCCAGGATGTTGAACTGCCCGGTGAGCCGCTGCACGAAGAGCATCGGGTCGAAGCCCTCGGAGTCCGCGCGGCCGCGCGGTGTCACGTCACCACCGCCGCGGAAGCCACCGGAGACCTGCTCGCCCTGGCTGCCCTCGGGGCGTGCCGTCTCGACGGACTGCGGCCTGCCGGTGTCGTCGCTGGACCGCCCCTCGGCGCCCGTGTCCAGCGCCGGATCCATCTGGTCGGGGAACTGGTCCTTCATGCGTGCCCAGACCGTGTCGGCGTCGAGCACGGTCTCCTGACCCAGCAGGGTCACGATCGTCTGGATGAGGTCTCGCCCGAAGGCCGCGAGGTCGCCCTCCAGCCGGACGCCTGCCCCGCTGCCGTCGACCTTGCCGGAGCCAGCGGAGCCCTGCTTGACGCTCCAGGCCTGGTTCGCGGAGGGAGAGCCGCCGCCGCCGCCGGCACCCGCGCCCGTGGCGCCCGTCGGGCCCTCGCCCACCCCGGGCCCACCGGGCGTGGTCTGGGCGATGCCGCCGCCCATGCCGCCCAACGCAGCGGTCAGGGCCTGGGCGAGCCCGCCCACGCCGCTGCCGTCGATGACGATGTCTTCCCCGAAGATCTGGCGGAGCATGCCGATGAGCACGTCGGCCTGGGGGTTGGCCTGCGACAGCAGGTCGGCGAGCGGTCCGAGCCCGCCGCCGGCGTTGTCGAAGTATTCCCGCGCCCGCGGGCCCAGGCGGTTGCCCTTGCCCGCGCCGAGCTGGCGCAGGTGTCCGCCGCGTCCGTCGTTGGGCCGGCGGCTCAGGGGGGAGGCTGCGTCGTCCACGCCGCCGGCCGCCACGTCCATGCTGGCCGCGGCGTCGCCTGTGTCGTCGAACGCGCCACCGGTGGGGGCGGCGAGACCGGTCGAGGCGGCGGCTTCCGCCGGGGTGTCTTCTGCGGCGCCCGCCAGGCCGCCGAGGTCGGCGGCGTCGGCCGCCTGCTGCGTGGCGTCGGCGTCGAGCTGCGCGTCCACGGCACCCGACGACAGCGCGCGGGTGACGTCCACCGCGCGTGCTTCGGCTTCGAGCTCGTGCGGATCGGTGGGGCTGCTGACGTCGAGCTCGCCGTCGCTGGAGCCCGGCCGCATGCGGCCCTCCATGTACTGGACGACGTGCGTGAGCTCGTGGGCGAGGAGGTGCTGACCGGCCGGGGTCTGCGGCGACCAGGCGCCGCGGTTGAAGTAGACATCCGTGCCCACGGCGAAGGCCGCGGCGTGGATCGCGTCGGCGGCCTGGGCCGCGGCGCCGTCCGTGTGGATCCGGACCTGGGAGAAGTCGACGCCACCGAAGGCGGCTTCCAGCCGGGGGGAGAGGGACGCCGGCAGCGGCTGGCCGCCCCGGCTGAGCGCCGTGTCGAGCTTGCGCGGAGCGTCGTCGCGGAACACTTCCTGCCCGTCGTCGGCCCGCCGCGCCACTGCGGCGTCGGCGGCCACTGTGGCGTCAGCGCCGGTGCCGCTGTCGGCGGCGACGCCGCCCTCGCGGGCGGCCATCCAGTCGAGCACTGCGCTGTTCGTGAAGAGCTGGTCGGTGCTGTCGGCGACAGTGACCCCCGCCGCCCCCAGGGTCATGGCCCCCTCGACCATCTCGCCCGGACCCTCGGCCCGGCCAGAGAGCGCGCCCTGCACGACGGAGTTCCCCAGCACCCCCTGGACGGACCACGCCAGCGCTGCGTGCGGCGAGTCCCCCGGCAGCGTGCGGCCCGACTGCCGCTGACGCCGTTCGACGTAGCCGCCCTGGCGCTGCTGCTGGCGAAGTCCCGCTTCGCGCGCTTCTTCCAGCGCCGTCGTCGGGCTGGCGTCGCGGGCGACCGCGTCGACTTCGGTGGGTCCCTGCGCGCGGCCGCGCGCCTTCTCCCGGGCCAGACCCGGAGCGTTCACAGGAGGCATCGATCACTCCACGACGCCTGGATGGTAGCAGATTGTCGGCGCCTGCGGGGGGTGCCACGGGGTGTTCACGAAGGCGCAGCACGACTGCGCCGGAACGGCCCGCGCGCTAACCTGGGCACACCCCCAGCCGCCTGGCCCGATGACCGACCCGAGGTGGACCATCGTCCGTCGCCTGTTGCTCGTGTTCCTCGTGGGGACCGGCATCGCCGTCGCCGCACGCCGCGCTCGACCACCCGCCGAACCAGGCGTCACACCCGACGACGCCGTCGAAGGCGAAGCGTCGGCGGAACCGGCCGGTCCGCCGACGCTGCCGGCCGCCGGCCCCCTGTTCGACGGCGCGCTGCCCATCGCCTTGACCGCGATCCCCGCGGGCCTGCCGGGCCTCTCCGCGCAGGGCTGCAACGCCTGCCACTTCTCGGTCCACGACGCCTGGGCGGCGGGTGCACACGCCCGCGCCTGGACCTCGGAGCGCTTCCGGCTGGCCCTGGACCGCGCCGGCGACACCACCGCCTGCACCGGCTGCCACCTCCCCCTGCAGCGCCAGCACGCGCGCCTCGCCAGCGGCTACACCGACGGCGACATCGCCCGACCGGAGCTGGCCGACAACCCGGCCTGGGATCCCACGCTCATGACCGAGGGCGTGACCTGCGCGGCCTGCCACGTGCGCGACGGCAAGGTGCTGACCACCCGCGCCGACGCCAGCCCCAGCGCCCACCCCCTCGCCCTCTCCGAGGATCTCGACACCAGCGAGCTGTGCGCGACCTGTCACCAGCTCACCTGGCCCGACGCCGCCCAGCCCTTCTACGACACCTACGGCGAGTGGCAGCGCAGCCCGCAAGGCCAGGCGGGCATCGGCTGCCAGGACTGCCACATGCCACCCGTCGCCGGGCTCGCCACCGCCACCCGCTTCGCCGCGCAGGCCGACCACGGCGTCGTCGCCGACACCGCGCGCGCCCTCACCGTCCTGGCCCGGCTCTCGGCACCCGAGGTCGAGCGGGGGACGCCGATCCACCTCACCCTCACCCTGCGCAACACCGGCGCCGGCCACAGCGTGCCCACCGGCTCTCCCTTCAAGAGCTACCGGGTCGTGGCTCGCCTGATCGGCGCCGACGGCAAGGAACTGACGGCCCCCTTCACCCACGACCTCGCGCGCGAGGTCCAGCCCGCGCCCCCCTGGGAAACCCTCTCCGACAACCGCCTGCCCGCCGGCGGCGAGCTGGTGCTCGACCACGACTTCACGGTGGACCAGCGCAAGCGCGCCGGCCGTGGCCTGCTGGAGATCGGCATCTGGCGCCTCGACTCCGAACAACGGGCTGACACCCGGTGGACACCCGCCCGCGCCGATCCCCCCCTGCTGCGGCAGGAGATCCCCCTGGTTGTGATGTAGGGTCTCGGTTCCACCCCCTCCGACGCAATCCGCGCTACGGTCACGCCGTGATTCGCTACACCGCCCACACCGACACCGGTCGCCGTCGCGAGAGCAACGAAGACGCCCTCCTCGCCGACGTCGACAACGGCGTCTTCGTCGTCGCCGACGGGGTCGGCGGACGTGCCGCCGGCGAAGTCGCCTCCCGCATCACCATCGACGCCTTCCAGGAAGCAGCACCCAAGCTGGCCCAGGCCGTGCGCGCCTACGCCGCCCAGCCCGAGTGGTCGACGCGCAACGCCGTCCTCGAGCTGCTCGACAGTGTCTGCCAGACGGCCAGCCGGCGCGTCTTCGACGAAGCCGAGAGCAAGGGCCGCCGCGGCATGACGACGACCCTGGTCGCCACCGTGCTCGGCGGCGGCAGCGCGTTCATCGCGCACGTCGGCGACTCGCGCGGCTTCCTCGTCCGCGACGGGCTGATCCGGCAGCTCACCGAAGACCACTCCATGGTCAACGAGCTGGTCCGTAGCGGCCAGATGAGCCGCGACCAGGCCCTGCGCAGTCGCTACCGCAACGTCATCACGCGTGCCGTCGGCCTGTACCCGACCGTCCAGGCCGACCTCATGTCGCTCGAGGTCCTGCCGGGCGACCGGATCCTGCTGTGCAGCGACGGCCTCACCGACATGGTCGACCAGACCCGGATCGAGGTGGTCTCCGCCGAGAACGACCTCGACACCGCCGGCAAGGCCCTCATCGAAGAAGCCCTCCAGGAGGGCGGCCACGACAACGTCACCGTCGTCATGGTCGAACCGGAAGCGACGCCGCTGACCGAAGCGGCCCGTGCGCGCGCCCGGATCATGGAGACCCTCTTCCTGTTCGAGGGGATGCCCTTCCACGTCCGCCTGCGCGTGTCCCGCATCTGCGAAGAGCTCTTCTTCACCCCCGGCCAGGTCCTGGTGCGCGAGGGGGAAGAGGGCGACAGCATGTTCGTCATCGTCCAAGGCACCGTCAAGGTGACCCGCGAGGGCATGCAGCTCGCCACGCTGGGGGTCGGGGAACACTTCGGCGAGCTGGCGTTGGTGGAACCTGTCATGGCCCGCACCGCCACGGTCGAGGGGGCCGCCTTCGGTTCCGCCATCGTGATCCGGCGCTCCCTGCTCAACGAATTCGCCCAGCGTGAACCCGAAGTCGGCAGCCAGATCCTGTGGCGGCTGCTGGCCACCCTCGGGGAACGCCTACGCGACGCCAACGCCCTCGCCGCGCGCCGGCTCCGCGGCGAGTGAGGTCCCCGTGCGGAATGCCACCGTGCGCAGCGTTCGCTGCGCCATCAGCCCCGACGCCGACGATCTGTTCATGTTCCGCGCCCTCATGCTCGGGCTGATCCCGACCGAGGGTCTCGATCTCGACATCGTCACCGCCGACACCGACGCGCTCAACAAGATGGCCAGCGGCGCTGCCGACTACGACGTCAACGCCATCAGCATCGCGTGGTACCCCCACCTCGCGGACACCTGGCAGCTCCTGCCCCACGGCGGCTCTGTCGGGCGGGCCTATGGCCCCATCGTGGTGGCTCCTCGCCCCATGGAGGTCGAAGACCTGCGCGGCCTGCGCATCGCCGTGCCCGGCCTGACGACGACCGCCTGGCTGGTCCTGTCGTTGATCACCGACTTCGAACCGGTCGTCGTCCCCATCGTCCCACCAGAGCGCGTCTTCGAAGCCCTGGCAGAGGGGCGGGTGGACGCCGCGCTGCTCATCCACGAGGGGCGGCTGACCTTCAAGGACCACGGCCTGCACGGCGTCCTCGACATCGGCCAGTGGTGGCACGACGAGACCGGGCTGCCGCTACCGCTGGGCGGCAACGTCATCCGCCGCAGCCTGGGGGCCGACCGGATCGCCACGACCAGCCGGGTGCTGCGAGCCAGCATCCAGCACGGCCTCGACCACCGGGACGAAGCCATCGCGTGGCTGCTCGAACGCGGCGGCGTGCTGCAGGACGCCGCAGCGGTGGACCGCTACCTCGGGATGTACGCCAACCAGGACACGCTCGACTACGGCGCCGACGGACGGCGCGCCGTCGACGAGTTGCTGCGCCGCGGTGCCGCCGCCGGCCTGCTGCCCGACACGGGTCCGGTGGACTTCGCGCCTTGAGCCGACGCCCGGCCAGGGTGCTGGCGTGGGCGACCCTCGCATTGAACGCCCTGTGCTCGTCGGTCGCGTCGGGCGCAGGACTCCAGGCGCCCTCCCCGCCGACGGGACGGCTGCGGGTCGGCGTCGGCGCGCAGCAGGCCCTCGAACCCCCGTTCTTCTCGACGCCACGGGATCGACTGACGGCCGAGCTGTCCGGCGAGTGGCGACCGGACCCGCGCGTCGCCCTGCAGGCCACCGTGGACGCGCTGCGGTGGGACCTCTACGGTCACGGTGAGCGGCACCTGGGCGGCGGCGACATCCGGCTGGGGACCTGGATCCGCTTGTGGCCCGGGACGGTGGAGGGCGGGCTGGGCTGGCAGGTCAAGCTGCCCGACGCCGAGGACGAACCCGAGCTGGGCACCGACGAGACCGACGTCGGGCTGACCGCAGATCTCTCCGGCACCGTCGGACCGGTCCGGCTGCGCGGGGGTGGCGGCGTTGATCTCCGCGGGGATCCCGGCGCCCTGCGCAGCCGGCTGGCGGTGCCCCTCCTCGATCTCTCGCTGGAGACCGGGCTGGCGACCGTCGTGGGCTGGCTACGCCTGCACGGGGAGCTTCCCAGCGGCGCAGAGCCGGGACGCGCCCTGCTCACCCTGGGCGGCGAAGCGGGCTGCCCGCTGTCCGCTGGAGGTGCGCTGCTGTGGGGTCCGACGGCCGCCGGTCCGCGGGTCGGTGGCCGGATCTTCGTCGGGTGGCGCGCAGGCTGCGGCGCGCCGACGGGCTCGCCAGCCGCGGCCGAAGGGCAGCGTTAGCAGGCCCCCATGCTGAGGTGGACCGACGGAGGCGCGGTGGCGTCTCCCACCGTGCTGCAGATCCGCGTCCAGCGGCGCTACGAGGCGCGCGTGCGGGCCGGCGCTCCCCTGCCCTCGCGAAGCCTCGACGCCGACGAGCTCCGCACCAACATCCTGCACTTCACGGCGGGCATGCGTGGTCCGCGCACCCGCCCCTGCACCGGGCTGGTCCTCTCCGGCCAGGGCGTCGGCCGCCGACCCGACCTCCCTGCCGCGGTCGCGCTGGCGCGACGGGAGGGGGTCGACCGGGTGGTGCTCCACCTCGACCCCGCAGACCTCGACGACTTCGACGCCTCGGCGTGGCGGGACCTCGCCGACCTGCTGGTCCTGCCCCTGCGGCCCGGACCGGACCTGACCGCCACGACGGCGATCGCCGCCCGCCTCGCCGAACAGGGCCTGCCGCTGTCCACCCACACCGTGCTGGACCAGGTGGCCCTGGACGCGCTCCTCCCCATCGTGGAAGCACTGCGGGCGCTCCACCCACGCCACCACGGCTTCACCTTCCCCTTCCCCACCGATGCCGCCACCGCCACGCACGCGCCGGACCCCATCGTGGCCGCCGCCGCGGTCGATCGCCTCTCACTGGACCTGTGCGACCTCCAGCTCGGGGTCAAGGGGCTGCCGGCCTGCTACCTCGCAGCCGCGCGCCCCCTGCTCGGCAGGACGGGTAATCGCTGGTATGTCGACGCCGATCACCAGACCGACGCGGCCCTGCTCTTCTTCCCCGACGTGGTCGCCTTCCACAAGGCCGAAGCCTGCCGCTTCTGCGCGCTGTCGGATGCCTGCGACGGCTTCTTCTCGGTGTACCTGGACCGCCCCGGCGCCCGCCCCCTCGAACCGGTCGGGACCGACCCGCTCAGATCCGGGTGAGCTGGTCGAGCTGGGCGTCGATGGTGGCGCCCAGGTCGCTGTCCACCAGCGGCCGCGCGCTCAGGAGCTGCTGGCGAGCGGTGGGGAGGTCGCCGCGCAGCAGGGCGGCCTGGGCCTGGTAGTAGAGCAGCTCGGGGGTGGACTCGCCGCCGGCCTGTCGGTACGCGTCGAAGGCTTCCATGGCCGCGTCGCCGTTGCCGGCGCAGACCTGGGCGCGGGCGTCGTACCAGGCCACGAGCAGGTCGCCCTCGTGCAGCTTGCGAGCCCGCTGCAGTCGCGCCGCGGCCACCCGACAATTGCCGGTCTGCAGGTCTTGCACGACGCTGTCGACGTCGTCGGGCAGGTCGCCCGCCGCTGGCGGGTCGGGCACGCTGCGGTCGGCGATCGCCGCCAATTCCGGGACCGCAGCCGCGGCTTCGTCGGTGTGGGTGCGCGCCATGAAGAGCCCGGCCACCACGACGAGGATCGCGATGACCGGCCAGGCCGCCCGCCAGGGCGACACGGTGGCCGGTCGATCGAGCCGCCCGCCGCGCGGCGGGCGGATGGGGCCGCCTGCCGACCGCGGTGCCGGCGAGCGGCGCGGAGGGGACGAGCGATCCGGGACCGGGCGGGCCGCAGGCCGCACGGTTTCTTCGGTCGGAGCGTCGGCGGTACTCGACGGCGGCGGCCTGGGCGCCGGCGCGGCCGCGCCCGCCATGACCCGCTTGACCACGGCGGCGACCATCTCTACGTCACCGGCACAGCCCGTGCACTCGTCGACGTGCCGGCGGGCGACGTCCCGCGCGTGTCCGCTCAGGCTGTCTTCGGCGAGCGCCATGGACACGACCATCTGCGGTGGCAGGTGACTGGCGTCACCGAGGTGCCGCCCCTCCCGCTGGACATCGACGACGTGGCGCGCGGCGACCATCACCGCGAGCGCGCGCAGGTCGGCAGCCGTCGCCCCCCCACGCTGCATCACCTCACGCGCGACCTCGGCGGTGACTTCGCGGCGGCGGTCCGGATCTCGCACCAGCGGGCTGGTCCGCCCCCCGGCAGCGCTGCCGAGCGGTGCCGTGACGATGGCATCGGCGACAGCGCGCAGCCCGTTGCGCACAGCCGCGGCAGCCATCGCGTCCCCGTCTCGCCAGCTCTGGACCTGGGTGTCGTCCATCCGTCGATGCTATCACCAACACGGGGCCCGGCTGCAGATGTGACGCAGCCTGACGCAGTCGACCGTGCGACGAGCGGCGCGGGCCCGGCATGCCTGCCGGCTTGCCGAGCCGGTCATCACCGTGGCGCGCCACGGCACTCGCCCCCAGATTGTTGCGCGCCTGGGGTGCGCGCGGTCCGCAGCTTCCTTAAGCTGCGCACCTTCCCCGAACAGCCCGGCGGGGGTGCCCGCCGAACGGAGCAGCCATGAGCGTATTCGCCGAGCAGACCGAACTGGGCCACGAACAGGTCGTCTTCTGCCGTGACGACAGCGTCGGCCTGCGGGCCATCATCGCCATCCACAGCACCGCGCTGGGCCCAGCGCTCGGCGGCTGCCGGCTCTACAACTACGCGACCGAAGCCGACGCCCTGAAGGACGTCCTGCGGCTGTCGCGGGGCATGACCTACAAGGCGGCGGTCGCCGGGCTCGACCTCGGTGGCGGCAAGGCCGTCATCTGGGGGGATCCCAGCGCGATCAAGTCCGAAGCGCTCTTCCGCAGCTTCGGCCGCTTCGTCCACTCGCTCAGCGGCCGCTACATCACCGCCGAAGACATGAACACCACGGTCGAGGACATGAACTATGTCCACCGGGAGACTCCGTTCGTCACCGGCCACTCCGCCGGCACCGGCGGCTCCGGCGACCCGTCCCCGGTCACGGCCTGGGGCACCTTCCAGGGCATCCGCGCCTGCCTCGAGGTCGTCTACGGCAGCCCCGACGTCGAGGGCCGCACCGTGGCGATCCAGGGCCTGGGATCCGTGGGTTCACACCTCGCCGGCTTCCTGCACGAACGCGGCGCGAAGCTCATCTTCAACGACATCAGCGATCGCAAGCTGGCCGACGCCGTGGAACGCTTCGGCGGTCGGGTGGTCGACGACGACGACTTCTGGTCGGTGGAGTGCGACGTCATCGCCCCCTGCGCCATCGGCGGCATGCTGAACAAGGACACGATCCCCCGGATCAAGGCCCCCATCGTCGCCGGCGCGGCCAACAACCAGCTCGCCGACGAACACGCCGACGGCGAAGCCATCGAACGTGCCGGCATCACCTACGCCCCCGACTACGTGATCAACGCCGGCGGCCTCATCAGCGTCTACACAGAGATCGCGGGGACGACCCACGACAACGCCATGCAGGACGCGACCAACATCTTCAACACGGTCAAGGCGGTCATCAACAAGGCCAAGGCCCACGGCATCACCACGACCGAAGCCAGCAACCGCCTGGCCGAAGAACGCATCGAGGCCGTCGCCCGCCTGCGGCGCTTCCACCTCGCAGACTGAGGGTCCGCCCGCGGTGCCCGCCCGACGGGTGCCGCGCCGTCAGTGACCGCCGGGGCGTGGTGTGGCCACCGCCCCGGCTCCGGCGGACCAGTGCACCTCGCCGCCCGAGGTCCTCACAGCCACCAGCGCGGCCGGAAGCTCACGGGCGAGACGCTGCCGCGTCAGCTCCGAGGCTGCCGCACGTGCATCGCTGTGCTCCGCGAAGTGCCGCCAACGCGCGAGGTCGGCGGCCCGCGCCAGGAGGTCCTGTGCCGGATCCGTCGCCGCCGGCACCGTCCGGGCAACCTGTCGGGCCACCTCGAGCTCGGCGTCGCCATCCACCGGCCGGTGGTAGCGAAGCACCGCAGCGGCCCGCGCCGCGCCGCCCGGCGCGACGGACACCGCCACCGCCCGCACCCGCACCGCCGCGGACTGCCGGTGCAGGCCGTCAAGGAAGGAGGGCAGATCGAAGGCATCGCCGGTCAGCTCCACGCGGAGGTCGGCGTCGAGCACGCCCGGCCAGGCCGCGTCCGGCGCGACGGTCCACTCGCTGCGGAGCAGGTCGA
Source organism: uncultured Enterobacterales bacterium (assembly GCA_964599085.1). GTDB lineage: Bacteria > Myxococcota_A > UBA796 > UBA796 > UBA2385 > J125. Next base: position 55,842 of record CAZRFD010000020.1, on the reverse strand, counting down.
GCCCCGCAGCCGACGCCATCAGCGAGAGGAAGCTCTTGGTACGGCTCTCGTCGGTGGGCAGGAGCGCCCGGGCACGCCGCTGCTGTCGCGCCAGGGCAGCGTCGACCGCCGGCGCCGCCGCGGCTGGGTCGAGGTCCAGCACCTGCGTCTCCAGGGGCGTGTGACGCACCTCCGATGCGACCCCGGCGCGCCAGCCCGCGCCGACGAGGACCGCCACGACAACAAGCTGCACGCCGATCAGCGTCGGCCAGGCCGGCGCCGCGGACAGCAGGATGTCTTGCCGGATCCGCAAGCCCTCGCCTCCCGTGGCCGGTGGACACCGCAGCCGCCAAGCTTAGGCGGCCAGCGGGCACCGAGCAAGGCACCGCTGCCCAAGCCGCCGCTTCGGGGCCACTCAAGCTTCCGGCGCGTCCCCGTCTCGCGGCGCTTCTTCTGGCGGGGGCACGGCCGGCATGGGGAGCTGCTGCTGCCCCAGGCTGCGCTCTCCCAGCGGTCCCTCCAGCGGGTCGTCGTCCTGCAGCTCGCGCAGATCGCGCAGGGTCGGCAAGTCGGACAGGTCCCGCAGCCCGAACAGGGACAGGAATTCCGCCGTGCTGCCGTAGATCAACGGTCGACCGGGGTCGTCTCGACGTCCGACGACAGCGACGAGCCCCCGCTCGACGAGCATGCGGAGCACACCACCGCAGTCCACACCACGGAGATCGTCGATCTCGCCCTTGGTGACCGGCTGGCGGTAGGCGACGATGGAGAGGGTCTCGAGCGCGGCCTTGGACAGGCGCACCGGACGCCCGCCGCGCATCGCGGCCACCCACCGGGAGAACCGCGGGTCCGTGCGGAGCTGCCAGCCCTTGGCCACCTGCACCAGGCGGATGCCCGAACCCTCGCCGTAGCGCACGGCGAGCGCGGCGACGGCACCACGGACCGCTTCCAGTCCCGGGCTGCCGAGGAATTCGTCGAGGCGCGCATCGGACAGGGGCGCTTCGGCCGCGAACAGCAGGGCTTCGACCGCCGGCACCATCTGCCAGGCCGGGGGGTGGGGCGCGTCCGGCAGCTCGTCGATGTCGCCAAGCGCATCGTCCACCGAGAGGGCTTCCCCCGGCCCACCGTGGCGGATCGGCGACGGCTCGGGGATGCGCGCGAGACCGGGCATCATGATGACGTTGTCAGCGCTGTCGTCGACGTCTTCGGGCGGTGCTGCCGGCCGCTGCCCGCGCGGGAAGCGTAGCGGCGGCGGCGGCGCGTCGTCGCCGTCCAGGTCGATCGGCAGGTCTTCGCCGTCGTCGTCGGGCGGCCAGCGGGACATCAGGCGCCTCCTGCGAGGGCGGAGAGATCGGCGTCGCCGCGCGGCAGGCGCGGGTGCAGGACGACGGGGGCGAGGTGGTGGCTCTGCTGGATGTCGATGAGCTGCAGGCGGGCCATCTCAAGCGAAGCCAGGAAGGCGACGACCCGGTCCAGTCGATGCTCGAGCTGGGCGAGGAGGTCGGAGAGCGCCCGCGGCCCCTGGTCGAGACGGTCGAGCACCCAGCCTGCCATCTCCCGCAGGGAGTAGGGCTCCAGCTCGACCTCGTGGACGACCGGCGGTTCGCTGTGGCGGCGCACGACGCCGTAGAAGACCTCGAGCAGGCCCATGGCGTCGACGCCGGCTTCCAGCGGCCGTTCCCCCGGGTCCAGCGGCACCACCGTCCGCGCAAAGGTGTCGCGCCCCAGCATCGGGAGCTGACCGAGGCGTTCGCTGGCGTCACGGTAGCGTTCGTAGTCGACCAGCCGGCGGATCAGCCGCTCGCGGGGATCGTCTTCGTCGTCGTCGGCGTCGTCGTCCTGACGCCGGGGCAGCAGCTCGCGGGACTTGAGCCAGCACAGCGTCGCGGCCATCACCAGGAACTCCCCCGCCGTGTCCAGGTCGAGGGCGTGCAGAAGATCGAGCTGGGCGAGGTAGGCGTCCGTGATCGGCGCCACCTTCAGCTCGCGCACCTCGATCCCCTGGCGACGCACCAGATACAGCAGCAGTTCGAGGGGGCCGTCGAACTCGCGGGTTCGCACGGTGCTCGAGCGGGCTTCGCAGACGAGCAGGGGGGCTCTTGGGCTGCCACGGGCTGTTGGGGGCCGTGGGAGTCAGCGGGAGGGAGGTTGGGACGAAGACGCCGACGCGAGGCGGTCGGGCGAGGAAGGGGTCAGCCGCGGAGCCGCGGCCGGGGAGGGACCTCCACCCTAATGGAGCGCGCGGTTGAGTTCAAGCGCGAGGCGGCGGTGTGCAGGCGCCCCTTCCCGACACGACCGGCACAAGGTCAAAGACCCGACCCCACCCGGGTCGCCGGGGAAGGTGCGTGACGCTCGCGCGTGACAGGCCGCCCCCCCTGGCTTACCGGGAGCGGTCACACCACTGGAGCAAGCGTGTCCACGTCCAGGTCCATGCGGCTCGCCCGCGCCATCTCCCGCGCCGGTCTCGCCAGCCGCCGCGAAGCCGAGCGCTGGATCGTCGACGGGCGGGTCGAGGTCGCCGGCGAGACCGTGCGGCACCCCGGCACCGTCGTCGATCCCGACGCCGACGACATCCGCGTCGACGGCAAGCCCCTGCCACCACCTCCTCGCCGCGTCTACCTGCTGCTGTACAAGCCCAAGGGCACCATCACCACGCGGGAGGACCCCCAGGGCCGCAAGACGGTCTTCGAGCTGGTCGACCTCCCCGAGCGCGTCGAGGCCGTCGGCCGCCTCGACTACAACACCGAGGGCGCGCTGCTGTTGACCAACGACGGCGACCTGGCCCATGCGCTGACGCACCCATCGTCCCGGGTGCCCAAGCGCTACCTGGCCAAGGTGTGGCGGACGCCGGACGAGCGCACGCTGGAGCGGCTCCGCCGGGGCGTGCAGCTCGACGACGGCCGCACCGCGCCCGCGAAGGTGCGGGTGGCCGAGCAGACGGACACCGGAAACGCCTGGGTCGAGCTGACCGTGACCGAGGGGCGCAACCTGCTGGTTCGCCGCATGATGCAGGCGGTGAACCACCCGGTCAGCAAGCTGCGACGCGAGAGCTTCGCCACAATCTCCATCCGCGGCATGGAGCGGGGCGAGGTGCGGGAGCTGACCGGGGAAGAGGTCGCCCGACTCGAAGACATCGCGGGGGGCGTGCAGCCCCGCAAGGCCGGCCACGAGTTCCGCTACAAGAAGGGCTTCGCGCGCCCCAAGCAGCGCCGCAACAAGCCGCTGAGCCGCAAGAAGTCCGCCCCGCGCAAGCGCTCCAAGAAGGGATGAGCAGCCACGGTCGGGCGACGGGCACATCTTGCCGGCAGCGGGGTCGAATGAACCACGCCGTCGCCGCGTCTGCGATGCGACGGCCGCGCCCGGCCGCCTGGACGCTACGCTGCACGATGAGGCAAGGTCCTCACGCGCCCCTCGAAAACCCGCTCCCCCGACCCGCCGCCCGCCAGGGCACCCAGGCGGCGCCGGGGGCCTCCCAACCGGGAGCATCGCCATGAGCCCGACGCAACGTCTCTCCTCCGACCGCCGCGCCCGCCTCGCCTCGACCCCGCTGTTCATCGGCGTGGTGGCCCTCGTCGTCGGCCTCGGCTCGCCGCCGGCCGACGCGGGAACGGACGCCACGGCCACGACAGCCGCCGTCGCCGTCGACGCGCCGCAGGCCGCACCCGCCCGCAGCGGCGGTGAACGCTCCAGCCGCAAGAAGTCCAAGAAGTCCAAGAAGTCGACCAGCAGCCAGGGCAAGCGATCCTCGTCCAGCAACAGATCCAGCGACAGCGCCCCCCCGACCGCTCAGCCGCCAGCGACGACAGCGCAGTCCGGGGCACGCCCGTACACGCCGAGCGCACCGTCGGCGACACCGTCGGCGACACCGTCGGCGACACCGTCGGCGACACCGTCGGCGACACCAGCAGCGACACGGTCGACCAGCCGCAGCAGCGCCCCGGCTGCCGCCGCGCCGTCCCCGGCGTCGTCGAGCGCCCGCAGCACCACGACGACGCCCTCGGCGCAGAGCACCACCAGCTCGCAGCTCCGTGGCGCCACCCCCGCGGCACGCACCAGCACCGCCCGCACCTCGACCGGACCCTCGTCGAGCAGCGACGACCGCTCGGCGACCGCACCGCAGGCGGCGACCAACCGCTCCAGCACCCTGTCGACCGCCGCCGCCCGGAGCGCGGCATCCCGCGGCGCGACCAGCGCCAGCGCAGGCCGCTCCACGGCCTCTTCGCCCAACGCGGCCGCACGCGCGGCGGCAGCGCGCCAGCCCGCGACCGGCGCCAGCCAGGCGCAGGCCGCGCGCCGCCCCTCGGTCCACGTGCCCGCCACCAGCGCCGCCCGCGGCGCCCACGACCGGCCCGGCAGCCACGCACGCCCCGCGCACAGCCGGGACCACCGCTACGCCCGGCCGCACCCGCGCCACGTCCACGCCGTGCCGGCCGCGCACCACGGCCCCCCCCGCTGGAACTGGTACCGCCCCTACTACAGCCACTGGTACGTCCACCCCTACTACCGCTGGGTGCACGCCACGGTGGCCCTGGCCTGGCTCTCCTTCGAGGTCTACGCCTGGAACGATGCCTGGGTGCCGCCCTACCGGGCCGGCTGGATCTGGGTGCCCGGCTACTGGGACGGCGCCTTCTGGATCCCCGGCTACTGGACGCCCGCCGCCGCGGCACCGGTCTGGTACGGCCGCCGCTACGTCTACGTCCCGGGATGGTGGGCTGGTGACGTGTATGTGGAGGGCTACTACCGCACCGCAGAACGCGACACCGGCGACTGGGTCTGGGTCGACGGGTACTACCGCGACGACGGCAGCTACGTCTGGGGCTACTGGGTCCCGACCGGCGCCGCGCCCGATGGCTACGTCTGGGTGCCCGGCTTCTGGGACGGCGACGGCTACATCGACGGCTTCTGGCGCCCCGAAGCGCGCGCCGGCTACGTCTGGGTGGGCGCCTGGTACGACGCCGACGGCATCTACCACTCCGGCTACTGGGAGCCGACGGTGGCAGAACCCGGCATGGTCTGGATCCCCGGCTGGTTCGACGGACAGACCTGGGTGAACGGCTACTGGGTCGACCAGGCCGAGTACGACGCCGCCTACGCCGAGGACTGGGAAGCGCCCCAGGGCTGGGACGAGGGCTGGGACGATGAACCCCAGGCCACCAGCGTCGACGTGGACGAGGGAGAGGCCCCCCTCGCCCTGCCGGTCTTCGGTGACGACAGCCTGCCCGTCGAAGAAGACGCCACCCACGCCCCCCCACCTGTCGGAGGCTGAACACCGTGTCGGATCTCGCCACCGCCCGCGAAGCCCTGGAGCGCTGGGTGACCGCGCTCCAGGGCTTCGGCCGTCCCGATGATGTCGCCGCCGCCCTGACCCGCGACGCCGAGGTCATCCGCCACGGCTGGGCCGAGGGTCGCGGACACGAGCGCGAGCGCTTCGTGGGCCTCGACGCCATCGGCGACTGGTGCTCGCGCTCCCCGCGCGAGGTGCGCTTCCACCTCGCTGGCGATCCCACGCCGCGGGGCTCGGGCTGGCTGGCCCGCTACCGCCTCACCTTCGGCGACTACGAGAACTTCGGCACCTGGCAGGTGACGCTGTCCGACGATGGCCGCATCCGGACGCTCGTCCACCAGCCCGACGACCTCCCCGACGAGTGGCGCGACGGCGTCCCCGAGGGCAAGCGCCTGCCCGACATGGAGGAGACGCGCAAGGCCCAGCTCGCCCTCGCCGAGAAGCTTCGCAAGCAGGTCGAGGCCGGCCGCATCGGGGGCGGCTGCGCCGTCCCGGGGTCGACGGCCGACGACCACGACCACGGGTGAGCGCGCTGTCAGCTCTCCTGCTGCTCGCCGGCTGTGCGAGCGATCCGGTCGCGCCGCCCCCGCCACTGGCAGGGATCGAGGCGACCGCCGGAGACAGCCTCGATGCCCTGGCCGATGCCTACCGGGCGCGGCTGAAGGCGCGCGGTGATCTGCGGTGCACCTGGCAACACGACAAGGCCACGGCCCGCTGCCCCGACGGCCGCCGCCACGACCTCCCCGCCCTGTGGGCGATCGTCTCGGCAGATCCCGACCCGGCCGCGCGGGCGGACGCGCTCCTGGCGATGATCGAAGACCCGCCGCCGCCCACCGACTTCGACGCCGTTGCCCCCTTCCTGCACCTGCGCCTGGCCGCGCCGGACCTCGACCCGACCACCGACCTCGCGTCGCTGCCGGTCACCCCGGACAGCTCCCTGCGCTGGATCGTCGAGCTTGGACTGCCCGGCGGCACCGTGACCGTGGACACCACGACCCGCGCCGCCTGGGCCGTCGACGACGACGCCATCATCGCGGCGGCCCGAGCCCACGTCGACGCCGTCGACCCCGCTCCCTTCTGGCCGATCGGTCCCGGCGTCGCCCGCGCCCGGGTCGGTGACGGCCACGACACCGCCCGCCTGCTGTCGAGTGCCCTGACCGCTCTCGACTTCCCGGCGGAACGCGCCGCCCTCGTCCCCGACGACGCCCTCGTGGTCGCCGACGCTGCCCACGAAGCCGAGCTGCGCACCCTCATCGCCCGCTGGCAGGGCCCCGCGCCGATCCTTCTGCGCCGGGACGATCCAGGGCAGCCCTGGCAGGTCTGGGAGCCCTGACGCGCGCTCGTCGGCTCGCGGACAACGCCGTCAGTCCAGCGTCAGCTCCAGCTCTTCCTGCGTGTCGGCGGCGACCTCTTCTGCGGTGAAGGCCACGTCGCGCATCGTGCCCTCGCCGTACAGCCGCGTCTGGTCGTCGAAGTGCGGCGAGCTGGGATCGTCGGACTCGCTGTAGGTCATCACCGCGCGGGCGTCGGGCCCGCCCTCGCCGAGCTGCACGGCCAGCATGAAGGAGTTCCCGTAGTTGTGTTGGTAGCCGTCAACCGTCAGGTCGGTCTCGGGGTTGACGGTGTCGCCGTGCGCTTCGACCGGCAGCAGGGTGGCGTTGCCTGACGAGTACTCGGCGATGGCGATGACGCCCTCCATGAAGTTACCGCCGGGCACCTGCAGGTCGACGCCATCCTTGCGCATGAACTGGACGTCGCCCAGCGGCTGATCGGGCGAGAAGCCCGCCCCTTGCAGGCGCAGCGTCGCGAGCGCCAGCGCCTCGGCCACCGGCGCGTCGGCCGTCAGCCCTGTCGGCGTGTCGACCGGATCGTCGGCGTCGAAGGGCACGTCCATCAGCGCTCCGGCGTCCTTGACGTCGTCCCAGGAGAACAGCCCCGAGCCGAGCAGCTCGCGCCAGACCGGCGGGCCGGCTTGCCCGACGGTCACCGTGCCATCCCACGCCGCCAGGGTCTGGCAGGCCTTGGTGATGTCGGCTGTGCCCTCGTCCGTCTTCACGTCGGTGACACCCATGCAGCGGTCGACGACCGCCTGGCGCAGGTCCTCGGCCAGCACTCCGCGCCCGCCCAGGGCCGCCGCCTCGACCTCGGCCAGGGTGAAGCGGCTGTCCTCACCCGACGCCGAGCCGGGCCCCGTCTGCGACAGGTAGCGGGCGTTCATGCGCGTCCGCGGCGTGCGGGGGCTGCGCTCCGAGCCGTAGAGCATCGGGTAGCCCTCCAGCGGCTCGGCAGGGTTGGACAGCCAGTGGTTGTCGTTGGAGTTGTAGACGTAGTCGGTCCGCAGCAGGCGAGGCTGCTTGTCCCAGGGCACGAGCCCCGGCTTCCAGGCGCCGTCCTCCTCGACCCAGTCAAAGACCGGATCGGAGCCATCGACCGTGTAGATGCCGTAGTCGTCGAACAGCGCCGCCAGCGGCTCCTCGACCAGCCACTCCGGGTAGCGGGCTTCGGCTTCCTCCGACCAGTTGGGCACCGAGGAGCTGTCCATGTAGAGGGCCTGGCCCGTCTCGTCGATGGCCATCGTGTGGACCCAGGGGATCCCGCCGCTGTCGCGGTGGGCTGCCATGAACTCGTCGAGGTCGGCGGCCCGGTTCATGCGGAACCAGGTCTCCAGCATGGCGAGGTCGTTGTCGTTGGCGTCGGTCATGGCCACCGCGTACAGGTCGTTCCAGCCCAGCACTGGCGCGTTCATCACCGGGCCCCAGCGCGTGCTGTACAGCGTCCGCGTGACCTGCTGCACGCTGCCGTCGGCCTGCAGCACGTCGATGCTGTAGTCGCGGCTGTCCATGTCGAGGTAGTCGCCGTCGTAGAGGTAGCGGGTGGGGGTGCCGGGCTCCAGCGACAGCAGGGCCGCGGTGAAGCGTGGCGCGTTGCTCACGGTGTGGGTCCAGGCCACGTGCTCGTTGAAGCCGAGGTTGATGACCGCCACGCCCATGAGCGAGGACCCGTAGGCCGACCACTGCCCCGTCAGCGTGAGCTGGGACTCGTGCCACTTCCGCTCGCCCTCGGCCGGGAAGTGGGTGTTCGACAGGAGCAGCCCGCCGTCGTGCGCGGCGCGATCGCGGCCGATGGCCCAGCCATTGCTGCCCATGCGCGGGTGCACGGCTTCGTCGAAGACGTCGAGCGGCGGTGCCGGCGCCTGGGGCGTTCCGCGGCTGTCCGCGGAGACGTCGGGCGGCGTGCCCGAGCCGATGTAGTCGACCAGCACCCCGCCGGACCCGTACAGCCCCATGGCCAGGTAGTAGGTCAACAGGTCGATGTGGTCGATGGGCTCGACCCAGGCCTGCCCCGCGCAGCGGGGGTCCAGGTCACCCTCTGCGAGGTAGCGGTCGTAGCCAGCGGCGTAGCCGACGAGGGTCTGCTGGACCTCTTCGGACAGCGAGAACCAGCCGCTCTCGGCCTTCTCACGCACGCCGAGGGCCTTCCAGCCGAAGTCGGCGTCGACGTAGGCGTCCCCGAACCAGCGGCTGCGCTCGCTGTTGACCATGACGATCTGGTCGGCGAGCACGCAGCCATGGTCGCGGGCGAAGGCGTAGCCCATGCCGTAGCCGAGGCTGCCGTAGTCCGCGCCCTCGATGTGGGGGATCCCATAGGAGGTCCAGCGGATCCGCGCGTCGTAGGGGCCGACCTGCACGTCGTAGGGATCGGGTCCGGCGGTCCCGCTGTCGCCGGTGTCACCGGTGGCGGGGGTGGTCGAGCGGCAGCCGAGGACGGTGAGCAGGGCGAGGGCGAGCACGGAGCCTCCGAGGGCGACGGGTACGGCGGGCGCGACGGGGTCTCCCCCTCCCCGCCCGGGACGCCGCCAGCCTATCGCCCTCGGCGGGAGTCGCCGGTCCCCTGTCGCGTGCTCAGCGGCGCGCCACCACGATCAGGCGCGGTCCGTCCGCCGGACCGGGCTGCTCCGCGTCGGGAGCGGTCCAGGTCTCGACCGAGGAAAAGCCGGCCTGGCGCAGGCCGTGGGCCAGCTCCTGTGGCGTGATGATGCTCATGTGGTGGATGATCTCGAGCTGATCGACGGCGCCGGTGCCGTCCTCGACGCGGTAGCGGTCGTGCCGGGTGAGGACGGCGGCGTCCAGGTCGACCTCGTCCTGGCGCTCGCGGCGCACGCGATGGCCCGACACGGGCGTCACCGTGTCCACGGACGAGGGCAGGCCGCGAGACAGGCTCCACAGCAGGTTGGGCAGCTCGAGCACGAGGAGGCCACCGGGACGGAGCGCCCGCAGGCCCCGCCGCAGGGCGGTCATGCGCTGCCCGACGCTGGGCAGGTAGGCCAGCGCCCCGTCCCAGACCAGCACCAGGTCGAAGGCGCGCCGGATGTCGAGGTCCAGGGGCCCGGTCCCGTCGATGTGCAGGTCCGGCCCGAAGCGCCCGCGGGCTGCCGTTCGCAGGCGCCGATCGACCTCCGACGCCCGGACCCGCCAGCCCCGCTCCTGCATCACGTCCAGCCGACGACCCGTCCCGCAGGCCAGGTCGAACACATCGAGCGCGTCGCCGAGCCCCGCCCGCGCCGCCTGGCGCGCCAGGAAGTCCACGACCTGTGCCGGCGGTTCCGCGAGCGCGTCCAGGGCGAAGATCGCTGTGTCGCCGTACCCGGGGGGGAGCAGCAGCTCGGGGCCGCTGAGCGGGCCTTGCTTGACGGCGACGACTGCAGACATCGGGAGCGCTCGGTTCGGTGGGAGGTCCGCCGCTCGGACGAAACACACCCTACCAATCGCAGGATCGACCCGTTGTCCCCACTCGTCAGGGAGCGCGTGGCGGCCTGTCGCGGCGGGTGCTCGACGATGCCGCCACCGAGGACGAGCCGCGGCGCACGCCGGCGCGACTCAGAAGTCCGCGACCCGCCAGTCGATCCACAGCGCCGCCGAGATCCCGCGCGTCCCGTCGTCCTCCACGATGTCGATGACGTCCGGATCGTCGAGGAAGCTCCGGGCGATGTCGAGCACCTCTTCCGTCGACAGATCGGCGTCGCCATCCCCGTCGACGTCGAGACCCTCGTCGCCCAGGTAGGGGGCCAGCGCCACTTCGATGAGCTCAGCCGCCGGCACGATCCCGACGAGCAGCGTCTCGGCGCCCTCTTCCGACATGCGGCCGACGAGGGCTGCGCTGTCCAGCGGGAAGACGAGATCGGTGCCGTCCGCGAGTCGCGCGGGCAGCCGCACCGGCGCCGGCCCCGCCTCGAAGCCGCCAGAGCTGGTCCAGTCGCCCCGCAGCACGCTGAGGACCTGCCCGGCCTCGTCGTAGGAACCCGGGTGCACGACGATGCCGCCATCGTCTGCCAGCGCCCCACTGAGCAGCCCGATCTCCAGGCCGTCCTGGGCGTCGCGGGCATCCATGAGCGGCACCCACAGGCCCGCGTCGACCAGCCGCTGCAGCTCTACGCCTGGCTGCCAGTCGGCAGCACCGCCGACGGCGGCCGAGAGCGCGTCGAGCGCAGCCGGCAGGTTGTTGTCGACCCGGCCATCGCCGTCGAGGTCCAAGCCATCATCCGAGGGCAGGACCTCGACCGCCACCCCTGCGAAGCGGGCCTCGAAGGCGTCGACCTCGCCACCTCCCTCGCCCTCACCGAAGCCGCCGCCCTCGTCGCCGTCGTCGCAGCCGGGCTCGCCGTCGCCGCCGAAGCCGTGGTCGTGGTGGTCGCTTCTGCCGAAGCGATCACCGGTGTAGATGATGCAGCCCGTCGTCGAGAACAGCAGGACGAGGGCACCGGGCAGGGACCGCATTGCTCACCCCTCGATGTGCATGATCAACATGCCACGTCGTGTCGGGGATCGCAGCCGCCGCAGCGATGATCCGCTCCACCCGGCCAAGGCACCGCTCCTGCGTCGCACGCGGGATCAGCCCCGCCGCCGCCGACCCGTGAGCGCCAGCAGCGCCGGGAGGAGCAGGACTGCCGGCGAGCCCGGGCCGGCCGCGCAGTTGCCGCAGCCGTCGTCCTTGCCGGTGTCCCCGGTGTCGCTGCCGCCGTCGGCGCTGCCGCCGTCGGCGCCGCCGTCGGCGCTGCCCCCGTCGGCGCTGCCGCCGTCGGCGCTGCCGCCGTCCCCCGTGTCACCGCCGGTACCGTCATAGGCCAGCGGCGGCTGATCGCTGATGCCCTCGACCGCGTCGATGACCACGCCGGTGCCCGTCACGCCGCGGATCTCCACCTCGTGCCAGCCCTCCTCCAGGTCGAAGCGGGCCAGCTCGGTGATGCCGTCGGTGGTGTCCCCGCCCAGCGTCACGAAGTCGCCCGGCAGGCGCGGGCTGCCAACCTCGACCGTCACATTGCCGCTGGCGTCGACCGCGCCCAGGACCCGGATGACCGACCCCCGCAGCACCGTCCGCAGCACCATGTCGGGCTGGACCCGGATCACCTCGTCGCGGGCGGCGCCCGGGTACTTCTCGAGCTCCTTTTCGTTGCCCGGGCAGGTCTCGCAGAGCATCGGCTGGCTGGCTTCATCGACGACCTGCCAGGCGCCCCAGCGACGGATGGTGGGGGTGTCGGAATTGACGCCCTCGATGGCGAAGACGCCGTCGTGCGAGCCGATGAGCACGACGTCGTGCGTGGCGAAGTTGGGGCGAGCGGCGAGGGCGCGCGGCGCGCAGTTGAGCTGGACCCCGAGGTCCTGCCAGGTCTCCCCACCGTCGTTGCTGCGCACGAAGCGCCCGCTCTGCAGACCCGCGACGATGGTGCCGTCGTCGGTGCCCTCCATCTCCATGATGGTGTCGGGGGTGAGGTCGGCGGTGGTCACCCAGGTGTCGCCCCAGTCGTCGCTGCGGACCATCTCGTGGCCGACGCCGGCCACGATGGCGGTCGCATCCTCCACCGGCCACGCGATGGCTTCGGTCACCTCGTCCACGCCGGCGGGCCCCTCGTAGATCAGCTCCCAGGTGACGCCATCGTCGATGCTGTGGGCGATGCGGACCGGCTTCTGGCCCAGCACGAGCTGGTGCTTGTCGCCGTCGGCCCCCTGGGCGATGGTGACGTGGGCCGCGACGCTGTCGAGCAGCGCGCCGTTGATGCTGTCCACGAACTCCCAGGTGTCGCCCTTGTCGTAGCTGCGGGCGACGTTCGACGTGGTCTCGCGGCTGGCGGCCGTGCCGACGAGCCAGACCTCGTCACCGGGCTGGGCGTTGAAGTCCAGCGTCGGCACGAAGAACTCGCCGAGACGGGTCCACGACAGCCCGGCGTCGTCGCTGCGCCAGGGCGAGTGCCCGACGATCGCGTAGACCGTGTCGGGGTCGTCGGGGGGGACGTAGACCTTCTGCGAGTTGTAGCGGTACAGCCCGTAGCCGGTCGAGATGTAGTCGGCGCCACCGTCGATGGCGACGATGGGACCCGCTGCGTAGCCGCCGATGTAGGCCCGCCCCGAGGTCTCGAAGTCCGGCGAGAACTCCAGCCCGCGCGTGTAGTCGACCGGCACGAGGAAGCCCATGGCCCAGGTGGCTCCGGCGTCGTCGGTGCGCGCCCAGCCGTCCCATCCCGACACGTACCAGTCGGACCCGTAGGCGCCGACGGCCGAATAGGCATGTTCGGGCTCGGCCACGCCGCCCTCGACGTCGTACTGGGCGAGCAGCGCCGAGGCGTCCTGCCAGCTCCGGCACCCGTCGAGGCTGACATAGGGCGCGTCGTCGCCGGGGGTCACCAGCAGGGTCTTGCTGGTCACGGCCATCTGGTAGATGAACGGGTGGTCGAAGGCCGGCAGCTCGCCGCAGGTCCGCCACTTGCCGTCGAAGGCGTAGACGTCTCCCAGATCGTCGGCGGCATAGATCGTCTCGCTGAGGCGGTCCCAGGCCGCCGAGATCACGCCGTCGCCGACCGTGCCCAGCTCCGTCCAGGTGCCGTCGTACTCCCGCTTGTAGAGGTCGCCGGTCTCGGCGACCGCCAGCAGGATCCCCCCGTCTTCGTGCAGCGAGACGATGGGCGTGTCGGTCAGCTCGGTCGAGTCCATCAGCCCCGGTCGCCCGTGGCGGAGCCCCCGCGGGCCGGCGATCCAGATCTCGTCGTCGAGGGAGGACACGTCGAAGGGCTCTTCGGGCAGCGGGTCGTAGTTCCAGGTCTCGCCGCCATCCGGCGACCACCACACGCCCTGCTCTCCGAGGAAGACCGGCGTGCCGTCGGTCAGCATGGTGCCGCCGCCCATGCGGTCCATCGTCGGGTCGCCCCCCACGATCTCCCACATCCAGCCGCCGTCGTCGCTGCGCAGCAGCAGGTCGGAGGCGCCAGGGTTGACGACGAGGAACCAGGGCGCAGCCTCGTTCATGTCCGGCGGGACGGCGACCGCGGTCACCTCATCGTGGGGCAGGTGCGCCAGCGCGGTCGAGGGGGCCAGCGACAGGGCCGTCAGCAGCGCGAGGAGGTAGCCGGACAGCGGCTTCATGGAGGATCCCCGGGAACAGGAGGCCGCGGATCATAGCCGGCCTCCCGGCACTCAGCGACCCGGGTCCACGTAGCCGAGGGCCTCGGCCTCCTCCGGCGCGCCCCCCTCGGGCGCCGGGACCGCCGGGATCGTGTCGAGCAGCACTTCGTGGGCCGCGTCGGGCCGCCCCTCGCTCCACCGCCCCCGCCCCGGGCGCTCCACGAAGCGACCACCGGCGTCGATGACCACCCGATCCCGACCCGCGAGACCCGCCGGGGAGCATCCGGGCGCACAGCTCGGCTCGCACATCCCGCTCTCCGCCAGCCAGGCATCGTGCGCAGCGGGGCGCTGCCCGGCCAGCAGGCCTGGCACATCGGTGAGCCCGACCAGGTCGTCGACCACCGCCGGATCGCCCCCCGGCTCCCAGGAAAACAGCGGCACGTGCAGGACGTGCGCCGACGTGGAGCGCTCGTGCTGGCGGCCACAGGTCTCTTCGAGGAGGACCTCGCCGTGGTCGGCGGCGACCACGATCCTCGCACCTCGGGCCCGCAGCCGCTGTACGAGGGGGGCGAGCAGCGCGTCGGCCCGGGCGACCTCCTGGGCGTAGCGGCCCGGGTCGTCGACGGCGTCGCCAACATAGGGCCCGTGCGGTTCGTAGACGTGCACCCAGAGGAATGCCGGCCCCTGGTCGGGCAGCCAGGACAGCGCCTCCTGCACCGCGATCTCGCCGGGGCGCTCACCGGACTCCGGGGCGCTGAACACGTCGAAGCCGCGGTCGAGGCCGCCGGCGGGGCCCGCGGGGTAGGCGCTGACGAAGGCCGCGGTGGGCCCCTCGAAGCGCTTCGGAAACCAGGGCACGCCGTCGGCGAGCCGGTATCCGTGGTGGTTGTTGGCGCGCAGGCCGTGTTCCCAGGGGGGCATCCCCGACAGCATGCTGGCGTGGGCGGGGCTGGTGAGCCCGACCGGAGACCAGGCGTTGGTGTAGCGGCGGCCCTCGCTCGCCAGGCGCCAGAGGTTGGGGGTGCGATCCGCCGAGAAGTGATCGAGCCGCCAGGTGTCGATGGTCAGCAGCGCGACCACCTCCGGCCCGCCAGCAGCGGCCTGCGCGTGCGCGTGCGCGCCGGCCGGCGGGGGAGCCGGTGCGGGGTCGGCACCGCAGGCCGACATCAGCGCCGCGAGCAGCGGCAGCGGCGACAGATCGCGCACGGCGGCAAGGTACCGCGCGGCAACGGCGACCGGGAGCCGGCCCCGGCATCGGATACGGCATCAAGACTGGAGTCACCATGCAGATCGCGATCCTCGGCGGCGGTCCCATCGGCCTGGAAGCAGCCGTAGCGCTCGACACGGCGGGCCACGCGGTCACCGTCTACGAAGCCGGGCCCTCGGCGGGCTGGTCCGTCCAGCGCTGGGCGCACGTCACCATGTTCACGCCCTGGCGCATGAACACCACGGCGGCGGGCCGGGCGCGGCTGGGCGACCCCGCGATGCTGCACAGCGACGAGTTCCCCACCGGCGGTGCCCTCGCCGAGCACTACCTGCTGCCGCTGGCGGCGACCCTCGACCTGCGCTGCGGGCACCGGGTCGTCGGCGTCGCCCGCCAGACACTCACCAAGGGCCAGGAGCTGGGCGCCGACAGCCGGACCCGGCAGCCCTTCCGCCTCCTGCTGCGCACCACCGATCCGGGGGGAGAGCAGGAGGAGCAAACCGCCCTCGCCGACGTCGTCGTCGACTGCACGGGCACCTTCGACGACCCCGCCCCCGCCGGCCCCGGCGGCCTCCACGTCCCCGGCGAGCGGGCCGTCCAGGCCGCGGGCCGCCTGCACCACGCCCCCTGCCCGACCGCCGGGCTGGCCAACAGCCGCGTGCTCGTCGTCGGCGATGGCGCCAGCGCCACGACGGCCCTCGCCGACCTCCTCGACGACGGCGCCACCATCACCTGGCTCACCCCCGGCACCCAGGTACCGGGCTTCCACTCCCCGCCCGACGACCGCCTGCCGGGTCGCCGCGCCCTGTGGCAGCGCGGCCGGCGGGCCGCCTCCCTCGTCGATCACCGGCCCCAGACCTGGATCGAACGCATGGACCTGACCGCGACCGGCGTGCGCGTCACCCTCGACGAAGGACGCCCGGTCGACGTCGACCACGTGGTGGTGGCCACCGGCTTCCGCCCCGACAACCGGCTCCTCCGCGAGCTGCAGTTCCACGTCTGCTGGGGGAGCGAGGGGCCCATGAAGCTGTCGGCCGCCCTGCTGGCCACCCGCGGCGGCGGCGGCGGCGACTGCCTGGACGGGGCCGCCCTGGACGCCGACGCGCTGCGCAGCCCGGAACCCCGCCTTTTCGTGCTGGGCAGCAAGAGCTTCGGCCGCCGGAGCGACTTCCTGCTGCAGACGGGGCACGAGCAGGTCGAGCAGCTCGTCTCGTTGCTCTCGCCGGTCCAGCCGGGCGCGTCCCCCCCGGGCGCCGATCAGCGCCGCACGGGGTCCGTGATGAACCGCCAGGGGGCCGCTCGGTCCGCGGGCCGGGCATAGTCGATGCCGATCCGCGGCGTCGTCCGGATGTCCGCGGGGCGGTGTCCCGCGACGACCTCGATCTGATCGGGCTGTGCGTCTGCCAGCGCCCGCCCCGAGAAGCCCGTGGTCACCGCGAGGGCCTGCCCGACCTTGCCGGGGCCGATGCAGTCCAGTCGGCCGCGGCGGCGGTCGCGCACCACGTCGTGTCCAGCCACCACCTCGACACCACGGATCAGGACGGCCCCGGGCACGCCCTCGGGCTCGGTGACGAGGTTGAGCAGGTGGTGGATGCCGTAGCAGAGGTAGACGTAGGCGTGCCCCGGCGGTCCCCACATCGGCGCGTTGCGCGGCGTGCGCCCCATGCTCGCGTGGCAGGCCGAGTCGTCGGGCAGGTAGGCCTCGACCTCGACGATGCGCAGCCGGACGGGGCCGCGGACCAGGACCGCGCCGAGGAGCTCCGGCGCCACACGCAAGGTCGGGCGCGCGAAGAACTCGCGGGAGAGGAGGGTGCCGTCGACAGGAGCCATGGCGCCGTTGTAGCCCACGAGCAGCGGGTTGCCGCGGGTGCGGGCATCCGATAGCGCCCGGCGGTCCGCCCTCCGCGCCGGCGCAGAGCATCCCTGCCGGCGCACTGCTGCCGCGAGCGCCGCCATGACCCTGTTCTCCGACGCGCTGCTCGACGATCTCCGCGCACTGCCGGGGGCCAGCCACTGCTTCCTCAAGCAGCTCGCCGCCGACGATGGTGCCGACCAGCGTGCCTGGCTGGACGGCCGGCTGCAGCAGGCCAGCGGCTCGCTCCGGGATCGCTGGGCCGACGTGCTGGGCTCTCTCGACAACCGGCGCTTCTTCCAGGGCTACGCCGAGCTGGCCAGCACCGCCGTCCTCCAGCAGGTCGGCTGGCGGGTCACCGATCTCGTCTGGCCGGGACCCTCGCTGTCAGCGCGCGACCCGGGCGGCCAGCCCTTCCAGCTCATGCCGCTGGGCTTCATCAAGCAGGTCCGGCCCGCCGACCGTGACGCCGTCGCCCGCCTCGCGAAGGCGCTCGAACGCGTCGCCAGCCGCTCCCGCATCGCCGTGCTGGTGCGGCGCTGGCTGCCCCACGACTTCGACCCCGAGCCGGTCCGCAGGGCCATCGACATGTGGCTGCGCGAAGTCGACCGCGCCGGGTGGGAGGGCCGCTACGCCGAGTACCGCGACGACCACGTCTCGCTCGAATTCGCCCTCACCGGCGAACAGGCCACAGAGGGCCAGGGCGTCGTCGCGCTCACCCTCGGTCCCTTCGACGCCCACCGGGTCATGCAGGCGCTCGAGCGCCGGCTGGTGTACGAGCTGGACGCCTGGCGACTGAGCGCCTGGGCCGAACAGCCGGTCGTCGTCTGCTGCGTCGCCGACCAGCCGTGGGCGCTGCCCCAGGGCTACCTGCGCGAGATGCTCTACGGCAAGCCCGTCCGCCAGAGCACCCAGCCCTGGGAACCGCGCTACACGACCACCTTCGGCCCCGAATTCACGCCCAGCCTGTTCCGGGACCCTCTCTACGAGACGCTCGCGGGACTCGTGCTGATCGAGCGCCAGCCGGGCCGCACGCAGCCCGTGGCCACGACCTCCTTCGTCAACCCCTGGTGCGAACGCCCCGTCTCGGCTGACGCGCTGCCCGGGCGCGTGTTCGCGGTGCACCACCTCGACGGTGACCGCCCCGTCATGGCCTGGATCGACGCCCGCGACGGCTGACAGCCCCGCGCGCATCCCCGGAAGCCCGCGCAGCCTGCCGGGGTCGACCTGGTACTCCTCCCCTCGCCCCTGGAAGCCCCATGCCCTCGCTCCTCCTCGTCTCCGCGCTCTGCAGCTCCCTGGCCAGCGCCGCGGGGGTGTCGGCCTCGTCCACCGGCGAGACCGAAGACGGCCGCCACCCCGCCAGCCTCGCAGTGGACGGCCTCCTGACCACGGGCTGGGCCGCCGAGGGCGGAGACGACGGCAGCACGCAGTGGGTCGAGCTCGACCTCGGCAAGCCCACGGACCTGCACAGCGTCAGCGTCTGGGGTGGCAACATCGCCCAGGGCAAGCGCAGCTTCCGCGAGTACGGCCGACCCAAGCTCGTGCGGGTGCTGGTCGACGGCAAGGAAGCCGCCGGCCCGGTCCGCCTCCAGGACGAGGTCGCGCGGGTCGACATCCCCGTCGACGTCACCGGCCGCCGCGTCCGCCTCGTCATCGACGAGGCCTTCAACGGCTACGTCTTCGACCCCGTCTTCGTCACCGAGCTGGCCGTCAACTTCCCCGAGCTGGGCGAGCGGGGCCAGGCCTGGCAGGCGTGGCTGCAGTCCCCCGCCGCGGAACGCAAGCAGGGCGAGTTCATCGACGAGCTGCGGGCACGGTACGACGCCTACAAGGCCGAGGAATTCGGCGACCGCGACGCGCTGGCCTGGATCATGGACGCCGCCGCCGAGGGCGCCCCCTACGTCCGCGACGAGGTCCAGCGCCGCGTCCCGGCCGGCTTCCGCGCCCAGGCCATCCCCTCGTCGCCGGACGCTCGCAAGGCTCTGCGCAAGCTCAAGGACGCCAACGCCATCCCCGCGCTCGAGATGGCGATGCTGCGGAGCACCGGCGAAGACGCCGCCCGCATCCGCGACACCGTCGAGATCTTCGGCGCCTACCAGGAGAAGATCGGCAACGAGGGCCGCACCGCCCCGCCCTGGGGCGAGTCCGGCTTCTGGCGGGGGGCCCTGCAGAGCTTCCGCGAACCGCTGGCCATCGAGCGCGACGACGAGGGCAACATCTACGTCGCCGACACCGGCAACAGCCGCGTGCAGCGCTTCGGCGACAACGGCCTGGTCAACAAGAGCTGGGGCCCCGCCACCGACATCGCCAACACCTGGTTTGAGGAGGGCCGGCGCTGGTACGTGTCGGGCAGCGCGCCAGGCAGCGACCCGGGCGCCTTCGAGAATCCCCTCGACGTCGCGCTGATCCCCGAAAAGGACGGCACGGGCTTCGCGGTCTTGGACGCCGCGGGTCGGGTGCAGGTCTTCGACGCAAGCGGCAGCCGGACCGCCGGCTGGACGGTCGACATCGGCAACCTGCCGGACCCGGGCGTCGGCGGAGAGGGCTACCTGGCCTGGTCCGGCAAGCGCAAGCGGCTCTACGTGTTCATCGAGGACGAGTGCCGCGTCTACGACCTCGCCGGGACCGAGCTGGACAGCTTCGAGATCGAGGACGGCACCCCCAGCGCCGTCGAGATCCTCCCCAACGGGCGGCTGCTGCTGGCCTTCCGGGGAGAGGTGGTGCGCTACGACGATGGCTACCGTCACAGCGTGCTCATCGACGAGCGCCAGCTCGGCCGGGGCTTCGAAGACCTCGACCTGAGCCTCGACGAGAAGGGCAAGCTCTGGATCGTCACCGACGACGCCATGGCCTACAAGTTCAAGAAGCCGGGCAAGGTCGACTACAAGGTTCGGCTTGGCGAGACCTCGCTGTCCAAGCCGCGCTTCGCCGTGTACGACGACATGCTGTGGATCACGAGCGAAGACCACGTCGAGGTGCTGGACGCCGCCCAGAAGTACTACGACGCCCAGCAGCAGGACGACGCCGTTCGCGCCGACGAGCTGGACTTTTGAGGGTGCCCCGGCGCGCCGCGCTCTCCCTCGGCCTCCTCGTCGCCGGGTGCGGCGGCTCGGCGCCGACCGCCGATACGCCACCGGCTGCCGACGCCGCAGAGATCGGGCCCGCGCCCAACGCCACTGCAGCAGATGCCACTGCAGCAGATGCCACTGCAGCAGACGCCACTGCAGCAGACGCCACTGCAGCGGGCACGGCACCGTGGGCCGCCGACACCGTCGGCAGGCTCGCGCCGACCCTGCCGACCCACCACGGGCGGGTCGAGCCCCCCCTGGCCGCCTCCGCCGAGCTCGAGGCGGCCCTCACCCGCCTCGGCGCCGTCGTCGACCAGCAGGCCGCCGACCCGGACAACCCCTGGGCCATCGCCCACGGCCTGGTCGCGCGGGGTCCGACCTTCGTGCTCCGCAACGACCGGCGGGCCGTGGACTGGCTCTTCGAGCACTACGGAGAGGAGCTGGACGGTCACCCGGACCTGCTCGGCTTCCCCGAGTCGGTGGGAGAGGTCCGCGTGGAACCGCACACCGACCTCGTGCTCAAGTCCCTCGTCGACGCCGGGATCGCCCCCGAACACCCCGTCGAGGTCAACAGCCACGGTCACCGGGTGGTGGACCTGTGGCACGGCAGCCTGGTCCGCAGCTACCTCGATCCCGCGGCCAACCACTCGCGCTATGGCAGCCCCGACGACATCGCCTGGTCGCTGCAGGGTCTCGCGGCCTGGGCACCACCGGACCTGCGCTGGACCGCGCTCGACGGCACCGCCATGGACCTCGACGCGCTGACCGACTTCGCTGTCGCCGTGCTGTTCAAGGAGACACGCTTCCTCGCGGACGCCGCGCGCCAGGGCCAGGCCGTCCAGCGCCGCGGCCAGGGGATCTTCCACTACACCTGCGGCGGCGCCCACCTGCTGCAGGGAACAGCCTTCGCCGTCGCCCGCGGCTTCGGCGGCGACAAGGACCGCGCCGTCATGGCCGAGCAGGTGGCGCTGATGCAGTACCGGCTGCAGGTGGAACCCGAGATCACCCGTCAGGCTGCCGCCGCCATGCCCGACCACGCCGATCAGCTCACGGTCCAGCGCCTCAAATTCGCCGGTCACTACCTCGAGAGCATGAGCAAGCTCATCGTCTACGGCTTCGCTGGCGAGGGTGACGGGGCCGACCGCGCCCGCGCGTCGCTGGCGGTGGCCGCCCAGGAGGTCATCGACGCCTCCACCCTGCTGGAGCAGCGGGGCCTGCTGGCCGACCTCGACGGAGTGCGCGCCCGCGACGAGCAGCTCTACCTCGACATCGTCGGCGACAGCGCCCACGCGGTCCACGGGCTGTCGCTGGCGCTGGGGCGCAGCGAGCTGACCTGGTAGCTCCACCCCGGGGACGGCGGCCAGCCGCCCCCCCCGTCCCCCCCAGGCGACCTACTCCGAGCCGGGCCGGTCGCGCATGCCGCGCACGGCGATGTCGGCGAAGACGGAGAGCTGGCGGTTGACGCTCTCGCGGGCCCAGGGCACGTCTCGGCCGGCGCGCCCCTCGCGCAGGGCCAGCGCGGTGGCCCGGGCGACCGCGCTCGCTTCGAGGTCGTCGCTCTTGCGGGCCAGGAACGCGACGACATCGTGGGCCCAGGCCCAGCTCTCCCGGCCCGGGCCGGCAAACAGGGCGTCGGCGGCCGTGTCGACGATCTCTTCGACCCGGGCCCGCCGCGACGCCTCGTCGGGGTACAGCTCGCCATCGAGGACGCCGATGACCTCGCGCAGGAAGCCCTCCGACTCCTCGGGGCTGTGCTGGGCGAGGATGACCCAGCGGCCATCGAGCAGGGGCTCTGGACGGTGCAGGGCGTCGATGTCCAGCTCGCGGGGCAGCTCGCGGAGCGGGTCGAGGACCCGCGCGGCGTTGCGCACGCCCTCGTCGAGGTGGGAGAGCAGGTGCTCCCAGCCGTCCGGGCGCCGACCCACGGCGTCGAAGGCCTGCTCCAGCAGGGCGACGGCGTCGTGGAAGGGGACGGGGAAGAGGCGGTGGTCGCCCCGCGCACCGTCGAGGATCTTGCGGGCCTGGGAGCGGCTGGTGTGGGCGTGGTCTTCGTCGCGGAAGCCCCGGCCCGGACCGGCGACCCCGGCGGAGACGCAGGCCTGCTCGTCGCCGAAGCTGGCCAGCAGGAAGGGCACGTAGCCGTCGTCTTCTGGCAGGCCGAGCAGCGCGACGGGCGGCGCGGCGATGCGGGCCTCGGGGGCGATCTGCCAGGTGGTCGGGCGGTGCGCGGCGGCCTGCACGTCGACCCCGGCCGAGCGCAGGCGGTGCGCGGCGGCACGGGCCGCCTTGCGGACCCGCTTGTCGCGCGCTTCCGAGGCCGCGGCCACCGGGGCGGGGCGGCCCAGGGCGACGGCGGCGGCGACGGCGGCGAGCGCAAGGTCCGGGTCGAGGGCGTCGACGCCGCTGTCGCCCGAGAGGAAGGACAGCGCCGGGTTCAAGGCTTCGGCGGCGTCCGAGCCATCGCGCAGGGCGGAGAGGAGGGCGTCGACGACTGCCGGATCAGCTTTCTTGCGGGCCATCGGAGGGCTCCCAGGGTGGCGGCACCCGCGAAGGGGTGCGAGAGACACGGGGCGAGAGACACGGGGCGAGAGACACGGGGCGAGCGAAGTGGAGGGTGCCGCCCCCCGGAGGGGGCGGGTCGAGGGTGTCCGTAAGCCGGGTCCTGTGCCGCGGCGCAGTCGCCCGCGCCGCGGTGGTGATCATTCATCTAGGCCTGCCGTTGCCGACAGGCTCGAGCGACCGACCCGGGAGCTTCGGGCGAGCAACCCTCGAGCGCTCCTCTATGTGGCCTTGCTCCGGGTGGGGCTTGCCTGGCCGATCCCGTCACCGGGACCGCCGGTGCGCTCTTACCGCACCGGTTCGACCTTGCCGCCGCCGGTGCCCGAGGGCGACCGGCGGCCCGGTCCTCGACGCCACACGACCCCCAGGGGGATGGCGGCGACGCGGGGTCCGGACGCGTGCGTGGCGGTGTGCTTTCTGTTGCGCTTTCCTTCGGGTCACCCCGACCGGGCGTTACCCGGCACCCTGCTCTGTGGAGCCCGGACTTTCCTCCCGTGGCGGTGGCTTGGACTGCCGGGTGGCAGCCAGACCACCGACCACCGGCGATCACCTGTCCACCCTCGACCTCGTCGGTCTATCCGACCCCGCCGCGGACGGCAGCGACGTCCCGCTCCGAACCCGCCGGGCGACTCCCCCCTCCGGCGTCGCACAAGCTGAGGGTTGCTCAGCCCTCGTCGCCGTCGTCGGGCGTTTCCGCCGCCGGTTCTTCGATGCCGACCAGGAAGCGGTTGCAGCCCCGGCAGTGGTGTATTCGCTTGCCCCGCCGCACCTCGAGCACGACCTGCGGCGGGTGGTGCATGAAGCAGGCGGTGCAGTTCCCCGCCTTGAGCTTGGAGAGCGCGTCGCTGTGGGTCGCACGCACGCCCTGGTAGTCGAGCAGCACGTGCTGGGGAACGCTCTCGACCCGGTCGGGGCGGGTCGCCAGCAGCGCGTCGATGCGTTCCTGGTGGGCGCCACCCTCGTCGTCGAGGCGGGCGGCTTCCTTGTCGCGGCGGATGACCAGCAGCCGGCGGCGCTGATCGACGGCCATGCGCTTGTTGGCCAGCGCCTCGCGCTGCTCCATGACGTCGAGCACCGACAGTTCCAGCTCGTCGATGATGCCGGCGAAGTTGTCGAGCTGGCGCTGGGCCACGAGCAGGTCGGTGATCAGCCCCTGGTCGAGCTGGGTGCGTGTCCGATCGCGCCGCATGATGTAGCGGTCGAGCCTGGCCTGCAGGTCCTCTTCCTGCGCGACCAGCGCGTCGCGGCGAGCGTCGAGCTCCCGAAGCTCTGCCGCCGCCGTCTCCAGGTCGGCGTCGGTGCGGGCCACGGCGGCGCGCATGCCCTGCAGGCTGTGCCGACGCTCGTCGACCTCGGCGTCCAGCTCGTAGAGGCGCTCCAGCACCAGCAAGGTCTCGTGCACCGACCCTCTCCCACAGCCCCGGCTGGGCTTGCCTTGTGGTTGTACCAGACGCGGCCACCCGACGCTGCGTCCGGACGGCGCGCGGCCCCACGGGTAGGCCCACCAGGACTCGAACCTGGGACACTCCGGTTATGAGCCGGGTGCTCTGACCAACTGAGCTATGGGCCCGTGTACGCGAGGGAGCCCGCGCCAGCAGCGCGAGCCGTCAGCCCTCGATGAAGGACCGAAGGCGCTTGCTGCGCGACGGGTGCCGCAGCTTGCGCAGCGCCTTGGCTTCGATCTGCCGGATCCGCTCGCGGGTGACCTCGAAGTCCTGGCCGACCTCTTCGAGCGTGTGGTCGCTGTCTTCACCGATGCCGAAGCGCATCCGGAGCACCCGCTCTTCGCGCGGGGTGAGGGTGGCGAGCACCTTGCGGCAGGCCGTCTCCAGGCTGCCGGTGATGACGTTGTCCGACGGCGACGCGATGTTCTTGTCTTCGATGAAGTCGCCCAGGTGGCTGTCCTCTTCTTCGCCGATCGGGGTCTCCAGCGAGATCGGTTCCTTGGCGATCTTCTGGATCTTTCGGACCTTCTCGACCGGGATCTCCATCTTCTCGGCGATCTCTTCGGGGGTCGGTTCCCGCCCCATCTCCTGCACCAGGTGGCGCTGCGTCCGCACGAGCTTGTTGATGGTCTCGATCATGTGGACCGGGATCCGGATGGTCCGCGCCTGGTCGGCGATGGCCCGGGTGATCGCCTGGCGGATCCACCAGGTCGCATAGGTCGAGAACTTGTAGCCCCGGCGGTACTCGAACTTCTCGACCGCCTTCATCAGGCCGATGTTGCCTTCCTGGATGAGGTCGAGGAACTGCAGCCCGCGGTTCGTGTACTTCTTGGCGATGCTGACCACGAGCCGGAGGTTGGCTTCCACCAGCTCGCACTTGGCCTGTTCGGCCTGCGCCTGGCCCTTGCGGACTTCCCGCGCCAGCACGCGCAGCTCGTCCCGCGGGATCCCGATGACCTGCTCGACCTTGCGGATCCGCCGCAGCTCGCGACGGACCCGGCTGTCGAATTCGGCCCACTGATCTTCGGAGATCCCGCTGTCTTCGACGACTTCCTTGCCACCGCGGTCCGGCGTACGCCGCACCTTGCGGATCATCCGGCGGAGGTCCTTGACTTCTACCCCGGCTTCCCGGGCGACCTGGGCGATGATCTTCTCGCAGGCGTTGACTTCCTTCCAGGCGACGTGGATCTCGCCGCAGGCGGCCGCCAGCAGCTTCTTGTCGACATCGACGGTGGCCATGAAGGTCAGCATCTCGGCGTCGTGGGCGTCGAGCACTTCCTGGGCTTCGTCGCGCCGCTTGCGTGACTTCGCCCGGCCGACGGCCTTGGCGAGGACCGCGCGCTTGTCGACCAGCTCTTCGATGTGGGCCCGCGCAGCCTTCAGCGACAGCCCGCCTTTGGTCTTGTTCCTGCGCGGCTTCTTGCCGCCGCGGATGGCCTTCGCGCAGCGGGCTTCTTCGGCGTCCACCAGTTCCTGGAGCAGCCAGACCGTCAGCGGCGAGGTCATGACGTTGCGCAGGATGGTCTGCTCACCCTCTTCGATGCGCTTGGCGATCTCGATCTCGCCCTCGCGCGACAGCAGCGGCACCGTCCCCATCTTGCGGAGGTACATCCGCACGGGGTCGCTGCTGCGCTGCTGGGTGCTGGCCGGTTCCGCCGCCTTCTTGCCGCCGTCTTCAGACGCGCCGGCCTGGCGTGCTTCTTCCTGCTGTTTGCGAACCTGCTTGAGCACCTCGATGTCCAGCTCGCTGAACATGATCATGAGGTCGTCGAGCTCATCGGGGCTCACGAGGTGCGTCGGGAGGAGGTTGTTCATCTCCTCGTAGGTGACGTAGCCTCGCTTCTTGCCCATGTGGATGAGGGCCTGGATCTCCTTCAGGTCCTTGTCCTTCATTCGCGGTCCTCAGCTTTCGTCGGTGCGGAGGCGGGTTCAGCAAAGACCGGGGTCACGGCACCCTCCGCAGGGTCGGGACCTCGGCGGCCGAGCACACACCGTCGTGCGTGCAGGCGCTTCCAGCGTGATCGAGTGGGTTTCGGGTCGGGATGGTGTACGCTCAGGTGACGAGGCGCCGGTTGGCGACCTTGAGGAGTTCCTGGCGCTTCCGCGCGAGGTGACTCTTTTTCACCAAGGCTTCACGGTACCTTGACCCGTCTGGCCCGGGGCTGCAACCTTCAAGCTCCTGCTGGATGCGCGCGATCTGCGCTTCCACCCTCCGAAGCTCCAGCCTGGCGAGCATCTGGCGGGCCGCCGGGGCGGCCTGATCGGCCGTATACAGCTCTTCTCCCTTGCCGTCTCGCACCCGCGGATCCGTCACCGCGCACCGACGGAGGACGGCGACGAGGTCGGGGTCTTCGACGTCTTCGATGATCGACGTGAGCGCGTCGCCTTGCATCAAGCGGGCCAGCACGGTCGCCACATCGAGACGATCCGTGACGATCTGGGGATCGGCTTCACTGACCACCGGCGTCACGATGGCGTTGTGATTGATCAGCAGCCACAGCAAGTGGTTGAGCTCTCGGTTGCCACGGAAGCGGGCGGGCGGGCGGACCCGGGGTGCCTGCGGCTGCCCGGCCCCGCGCGACAACCCCACGTACTCGCGCACCACGTCGTCGCGGATGTCCAGGCTGGTCGCCAGGCGCTCGACAAGGGCGGCCCGGGGGGCGGCTTCGAGCTTGCGCACGACGGGCACCAGCTCCATCAACACCTGCCGGCGCCCCTCGGGCGTGGTGCCCAGCCGGTCCTTGTGGAAGCGGATCGCGAGGTCGAACAGGGTCTCGGTGTCGTGCAGGCGCGCCTCGAAGGCGTCGGCGCCGTGGGCCTGCACGAATTCATCGGGGTCCTTGCTGTCGCCCAGATCGAGGCGCCGCGCTTCCATGCCGGCGCCGACGAAGAGATCCAGCGAGCGCAGCGCCGCCCGGATCCCGGCGGCGTCGCTGTCGAACAAGGCGATGACCGACGTGGTGAGTGGCCGCAGCACCTGGAGGTGCTCCCGCGTCAGCGCCGTGCCGCAGGTGGCCACCGTCTCGCGGAAGCCGGCCTGGTGCAGGGAGAGCACGTCGAAGTAGCCCTCCACCACGATGACCCGGCCCCTGTTCTGGATGGCGGGCCGGGCGTGCGACAGCGCGTAGAGGACCTGCGACTTGCTGTAGATCGGGGTCTCGGGTGAGTTGACGTACTTGGGTGGCGCATCGCCCCCGTCCGACCGGCGGTCCGGCATGTCTTCGAGGTGGCGGCCGCCGAAGGCGACGACGCGACCCCGCGCGTCCTGGATCGGCACGATCACGCGCCCGCGGAACAGGTCGTAGGCGCCGCCACCGCTGCGCCGCGGACGAGCCAGCCCCGCGGCGATGGCGAGGTCGGGGGGTACACCCTTGCCGGCCAGCCAGTCGACGAGGCTGGCCCAGGACGGCGGCGCATAGCCGAGGCGGTAGCGCTCCCAGGTGGCTTCTTCCATGCCGCGCTCCGCCAGGTAGGCGCGCGCGGCCGCGCCCTCTGGACGGGTCCGGAGCACCGCTTCGAACCACCCGCAGGCCAGGTCGCAGACCTCGTAGAGATCGTGGCGCTTCTTGAGCTGCTGCCGCTGCTGCGGCGTCAGCTCACGGTCTTCCACCGCCACGCCCACCCGGGCCCCCAGCTCCTTGAGGGCTTCGTGGAAGCCGAGCCCCTGGGTCTGCATCACGAACTGGAAGACGTCGCCCCCCACCCCGCAGCCGAAGCAGTGGAAGATCCCCTTGTGGGGCACGACGTTGAAGCTCGGAGTCTTCTCCTGGTGGAAGGGGCACAGCCCCACATAGCTGCTGCCCTTGCGCTTCAGCGTCACCACCTGGCCGACGACTTCGACGAGGTCGACCCGGTCGCGGATCGTGTCGATGACCTCGCGTGGCACCACGGCGGCGTCCCCCTCGCCCGGCGGACCCGGGCAGCCCGATCAGATGGCGGCCCGCTCAGCGTCGTCGGGCACTGCGGCGTCGAGCGGACCGGCGTCGAACGCGGGCAGGTCGGTGATCCGGACGTCGTCGGGCACGCGCTGCACACGCGCACCGAGCCCCTGGAGCTTGGCCACCAGCCGCTCGTAGCCGCGGTCGAGGTGGTAGAGCCGCAGCATCTCGGTGAAGCCCTCGGCCGCGAGGCCGGCCAGCACCAGCGACGCGCTGGCCCGCAGATCCGTGGCCATCACGGTGGCTCCCTGCAGGCTGTCCACGCCGCAGACGACGGCCTGTCCGCCGTCCAGCTCGATGCGCGCGCCCATGCGCATCAGCTCGGCGGCGTGCATGAAGCGGTTCTCGAAGATGGTCTCGCTGATGGTGGTGTCGCCGGCCGCCAGGGACATCAGGGCCATCCACTGGGCCTGCATGTCGGTGGGGAAGCCGGGGTGCGGTGCGGTCTCGATGTCGACGGGCAGCAGATCGCCCGCCCGGCGCAGGTGGACCCGGTCGCCGTCGGCGCTGACCTCGCAGCCGGCCTGGCGCAGGCCGTCGAGGAGCGCGCCCAGGCTGTCGACCGGGGCGTGCTCGACCGTGACCGCCCCACCGGTGATCGCACCGGCGACCAGGTAGGTCCCGGCTTCGATGCGGTCCGACATGATGCGGTGCGGGCGCCGCGCCGGTCGCAGGGCCGGCACGCCGTCGACTTCGATGGTGTCGGTGCCCTCGCCCTTGATGCGGGCGCCCATGGACCGCAGGAAGCGGGCGAGATCGACGATCTCGGGTTCGCGCGCGGCGTTGTGGATGACGCTGACGCCGTCGGCGAGGGTCGCCGCCATCAGGATGTTCTCGGTGCCCGTGACCGTCGGCATGTCGAGGTGGATCTCCGCGCCGCGGAGGTGGTCGACCCGCCCGTTGACGTAGCCGCCGGACAGCTCGAATTCGCAGCCCAGCGCTTCCAGCCCCTTGAGGTGCTGGTCGATGGGGCGGACGCCGATGGCGCAGCCCCCCGGGAGGCTGACGCGTGCTTCGCCGCAGCGGGCCAGCAGCGGACCCAGGGCGACGACGCTCGCCCGCATCTTGCGGACGACGTCGTAGGGGGCTTCGCAGAAGGCGATGCGCGAGGTATCCAGCCGCACGCGGGACACGCCGCCGGCCTGGACGAGCGAGGGACAGCCGATGCGCCCGAGCAGCGACAGGCTGAAGCTGACGTCGACCAGCTCCGGCACGTTGTCGATCACGTGTTCGCCGGGGGCGAGCAGGGTGGCGATGAGGATGGGGAGGGCCGCGTTCTTGGCACCGCTGGCCGCGACGTGGCCGAACAAGGGCTTGCCACCGTGGATGACGAGCTTGTCCATGGAGTCCTCGGGAGTGCTGGGCGGCCCCGCGCGACAGAGGGTGCGGGCGCGGTCGGCGGATCGGGACCGGGGTGGGAGGGGGAGAGCGGAGGGTCGGGGGGCGCCGGGAGAGCGTCCCGCGGGGAGCGGCCAGCGAGGAGACACCACGCGGTGACAAGCCAGCAGCTTCCGGTATGGTGCCACGACGTCGCCGGCAAGCCGCCGGGCCGCGCCCGCATGCACAGCTCAAGCAGGAAGCATGCCAGCCCTCTCCGGCCTCGGAGCGCCGCCCGAAGGGGCGGGCGGCGCGGTACGCTGCCGGCCGCGCCCCGCGTGCCCGCTCCGCGGCCTCGACACGCCGGGCGCGCCGCGGCCGCTTCCTCGCGCTCGACCCCCCGGACGGCGGAGACGCCCCCTTGCCGAACACAGGCCCTCGCCTCCCCGCCGCCACCGCGTCCGGCGGTGCGATGCCCGCAGCCGAGCGGCGCCGTCGCGCCCGCGCGCTCGGCCGGCTGCGGCAACGGCTCGGTCGTGGGGCCGGCCTGCCGGCCGCGGATCTGCGCGGCGCCGACCTCCGGGGAGAGGACCTCTCCGCCGCGGATCTACGCTGGGCTGATCTGCGTGACGCCGACCTGCGCGGCTGCCGCCTGCACGGCACCCGGCTGCGGGCGGCCCGCCTCGATGGCGCCGACCTCCGGGGGGTGGTCGCCGCCGATCTCGACCTCGAAGACGCCTCACTTCACGGCGCCGACCTCGCCGAGGCCTGGCTGGACGGAGCGATCCTGCTGTCGGCGGACCTCTCCGGCGCCCGCCTGTACGGCGCCTGGCTGCGGCGGGTGGACCTGCGACATGCCCGCCTCGCCGACGCCGACCTCCGGCGAGCGGATCTGTCGCGCGCCGATCTGACCGACGCGCTGCTGCTGGGCGCACAGCTCGACGGCGCCCGCTGGGCACGGGCCTGCCTCAGCCACAGCAGCGGCCTGACCGACGCGCAGCGCCAGGATCTGCTGGATGCCGGCGCCTGGCAGGGGGCCATCGCCCCGGAGCTGGCGCCCATCGTGGCCCTCGCTGCTCGCCTCGCCCGCCCCGCCGCCCACTGGGCCACCGGCCGAGCCCTCCGCCTGCGAGGCTCCACCCGCCGCTGGCTGTCGGACCGCGCCGAGGCCCGCAGCGCGCGGGCCAGCAGCCGGCAGCACCGCGCCGAGGAAGCCCGAGCCCGTCGCCTCGACAGCCTGCCCGGTGGGCCCGGGGCCGACCTGTCGGGTCAGGACCTGCACGGCCAGGATCTGCACGAGGTCGACTGGACAGGGGCTGTGCTGTCGGGCTGCCGCCTGGACGGGGCCCAGCTCCAGCGGGCCGTGCTCGACGGCGCCGACGCCTCGGACGCCAGCATGCGCGGCGTCCGGCTGGCCCACGCCCACCTGCGGGGCCTGCGGGCGCCGGGCGCCCGCCTGGTCGACGCCGACCTCCGCGACGCCGACCTCCGCGATGCCGACCTGTCCGGCGCCGACCTGACCGGCGCCGATCTGCGGGGCGCGCGCCTCCACGGCGCCCGGCTGCAGGGCGCGGACCTGACCGCGGCCCGCCTCGCCGAGCAGGACCTCGAGGAGACCGATCTGCGCGAGGCGATCCTCGACCAGGCCGACCTGGCCGGTGCCAGCATGGACGAGACGCTGGTCGGGGGCGCCGACCTGCGCGGGGCGCTGGGGCTGGCACCGGCGACCCGCAGCGCGCTGGCGGAGCGCGGCGCCCGCACGGCAGAAGCCTCCATCGACGCCCTGGTCAAGGGGGTCGATCCCCGCCACGTCTGGGCGGCCCTCGCCGTCCTGGGCCTCGGCGTGGGCACGTACACCGCCACCCGCTTCATGGCGGGGCGCAGCGCCTCGGACCCGGTGATGATCGCCGCCGACGAGATCCGCAGCCTGCCGCCCGCCGAAGCCCTCGCCCGCTTCGAGGACCTCGCGGATGACGCCGCGCTGCCGGCCGACAAGGTCGGCTACCTCCTCGAAGCGGCCGGCCAGGCCCGCATCCTGGGCGACGACGACGCCGAGCAGCGGCTGCTGCGCGCGGCGCTGGCGGCCACGGGGGAAGACGTCGAGATGGGCGCCGAGGTGCGCCTGATGCTCGCCAGCACCCTCGCCGAAGCCGACCAGGGCAGCGAAGCGCTGGCCCTGCTCGATCCCCTGCTCGACCTCGCCCGCCAGAGCACCGAGCAGCGGGCCCGGGCGATGCTGCTGTACGAAGAGCTGGCCACAGCATCCGGCACCGATCCCAGCGCCCGCCTCGCGGCGGTCTTCGACACGCTGGGCGAGCTGCCCGACGCCGCCGCCGAGCTGTACCTCTCCCTGTCGGCGGAGCGGGCCAACGACGGCGATCTCGACGGCGCCCTCGCCGATCTCGACGCCGCCGCCGACCTGCCGATCACCGAGGGCACGGTGCTGCGGGTGATGGAGGCGCGGGCCCGGACGCTGGACCGGGCGGGAGAGCTGGACGCCGCCGCCGACCGCTGGATCGCGCTCATGGATGCCAGCGACGCCGACAGCGTCCCCCACCAGGCAGCGATGCTGGCGCTGGCCGATCTCCGCCAGCGCCAGGGCAGGGCCGACGAAGCGCGCGTGCTGCTGCAGCCCATCCTCGAGGCGTCGAAGGACAAGCAGCTCAAGGCCCGGGCCCGCCTGGTCGAAGCCCGCCTGTCCGAGGGCGAGGGAGACGTGGCGGCCGCAGCCCAGGCCTACCGCGCGGCCATCGAGCTGGCGGCGACCGACCCGGAGACCGCCGAAGAGGCCCGCCTGTCCCTGGCGAGGGTCCTCGGCCAGTCCGACCCCGCCCTGCTCGACGCCGTGCTCGGCGACCTCGACGACGAAGCCCGCGCCATGGTCCAGGTGCAGGCCCGCCTCGGAGAGGCCCGGGAAGCACTGGAGAGCGGCCGGGCGGCCGATGCCCGCGCCATCTACGCGGCCCTGGTCGAAGACAAGAGCCTCGACCCGATGACCATGCGGGATGCCCGAACCGGCCTGGGAGAGGCCATGGCCCAGGAGGGCGAGCTGGCCGAAGCCCTGGTCGTGTGGCGGGACCTGCTCGGCGAGACCGCCCGGCCCGAAGACCGGGTCCACCTGGAGCTGCGCATCGCCCAGGGGCTGGTGCGCGGTGGGCGCCTGGACGAAGCCGAGGAAGCCTACGCCGCGCTGGAGAACAGCAACGACCCGGACATCGCCGTCCAGGGGCGGCTGGGGCTGGCCCAGGTCGCGCTGGCGCTGGGGCGGCGGGAGGAAGCCCGGTCGCGGCTGCAGCAGGTCGCCGACGAAGCGCGCGACCCCGCGTGGAAGGTGCAGGCCCTCGAAGAGCTGGCCGACATGGCCATGCAGGAGGGCGACGCCGACGCGGCGCTGGCCGGGTGGCGCGCCGTGCTGGGGGCGGTCCCACCGGGGCACGCAGCCGCAAGCCGGGCCCGGCTCGCCGTGGTCACGACCCTGGCGGCAGCCAACCGCATCGGCGAAGCGCTGGATGCCTGCGACGCCGCCATCGCCGGCGCCCAGGCGCCCGCGGAGCGCTTCTCGGCCCGCATCGCCTGCGCCGAGGTCCAGGAACGGGCCGGCGACGTCGACAAGGCGCACGACGGCTTCGTCGCCATCCTCGCGGACCTGGAGCAGGGCGCCCAGGGCGTCGCCGACGAGCTGCCGGCAGACGCCGCCGAGGGCGCGGCCCGCACGGCACAGGCGCTGGGGCGTCCCCAGGACGCCCTCGCCGCCGCCGAGCAGGGGCTGGGCCTGGTGACCGACGACCGGGTGCGGGTGTCGCTGCTCGGCATCAAGACCTCGGCGCTCACAGCACTCGGACGGAACGCCGAAGCCGCCGCCGCCCGCGCCGAGCGCGACAGCATCGTCGACGCCGCCCCCGAAGCCGCCGCCGGGATGCTGGTGGAGGCCGCCCAGGAAGCCCGGACGCGCGGCGAGTTCGACGAAGCGCTCGCGCTGATGACCCAGGCGCTCGACGCCCAGTCCGATCCCGGCCCGCGCGCCGGCATCCTCGTCGAGCTGGGCGACATGCACCTCGAAGCCGAGCAGCTCGCCGAGGCCGGTGACGCCTACGACAGGGCCATCGGCGAGCGTCCCGACGACGCGATGGTCGGTTTCCAGGCGGGGATGGGGCTGGCCGAGGTGGCCCGCCGCTCCGGCGACCCGGCCCGGGCCGCGACCCTCCTCGCGGCGCTGCAGCCCCCGGACGCCACCACGCGGCGCTGGCAGGCGGAAGCCCGCGCGCGCGCGCTGGTGGAAGCCGGCGACCCGGCGGCCGGCGACGCCTGGGACGCGCTGGCGGCCCTCGCCGAGGGCGACGCGGACGTCATCGCCACCGCTGCCCGCGGCAAGGCCGACGCCCTGTTCGCCGCCGACCGCTACGAAGACGCCCTGCCGCTCTACGTCCAGGCGGCGGACAGCGCCCCCGACCCGGTCCATGGGGGCTGGTCCCGGCTCGGCCAGGCCGCGGCGCTCGCCGCCCTCGACCGCACCGACGAAGCCGCCGCCGTCCTCGACAGCCTGCGGGGCCATAGCGACCCGGAGGTGGCCCTGCAGGCCGCCATCCAGCGCTCCCAGCTCGCCGCCAGCGCCGAGGACTGGGACGCCGCGGTGGCCGCGGTGCAGGGACTGGACGCCGCGGACCTGGGCTCGGCCTGGGACGCCAGCCTCAGCCAGGCACGGGCCGCCGCCCAGTCCGGCCAGGGGGACCTCGACGGTGCGGACGAGACCCTGCAGGCTCTCGCCGAGCGCTGGCCGGGCGACGAAGAGGCGCTGGTCCCCTCGCTGCTCGGACGGGCCGAGCTGGCCCGCCAGCAGGGCGACGAAGCATCCGCCCGCAGCCTCGCCGAGCAGGCCCGCGCCGCCACCGCCGACCCGGGCTTCCAGGACCAGGCCGACCGCTTCCTGGCGTCGCTGACCGTCGAGCCCTGACGTCCCATCCACGACAATCCACGGCGCGTGATACGCCACAGCCCCGCGGAGGTCCCGATGCCAGGGCTCGACACCAAGATCCACATCGACATGTTGTCCGACTTCAAGCGTCGGAATTTCCTTCCCTTGCGCGTCCTGCGGGCGCTGAAGCGGTCGATCCTCGACCCGCAGATCTACGGCCTGGAGTGGGGCGACCCCGAAGTCGTCGCCCCGCTGGGCTTCGTGCGGGATCGCTACCTGCTGCCCTACGTCAAGCCGGACCACGTCGCCTTGGAGATCGGCCCCGGTGGTGGCCGCTGGACCCGCTACATGCTGGACTTCTCCAAGGTCTACATCATCGACTTCCACCAGGAGCTGCTCGACCAGCTCAAGAAGAGCTACCGCAACGACAACCTGGTCTTCATCAAGAACAGCGGCAGCGACTTTCCCGGCGTCCCGGACAACAGCGTCGACTTCGTGTTCAGCTTCGGCGTCTTCGTGCACCTCGACGAAGAGCTGATCCGCGCCTACCTTGCCGAGATGCGCCGGGTGCTGAAGCCCGGCGGCAACGGCCTGCTGCAGTTCGCCGACAAGACCAAGATCATGGCCAAGGACAACCCCGGCTTCTCGGACAACAACCCCGAGAAGATGCGCGGGATGCTCCACGACGCCGGCTTCGTCGTGGTCGAAGAAGACAACGACACCATGTGGCACAGCGGCATCGTCCGCTTCCAGCCCGCGCCCTGAGCACGTCGTCCCCGGCCGGCCGCGCCGCCCTCAGCCCCGTGCCCGCCTCATCGCATCCTCGACCCGCTTGCTGGCCGCTTCTGCACGCTGCCGCTTCTTGACGCCCGCCCAGGAACAGATGGGGCAGGCGTCCCAGTCATGGCTGCGGGCCGGGCAGTGCGCCCGCCCGAAGTAGATGATCTGCAGGTGCAGGGCGTTCCAGGACGACGGCGAGAACAGCCGCTTCAGGTCGGCCTCGGTGCGCTCCACCGACCGGCCATCCGACAGCCCCCACCGCCAGGCCAGGCGGTGGATGTGGGTGTCGACGGGAAAGGCCGGCACGCCGAAGGCCTGGGACATCACCACGCTGGCCGTCTTGTGGCCGACGCCGGGAAGCGCTTCGAGCGCCGCCATGTCGGCCGGCACGACCCCGCCGTGGCGCTCCACCAGCAGGCGGGCGAGGCGGGCCACCCGCTTCGCCTTGGTGGGGGCCAGGCCGATGGGACGGATGAAGGGCAGGATGTCGTCGGGGTCGAGGGCGGCCATGGCCGCCGGCGTCGGGGCCCGGGCGAACAGCGCCGGCGTGCACTCGTTGACCTTCTTGTCCGTCGTCTGTGCGCTGAGCAGCACCGCGACCAGCAGGGAGAAGGGGTCGCTGTGCTCCAGCGGGATCGGCGTCTCGGGGTGCAGCTCGTCGAGGATCCGCTGGATCCGCTCGGCCTTGTCGCTCTTGCGCACGGGGGTGCTCCTCGTCCGGCGTCGATGGAGAAGCCGCGTGCCGCGCGACATCGCGGCATCGATCGGCCGGTGGTGGGATCAGTTCAGGGCATAGGGTTCGGCGAGGGTGAAGGGCGCGACCTCGGCGTCGAAGCGCTCTCCCGCTGCGTCGAGCATCTGGTAGCTGCCGTGCATGCTGCCGACGTTGGTGTCCAGGGGACAGCCCGAGGTGTAGGTGAAGGACTCCCCCGGCGACAGCAGCGGCTGCACGCCGACCACCCCCGGGCCCCTCACGTGCTCGACCGCGCCGCGGGCATTGGTGATGACCCAGTGCCGGCTGATGAGCTGCACGGCGACGTCGCCCTCGTTGCGGATGGTCACGTGGTAGGCGTGCACCCACAGCCCCTGCTGCGGCGCGGACTGCGCCGGCAGGTACTCGGGCCGTACCGTGACCCGAACGCCGCGGGTCACTGCTTCGCTGCCGTGCTCCTGTTCGCTGCTCATGGCGCTCCGCCTAATCCGCCGTCCGACCGCCGCCGCCCCTGCGCAGCGAGGTGGCGGCGGCACGCACAAAGCGTTCGCCACCTGCGGCCAACAGGGTACGGCTCCTGCATGCACGTGCTCCAGCTCCGGGCAGGCCTCTGCGAGACCCGCCACCAGGTCTCCGCGGTCGCCGTGTCCGCTGCCGACGGCCCCAGCGCCGCCCCCACCTGGTCCACCGGTCCCGCGCTCAGCAGCACCTGGCGCAGCGCGGCCAAGCCGCTGCAGCTCTGGGCCAGCCTGCAAGCCCTCGGCGACCCGCCGGATCTGACGGACGAAGACCTCGCCATCGGCGCCAGCTCCCACTCCGGCCAGGACCTGCACGTCGCCGCCGTCCGCCGCCTGTTGCAGCGCTTCGGCATCGACGAGGGCGCCCTGCGCTGCGGTGCCGAACCCCCCGTCCACCGCTCCACCTTCGACGCGCTGCGCGCCAGCGGTGGAAGCCCACTGCCGATCCACAACGACTGCTCGGGCAAGCACGCCATGATGCTCGCCGCTTGCAAGGCCCGGGGCTGGCCGGTGGACGGCTACCTCGACCCCGTCCACCCACTGCAGCAGCGCATCGTCGCCCTCGCCCGCGCCTGGTGCGGCGAAGTCCCGGCGCTCGCCACGGACGGCTGCGGCGTCCCCACCCTGTGGCTCTCGCTCACCGGCATGGCCCGTGCGTGGGCCCGCATCGCCGCCGCCATGGCCGACGCCACCGTCGACCCCCGCCTGCACCGCATCGGCCGGACCATGGCCGCACACCCCCGGCTGACCAGCGGCGACGACCGCATCGACCTCGCCATCGCCGAGCGGATCGATCCGCCACGACCGGACCGCTACCTCGGCAAGATCGGCGCCCGCGGCCTGTTCTGCGTGGCCCTTCCGGCACAGCGGATCGGCGTCGCCGTCAAGGTGGCCGACGGCGACGAAGACGCCCTGGCCGTGGCGGTGCCCGCGGTGCTCGACACCATCGCCCCCGGCACCCTGCGGCCGGCACCCGACTGGCCCTGGGCCACCATCCGCAACGTCGTGGGTCGCAGTGTGGGCCGCAGGCTGGTCACGGTGGGCGACGGTGCCTAACGAAGGCGTGACCGACCGCTCTCTCCCCTCACCTCGTGAAGGAATGCTCTGTGCCATCGAGGCGTGACCCCCGCAGGGATCGGCGCGAAGACGTGCTGGTCCGGGAGCGCACCAAGCGCCCCCGCAAGTACAAGGTGCTGCTCCACAACGACGACTTCACACCCATGGAATTCGTCGTGGACGTGCTGGAGTCGCTGTTCAACCGCAGCAAGGCCGAAGCCACCCGCATCATGCTCAATGTCCACCGCAACGGCATCGGCATCGCAGGCGTCTACAGCCACGAAGTGGCCGAGTCCAAGGCGCTGCGCACCATCCAGACCGCGCGCGAAGCGGGCTTCCCGCTGATGGCATCGACCGAACCCGACGGCGAGGGGCCCGAAGAGAACCGCTGATCCGGCCGCCTTCGCCCTCCCATCCCCCGTCCCCACCACGTCTCCGGGCCCGCCCATGAACATCGCCACCACCCTCCGCATCGCGCTCACCCGCGCCATGGAGGACGCCCACCAGCGCCGGCACGAGTACCTGACGACGGAACACGTGCTGCTGGCACTGCTCCACGATCCCGACACCGCCGAGGTGCTCGAGCACGTCGGCGCCAACCTCTCCAAGCTGGAGAAGGACCTGGACGCCTACCTCGACGAAGAGGTCGAGAAGCTGCCTGAAGACAAGGTCGTCGAACCCCAGCAGACGCTGGCCTTCCAGCGCATCTTCCACCGGGCCGCGCTGCACGTGCAGCACCACGGCAAGGAAGAGCTGACCGGTAAGATCATGCTGGTCGAGCTGATGCGCGAGGAGGAGAGCTACGCTGTCTACCTGCTGGAGAAGCAGGGCGTCACCCGGCTGGATCTGACATCATACCTGTCACACGGCGTGCGCAAGGACGGTCGCCTGGTGCGCCGCCGGCCGGTGCCCGCCGAGGGCGAAGCCCCCGACGACGAGCAGCCCGAGGTCGCCGACGAAGCGCTGGACGCCTACACCGACGAGCTGGTCGCCAAGGCCGCCGAGGGGCGCATCGACCCGCTGATCGGCCGCGACCAGGAGGTCGAGCGCATCGTCCACATCCTGGCCCGGCGCCGCAAGAACAACCCGCTGCTGCTCGGCGACCCCGGCGTCGGCAAGACCGCCATCGTCGAGGGTCTTGCCCGCCGCGTCCACGAGGGCACCGTGCCGGAGCCGCTGGAGAACGCGCGGATCTACGCGCTGGACATGGGGGCGCTGCTGGCCGGCACACGCTTCCGGGGCGACTTCGAAGAACGCATCAAGGCCGTCCTCGCCGAGCTGAGCGACCAGGAAAAGGCCATCCTCTTCATCGACGAGATCCACACCCTCGTGGGTGCCGGCGCCACCAGCGGCGGCACCATGGACGCCAGCAACCTGCTCAAGCCGCGCCTGGCCGACGGCAGCCTGCGCTGCATCGGCTCGACCACCCACAAGGAACACAAGCAGGCCTTCGGCCGCGACCGGGCCCTGGCCCGCCGCTTCCAGGTGGTCGAGGTGGACGAGCCCTCGGTCGACGACACCATCGACATCCTCAAGGGGCTGCTGCCCGGCTACCAGGACCACCACGGCCTGGTCTACGAAGAGGAAGCCGTCGAAGCCGCCGCCCGCCTCGCCGACAAGCACCTCCGTGACCTGAAGCTGCCCGACAAGGCCATCGACGTCATCGACGAGGCCGGCGCCTCGGTCCGCCTGGCGGGCCGGCCCATGGTCACGGTCGAAGACGTCGAAGCGACCGTCGCCCGCATGGCGCGGATCCCCCCGAAGTCCGTCAGCACCGAAGAGCGCAAGGAGCTGGTCGACCTCGAAGCCGAGCTCAAGAAGGTCATCTACGGCCAGGACGACGCCGTCGAAGCCGTCGCCAGCGCCATCAAGCTGTCCCGCGCCGGGCTCAAGGACCCCGACAAGCCTGTGGGATCCTTCCTGTTTGCCGGGCCCACCGGCGTGGGCAAGACCGAGCTGGCCAAGCAGCTCGCGCAGATCCTGGGCATCAGCTTCCAGCGCTTCGACATGTCGGAGTACCAGGAGCGGCACACCGCCAGCCGCCTCATCGGGGCGCCTCCCGGCTACGTCGGCTTCGACCAGGGCGGGCAGCTCACCGACATCATCAACCGCAACCCGCACTGTGTCCTGCTCCTCGACGAGATCGAGAAGGCCCACGCCGACATCTACGACCTGCTGCTGCAGGTCATGGACCACGCCACGCTGACCGACAACACGGGCAAGAAGGCCGACTTCCGCAACGTCATCCTCATCATGACGACCAACGCCGGCGCCCGCGACGCCGCCGTCCGCACCCTGGGCTTCGGCAAGCGCAGCGGCGACCATAAGATGGACGCGGCGCTGGAGCGCACCTTCGCGCCCGAATTCCGCAACCGCCTCGATGCCCTGGTCAAGTTCAGCGCCCTTCCGGCACCGGTCGTCCGCCGCATCGTCGACAAGTTCCTCAGCCAGCTCGACGAGCAGGTCGCCGACCGTGGCGTGCACATCGAAGCCACGGCCGCAGCCCGGGACTGGCTCGGTGAGAAGGGCTACGACCCGGCGATGGGTGCCCGCGAGATGGGCCGCGTGATCCACCACCGCATCAAGCGGCCGCTGGCGGACATGATGCTGTTCGGCGACCTGGTCGGCGGCGGCGTGGCCCTGCTCGACGTGAAGCCAGGCGAAGAGGGTGACCTGGACCTCGTGATCGAGGCCCGGCCCGCAGCACCGGCGGATCCCGCTGGTGACAGCGACGCAGCCGAGCAGGACGCGGAAGACCAGGCCGAGGAGACCGCCGACGCGCACACCGCCTGAGCCAGCACCCGGAGGGGGAGGGTCCGGACCGCGCTGATCGGCAACGTCCGGCCTTGACATGGCAACACTGGTACTCGACACGGTATGATGGGCTGCTTGCTCCCCCTCACTCCGGGGGCGCCCTCCTGCTCGGGAGCGCATGTGTCCGCATCGTCCGGGTCCCCACCGTCCGGGTCCCCACCGTCCGGGTCCCCACCATCTCGGCGCTGGCCGATCCTGCTGGCGCTGGCCGCCGCGCTGGGGCTGTTCTTCACCAGCTTCTCGACCTACGACTTCGCCCTGTACCTGGACCGCCAGGTGCACGGGCTGCACTGTTCGTTCATCCCGGGCCTCGGCGGCACCGACGTCTCGGGCACCAGCGGCTGCCACGTCACCCTGATGAGCCCCTACTCCTCCGTGCTGCGGCGCGTGCTGTGGGGCGGGCTGCCGGTGTCGCTGCCGGGCATGGCGGTCTTCTCGCTGCTGCTGTACCGGGCGCTGGACCTCGTGTTGCGCCCCGAGCGGGTGGCCGACCGGTCCGTCACCGGCGTCGTCCTGGGGCTGGCCCTGCTGCCGGTGGCCGCCAGCGTCGTGATGGGCGGCATCGCGCTGATGGTGCTGGATGCCGCCTGCAAGCTGTGCATCGGCACCTACGCCGCCAGCATCATGGCCTTCGCCGCGGCCCTCGCCGTACGCCGCGCCTCCACGCCCCGCCTCTCCCTGGACGAGGACGACGAGCTGCCAGCGCCACCCTCACCAGCCGGCCGGGAAGCGCTGGTCGGCCTCGGTCAGCTCGCGGTCTTCCTGGCGCTGCCGACCGCGGCCTGGGCCGCCCTGCTGCCCGACCACGACGCCTTCATCGGCACCTGCGGCGCGCTGTCGGCCCCAGATGACCCCTACGGGATCATGGTGCCGCTGGACCCGCCGACGCCGGGCGCGCGCCCCGCCCTCGAGGTCCTCGACCCGCTCTGCCCCGCCTGCAAGGGCCTCGAACAGCGCCTCGCCGCGAGCGGACACGCCGACGAGCTGCAGCGCAAGGCCGTGCTCTTCCCCCTCGACGCCGACTGCAACTGGATGGTCGGCGCCACCCTGCACCCCGGTGCCTGCACGA
The DNA here is from genome assembly GCA_964599085.1 of uncultured Enterobacterales bacterium. Taxonomy (GTDB): domain Bacteria; phylum Myxococcota_A; class UBA796; order UBA796; family UBA2385; genus J125. The sequence continues at coordinate 14,942 of CAZRFD010000020.1, read as the reverse complement.
TCAGCGAGGCCGTGCTCTGCGCCGACGAGCAGGCGCCCGCCGTGATCGCCTGGGCCTTCGACCACAGCGACGAGGTCCGGGAGGCGACCGCCGCCGACCCGGGCGCGGCCGCCGCCATGGTCACGGCGGCCTTCCCGGAGCTGAAGGGATGCATCGGCAAGCCCAAGGTCAAGGCCCGCCTCAACCACAGCCTGCGCTGGGCCGTGAAGAACGAGCTGAGCGTGCTGACGCCACAGCTCTTCGTCGATGGCGCCCGGGTGTGTGACGCCGACACCGACCTCGGCCTGGACTACGCGCTGGCCGCCATGCTCGACGCCGACGCCCCAGGAGGCACCCCATGAGCAACCCGGCAACACTGGCCCGTGCCGCCGGCGTCGCCGCGGCCCTGCTGCCCACCGCCATGGTGGCCACCTGGGTGCACGGCGCCGACACCCGCCTCCAAGACGCCACCGCCCACGCCGACGAGCAGCCCCAGGTCGCCATCGCCCAGGCCGACGAGCGCGGCTACTGCAACGCCGAGCTCAAGCGGGTCCTGCGGCGCGTGCTGACGAGCTGCGGCCTCGTCGGCGCCGACGGCAGCGTGGGGCGTGGCTGCCAGCCGGCCGACGCCCGCACCGTCGCCACCATGGAGGGCGAGGACTTCAACAAGCTGTTCCTGCCCCTCTCAGATCGCGCCGCCATCGTGCAGTTCGACAAGAACTCGGCCGAGCTGGACGGCGGCGACCTCGCGCTGATCGACAGCGTCTTCACCGAGCGTAAGGGCGCGAGCTGGTTTCTCGTCGTCAGCCGGGCGTCGCCCGAGGGGTCTGTCGCCCACAACCGCGCGCTCAGCGAGGCCCGCGGCCGGGCTGTCCTCGGCCACATCGAAGAGAGCTTCCCGGACCCGGAGCTGGCCAAGGAGGTCGGCGTGCTGTGGCTGGGCGAGGAGTTCGCGCAGCTCGGCGACGACTTCTGCGACTGGCGGCGCAGCGGCACGGACTGCTCGTCCAAGGACCTCAACCGGAGCGCCTTCCTGACATGGATCGACTGCCGCATCTGAGCCGGGCCGCCGCGCAGGTCGCCGCCGTGCTGGCCTTCTTCACGTCCCCCGCCACGCTGCTGTCGGGCTGCGGGGGCGGAGACGCCGAACAGGGCGTACCGCGACGGGTCGACGCCGTCGCCGCCGCCCCCAAGGCCCCCGTCGACCTCGACGCCTTCTGCGAGGTCCGCAGGGACGCCGCGAGCGCCCCCGAATTCGCCTGGCCGGAGCTTGCGACACCCGCTCCCACCATGTCGAAGGGCTGGACCTGGGTCAACGTCTGGGCGACCTGGTGTGGGCCCTGCGTCGAGGAGCTGCCCATGATCCTCTCCTGGCCCGAGGCCCTCGCCGACGGCGGCGCGACCGTGGACATCGCCCTGCTCAGCGCCGACGAGGCCGATGCGACCGTCTCCGGCTTCCGGGTCAAGCACCCCTGGCTGCCGACGACGGGGCGCACCGCCCGTCCCGGGGTCGTCCCCGGCTGGCTGTCCGACCTGGGGCTGGATCTGCCGGCCACGCTGCCCCTGCACCTGTTCGTCGACCCCGAGGGGCGCGTCCGCTGCGCACGCTCCGGTGCCCTGCAGCGCGACGATCGCGACGCCATCGCCACGCTGGTCGCCGCCGGCTGACCCACAGCGCCACGGGATGCGGCATGCCCGCGCACCGGCCAGAGACCGCGGGTTTGTCGGTTACAATGCGGTGTCGCGCGTGCCTTCGTCCCGGGAGCCCCCATGGCAGCCCCCGCGCTGCTGTCCATCAAGACCGTCCACGGGCTGGTCGTCGGGCAGGCCGTGGACGTGTCCGACGATCGGCTGCTGCTCGACATCAACGGCCCCGTCGAATTCGGGATCCCGCTGGAATTCCGCCTGGAGCTTCCGGGCGCGGATGAGACGGTGCTCGGCACACTGCGCCTGCGGCGCTCGGGGCGCGGCCTGACCCAGGCCGACGTCGTCGCCATCGCTGAAGAAGACCAGGATGTCTTCGACCTGTGGTGGCGCTCCTTCGAACAGGGTCGGTTCACGTACCGCCCCAGCGTCGCGCTCGGCCGCGGCGGCGGCCGCTCCGAGATGCACGGCGCCTCCGAGACAGAGACCGAGACCGCGCTCTCCCGCATCGACGAACGCCGCGCCCGCTTCAAGGAACGCTTCGACAAGCTGCGGGGTGAGCCGACCGAAGAGGACACGGGCGAGATCTTCGTGCACAGCCCTCTCTCGGAGTCGGCGTCGGCGTCAGCGCCGCCGGCTGCGACCAAGACCGGGCCCCCCGGGGGGGACGCCCCCCCAACCCCGCAGCGACCGGCCTGGATGGACATGGCCTCTGCCGACGCAGCACCACTGTGCCCCCGGCCCGACGGACACTTCGGCACGGGGGGGCACCTCCGCGACAAGGCCCGGCCCCTGACCGAACGCTACCCCGCCGAGCTGCTGGCGCTCGTCCAGAACGTTGACGCCACCGACACCGACACCGACACCACGGCCACCGACGCCACGGCCACCGGCGCTGCGGACACCCGCGCTGCGGACACCCGCGCAACGGCCATCGATGCTGCCGGCACAGACACCGGCGACATCCAGGACCCGGGAGACGCCTTCCTCGGCTCCCCCGATCTGGCGGCCCTCGACGCCGACGACACCGACCAGGGCGAGCCCACCTGGGATCCCTCCACGTGGGAGGACCAGGACCCACCCGTACCCGCAGTGGCCGAGGTGCTACCGGAAGCGGCGGCAACGCAGCCCGACGACGACCCGCCGCCATCCGCCGACGCGGGCGACGAAGACGGTCCACCGCCCGCTCCCACAGCGCCCCACGGACCGCTGGTCGCCCTGACCGGCACGGCCTCCCACCCGGTGCTCGCGGTGGCCTGGTCCGACGCCGGCGCGCTGTCGGCGTCGCTCTCCCAGGGGCTGGCCGCCGGCATCCTGCGGCTGCCCGCCGACCAGGCCGACGACTGGCCGGCGCAGGCCCGCGTCCACATCCTCACCCCGGGCGGGATCGACCTGGAGGTGCCGGGCCTGCGGCTGGGGCGGGATGGCGAAGCGCTGCTGTACCAGCTCACGCTGGCGCCGCCGGCGCTGCAGCAGCTCCAGCAGGAGGGGCTGCGGTCGGCCTGAGCGGCGCCCCCGCGCAGCGCAGCCGCCTCTACAGCGGGAAGTAGTAGGCGCCGAGCATGTAGTAGAGGCCATCGGGCGGGTTGGGCCCGGAGATCGACGCCCAGGTGTCGCCGACGTTGCCGCTGCCATCCACGTCGTAGGCGTAGGAGACCCCCCACTGCAGGCCGGGCAGGCTGCTCTCATCCAGGCCGACGTCCGGGATGTAGACGTAGGCCCCCCACAGGCTGCTGGTGTCGAAGCCGTAGTCCGTCAGCCCGTAGTCGTGCAGGTAGGTCGACACGAGCCCCTGGGTGTCGGGGCCGTAGCCGTAGCTGACCGGGATCGCGAAGAAGTAGTCGCGGACGTCGTCACCCCAGTCCGCCGGGTCCAGATCGTTGCAGATGTCGCCGTCGGTGTACGCCGTCCCCGCCGTGTTGACGGTCCAGAACAACCCGTCCCAGCAATTGCTGCAGTCCGACGATGTCGAGGCGGAGTCCGTGAGCCAGTACACCAGGCAGAACTCGCCCGTGTCCGACATGCTGCCGTCCCAGGCATCCGTCGACAGCAGGAAGCCGAAGTAGCTGGGCACCTCGCTGCCGGCGTAGGTCACCGTGCCGTGGGACCCGCTGCGGATCCCGTCCGCCCAGTCCAGCTCCATGGAGGTGACCGCGGCGTAGCTGCCGGTACCCCCTCCATCGCCCGGCCAGCCGCCCCCATCGCCGGAGCCGCCGCCGTCCCCCGAGCCGCCACCGTCCCCCGAGCCGCCACCGTCGCCCGAGCTGCCGCCGTCACCGGAGCCACCGCCGTCACCGGAGCCGCCGCCGTCGCCGGAGCTGCCAGCGTCACCGGAGCTGCCAGCGTCGCCGGAGCTGCCACCGTCGCCGGTGGCCGAGCCGGAGTCCATGCCGAGGTCCCAGCCGCCACCGCCACCGCCACCGCCGCCGCCGTCCCCATCGTCGTCGTTGCTGCTCTTTCCACCGCCGAGCAGGCTGGAGAGGTTGCAGGCGGACAGGCCCACGCTCAGGACGAGCGCAGCCAGGGTCAAGGTTGCAGGAGATCGGGTCAGGGGAGAGAGACGCATCATCGACTCCGGTCGGGTCGGGGTTGCAGGCAGGTGCCGCGCGACGGGGTCGCTCGCTGCCCTCCCCCCGAGGTGCCGCGGCGAAGGCCGACGATAACCGCAAGCCGCGCGACTGGCTGGCACCGCCTGCGACATCCGTGAAAACTGCCGAAAGGCCGCGCCGCCGTGGTGAATATCGCCATATCGCGATACAGAGAAACACCCACCCAGGAAGCCCGCTGCCCGCTCTCTCCGCAACCACCGAGCTCTGCCGCGTCCTGGGAGACCCCACCCGGGTGCGCCTCGCACGGCTGCTGCGCGACCACGAGCTGACGGTGGGCGAGCTGGCCGCGGTCACCCAGCTCGCCCAGCCGCGCGTCAGCACGCACCTGGGTCGCCTCCGCGATGCCGGCCTGGTGCAGGGCCGCCGCGACGGCAGCAAGGCGCTGTACCGCCTCACCGAACCCGAGGGCGCCGCCGCCGTGCTCACCGCCGTCCTCGACAGCGCACGCGACCCACTGCTGGCCCAGGACGCCCAGCGCGTGCTCTCGGTGCTCGCTGCCCGCCAGCGCGGAAGCACCTGGGCCGACAGCGTCGCCGGCCAGATGGCCCGGCACTACTCGCCGGGCCGCACCTGGGAAGCCGTCGCCCGCGGCCTCGTCGGGCTGGCGTCGCTGGGCCGGGTCGTCGACATCGCGGCCGGCGACGGGGCCGTCGCCGAACTACTGGCGCCCGCTGCCGCCCACGTCGACTGTGTCGACGCCTCTCCCCGGGTGGTCGCCGTGGCCCGCAAGCGCCTCGCCGGGGTCGACAACCTCACCGTCCACCACGGCGACATGCACGCCCTGCCCTTCGCCGACGACCGCTTCGACCACGCCCTGATGCTCACCGCGCTGTCCTACAGCCGCCAGCCCGCACAGGCCCTGGCCGAAGCCGCTCGGGTGCTGCGCCCCGGCGGGCGGCTGGTGGCCACGACCCTGCACCGCCACGCCCACGGCACCGAAGTCACCCGCTACGACCACGAAAACCTGGGCTACACCGTCGACCAGCTCGCCCAGCTCGCCGCCGACGCCGGCTTCGACGTCCGCCTCTGCGCGGTCACCTCGCGCGAGCGCCGCCCTCCCCAGCTCGAGATCCTCACGCTGCACGCCGTCGCCACCGCCGGCACCCCGGAGTCCCCATGACGACCTCCTCTCCCCGCATCCAGGCCCTGGAGCAGGCGCTCGCCGAGCGCATCCTCATCCTCGACGGCGCCATGGGCACGATGATCCAGCGTCACAGCCTGACCGAAGCCGACTACCGGGGCGACCGCTTCGCCGACGCCCCCTGCGACCAGAAGGGCAACAACGAGCTGCTCACCCTCACCCGCCCCGACGTCATCGCCGGCATCCACCGCGCCTACCTCGACGCCGGCGCCGACCTCGTCGAGACCAACACCTTCAACGCCAACGCCATCTCGCTGGCCGACTTCCAGCTCACGGACCTGGTCCACGAGCTCAACCTCGAAGCCGCTCGCCTCGCCCGCACCGAGTGCGAAGCCGCACAAGCCCGCGACGGCCGCCCCCGCTTCGTCTGCGGCGTGCTCGGCCCGACGCCCAAGACCGCCAGCATCAGCCCCGACGTCAACGACCCCGGCTTCCGCGCGGTCCGCTTCCCAGAGCTGGTCGCCGCCTACGGCGACGCCGCCATGGCCTTGTGTGAAGGCGGCGCCGACGTGCTCATGGTCGAGACCATCTTCGACACCCTCAACGCCAAGGCCGCGCTCTTCGCCATCGAGTCGCTGTTCGAGGAGCGGCCCGGGCTGCGCCGGCCGGTGATGATCTCGGGGACCATCACCGACGCCAGCGGTCGCACCCTGTCCGGGCAGACGACCGCCGCCTTCTACAACAGCCTCCGCCACGCCCGTCCGCTGTCCTTCGGCCTGAACTGCGCGCTCGGTGCCGACCAGCTCCGCCAGTACATCGAAGAGCTCTCCGGCATCGCCGGCTGCTACGTCAGCGCCCACCCCAACGCCGGCCTGCCCAACGAATTCGGCGAGTACGACGACAGCCCCGACCTGATGGCGCAGGAGCTGGCCGAGTGGGCCGACGCCGGCTTCCTCAACATCATCGGCGGCTGCTGCGGCACCTCCCCCGACCACATCGCCGCCATCGCCGCCGCCATGGCCGACCGCGCGCCGCGCAGGCTGCCCTCCCCCGCCCCGCTCATGCGGCTGTCGGGCCTGGAGCCGGTCGACATCGGCGCCGAGGGCCAGCTGTTCGTGAACGTCGGCGAGCGCACCAACGTCACCGGCTCGGCCCGCTTCCGGAAGCTCATCAAGGAGGGCGACTACGAGACCGCCCTGCGCGTCGCCCGTCGCCAGGTCGACAACGGCGCCCAGGTCATCGACGTCAACATGGACGAGGGCATGCTCGACGGTGTCGCCGCCATGCGGCGCTTCCTCGACCTCGTCGCCAGCGAACCCGACATCGCCCGCGTCCCCATCATGATCGACAGCTCGAAGTGGGAGGTCATCGAGGCCGGCCTGCAGTGCATCCAGGGCAAGGGCATCGTCAACTCCATCTCCCTGAAGGAGGGAGAAGCCGAGTTCCTCCGCCGCGCGCGGCTGGTGCGCCGCTACGGCGCCGCCGTGGTCGTGATGGCCTTCGACGAGGACGGCCAGGCCGACAACCTGCAGCGCAAGGTCGACATCTGCACCCGCAGCTACCACCTGCTGGTCGGAGACGGCTTCCCCCCCGAAGACATCATCTTCGACCCCAACATCTTCGCCATCGCCACCGGCATCGAAGCCCACGACGACTACGCCGTGGCCTTCATCGAGGCCACCCGCCAGATCAAGCAGACCCTGCCCCTGGCCAAGGTCAGCGGCGGCGTGTCCAACGTCAGCTTCAGCTTCCGCGGCAACAACGACGTCCGCGAAGCCATCCACAGCGTCTTCCTGTTCCACGCCATCGCCGCCGGCATGGACATGGGCATCGTCAACGCCGGCCAGCTCGCCGTCTACGACGACCTGCCGGCCGAGCTTCGGCAGCGGGTCGAGGACGTGGTGCTCAACCGCCGCCCCGACGCCACCGAGCGCCTGCTTGAGATCGCCGACGCCCACAAGGGCACCGGCAAGAAGCGGGAGGAAGACCTCTCCTGGCGTGACGCGCCGGTGGAAGAACGCATCGCCCACGCCCTCGTCCACGGCCTCGCACGGTTCATCGAGGAGGACACCGAGGAAGCGCGCCAGAAGCTGCCGCGAGCCCTCGACGTCATCGAGGGGCCGCTCATGGACGGCATGAACGTCGTCGGCGACCTCTTCGGCGCCGGCAAGATGTTCCTGCCCCAGGTCGTGAAGTCCGCCCGGGTGATGAAGAAGGCCGTCGCCTGGCTCGAACCCTTCCTCGACGCCGACAAGGCCGCCGACGGCGCGGCGTCGTCGGCCAAGGGCCGCATCCTGATGGCCACGGTCAAGGGCGACGTCCACGACATCGGCAAGAACATCGTCGGCGTCGTGCTCCGCTGCAACGGCTACGAGGTCATCGACCTCGGCGTGATGGTGCCGGCCCAGACCATCCTCGACCGGGCCCGCCAGGAACAGGTCGACATCATCGGCCTGTCGGGCCTCATCACGCCGTCGCTGGACGAGATGGTGCACATCGCCCACGAGCTGAAGCGCCAGGGCATCGACCTGCCACTGCTCATCGGCGGGGCCACCACCAGCAAGGTGCACACCGCCGTCAAGGTCGCCCCCCAGCGCGACGAGCCCGTGGTCTACGTCACCGACGCCAGCCGCGCCGTCGGCGTCGCCAGCAAGCTGCTGTCAGCCGAGCGGCGGGACGCCTACGCCGCCAGCGTCGCCGAAGAATACGCCGCCCTCCGTGCCCGCCGGGCGGCGCGGGGTGACGGCAGCGACCGCCGCATCTCGCTGGACGACGCCCGGGCACGCGCCGAGCAGCTCGATCTGACGGCGGCTCCACCCGTCACGCCCGCCTCCCCCGGCATCCACCAGCTCGACGACCACCCCCTGGCCGACCTCGCCGAGTTCATCGACTGGACCCCCTTCTTCGCCACCTGGGAGCTGGCCGGACGCTTCCCCGCCATCCTCGACGACGACGTCGTCGGCGCCCAGGCCCGGGCGCTCTACGACGACGCGCTCGCGCTGCTGCGCCCGATCATCGACGACAAGCTGCTGTCGGCCCGGGCCGTCTTCGGCCTGCTGCCGGCCAACCGCCGCGGCGACGACATCGTCGTCTGGACGGACGAGGGCCGCCAGCAGGAACGGGCTGTGCTCCACGGCCTCCGTCAGCAGGGCCGCAAGGCCGGCAGCCAGCCCAACCTCTGCATCGCCGACTTCCTCGCCGCCGAGGGGACGGCCGACTGGGTGGGTGCCTTCTGCGTCACCGCGGGCCACGGCCTCGACCGCCTGGTCGCCGCCTTCGAAGCCGACCACGACGACTACCACGCCATCATGGCCAAGGCCCTGGCCGACCGCCTCGCCGAAGCCTTCGCCGAGCGCCTGCACCAGCTCGTGCGGACCCGCCACTGGGCACACGCACCCGACGAACGGCTGGACAACGACGGGCTCATCGCCGCCGACTACCAGGGGATCCGCCCGGCCCCCGGCTACCCCTGCCAGCCCGACCACACCGAGAAGCAGACCATCTGGGCGCTGCTCGACGTCGAAGCCCGCATCGGCGTGACCCTGACGGAGGGCATGGCCATGCTGCCCGCCGCCAGCGTCAGCGGGCTGTACTTCGCCCACCCGCAGGCCCGGTACTTCGGTGTCGGCAAGCTCAGCCGGGACCAGGTCGAAGACTACGCCCGGCGCAAGGGCTGGGACCTCGCCACGGCCGAGCGCTGGCTGCGCCCGAACCTGGGGTACTGAGCGGGCCGGCGGGGAATCGGGCCGCGGTCGCTCAGTAGCGGGCGCGGGTCAGCGACAGGTCGCGGCTGGCCTCGCAGGCGTGCTCCACCGACAGGCGGCAGGGGCTGTCGTCGCACTCCTGGCCCTGGCGGGTGTTCACCACCGGGTCGCCGGGGTCGAAGAGCTGGGCGTCGTCGGCGTAGCGCAGGTAGCTGGCGGCCGGGATCTGCCCGGGGTCGAGGCCCACGGCTTCGGCCCAGGAGTCCGGTTCGGTCCAGGTGTGCGCTTCCGCGGTGGCCGAGGCCCAGGTTCCGGTGCCGCCATCGCCCGACACGCTGAGCGTGATGGACTCGTCCGTCGTCAGCCGCCATGACTCGGTGAGCGCGTAGCCGGTCTCGTGGCTGTCGCTGCGGTCGTCGACGTCTTCTCCGGCCCAGGAGAACAGCCAGCTCCCGTCTCCCTGCTGCTGGCCGAGCCAGGCTTCATCTCCGAGGATCAGCACCGCCGAGCTGCCCGCCGTCTGCTCGATGCGCGCATAGAGCAGGCGCGTCGTCGTGGACTGGTCTTCGGTCGTGTCGAGGGGCACGCCGGTGTCCGCGCCCGTGTCCGCTCCGCCTGCCGGGTCATCCGTGATGGGGACCGCTTCGATGAAGTCGTGATCGACCACGTCGGCACAGGCTTCGTCGGCGACGAAGGGCAGCTCGATGGTCCAGGCACCCTGGACGTCCCCACCGCAGCCCGCGGCGAGGGCCAGCAGGAGGGACGAAGCGATCATCATGCGCATTGCGGCTCCAGCCAGCCTGGGCCCCCCGTGGGAGCGCAGGGCGGGGCAGGTTCAGGCGCCGTAGGGCTGGGTCGACGCTTCGAGCTGGTCGTAGGCGTCTTCGTAGTCGAAGCCCGTCTTGGTGGCGTCGAACTTCTTCTTGTCGCTGCAGGTGTCGATGACCCGGAGCTGGCAGGAGGCGTCCGTACAGTCGACGTCGTCCTGGTAGTTGCTCTGGGGGATGCCCTCGGCGTCACCGTCGTCGTAGGCCAGGTAGAGGTTGCTGGGGATGTCGCCGACGCTCATGCCGACCTCGTTGTCCCACTCGTCGGACTCGGTCCAGGTCTGGTCGTCGACGCTGACCACCTCCCAGTCACCGCTGGCGACGTCGCCGTCGATGGCCAGGGTGATGGTCTCGTTGGTCTCGAAGTAGGCCTGTTCGGTGTAGCGGTAGCCGGCGTCGTGTTCGTGGGACAGGCGGTTGTCTTCGACGCCGGTCCAGGAGAACTCCCACTCTCCCTTGCCCGTGCTGGTGCCCGGCCAGACCTCGCCGGCGATGACGAGCACCGCCGTGTCGGCGTCCAGCTCGCTGACCTGGGCGAACACCAGCATGTCGCTCTGCTCGGACAGCTCGGTGTCGGTCCACACACCCGGGGGGGTGTCGGGGATGTAGGCGTCCCGGAAGTTGTGGGTGATCTGGGTGTCGCACTCGGGTTCCGTGGTGAACGGCACCTGGAGCAGCCAGATCGTCTCCTGGCCGCCGAAGCAGCCGAGGGGGAGCAGGAAGAGGAGGGCGGAGGGAGTCATCGGGGGGATCTCCTGGTGGAGGCGCGGCGGCGAAGGGACCGGTCGCCGCAGGTGGAGGTCACGGGAGGCGAAACAGCCCGATAAGCGGACATGGTGGCGGCGTCCACAGCAGCGCCGCGACGTCGCAGGCCGCATCGACAAGCCCGGTCCCGACCGGGTTCCGGACAAGCACCGCAGCACGGACCGAGAGGCGACGATGTCGCGACCGGACTTCCTCCACACCACCCTGCCCGTCATCGGCAAGCAGGTCCACCGCCTGGGCATCGCCGGCAACTACGGGATCAACGCCGACGGGATGCGGGTCGCCCTCGACGAGCTGGGCCTGCAGTACATCTACTGGACGCCGCCCATGCGAAAGGTCACGCCCGCCGTGGTCGAAGCCCTCGCCCGCGACCGGGACCGCTACGTGCTGGCCACCGGGCCGACGACGGGCTTCTGGGGCGGCAACATCCGCCGCTTCGTCGAGTCTGCGCTGCGCAAGCTGAAGACCGACTACCTCGACGTGCTGCAGCTCCACTGGCTCGGCGTGACCAGCGCCTGGACCGACGGCACCGTGGCCGCCATGGTGGCGATGCGTGAGGAGGGCAAGGTGCGGGCGCTCGGCACCACCATCCACGACCGCCAGCGGGCGGGGCAGCTCGCCGCCGACTCGCCGCTGGACCTGCTGGTGATCCGCTACAACGCCGCCCACCCCGGCGCAGAACGCGACATCTTCCCCCACAACCCCGAGGGCGAGGGGCACAAGGCCATCACCTCGTACACGGCGACGAGCTGGCGCAAGCTGCTGAAGCGGCCGCGCGGCTGGACCGACAAGGTCCCCGACGCCGGCGACTGCTACCGCTTCACGCTGAGCAGCCCCCACGTCGACGTCAGCCTGACCGCCCCCAAGACCCTCGACCAGCTCCGGGACAACGTCGCCGCACTGCAGCGCGGGCCGCTGAGCGAGGAAGAGGACGCCTGGATGCGGCGCTTCGGGGAGGTTGTGCACGGCTGATGGATCACGGAGGAGCCAGCACGGGAGCCAGCGCAGGGGCCAGCGCAGGAGCCAGCGACCGCGGGCAGGGCGTGCGGGTGCTGCTCGCGCTGGACTCCTTTGGCGGCACCATGACGGCGCCGGAGGCCTGCGAACGGGCGGCCGCGCGCCTGTCCGACCACGGGATCCTGGCCCACACCCACCCGCTGAGCGACGGTGGGGAGGGGCTCATCGCCTGCCTGGCGTCCCACCGACGGCTGCGGCTGGACAGCGTCGCCACGACGGACGCGCTGGGGCGGCCACGGCGGGCTGTCGTAGCCTTCGAGGGCGACGACGCCATCATCGAGAGCGCCGAGAGCATCGGGCTGCGCCTGCTGCTGGAACGCCGCCCGCTGGATGCCAGCTCGGCGGGCATCGGGCCCCTGCTGGTGGCCGCCCGCGGCGCCAGTCGGATCATCGTGGGGCTCGGCGGCAGCGCGACGGTCGACGGAGGGCTGGGGATGCTCCGGGCGCTGGGGCTGTCTGCCCTGGACCGCGCCGGGCGGGTGGTCGAGGGGCCCCCGGCGCGGATCCTGCCCCGCGTCGACCGCCTGGTCGGCCCACCGCCGGCGCTGCCGGTCGGCGTCAGCCTCGCCGATGTGGCAACCCCGTTTACCGCCAGCGGCACGCGCTTCGGTCCGCAGAAGGGCCTGTCGCCGCTGGAGGTCAAGGGGCTCGGTCTGGCCCTGCGCAGCTTCGCGGCCGTCCTCTGCCGCTACGCGTCCGAGACGGGCGTCCACCTCCACCCCGACCTGCCCGGAGGTGGCGCCGCCGGCGGCCTCGGCCTGGCGCTGGCCGCCATCGGCCTGCCGCCGATCCGCGGAGCCGAAGCCGTGGCGCAGCACACCGGCCTCGACGCGGCCGTGGCCAGGGCCGACGTGGTCGTCATCGGCGAGGGGCGCCTCGACGCCACGAGCTGGGAGGGCAAGGTCGCCGGCGCCGCCCACGCACGGGCGCGGCGAGCGGGCGCCGCCGTGGTCGGTCTGGTCGGCGGCGTGCGCGACGATGCTGACCAACGCCTCGACCACGTCGTCTGTACCGGGCAGCCCGACACGGCCAGCTTCCTCTCGGCGGTGGACCGGCTCGCACAGTGGATCGCCACGCGACCCGCACGCTGACCGGGGCCCCACCCGGCGCTACCCTGTGTCCATGTCGCCCGTACCGCTCGACCCGGGGAGCGCCGCGGCCTCCCCTCCCCCGCTGCACGTCCTCGACCTGCCGGCCAGCGCGCCGCTGCCCGGGGACCTCGTCCTCGACCTCGGCGAGGACCGCGTCGACGTGGTGATCCTCCGCGGCCTCCTCGCCCCGGAGGCCTGCGCGGCGGTGGCGGAAGAGGTGGAGGGCCGTCGCGACTCGCTTCCCTGGGTGCTGCAGGACGACCCCAGCGCCGAGCTGTCGCAGGTCGCGCTGCTGGGCTGCGCGCTCACCCCCTACGGCGCACACCCCGACGGCCCGCCGCTGCCGTACTACCTCGACGAGGCCGACCGCTTCCGCGCGCTCTACGCCCAGCTCATCGCACCCCGCCTCGACATCCTGCCCGTCGTGGCCGACGTGCTGTCCCGCGCCGCCGCCGGCCGCCCCGTCGCTGAGCCCACCGGCCCCGACGGACGCCTCTTCCCCCCGGCGACCCTCCGCCGCATGCCAGAGGGCTGCGGGATCCCGATCCACGTCGGCCGCTGGTTCCAGACCACCGCCGGCTACGCCCCCCTCCTCCCCCAGGTCCGGCGCGACTTCCAGCTCTCCTGGTTCGTCACCCTCCAGCGCCCCGATGCCGGCGGCGCGCTCGAGGTCTTCGACCTGGCCTGGGGCGCGGCGGACACACCGTGGTTCGAGCCCGGGCGGGTAGACGGCGAAGCCGTCGTCGCCACGCGCAGGCGCCTCGCGCTGGACCTGTCCGTGGGCGACCTGCTGCTGTTCAACGGCGGCCGCTGGTACCACCGGGTCACACCCGTCGAGGGCCCCCGGCCGCGCTTCACCTTCGGCGGCTTCTGCGGGCTGTCCACCGACGGTTCGCGCCTGCTGCGGTGGAGCTGAGGGGCCGCCCGGCAGCGCACCGGTCGGGGCGCGTCACCCGCCGAGGTGGCTGGCGCCCTCCCGGTCGACCTCTTCGGTCAGCTCGTCGAGCAGGCCGATGTCCCGCAGGCGCTGGCGGAGGAAGCCGTAGCCCGTGATATCCGGGGCCGGCGGGGGGTAGCCCGCCCCGCGGAAGCGCTCCAGCACCGACAGCACCGCGTCGGGCCGCGGGTGCACGAAGAAGGGCATGCTGAGCCGGTCGGTGTTGCCGTCGTCGGGGTTCACCACCCGGTGCGTCGTCGCCGGGAGCACGCCGTTGGTCACGCGGCTCATCATGTCGCCGGTGTCGGCGAGGATCTCGCCGGGCTGGGCGTTTGCGGCGACCCACTGCCCGTCGCGGGTGAGCAGCTCCAGGCCCGCCGAGGTCGAGGACATCAGCAAGGTGATGAAGTTGATGTCCTCGTGTTCGGCCGCGCGGATGGCGCCGGGGATGAAGTGCTCGGCGTCGAGCGGCGGGTAGTGGATGGGGCGGAGGATGGTGTTGCCGTCGTCGGTCAGCGACGTGAAGCGGTCGGCCGGTTCCCCCAGGAACAGCGCCAGCGCCTGCATCAGCGCCGACGCGACGCGGTCGAGGCGGGCGTAGACGGCGAGCATGGCCGGGCGGAAGGCGGGGACCTCGGCCGGCCAGAGGTTGGCGGGGTAGACGCGGGCCAGGGGGTGACCGGCCGGCAGCTCGCGGCCGACGTGCCAGAACTCCTTCATGTCCGGGGTGCTCTGGCCCTTGGCGTGCTCGAAGCCGAAGGGCGTGTAGCCGCGCTCACCGGCGCCGCCGGCCACGTGGTAGCGGTCCTTGTCGGCTTCGGGCAGGGAGAAGAAGGCCCGGGCCGCGGCGTAGGCCGGCTCGATGACGTCGGGGAGGACGTCGTGGCCCGTCACCCGCACGAAGCCCAGCGCCTGGATCGCGGCGCCCGCGGACTGGACAAAGGCGTCGCGGCGGGCGGCGTCGCCGGACAGGAAGTCCCGCAGGTCGACGAGGGGGACGATGGAGGGTCCGGTCACGGCGGGCTCCGGGCGAGGGGGAGGCGGGGCGCGGCCTAACCCGGGGCGGTTGGCAGGAGGCGGGGACGGCGCGAGGGCGGGGGCTCGGGCGCGGGCTCGGGATTGGGGACGGTGCGGGCGGGTGAGGGCTCGGACTGGTGCTCGGGATCGGGGGAGGGAGAGCGAGCGGGCGGGAGCGAGCGCGAGGGCGAGGGCGAGGGCGAGGGCGAGGGCCGAGGGCGAGGGCGAGGGCGAGGGCGAGGGCGAGGGCGGGGGCGAGGGCGAGGGCGAG
>CAZRFD010000019.1:0-81655 GCA_964599085.1 uncultured Enterobacterales bacterium | reverse complement strand
CATCTACACATAGAGGCCCCCTCTTCCCCTCCACGACGCTCTCCCGATCTCACCCCCCGCCCGCCGCCCCGCCGCGCCCCGCCGCCACCCCCCGCCGCGCCCCGCCCCGCCAAGCCTCACATCGCTAGCGGGGCACCAGCGCTGTCTAGCAACCATAGTCGCCAACTACCGCTGGACCCCTCACCGCGCCACCAGGGTGGCCTCCATGGTCAACTCCGCCCCGGCTCGCTGCACCGTGATCGCGATGCTGTCGCCCGGCTTGTGGCTCTTGAGGACATCGGAGTAGGTGCGCAGCCCGTCGATGGCTTCGCCGTCG
Organism: uncultured Enterobacterales bacterium; assembly: GCA_964599085.1. GTDB lineage: Bacteria > Myxococcota_A > UBA796 > UBA796 > UBA2385 > J125. The sequence goes on along the minus strand of CAZRFD010000019.1, from coordinate 81,339 downwards.
ATGGAGATGACGATGTCGCCAGCCTGCATGCCGGCCTTGGCGGCGGGGGAGTCGTCGCTGATGGCGTCGACGCGCACGCCGGTGCCCTCGAAGGTGAAGTCGGGCCGCGTGCCCAGGCTGACCGTGCGGCCGCCGCCGTGGCTGCCGGGTCCTGCCGTGCTGCCGTCGTGCCTCTCAGCCCCGGCGAGCTGCGAGGTCAGGGGCTCCACCCGCTCGGCGAGGTAGCCGACGGCTTCGTGGGCGACCTCGGCGACGCCGACCATGCCCTCGATGTCGAGCTTGTCGACGGTGTCGGTGGGCCGGTGGTAGTCGTCGTTGGGGCCGCTGAAGAGCTGCACGGCGGGCACGCCGCGGGCCAGGCAGGCGGCCTGGTCGGAGCTGTCCAGCGGCTCGTTGACCATCGCCGACTGCACGCCGGTGACGTAGCTGGCACCCATGAAGATGAAGGGCCACTCCCGCGCCGAGCCGCCGTCGATCACCATGAGCTTGCCGTCGCCCAGGCGTCCGACCGTGTCGAGGTTGACGCAGGAGGCGGGCAGCGCATCGCCGGCCATGCCGTCGAGCAGGTGGCGGGCGCCGACCAGCCCGGCTTCTTCCCCCGACGTGAACGCGAACAACACGGGCCGGGGCCGCGGCCCCTCGGCGGCCATGACTCGCGCCAGCTCCAGGGCGACCGCGATGCCGGATGCGTTGTCGTCGGCGCCGGGGTGCACCTTGCCCGCGTTGCCCTCGCGCACGTCGGGCCAGCCGGTGCCGAGGTGGTCGAGGTGGGCCATCACCACGACGGGGTGATCGGCGAGCGCCGGGTCGGTGCCGGGGATCTCGGCCAGCAGGTTGGTGATCTCGGCCTGGCTGGCGGGTTCGCCCCCTTCCCACGAGAAGCGCTGGCGGTAGCCGTCGTCGCCGGCCGGCTGAAGCCCCAGCTCGGTCAGGTGCTGCTCCACCCAGTTCGTGGCCTGTCCCAGTTCGTCCGTGCCGAGGCCGCGGCCCTGCAGCGCCGGGTCGGCCAGCGTCGCCACCGCGCGCTCCAGCAGCGCGGCGTCGAACAGCGAGGGCAGCGCCGCCAGGGGAGTCCGTTCCGGCAGGCGCAGCTCGTCGACGGCGCCCGTGCCGGACAGGTCCCGGGACAGCGGCGAGGTGCGCGGCTGCCACGTGCCCTTGTGGCTGTTCTGCGGTTCGTCGCCGGCGAAGCCCAGGTAGCTGTAGCGGGTGTAGTGCGGCAGCTTGCGGGCGAGGCCGGGGATGGCGGCGACCGGATCGGCGCCGACCCAGCCGACGGCGGTGGCCGGATCATCGGCGCCGCGGGTCACGAGGACCGCGGAGTAGCCCGCCCGGTCGATGTGCTCGTCGGCGATGGTCAGGCCGTCGTCGCCCAGGCTGACCCCGTCGGCCTCGAGCGTGTCGGCGACGTCGGGGGCGAAGCGGTTGTCCCAGCCGAGCACCCACACCGATCCGGCGGGCGGCGCGTCGATCTCGTCGTCGCGCAGCAGGGTGGGCGTGCCCGGGCGGGCCCACTGCTCGGCCAGGGCGGTCCAAGCGGCCGTCTCTTCTTCGTCGGCGGCTGCGGGCAGCACGAAGACCTGCTGCTCGGCGCCGAACAGCGTGGACAGGGCCGGCGGCAGCTCCAGCGGGTCCAGCCGGCGCATCACGTCGAACTGTGGATCGACGTCGATGCGCAGTGGGCGACCGTGCACGACGGTGGTCGCCGTGGCGTGCAGGTCGTCCATGGGCACGTCGACGATGACGGCTTCGGCCACGCCCTCGACGGTGATGGCGACGGGAACGGTCAAGGGGAAGGCCGCGTCGACCCCAGTCTGGTCCAGGTCGAGCTTGACCATCCACGAGTCGCCCTCTCCCGAGACATGGACCTCACCGAGGGACAGCACGGGTGCGCCGGTGCGGGTGGTCCAGGCGTCGACGAAGGGGCCCCAGTCTTCGCCGCTCTGGGCGGTGAAGGCGTCGGCCAGCTCGCCGAAGGAGACGCGCTCGAAGGCGTGGGTCTGGTAGAAGCTGCCGAGCGCAGCGAGGAAGTCGTCGTCGCCCATGGCCCGGCGGACCATGTGGTACAGCATCAGCGCCTTGCCGTAGCCGACGGCTTCGGACGCCGCCGAGCTGCGGGACCCGAACTGGACGAGGGGGAAGTCCTGTTCGCCGCGCACGAAGTCCGTGTACTTCTGCAGGGTGGACCGCCGGTAGCGGGCGTCGTCGCCCTTGTCCTCGGCGAACAGATGGTCGGCCATGTAGGCGGTCAGGCCCTCGCACCAGTTGCCCCGCGCCGGGTCGACGTAGGCGCTGTTGCCCCACCAGTTGTGGAGCAGCTCGTGGGGGTAGGACGTGGTGATGACCCACGGGAAGCGGATGACCTGCGGCCCGAGCAGGGTGAAGCCCGGCATGCCGTAGCCGGTCTCCCAGGAGTTCTCGACGAGGGCGAAGGAACTGTAGGGGTAGGGCGGCAGGATGTCTTCGTAGAGGGCGAGGTAGCGGCGGGTGGCCTGGAGGTAGCGTGCGGCGAGGCCGGGATCGTCGGAGCGCAGGAAGGCGCGGGTGGCGACCTCGGTCCCGTCGGCGTGGGCCGCGGTGTCGTCGTACTCGTGCCAGGCACCGGCCACGAGGTAGACCTCGTCGGCGGGCCAGGGCATCTCGTAGCGGGTGCTGCGGGTGCCATCGGTGGCCAGCTCGTGGACGGTGCGCGTGCCCTGGCTGACGACGTCCCAGGGCGGCTGCAGGCCGTCGACCTGCACATCGAAGGTGAACAGATCGCTGCCGGTCTCGGGCACCCAGTAGGAGGCCCCGGCCAGGAAGACGCCGTCCGGACCGATGGTCCCCGGGGTCTCGGTGAAGCTGCGTTGGTACTCCTCGCCGGACTGGGCCAGCGGGTGGTCGAGGGGGCCGGCGTAGTGCAGCTCGACCGGCTGGCGGACCTTCTTCTTCGTGGCGACGAGCTTGTAGCCCTCCAGGGGCACTTCCTCGCTGAGGTTGCCGGTGGTGGCGTTGATGCCGAAGAAGTCGGCGGTGATCGGCCCCTCCACGGGCTGCAACTCCCAGCCGCGGGTCTGCACGTCGGGCTGCAGGCCGGCGTGCAGGACGAAGCGCAGCTCCCGCTGCTCCGGGTCGGGCAGGGTGAGGCGGTCTGTGACGTCCAGGCCGTGACCGTCGAGGTCCAGGCGCACCGTGAGGTCGTGGTGCAGCGGCGCGGGCTCGGCGGCCTGAGCGGCGGAGAGCACGACGGACGAGAAGACGAGGGGCAGCAGCATGGAGGGGCTCCGGGCCACGCGTGGCTGCCTTCAATAGCCCGTGCTGGCCGGTCCTACCCCGGTGTGCGTCCGGTCAGTCGAAGCTCTCCATGGTGGATGCGCAGACCTGGGGCGGGCCCAGGTCCTGTTCGACGGCGTACATGACCATGGCGCCCATCTCGGCGGCGCAGGGATCGCCGTTGCCGGAGTGGTCGCCGAACTGCACCCGCAGCACGCCGTAGCCCTCCGGTCCGGCCACGATGCCGTGGTCTTCCACCGTGAAGCTGCAGCTCTCGTTCTCCCAGTCCTGGACGACGACGACCATCTGCTTGTCGAAGTCGATCTCGGGCAGCTCGGCGCCGAAGTAGTCCTTGTTCTCGGCGAGCAGCGTCGCCCAATCGGTGGCGCTGCGGACGGTGACCACCGGCCGCCGCCACCGCCCGCCCAGGAAGCTCATGCCCTCGTAGATGAGGCCGTCGTGCGTCTTCTTGGAGAAGTCCATGCAGCAGGCTTCGGGCCACACCCGGCGCTGCTCGCAGGTCTCGGCGTAGGGTGGCGTCTTGGGATGGTCGCCGCCCCCGTCGGAGCTGTATGTCGTCGCCGCGGCGCAGTCGGGCAGGGCGTCGGGGTCGCGGTAGAGGTCGGAGCACTCCCAGTCAAAGACCCGCCGCTCGGTGTTCTCGCAGGCGCCGGTGTCGTCGCTGGTGGTCGCGGCGCTGTCACCGCCGGACGTGTCGGTCGGGGGTGGTGTGGTGCTGTGGCATGCGAGGGCGAGCGCCAATGAGATCGCGTGCATGGGTCCTCCCGACGATCAGTCTACCTGCGAGGGTCGCGGTCCGCCGGGGCACGCGTCACGCGTCACGCGCCATGGCACGCAGCATGGCGCGTGCCACACCCGTCGCTCCAACGTGATTGCGAACACTTGCGGCTGGCATGCCTCTTGCGCTTCCCATGGGCCTTCCCCCCAGACCGTGGAGCACTCGATGACGACCCGCACCCTCCTCCTCTGCGCCCTCACCCTCGCGGCCGTCGGCTGTGGCGACAAGGCCGGCGACACCGGCGCCTCAGCCGACGGCGGGGCGGCTGACGGAGGATCCGCCGACGGGGGATCTGCCGGCGATGGCGGCGCGTCGGGTGACGGTGGCGCCTCCGGCGACGGTGGGGCCACCGGCACCGGCAACTGCTCGTCGGATCTCGCCGAGAACACCGCCTGCATCGATCTGCTGGGCAGCGACTTCGAGATCGACAACGGCATCGCCTGGGACGGCCAGGGCTCCTACGAGGGCTCGGCGGTCATCATCTTCGGCGGCGGCCAGAGCCACACCGAGCCGCCGACGCTGTTCATCCAGATCGCCGACACGTTGACTGCGGGTGACACGGCGTCCTGCGACGTGCGCCCCACCTTCGTCCAGTACAAGGACGAGGCGGGCAACCAGTGGAACGCCAACCTCGACTACGCCTACTGGGGGGCGAGCTGTACCGTGACCCTGGACTCCTTCGGCCTGAATCCCGGCGACGAGATCTCCGGGTCCTTCGTCACTGACGCGATCAACGGTGACTTCACCACCGACGCCATGGTGGGCACCTTCCGGGTGACGGTCGTGGCCATCTAGCGCGCCGGCGCGGCGGTCCCCCTCGCGGGGAGGGTGGCGATCCGGATAGCCCGTCCTCTCCGGAGGACCCCGCCATGTCGCCTGCAGTCCCGACGTCGACCGCCCCCCACCCCATGACCGAGCAGATCCTCGCCCGCTTCGCGGAGATCTCGGCCCACCCGCGGCGCTCCAAGCACGAAGCGGCCCTGCGCGCCTGGCTGGTAGCCTGGGCTGAACAGCACGGATTCGCGACCCGCCAGGACGCCACGGGCAACCTGGTGATCGCCGTGCCAGCCTCACCGGGCGCAGAAGCGGCCCCCACGGTGGTGATCCAGGGGCACATGGACATGGTCTGCGAGAAGACCCAGGGCTCGACCCACGACTTCAGCAAGGACCCCATCGTGCCGGTGCGCGAGGGCGACTGGCTGACCGCCCCAGAGACCTCGCTGGGCGCCGACAACGGCATCGCCATCGCGATGGCCATGGTGCTCGCCACCAGCCAGGACGCGGTCCACCCGCCGCTCGAGCTGCTGTTCACCATCGACGAAGAGACCGGCATGACCGGGGCCATCGGCCTCGACCCGGCGCTCGTGACCGGCCGGGTGCTGGTCAACATCGACTCCGAAGACGAGGGCGTGCTCACCGTGGGCTGCGCCGGCGGCGTCGAGACGCAGCTCCGCCTGCCCCTGGACGCGACCGATGCCCCAGCGGGGATGGTCGCGGCCCGGGTCGTGGCCACCGGCATGACGGGTGGCCACAGCGGCGTCGACATCCACCACCAGCGGGCCAACGCCATCCGCGTGCTGGTCCGGGCGCTGGACCTGCTCGTCGCCGAACAGCCCGCGCTGCTCCTCGTCGACATCCGCGGCGGTACGGCCCACAACGCCATCCCCCGCCACGCCGAAGCCGACCTGCTCGTCCCGGAAGCGGCGCTGCCGGCGCTCGGCACGCGGCTCGCCAGCTTCGAGGCGGCGGCACAGGCCGAGTTCCGCCACAGCGATCCGGGGCTGTGTTTGCGCATCGACCCGCTCGACGTCGCGGCGGCCCGCCCCTGGACCGCGGCGTCCACCCGCCAGGCGCTGGACCTGCTGCTGGCCATGTCCCACGGCGTCGCCGCGATGTCGGCGGACGTCGACGGCCTGGTCGAGACCAGCAACAACGAAGCCCAGGTCAGCCGCGACGGCGACGAACTGGTCCTGCTGAGCAGCCAGCGCAGCAACGTGCCCTCGCGGCTGGTGGCGCTCACCCACCGCATCGAGTCCCTGGGCCGCCTCGCCGGCGGCCAGGCCCACACCGGTGACGGCTACCCGCCGTGGCCGCCCGACATGGACTCGCCGCTGCTGGCCCGCTGCAAGCGCATCTACAGGGAACGCTTCGGCAAGGACCCGGTGGTCGAGATCATCCACGCCGGCCTGGAGTGCGGGCTCATCGGGGACCGGATCCCCGGCATGGACATGATCTCGCTGGGGCCGACCATCCGCTCGCCCCACTCGCCCGACGAACGCCTGCTGATCCCCACCGTGGGCATGGTCTGGGACTTCCTGGTCGCGATCATGGCCGAGCTGGCCGCCGACCGCTGACCGGGCGGAGCGCTACAGGATGCCGCTGGGGCTGTAGGCCGCGGCGGCGGGGAAGCGCGTCGCCAGGGCGTCGACCTGGGCCACGAAGGCGTCGACCTGCGACCGCGCGGTGCCGACGAAGGAGAGCGGCTCGCCGACCAGCTCGCCGAGCTGCGCCCGGCTGAGCGGGATGCGGGCGTCGGCTGCCAGGCGGTCGAGCAGGTCGTTGTCGGTCGTGCCCTGCTGGCGCATGGACAGCGCCACGGCCACGGCGTGCTGCTTGATGGCTTCGTGGGCGGCTTCCCGGCCGGCCCCGGCCTTGACGCAGGCCATCAGCACCTTGGTGGTGGCGAGGAAGGGCAGGTAGCGGTCCAGCTCGCGGGCGATGACGGCGGGGTAGGCGCCCAGCTCGTCGAGCACGGTGAGGAAGGTCTCGAAGAGCCCGTCGACGGCGAAGAAGGCGTCGGGCAGCGCGACCCGGCGGACGACGCTGCAGGAGACGTCGCCCTCGTTCCACTGGTCACCGACGAGGCCACCCACCATGGCGAGGTGGCCGCGCAGGATGGCCACGAAGCCGCCGACGCGCTCGCAGGAGCGTGCGTTCATCTTGTGGGGCATGGCCGAGGAGCCCACCTGGCCCTCCTTGAAGCCCTCGGTGACCAGCTCCTGGCCGGCCATGAGCCGCAGCGTGCGGGCGAGGTTCGCGGGGCCGCTGGCCACCTGGACCAGCGCGCTGACGACGTCGAAGTCGAGGCTGCGCGGGTAGACCTGGCCGACGTTGTCGAGGCGGGCCGAGAAGCCGAGGTGGCGCATCACGGCGGCTTCCAGGGCGTCGACCTTGTCGGCGCTGCCCAGCAGGTCGAGCATGTCCTGCTGGGTGCCGACGGGTCCCTTGATGCCGCGCAGGGGGATGCGGTCGATCAGCTCCTGGAGGCGCCGGGTGGCGACGAGCAGCTCCTGGCCGGCGTTGGCGAAGCGCTTGCCCAGCGTCGTGGCCTGGGCGGCGACATTGTGCGAGCGGCCGGCCATCACCAGGTCCTGGTACTGCCGTGCGCGGCGGGCAAGGCGGACCAGCGCCGCGACGCAGCGGTCGCGGACGAGCAGCAGGCTGTCGCGGACCTGGAGCTGCTCGACGTTCTCGGTCAGGTCGCGGCTGGTCATGCCCTTGTGGATGTGCTCGTGGCCGGCCAGGGCGCAGAACTCCTCGATGCGGGCCTTGACGTCGTGGCGGGTGACGCGCTCGCGGGCGGCGATGCTGTCGAGGTGGACCCGCTCGACGACGGCTTCATAGGCTTCGACGACGCCGTCGGGCACCGGCACGCCCAGGTCGCGCTGGGCGCGGAGCACCGCCAGCCACAGGCGGCGCTCGGCGATGACCTTTGCCTGGGGTGACCAGGTCGCGCGCATCGAGGCGCTGGCGTAGCGCGTGGCAAGGACGTTGGGGATGGACACGGGGGAGCTGGACGCAGCCGAGCCGGACATGGGGCCTCCGCGCGGGTGGAGGGGCGTAACGTGGGGCTCCGGCGCGGTGGCGCGCTGTGGCATGCTGCGCGGCGCAGGAGGCGGGATGGCACGCGGCTACGACCAGCACAAGCAGCGCAAGGACGACGTGGCGGCCCTGGGCCGCGAGCTGAACCGGCGGGCACGCTCGCACTGTGAGCTGTGCGGGCAGAGCGCCAGCCTCCGGGTGGTCGAGGTCCCCCCCGCCCCCGAAGAGCCCGACGTGGACCACGCGGTCATGGTCTGCGAGCGCTGTCGCCCCGCGGTCGAGGGCGACAAGCTCCGCGGCGGTGCGGACGGATGGCGCTTCCTGGCCGAGTCGGTGTGGTCGGAGGTGGCGCCGGTCCAGGTTGTGGCCGTTCGCGCGACCCGGACCCTGGCCGAGCAGGGCGTGACCTGGGCCCGCGACGCGCTGGAGTCGCTCTACCTGGACCCGGCAGTGGAGGAGCGGCTGTAGGCGTGGGCGCACCGGCTGTCCCCGCCGCTGCTACTCCACCGGCGACGGCGCCCGCCCCAGCAGGCGCTCGACCTGGTCGGGGCGCAACAGGTCGTCGAGCGCGTCCTTGTAGTCCCGCATCGCGTCGACCTGGCCCTCCGGGCCGAGGCCGGCTTCGCGCGCCTGGGTGAGCGCGGCCTGCATCTCTTCGTGCACGTCGAGGATCTCGGTGCGGACCTCGGGATCCAGCTCGCCGCCGAGCACGCGGTCGACCTGGATGGACTGGTCGTCGCGACGGGCGGTGGCGTAGTCCAGCTCGCCGGCTTCGTTTCGCGCCCAGATCTCTTCGGAGGCGGCCCGATGTTCGTCCTTGGACCAGCGGCGGATCGCGGCGATCTCGTCGGGGCTGCGGTCCCACGACAGCGAGATGCCGTCGAAGCAGTAGGCGCAGTCCGCGTCGAGCGCGGGCTCCACGTCGTCGGCGGCGGGGGCCGGCGCGGTGGGTGGAGGCGCTGAGGGGGCCTTGGTCGGTGGGCGCGCCGGCTCCGCTGGCGGCGCGGTCGAGTCGGCGGCGGGCCGTGGGATCGTCGGCGCGGGGCGGACCTTCGCTACGTCGTCGGCGCCTGGTTCCGGCGCACCGCTGAACAACCAGAACGCGGCGATGCCGAGGGCGATGCCGGCGCAGCCGACGGCCAGCAGCTTCAGGCGCGCGTCCAAGGTGGGCCTACTCCTCGCTGCCCGCTGCCTGCCGGCGCTTTCTGCGGCGCCGTCCCCAGCCCCAGGAGCCTTCAGGGGCTGGCGGCACGGGGAATTCGCCGTCGGTGTCTTCGTCCCAGTCCTGGCGAAGCTCCCACAGGGCGCGGTCCCAGCGGGCGAGCATCGGCGGGATGGCGAAGGGCACGGCCAGGGTCGCGGTGCCGGCAATGAGGGTCCGCAGGGCGGGCGCGAGGTGCGGGTCGGTGCGCGTGTAGACGCCGAGGCAGCGGGCGTGCTTGTCCTGGTGGAGCAACACGACCTTGTCGCTGTGTTCGAGCAGCTCGGCCAGGGCGATGGGCTGGAAGAGCCGCAGCGGCTGCCCATCCATGCGGCTGCCGGTCAGCAGGAAGACCGCGTCCCGCAGCGGATCGCGGAGCTGGTCGCCTTCCAAGGCCGGCGTGGCGTCAGCGTGGAAGGTGAAGACGTCGGCGCCGCCGTCGATGGCCCGCTGGATGGCGGCCGCGTCGGGACAGATCAGGGACCAGCGCACCGCCCAGCGATGCAGCGGACCGCCGGGGCGCCGCAGGTCGTATTCCTCCACGGCGATCGCGTCTTCGGGCACGAGGCGCGGGTGGCCCTGCTCGCACCAGGCCACGATCGTGGCACCGCAGCGAAGTGCGTCGATCACCGTCGCCAGGCCGAGGCCGCTGTGGCGGAGGCCGCGCAGGGCGTCGCGGGCGCTGTCGTCGCTGAAGGCCGCGCCGCTCACCACCACGCGGTGGAGCTGCGGGGGCTCATCGACCTTGAAGGACTCGATCCACCGCTCGCGGCCACGGCAGAGCCGCCCCGGTTCGGTGGGGAGGAAGACATCGCTGGACCAGCCGAGGGCGTTGACCATGCCGCGGCGGGTATCGCGGGCTCGCGCGCGGCACAAGCGGCGCTGCGACCCCGGTGGGTTGCCCCGGGAGCCCACCGGCACTACGGAGCGCCCGGATGACGCAGCCAGCGCCTTGGCTGCAGCCACCCGGAAGTGAGCCATGCGCCCCGACGACACCTACTACGTCACGACCCCCATCTACTACGTCAACGACAAGCCCCACCTGGGGCATGCCTACACGACCATCGCCGCCGACGTCGTCGCCCGGTGGCACCGCCTCCGCGGGCAGCGGGTGCACTTCCTGACGGGCGTGGACGAGCACGGCCAGAAGGTGCTCGAAGCCGCCGGCCGCCGCGGCATCACCCCGCAGCAGCACGTCGACGAGATGGTGGCCCCCTACAAGGCGCTGTGGGAGCGCCTCGGAATCGAGTACGACGACTTCATCCGGACGACCGAGCCGCGCCACGAGCGTGTCGTCCAGGCGGTGCTGCAGAAGCTCAAGGACCAGGGCGACCTCTACCTCGACGCCTACGAGGGCTGGTACTCGACGGCTGCGGAACGCTTCTGGACCGAGAAGGACCTCGTCGACGGCAAGTGCCCGGACACGGGGCAGCCGGTCGAGTGGGTCCAGGAAGAGAACTGGTTCTTCCGGATGTCGAAGTACGCCGACCAGCTCCGCGCCTGGATCGACGAGCACCCGGACTTCGTCCAGCCGGCCAGCCGCCGCAACGAGGTGCTCGGCTACTTGCGCAAGGAGGTCGGCGATCTCTGCGTCACCCGGCCCGTCTCCCGCATGAGCTGGGGCGTGCCCCTGCCCTGGGATGACCGCTTCGTGACCTACGTCTGGTTCGACGCGCTGCTCAACTACGTCAGCGCGCTCGGCTTCGACCCGACGGGTGAACCGGCGGCCGACTTCCGCGACTTCTGGCCGGCCGACCATCACCTCATCGGCAAGGACATCCTGACCACCCACGCCGTGTACTGGTCGACGATGCTCTTCGCCCTCGGTCTGCGCCCGGCGCGGCAGCTCTACGCCCACGGCTGGTGGACCGTCGAGGGCCAGAAGATGAGCAAGTCGCTGGGCAACGTCGTCGACCCCAACCTGCTCATCGACGAGTACGGCGTCGACGTCTTCCGCTACTTCGTCCTGCGGGAGATCCCCTTCGGCAACGACGGCGACTTCAGCCACCAGGGCCTGCTGGAGCGCTTCAACGCCGATCTTGCCAACGACCTCGGCAACCTGCTGCATCGCGCCGTGTCCATGAGCGCGAAGTGGCTGGGTGCGGAGGTGGGGGCGCTGGACGCGCCGACCGACGCCGACAAGGCGCTCCAGGAGCTCGCCAACCGGGCCGTCGCCACCTACGGCGAAGAGCTGGAGGCGCTGCAGTTCCACAAGGCCTTCGAGGCGCTCTGGGAGCTGGTGCGCGCCGGCAACAAGTACATCGACACCGAGCAGCCCTGGGCGCTGAACCGCCAGGGTGACGAAGACCGGCTCGCCGGCGTGCTGCGGCGCTGCCTGGAGATCGTCCGGGTGGCGGCGACACTGCTGCAGCCGGTGATGCCGGACAAGTCCCACGCTCTGGCACGGCAGCTCGGCATCGTCATCGACGACGACGAGCACCTCAGCCTCGAGGGTGTCGAGCGCCTCGAGGGGCTCGAAGCCGGCACCCCGCTGGCGCCCGCCAGCCCCGTCTTCCCCCGCATGCAGGAGCTGCCGCCGCGGATCCGCGCGCTGCTCGCCGAGACCCTGGGCAGCGACGAGCTGGCCACCTCGGCGGCGCCGGATCGCAAGCCCCGGCCGCCCAAGCAGACCAAGGGCAGCGCGCCGAAGGCCGCCGCCACCCCCGCACCCCAGCAGGAGACCCCCGTGTCCCAGGAAGAGACCCCGCTCATCTCGATCGACGACTTCGCCAAGGTGCAGCTCCGCACCGGCCGCATCCTCGAAGCCGGCAAGCACCCGGACGCCGACCGGCTCCTCGTGTTCAAGGTGGACGTCGGCGAAGACGAGCCCCGCACGATCGTCGCCGGCATCGCCAGCCGCTACGAGCCCGACCTGCTGGTCGGCCAGCAGGTCGTCGTCGTGACCAACCTCAAGCCCGCGAAGCTCCGCGGAATTGAGAGCCAGGGCATGATGCTCGCCGCTGGCGGCAAGCAGGTGCGGGGCCTGGTCGGCGTCAGCGAGCCGCTGCCGCCCGGCACCATCGTCCGCTGAGACAGGGCGGGCCGGCCGTCGAAGCGCTGTCTACAGCAGCGCTTCGATGGCCGCCCGGACCGCGGCCGTGTCGTTCTGGCCGGACAGGTACTGGATCACCCCCTCCTGGTCGATGACGACCTGGACCGGGAAGGGGGCATAGGAGTCAGGGATCGGGCCGTAGCTGTTGTAGGTGCTGCCGCCGCTGTCCAGCAGGCAGCGCAGGCCGACGCCGTTGTCGCCCAGCCACTCGTAGGCGACATCGTAGGAGTCGCGGGGGTTGATCAGCAGCACGTTGACCGGCTGGCCCGCGAAGTAGTCGGCGATGGAGCTCTCGATGTCTGGAACCTCCAGACTGCAGACCGGTCAGTACTCGGCCCAGTAGGCGAGGAAGACCACTTCTCCTTCAAAGTCCGACAGCCGGCTGTTGGTCAGCTCGCCCTCCGGCCAGGAGAAGCCGGGCAGCTCGAAGTCGACGTGGGGGCTGCCGATGCCGCTGACGGCGATGCTGACGTTGATGTCGCCTGCGGCTTCATCGGGGTCGTTGCTGGTCCACGAGATGGTCCCGCCGCTGTTGCGGGTGCCCGGGTCGACGAGCACGGTCCTCTTCTCGCCCGGTGCCAGGACGAGCTGCTCTTCGCTCACGCCCAGCTCCCCGCCGGTCACGGCCAGGGTCAGGTCCAGGTCGAAGGCGCCGTTGTTCCACACCTCCATCTGCTCCTGGTCGGTCTGGCCGTCGGCGAGCTGCAGCTCGTCGGGGATGACAAGCTCGGGGCCGGCGACGCCGGGGTTGAGCTGCATGGCCGTGGCGTGGAACCAGTCGGCTACCATGGCCTTGCCGTAGCCGGCGCCGATGCCCATGGCTGACTCGCTCACCTCTTCGTGGCCGATGACGACCGGCGTGCTCTCGTCGCCGATCCAGATGAGCCCGACGACCTCCCAGGAGCCGGTCCAGGCGTAGTCGCCGTCGATGTCGACGCCCATGGTCGTGCCCGGCAGGCTGACGCGGCCGCGATCGACGAGGCTGTCGCCCTCCACTCGGAGGATCTCGACGCCATTGCCGCCCATGGACGCCGCGACCTTGTCGCCGTCGACGGCGACGTCGTGGCAGACGCCGCGCAGCTCGACCCGGTCCTGCTCGACCGGGGTGCTGGGCTCGCTGATGTCGAACAGCACCAGCGAGGCCTCGTCGTCGACCTCGTCGCAGATGAGGGCGATGCCGTCGCCGAGGGCGGCCCCGCGGGCGCTTGTGACGGGGAAGCTGCCGACGCGGGTCAGGTCGCTGGCGGCGAGCAGCTCGGCGCCGTCGGCGAGCCATGTGATCAGGATGTTCGTCCCGTCGAAGTCGACGTCCATGTGGGCGCCGTCGGTGAGGCCCGGGTAGCGTCGCCCCATGTGCGGGTCGGTGGGGTCGGTCAGGTCGACCTCGTACAGGCCGTTGTACTTGGTCCCGACCCAGGCGATGTGGTCGTGCACGCCGATGTAGTAGCCGCGGTCGGTGGCGTACTGCCCGTCGATGTGGCCGTCGGCCAGCGACGCGATGGAGAAGCCGCTATGGCCGACCAGCAGCCCCCAGTCTTCGTCGAGGACGACGGCGTCGACGTGCTCGTAGAAGTCCAGCTCCATGGATCCGAGGTTGGTGATCGGGTCGCCGAGGTCCAGCGGGGGAGGCACGTAGTCGGCGCTGCCGCCGTCGCTGGTCCCACCGTCGCCGCCCCCGCTGCCGCCATCACCAGTCGTCGCGCCCGAGTCGCCGGCATCGTCCGGGTAGCAGAGCCCGTCGGCTTCGCGGTGGGAGCCTTCGGGGCAGGCGTCGGCATGTTCGGGACGACAGCCGAGGCCAAGCGTCACCAGGACGCCCGACCAGAGCAGGGGACTCAGGGGCATGGGAACTCCGGCTGGGCATCTCGATGCCGCCCCGCCGGACCCGGTTTCACGTGGTGCTGGCAACCCGGGTGCCGGCCACTCGCCCGATGGCGTCGTCCAGGGACAGCACCTCTTGTTCGCCGCTGCGGAGATCCTTGAGCTGCACCTTGTTGGCCGCGGCTTCGTCCGGGCCGATGACGACGACGAAGGGTACGCCGCGCTTGTGGGCCGCCTTGAACTGCTTGCCCAGCTTGCCGCCAGCGAGGCTCAGCTCGGCGGGGATCCCTGCGGCCCGGAGGGCCGAGACCGCGGCCAGCGAGGCGTCGCGGGTCTCCTCGCCGAAGATCGTGACCCAGACCCGCGTGGAGGTGGCGGTGGCCGGGACGAGGCCGCGCTCTTCCATGATGACGAACAGGCGCTCGAGCCCCAGCGAGATCCCCACCGCGGGGATCTGCCGGCCGCTGAACATGCCGATGAGCCCGTCGTAGCGGCCCCCGCCGCCCACCGAGCCCATGCCCGCGTCGAGCAGCTCGGTCTCGAAGACCGGGCCGGTGTAGTAGTCGAGGCCCCGGGCCAGGGTCCGATCGCGCTTGATGCGCTCCGGGGCGACGCCCAACGCCTTGGCCGTGGCGATCACCTCGTCCAGGGTCGCTTCGGCTTCTTCGGCGCCGGGGATGGCGTCGCCGTCGAGGTAGCCCCACAGGGCGGCGATCTGGTCGGCGTCGAAGCCCCGTCCCGCCAGCTCCTTGTCGACGCCCTCTCGACCCACCTTGTCCAGCTTGTCGATGGCCATGATCATGGCCAGCTCCTGGTCGGCGGCGTCGATGGCGGCGGCGAGGGCGGCCAGCAGGCGGCGGTCGTTGACCCGGATGACGAAGCGGTCGAAGCCGAGCGCGACCATGCAGTCGTGGAAGACCGCGAGGCACTCGGCGTCGGCCAGCCCGCAGGGGGCGCCGACGGTGTCGACGTCGCACTGGTAGAACTCGCGGAAGCGGCCGCGCTGGGGGCGGTCGGCGCGCCACACGGGCTGGATCTGGCTGCGCTTGAAGGGCAGCGGCAGGCCGGGGTTCATGGCGACGACGCGGGCGAGCGGGACCGTCAGGTCGTAGCGCAGGGCCTGGTCGCACTCGCCCCGCGTCCCGCCGGCGCCTCGCTTGAGCACCTTGAAGATGAGCTTGTCGCCTTCATCGCCGTACTTGCCGGTGAGCGTCTCGATGCGCTCCATGGCCGGCGTCTCCAGCGGCTCGAAGCCATAGCGGGTGAAGACCTCCTGGATGGTGGAGATCACCTGCTGGCGGTGGATCATCTGGTGCGGGAGCAGGTCCCGCATCCCCTTCGCGAGGTGCACCTTGGACATGGGCCCCCGCTAACCGTTGCGGCTGGCGAGGGCCCTGGTGTTCAGCGGGGCCGCGGCGCCCCCCCGGCGGTGGGCTACTCGCCCTTCTTGCCCTCGAAGCGACCGTCGTATTCCTGCATGACGATGGCGTGCAGCACGCACATCTCGTCCATCCAGCCGTTGCCGATCTCGATGGGCTCGTAGGTGTCGATGCCGTTGTCTTCGTAGGCCCGCTTCAGCATGGTGTTGGATTCACTGTTGTTGTAGCTGCACTGGATGGCGAAGGTGTCGTCAGGGCCGAGCAGCGGCAGATCTTCGAAGGGAGCGTCCCACTCGTAGGTGCGCTGGAAGTCGAAGTCGAAGACCGGCACCTCCGAGATGCAGTCGCTGGTGCCGTCGGGGTGCTCCAGGGTGACCTTCATCGCCGTCGCGGCGTAGTGCATGTGCGGGAACAGCGCCCAGATGCGGAATTCCTTGTCGTCGGGGTGGGAGTGGTGGTCCCGCCAGGTGTTGACGTAGTTGTCGTCGCCCGTCTCGACCAGGAAGGGGTTGTCTTCCCAGGAGGGGTCGTCGGTCTCGGCCGGGTCGGCGGCGCCCAGCGGCAGCACCGCGACTTCGTACGTCGGCGGCGCGTCCTGGTAGGCGACGGAGATGGTCGTCGCGTCGTGTTCGCCGGTGCCGGTGGCGTGGTAGTGCGTGGCCGAGACGAGGCGCGTGCCCGGCGGGAAGTGGATGGCCGCACCCTCGGGGAGGATGATCGGCGTGGCTCCCGGCACCCAGGTGGCCAGCATGGTGGCACTCGGCACTTCGTCCCCGGGCCGCGGGCACTTTCCGTCGCCGCCGCCCTCCGGTGCGGTCTCGCCGGAGAAGTCGGCCATGATCACCGCGTGGTGGAGGATGTTGAAGTTGTCGCCGTTGACCTCCACGCCCGTGACCCACGCCCCGGCCGGGTCGGTGATGCCGAGATCCCAGGACCAGCAGTTGTAGGCGTCGCCCGTCTGCCCGTCGTGGGTGGTCATGTCCATCGGCGTGGTCTCTTCGATGCGATCCCCGGAGATCGAGGGCAGGGTGGGGACGTCGTAGGGGGCGGCGGTGGCTTCGTCGCCCATGGGGGTGCCGGCATCGACCCAGGCCTGGAAGGTGGCCTTGTCTTCGTCCGTCATGCGCAGGTCGGTGCGCACCGGCAGGCCGACGTCGCACTCGGCCGAGGGATCGAGCCCCATGGGAGGCATCATGTACGGCGGTTCGGTGTCGGGGCCGTTGATCTTGGAGTTGAGCCAGTCGGCGAGCTCGGCCACCATGGCCGGGTCCGACAGCTCGATGGCGGCGCCCTCTGTGGAGGCGTTGTGGCAGGTCCAGCAGTGCTCTGCGATGAGAGGCTGCACGTCCTGGTACCAGGTGGGGTCGCCGGCACTGCCCCCGTCGCCGCTGCCGCCGTCGGCGGTCGTGCCGCCGTCGCCGGCACCGCCGTCCGTGGTGCCGCCGGTGTCGCCGCCCTTGTCTCCGCAGGCCAGCGCCAGCGTCAGGGGAGCGAGGATGAGGGAGATGCCGAAAGTCTTGCCGAGGCGCACGGGATCCTCCGGGAACGCCGATCTGCAGTCCGCACGGGCCGAACAGGGGCGCGCGGTTCATGCCACGCAGGGCACAATAGGCGGGCATCCGGGATCTGGCCGGCTCATTCATGCGGCGAATTGTCGCAAGCTCTCGGGGCTTTTCCCGAGGGAGAACGCCCTACTCGGCGGCCTTCCGTTCGAAGCGGCCGTCGTACTCCTGCATGATGATCGCGTGCAGGACGCACATCTCGTCGAGGTAGCCGTTGCCGATGGAGATGTCCGTGTAGTCGAGGCCGTTGTCTTCGAGCCGTTGCTTCAGCAGTGCGTTGCTGTCGCTGTTGTTGTAGCCACAGCGGATGGCGAAGGTGTCGCCGTCCTGCAGGATGGGCAGCTCGTCGTAGGGGACGTCGAATTCGTAGGTCCGCTGCCAGTCGAACTCCCAGACCGGGACCTCGGCGATGCAGGTGTCCGTGCCGTCTTCGTGCTCCAGCGTGACCTTCATGCTGGTGGCGGCGTAGTGCATGTGGGGGAACAGGCCCCAGATGCGGAATTCCTTGTCGTCGGGGTGCTGGTGCGGATCGCGCCAGGTGTTGACGTAGGCGTCGTCCCCGGCGGCGAGGTCGAAGGGGCGATCCTCCCAGTTGGGGACGTCGTTCTCACCGGGGTCGGCCGCGCCGAGGGGCAGGGTGACGACTTCATAGGCGGGCGGCGCGTCCCGCCACCCCAGCGTGATGTTGGTGGCGTCGTGCTGGCCGGTGCCATCGGGGTGGTAGTGCGTCGCCGACACCAGGCGGGTGCCCGGCGGGAAGTGCATCCCGGCGTCTTCCGGCAGGATGATCGGGTCGGCCCCCGGCGCCCAGGTCGCGAGCATCGTGGCGTCCGGCACCTCGTCGTCGGGCTGGGGGCAGCGACCGTCGCCACCGCCCTTCGGCGCCGTGCGGCCCGAGTAGTCGGCCATGATCACGGCGTGGTGGACGATGTTGAGGTTGTCGGGGTTGACCTGCAGGCCGGTGAGCCAGGCGCCCTCGGGGTCGGTGATGCCGAGGTCCCACGACCAGCAGTTGTAGGCGTCGCCCTTCTGGCCATCCTGGGTGGTCATGGACATCGGCGACAGCTCGACGATCCGGTCGCCCCACAGCGCTCGCTGTTCGGGGATGTCGTAAGGAGCGGCGGTGGCTTCGTCGCCGAGCGGCGTGCCGGCATCGACCCACTCCTGGAACAATGCCTTCTGGTCCGCGGACAGGCGGAGGTCGCCGGTGATCGGCAGGCCGAGATCGCACTCGTCGCTGTCGCCGAGGGGGAAGGGAGGCATCTGGTAGGGCGGATCTTCGTCGGGGCCGTTGATCTTGGAGTTGAGCCAGTCGGCCAGCTCGGCGGCCATCTCCGGGTCGCTGAACTCGAAGGCTGCGGCGCTGGTTTCGGCGTTGTGGCAGGTCCAGCAGTGCTCGGCCACCATCGGCTGGACGTCCTGGTACCAGGTCGGCGCACCGCTGGCGCCGCCATCGCCGCTTCCGCCGTTCGGGCTGCCGCCGTCCGCTTGTCCCCCGTCGGCGGTGCCGTCGCCGTCGCCCTGCGGATCAGCGCCGCAGCCCGTCACGAGCAGGGAGGCCGCCAACAGCGACAGGGGGGCGATCATCGTGCGCGTGCGCATGGCGGCTTCCTCGGGGCGGACCGGGACCAGGAGGACCGTCCCGCTCGCCCATTATGCCCTGCCTGTATCGGTTGTCTACCCGATAGAGAGGTGCAACAATCGTGCATGCCGACGGGACGCTCGCCAGCGCGCTTGCGGGTGCGGGGGGCGCCGATCATCATGCCGCGGGGGTGCGGCCGTCCTGCTCGTGGCCCCGAAATCGTCGCGGTCCCGAGGGAGACACCCATGTACACGCTGCTGCTCTTCGCGCTGGCCTGCTCCGGCCCTGGAGGTCCCGGCGGGTCCGGAGATAGCGGGGCTGCCGACGGCGGCGCCGCCGGTGGGGGCTCGCAGGCGGACCTCCACCTCGACCTCGTGCAGGCCGAGTCCATGCCCACCGTGTTCACGGCGCGCTGGACGGGAGAGGGTGACTCCGCCTGGGCGAGCATCGGCGTCGTCGGCGAGCTCGCCCGCGAGGTTCAGGCCACGGCGACCGCCGACGGCTGGGAGGCGGTGCTCTGGGGTGTGCCGGAGGACAGCGACGTCGAGGTCACGGTCGGAGTCGTCGGCTCCGGGGGCGAGCAGACGCAGAGCACCCAGGCAAACACCGGGCAGATCCCGGTGGACGTCGTGCGCGCCAGCAAGGAGGTCGTGCAGGCCGACAAGCTCGACGACGGGCTGCTCTTCCTCTCGCAGGGCGAGCTGCTCTGGGACATCCAGGTTCTCGACGGCGACGGTCGCCTGGTCTGGGCGTACGAAGATCCGGGAGAAAACGTCGCGGTCATGCGCGTCGCGCCGTCTCGTGACGGCCGCGCGATCCTCTACAACCGCTTCCCGCTGCTGCTTGCGACCGGCGACTTCTCGACCAACGCCTGGATCGTCCGGGTGCCCCTCGACGGCGGCCCGCCCGAAGAGATGCTCGTCCCCTGGGGGCACCACGACTTCTACGAACACCCCGACGGCACGCTCGCGGTGCTCACCTTCGACGAGCGCGAGGTCGATGGGCAGACGATCCGGGGCGACTCGATCATCGAGATCGCGCCGGACGGGAGCCAGCGCGAGATCTGGAATTCCTGGGACAGCTTCCCCTTCGTCGAGTCGGAGGTCAGCTTCATGGGGGACGCCGACTACTGGCCCTACGCCAACACGCTGGAGTTCGACGAAGACAACGGCACCTACACGATCGGCCTCAAGGTCGCGGACTGCATCTTCAACCTCGACCGGGACAGCCTCGAGGTGAACTGGCAGGTCGGCGGACCGGACAGCGAGTACAGCTTTCAGGGGGAGGGGGCGCTGATGAAGGAGCAGCACGGCCACCAGGTGGTCGGCGACGAGTTGCTCGTCTTCGACAACCGCGAGCCCTCCGATGGGTCGTCCCGCGGCGTCAGCTTCCAGCTCGACCATGGCAGCAAGACCGTGACGCAGAACTGGGAGCGCTACACCGACCCGCCGCGCTTCAGCCTGGTCGGGGGTGACATGCTGCGGGCTCCCAACGGCAACACGATGGTCGTGTGGTCGCTGCTGGGCATGATCGAGGAGCTGGATCCGGAGGGCGAGCTGGTAGCCACGCTGAGATACGACCAGGGTGCGATGGCCTACGTCACCCGGACCGACGGCCTGCCGGACCAGGGCCCGTGAGACGCGCCGCGGCGCGCGTGGCCGCAGCGGGGCGGCGTGGTATCACTACGTCCTCACCGCACCTGGCGGAAGCGCCCCTGGGATGACTGCATGAGCTGGTACTACACCCGCGAGCCGGGAGACGAGGGCCAGATCCTCACCGACGAGGGCACGCCCGGCGGCGTGCGCCTCAGCGACCTGCTCGACAGCGGCGGGCTGCCGGCGCGGGCGGCCCTCGAGCTGGTCGCGGGCGTCGCCGACGTCGTCTCGATCGCCGAAGAAGACCAGGCCGTCCACGGCGACCTGGAGCCTGGCGATGTCTACATCGACGCCACGGGCGCGGTGAGCGTCAGCGGCTACGGCGTCGAGAAGCGCGGCTGCCGGGCCCCGGAGGGCCGCGCGGTCGGCATCGCTTCCGACGTCTATGGCCTGGGCATCATCATGCACAGCGTGATGTCCGGAGCCGGGCTGGGCTCCGTGCCGCGGGACCGCGATGGACACGACGATCACATCGTCGACAAGCTCCTCGGCATCGACTGGGGAGAGCTGGCGGGGCGCTCCTGGATGCAGGACGTGCAGTCCTTCCTGTGCTCGATGCTGGCCTTCGAGCCGTCGGAGCGGCCGGCACCGCTCGACGTCGCGAACGTGCTGTTCCACGTGGCTGGCCAGGCGCCGGGCACGGACCTCCGCACCTGGGCGGCGCGTGCGGTCCCGGGTGCGGGTGGTCAGCGTCGGCTAGCGCCGGCGGCGCCGGTCGAGGAAGACCTCGGCGGCCCGCGCGAGCTCGGCGGGCCGGTCAGCTCCGGCCAGGCCTTCAAGGTCCGCAAGGCCGCCAGCGCCAAGGGCGAGAGCACGGCCTTCTGGTCCCGCGAGAAGATCGCGGCGATGCTGGCAGAGGACGACGACGACGATGACGACGCCTCGCCGGCTCGAGGCGGGGCGCGGGAGGCCTGGTCGCCTGCGGCGCCGCGTCGCTCGTCGCCCCCCGCACCGACCAGCCCGCCACCGCCGACGCCGCCCGAGCCCATGGGTGTGGCCGCCCCGCCGCCGCCGACCCCTCCGACACCGCCGCGAGCGGCACCTCCCGTGCCGTCCGCGCCTCCCCGCGCCCAGCCGGCACCCTCCGTGCCGGAGCCTCCGGCGCCCGTGGCACCGCCTGTCGCCGTGGCCTCGGCGGGGCAGGCCGATCGCCGTCCCGAACTGGCACCCGGCTACACGCCCACCGCCGTTGCCGGCGTCGGCAACGCAGGCGGCGGCACGCCCTTCGCCGTCGCCGGTGGGGCCGGGCCGGACCTGTCCCCCCCCGCCGAAGACCGCCGGTCCGGTGGCTCGCTGAAGGTGGTGCTGGGCGTGATCGCCGGGCTGGCCGTGCTCTGCCTCGGCGGTGGCGGCATCGTCGGTGGGGCCTGGTACTACCTCAACAAGGGTAAGGACCAGGTCGAGGTCACCGCGTCGGACCTCGCCGAGCAGGCACAGGCGGTCGACGACAAGGCCGCCAGCGACGACAAGGAAGACACCGGGGTCGTGGAACCCGCGGCGGGCGACGCCGACAAGGCCGCGGCGGGCGATGGTGAGCCCGCGCCGTCTTCGTCGAAGTCTTCTTCGTCGAAGTCGTCTTCGTCGAAGTCTTCTTCGTCGAAGTCCTCCTCGTCCTCCTCGACCAGCGGATCCTCGACATCCTCGTCCTCCTCGAAGAGCAGCAGCTCCTCGTCTTCCTCGAAGAGCAGCAGCTCCTCGGGCAGCAGCGGCTCGACCCGCAGCTCGTCGAGCAGTGGCTCAACGCGCTCGTCCGGCAGTTCCTCGTCGAGCAGCAGCGACGCGACCGCGGCGGCGCCGCCGGCCGGGCCCTTCCAGGTGCGCTTCCTGGTCGACGGCGAAGCCACGCTGCAGTGTGGGGACAGCCAGCAGGCGACCTTTGCGGCCACGGGGCGGATGAGCTTCCAGGGCATCACCACCTGCCGCGTGCTGATGGGCGACGCCGCCGGTGTGGTGCAGCTCACCCAGGAAGCGACGGTGCGCTGCAGTGTCTCGGGTGACCGCGTCAGCTGCAGCTCGTCGTGACGGACCGCGCGCAGGGCTCACCGCCGCCTCCCGCCGCCGCACGGGACATCGCCGTGCAGGCCGCACAGGCTGCGGGGGCTCTGCTCGCGCGGGCAGCGCGGGAGGGAGGCGCGTCGCGCGTCGACCACAAGGGCGCTGTCGATCTCGTGACGGAGCTGGACCTCGCGGCTGAGGCCTCGATCCGCGAGAGCCTCGCAGCCCGCACTCCGCAGATCCCGGTGCTGGCGGAAGAGGGCGGCGGGGCGTGGCAGGCGACCACCCGCTGGATCGTCGACCCGCTGGACGGGACGACGAACTTCGTGCACGGCATCCCCCACTTCGCCGTGTCCATCGCGCTGGAGCACGACGGCGAGCTCGTGGCGGGCTGCGTGCTCGACGTCATGCGCCAGGAGTGCTGGGCGGCGGCGCGCGGGCTGGGCACCACCTGCAACGGGCTGCGGGTCCACGCGTCGTCGTGCACCGCGCTGTCCTCGTCCGTCGTGGCGACCGGCTTCCCCTACGACCGCCAGCAGCGCGCGTCCGAGTACCTCCGGCTGGTGGATGCCATCATGCGCCGCGCCCAGGGCTTGCGCCGGGCAGGCGCGGCTGCCCTCGACCTCGCCTGGCTGGCGGGGGGGCGGCTCGACGCCTTCTGGGAGCCGGGGCTTGCTCCCTGGGACATCGCGGCCGGCCTGCTGCTGGTCACGGAAGCCGGTGGCCGCGTGAGCGCTGTCGATGGTGCTCCCGTCGGGCTCTCCGTCCCCTGGCTGCTCGCCTCGAATGGTCACGTGCACGACGAGATGGTCCAGACGCTCGCGCCGCTGCTAAGGTCTCCCTTCGTCGAATCGCAGGAGCAGCACGCATGAGCACCGGTCAGGAGACCAAGGGGCTGACCGTCGGCATCGATCTCGGCACCTCCAACTCGGTCGTCGCCGTGATGCGGGACGGCGAACCGGTGGTGCTGGCCGACGCCCAGGGCAACCGCACCCAGCCCTCGGTCGTGGCCTACGGCTACGGCAACGCCGCTGTCGTGGGCCACCGCGCCCGCCAGCAGCTCACCTACGCGCCTGAGAACACGGTCTTCAGCGCCAAGCGCCTCATCGGCCGCCGGTATGGCTCCGAAGAAGTGGAACGGATGCGGCGCATGGTGGCCTGGGGCATCGCCGAGGGTCCGCATGGTGATGCCCGCGTGCGCGTGCAGGGCAAGATCTACGCGGTGCCGGAGATCAGCGCGCGCGTCCTCTCCCACATGAAGGAGGTCGCTGAAGCCGCCACCGGCGAACCGGTGACCGGCGCCGTGATCACCGTGCCCGCATACTTCAACGACCAGCAGCGCCAGGCCACACGGGACGCCGCGACGATCGCCGGGCTGGAGTGCCTCCGCATCATCAACGAGCCGACGGCGGCGGCGCTCGCCTACGGCTTCGGGCGGGAGCGTCGCCAGCACATCGCTGTGTACGACCTCGGCGGCGGCACCTTCGACATGACGATCCTGCGCATGGAACCGGGCGTCTACGAAGTGCTCAGCACGGCGGGTGACACCTTCCTCGGGGGCGACGACTTCGACAGCGCGATCGCCACCTGGCTGCAGGAGACGGTCGAGAAGCAGCACGACATCGACCTGTCCGACAACTACACGGCGCGCACCAAGCTGCGCGACGCGGCCGAACGGGCCAAGGTCGCCCTGTCGGGGCTCCCGGCGGTCGAAGTGCGCGTCCCCAACCTCGCCCGCGACAGCCACGGCAAGGGTGTGTCGGTGCACACGCGCCTGGATCGCAGCCAGGCCTTGCGGCTGGTGATGCCCCTCATCCAGCGCACCTTCGTCGTGGTCGACGACGCGATGTCCCAGGCGGGGCTGTCGACCGCGCAGATCGATGCGGTGCTGCTGGTCGGCGGAATGACGCGTTTCCCGGCGGTGCAGGAAGCCGTCGGCAAGTACTTCGGCAAGGAACCCGTCGGCTCCATCAACCCTGACGAAGTCGTCGCGGTCGGCGCCGCGCTCCAGGCCCACACGCTCACCCAGGGCTTCAACCCCGACGCCGCCGTCCTGCTCGACGTCACACCCCAGACGCTGGGCGTGGGCACGGTCGGCGGCTTCGTCGAGCCGCTCATCCCGCGGAACACGGCCATCCCGACCGACTCCAGCAAGATCTTCCACACGGCGCACGACAACCAGACTGAAGTGCGGATCCGCGTGTTCCAGGGCGAGAGCCGCATGCAGGGCGACAACGAGCTGCTCGGCCACTTCGTGCTGGACGGGCTGCGGCCGGCTCCCCGCGGTGAAGTGCGGATCCGCGTGACCTTCGCCATCGACGCCGACGGCATCGTGCACGTCTCCGCCGTCGACGAAGAGTCCGGGCGCGCGCAGGAGATCACGATCGAAGCCAGCAGCGGGCTCACCCAGGACGAAGTCCAGGAGATGCGTTTCGACGAGCTGGGCTTCTGATCACGGCCGCGTCGGTCGCGGCCGCCCGTTGACGCCTGCCGGCCCTGCACGCGGCTGCTCCGCGCGGTAGCATCTCGACTCCAGGAGGCCACATGGACCGCACCTTGGCTGCGCGCGTCGAGATCGACACGCTCCACGAACTGCTGCCGGATCTCGACTACTACGGCGTGCTGCGCATCGACCAGGACGCCGCCCAGGACGACATCGGGCCGGCCTTCCGCACCGAGAGTCGTCGCATGCACCCCGACCGCTACTCGGCGCTGGGGGACACCGACCTGCAGGACAAGGTCAACGAGATCTACCGCCTGATCCGAGAAGCTTACAACGCGCTGCAGGACCCGGTGAAGCGCTCGGCCTACGACGACGAGCTGGCGCAGGGCAACAACCGCATGACGGCCGAAGGCGCGGCTCGCGCCGAGAAGCAGCGCGCGGCGGCCAACGACCCCGCTGAAGCGGCCACCGACGAACGCGCTGCCAAGTACTGGAAGATGGGGCTCAAGGACTACCACGAGAAGAACTACAAGGGCGCGGTGATGAACATCCAGTTCGCCCTGACCTACGAACCCGACAACGAGACGCTGAAGGAGTACCTCCAGAAGGCCAAGGACGCCGCTGAAGCCAAGGCCAAGGAGAACTTCAACCCCTACAAGCTGCGCATCATGTAGGCGCGTTGCTTCTGCAGGCCGGTCGGGCGTCGCGTGGCGTCGTGGGTGCCGGCTGCAACACCAGGGTTCAGGACACGTCTTCGCCGTGGAAGGTCCAGCGGCCGGGCGTCCACTTCGTGATGTTGCGGGCCCACCAGTCGCGCCACCGCGCCTGGTGGATGACCTGCACGCGGTACGGCCCGTCGGCGTCGAAGGGGAGGCGCACGCCGGTGCCGATGACCAGCTCGTCGTAGGTGGACCGGCGGACCATCAGGTCGTCGTGGCTCATGCGCTCGATGAGCAGACCGGGGTCGAGCTGCCGGCCGAGGCGGAAGCGGCGGCCCTCGATGAAGGCGCCGCCGTTGCTGTCCCACCAGGTCGCCCAGCGGTTGCGCAGCAGGCTCTCCTCGGGGTCTTCGCGGTGGCCGGTGAGCATCTCCAGGGCCGCGCCGGCGACCCGGGCCCGCTGGGCATTGCGGCCCGCGCAGGCGTCGATGAGGCGGGTCACGGCGCGCGGGTCACCGAGGTAGCCCAGGCCCTGCAGCGCGCCCAGCCCGGCCGAACCCTCGGTCTCGGCGAGGCGCATCAGCAGCAGCAGGTAGGCCGGGCCACCGTAGCGGCCGACGATCTCGCCCATGGAGCGGGACAGGCCGGGGCCGCCACGCAGCTCGGCGCTGCCGCCCTGGGCAGCGACGGTGGCCAGCGTCTGGGCGACGTGGTCGACGCCGGCCCACTCACCGAGCAGCAGCAGGGCGACGCTCGCGGCTGCGGCCAGCTCAGGGGTCTCCAGGGCGGGCAACAGGTCGGGCACGGCGTCGTCCGCGCCGATGCGCCCCAGCGCCACGATGGCGGCCTTGCGAACGGTCGGGTGGGCGTCGGGGCTGGCGAGCTGGCGGAGGTGGCCGACGGCTTCCTGCTCGCGACGCCAGCCCAGCACCTCGGCGGCGGCGGCGGTGGCGCCGGGGTCGCCGTCGGTCTGCAGGCGTTCGAGGAGGCCGTGGGTCAGGGCGGCGTTGGGAGAGCGCGCCATGGCGCCGACCAGCGCACGGCGGGCGTGGCCGGCGGGGCGGACCTCGACGAGCTGCCGGAGGAGGATCTCGGCGGCGTCGTAGGAGCGGTGGCCAGCCAGGAGGTCGGCGGCGGCGACGTAGCGGATGAGCGCCGGGTCGGTGGGGCGGCCGTCGGAGCGCTCCAGCTCACGGGCCCGTGTGTCCAGCTCGGCCGAGAGTGCGCGCACGACGCGGCCGTCGGCGCGGGCGATGGCGAGGCGGTGGGCGCCGAGGCGGCGCTCGGGTCGGTCCGCGTCGGCCCGCGTGAGCGGCGGGCGAGCCCGGCGCGCGTTGGCGCGGTCGCGCGCGTGGTCGGCGGCGCGATTGAGGTGCCACTCCAGTGACAGGTCGGGGTCGCCGGCGGCGTCATCGGCTGCGGCGACGCCGGCGGCATGGTCGGCCGCCTGGAAGAGCTGGCGTGCCCGGTCGCCGGCCCCCTCGAGGGCCAGGCCGGCGAGGCGTACGTGGGCCCAGGCCTCGCGCAGCGGCAGCCCGAGGTCGCGGAAGCCCTCGGCGGCGCGCATGTAGTCGCCGAGCGCCCGCTCCGGATCGCCCGTCATGGCGTAGAGGTCGCCGCGGCGCAGGAGGATCCGCATGAGCAGGACGGGGTCGTCGTTGCCGGCGCCACGGGCCCGTCGCCAGGCCTGCTCGGCGCCGGCGGGGTCGCCCTGCAGCAGGAGGAGGTCGCCACGGAGGAGCCAGGTCGTGCCGTAGAGCGCCGGGTCCTGCAGCCGCTCGGCGTAGCCCTCGGCCTGCTCCAGGGCATCCTCGGCGACGTCGGGCGACTCGGTGTGCAGCGCGCGCTCGGCGCGCAGCAGCTCGACCTGGCACTGGTCGGCGGGATCGTCGAGCCGGGCGACCAGCCCCTCGAGGATCTCCTCGGCCCAGGGCTCCATCCGCGTGACGGCGACCCGGCCGAGGAGCAGCTCGGCGCGGGCCTGGGTGTTCGGGGGCGCGTGGCGCAGCACCCGCAGGCGGCGCTCGGCGTTGTCGTGGTGGCCGAGGTCGATCTCCAGGCTGGCCAGCATCAGGACGGCGTCCGTCATCACGCCGCGCCAGGCGAAGCCTCGCGCCCGCTCGAGCACCTGGGAGAGGCCCTCGCGGGCGTCCTCGCGGCGGCCTCCCGCCAGGCGGACCCGCGCCAGCTCGACGGCGGCGCTCTCGACGAGGGCAAGCTCCTCAAACGCCGTGCAGTCGCTGACGCCCTCGGACAGGAAGCGCTCCAGCTCCCGCTCCCAGGCCTCGTCGGCAGCGGGGAAGAGGCGGGTCAGCGTGCGCATCAGCGAGGGCTCGACCCCGTGGGTGGTCGGGTAGCGCCGGGGGAGGCGGACGGCGCGCAGCGCCTTGAGGAAGGCCCAGCGCGCGCCCTGCTTGTCCTCACCGAGCAGCGTCTCGCCCAGGCGTTCCCAGGCGGCGACGAGCCCCGGGTCGGCGGCCGTGGCGCGGCGCAGCAGCGTCCGGGCGCGCTCGGGGTCGCCAGCGGCCAGCACCTGCTCGGCCTCGGCCAGCAGCAGGAAGCCGCACTCGGGGTCGATGTCGAGCCGGGCGGAGAGCTGGCGCGCAGGCTCGTGGATGTTCTCGTCGAGGATGCGCAGGGTGCCGGTGAGCCAGCGGTCGAAGCGTTCGTGCAGCGGCGTGAAGGCGCCGTCGGCCCAGCGGCCGAAGACGGCACCGTCGGTGTCACCGGGGGCATAGGCCCAGTGGTCGTCGGGGCGCGGGCCGTCGGCGAAGATGATGACGGCGTCAGCGGCGGCGGACGCGGCGGCCAGCTCGTGCACGGCCCGCAGGCGGAGCGCTCCGCGGAACAGGCGGGCGCCGTTGTAGCGCACGAGGAAGCTGCTGAGGCTGTCGGGGATGGGCGTCCGCAGGCGCTGGTCGGCTTCGGCGAGCTGTTCGGGCGCCGAGGGGGGCAGCAGCTCGTGGACATCCTGCCGGTAGCGATCGATCAGCCGGAGCAGGGGGTGGAAGGGGTCGATGCGAGCGGCGTCCGCGGACATGGAGCACCCGAGAGGTAGGGGGAGAGCTGAAGGATATCAGAGTTGACGTGTAAAGACTACTCCTTTGAGTCGGTGTGGAGACTCGGTGTAAGTGGTTGTTTATATGCACTGCTGGCGAGTGGTCGGCGGCGCGGTTGCGGCCGCTGTTCGCCGGTCGCGGGGTTTTCCCTGCGAGGAGCGGAACCGCTCGCGGGGCTGTCTCGTAGTGAAGGCAGGAGACCCCTGATGCCCGACCGCGACGCCACCTGCCTGAGCTTCCGTCACCGCGTCGGTGGCGCCCCAGGGCTGGATGTGGTCGCGGCCGTGGATCGCGATCACCTCGCGGCCTGCGCGGACTGCGCGGCCTGGCGCGACGAGCTGCTCGCGGTCCGCTCGATGCTCGCCAGCGTGCCGACCCCCGCGCTCCCCGCCGGCTTCGACCATGCCCTGCGGGCCCGCCTGGAAGCGGCAGCCTCGAGTGCCCCATCGAAGACCGAGACCCCGCCGGCGCCCGCCGCGGAAGCGTCGTGGGTCTTGCGCTGGATCCGGGGCCTGCTGACCCCGCCGCGCCTGGTCTTCGCCGGCTCGGCGGTGGCCCTGGCCGCAGCCGCCGCCGTGAGCCTGGCACCGGTCGAGCCCACCCCAGCCGTCCTCGACCTGCAGCTCACCGGCGTGGATGCCGATCAGCCGATCGCGGTGCGGCTGGACCTGCCCGACGGCGTTCACGTCGCGAAGGTCGGTGCCGGCGACGGCGCTGCCGGTGGCGCCGCCGATGCCTGGACGCAGCCGGCCGACGCGCCGCTGCGCATCGCGCTGGCGGTCGACGACGGCGCGGGCGGTCCGGTCCGCGTTCACCTCGAACAGGCCGACCGCGCGGCCGACCTCGAGCTGCTGGCAGAAGTGCAGCAGCCCCGACGCCGCTGGCCGACCTCCCTCGGCGGCGCCGACCCCACCCTCGCCCTCTCCCCGAGCCCCACGTCCACAGTGGACGCCGACGGGCTCCTCTCCCCCGACCTGCACGCTTCGGGCGCCTCTGCCCCTGCACAGGAGGACACCATGACCCGCTCCGTCCGCACCCTCTCCCTGGTCGTCGCCCTCGCCGCGGCGGGCCCCGCCGTCGCCAGCCCGGGCGATCACGTCGCCCCGACGGATGACGCATCCACCATGAGCGGCTCGATGCCGGCCGAGCACGCCGAAGACATGGGCGACATGCCCGATCTGTCGGACATGGGGCATGACGGCATGATGGGTGACAGCGACATGGACGACAGCGACATGGGCGATCACCACGACATGGGTGACGACATCGAGATGGGCGATCACGACGCGATGCACGACATGATGGACCACGCCTCCGGCATGAGCGGCGAGTCGATGGACAGCGACGACATGGACGACATGCACGGCGACCACGGCATGTCGGACGACATGTCCGACTCCATGTCGGACCACGACGGCGCCGACGCTGATCACGACGAGGACATGGACCACGACGGCATGGACGACGAAGACATGCACGACGGCATGATGGACGACAGCGACATGGGCGACGCCTGCGACATGGACGAGATGGGCGACATGATGGGGGAGGGCGGCATGATGGACCACATGGACGAGGACATGATGGACCACATGGGTGACGACGACATGATGGACGACATGGGCGGCGACATGGGCGGCGGCAGCGACGGCATGGGCGGCGGCAGCGACGACATGGGCGGCGGCAGCGGCGACATGGGCGGTGGCAGCGGCGACATGGGCGGTGGCAGCGGTGGCATGGGTGGCGGCATGGGCGGCGGCCACTAAGAGCCCCGAAGCGCGCCTCCCCCCCGCACCCCACGCTCCGGGGGTGACCTGGTGTCCCCGACTCGATCCCTGCTCTCCATGCCTGGCCGGCGCCGCTGGCCGGGCATGGCTGCGTCCGCGCGCGCTGGACTGTGGTGTGGCGCCCTGCTGGTCGCGGCTCCGCTGCCCGCCCGGGCCGCAGCGCCCGCGTCGGATGTGACCACCGCCGCCCCCTCGACGGGCCAGGTCACGGCGTTCCGGCAGGCGCTCGCCGACTACGACGCGGGCCGCTTCGACGACGCCCGAGCCGCGCTGGAGGCGCTCGCCGAGAGCAAC
Organism: uncultured Enterobacterales bacterium; assembly: GCA_964599085.1. Lineage (GTDB taxonomy): Bacteria > Myxococcota_A > UBA796 > UBA796 > UBA2385 > J125. Next base: position 50,977 of record CAZRFD010000019.1, on the reverse strand, counting down.
CCGGATCGGGCCGGGGTGTGGTTCTGGCTGGCACGCGCCGCGCGAGCGTCGGGAGACACCCCCCGGGCGCAGGACGCCGTCGAGCGAGCGCTGGCTCTCGATCCCGCCTCGCCCGACGCGCACTACCTCGCCGCCCTCGTCAGCTGGGAGGCGGGCCGGCGGGCGGACGCGGCGGAGCACCTCGACGCCGTGGTCGCGGCGTCCCCCGACAGTGAGCTGGGCCAGGCGGCGGCGGCCGAGCGGGCCCGCCTGGACTGGCTCGAACGCCGCGACCAGGTGAGCTCCCTCGTGGCGGCGGGTGACGCCACAGCGGCGCTCGATCTGCTGGCGACGCTTGACGCCGAGCGGCCCGGCGATGCCGGCGTGAACCGGCTGATGGGCAAGCTGCTGGCGCAGCAGGGGCGCAGCGAGGAAGCCCTGGCCCGGCTCGACGCTGCGCTCTCCGTCGAGCCCGACCACGCCTGGACCCGCTACTGGCGGGCGGTCGCGCTTCAGGAGTCGGGGCGCCAGGATGAAGCCCACGACCTGTTCGAGGCGATTGCGGCCGGAGACGATCCGGACGTGGCCGCCGCGGCGGCCCGGCGCCTCGAGACCCGGACAGGCGGCGGAGAGGGCGACGAGGTCCTCGACTGGCGCGTCTCGCTCGGCTGGGCCCTGGACACGAACCCGGCCTTCGTCTCCGACCCCGACCAGCAGGCCGCCAACAGCGAGCTTGCCACCGGCTGGACCGCCAGCGCGAGCGCTGAGTGGCGTCCACTACGGTGGGATGGCGGTGTCCTGCGGGTGGCGCCGGCCATCGCGCTGCGCGACTATGTCGCCGGCCCTGCAGGCAGCGACTATGGGCAGGCCGGCCTCGGTGTCGAGCTGGACCGGTACGGGGAACACCTGCGCGGTTGGGTGGGGGCGGGCGCCAGCGTCGCCCTGCTGGCCTGGAGCCCGTACCTCGACCGCGAGCAGCTCACGCTCGGCGGTGCCTGGCAGCCGACCGACTGGCTGCAGCCCCGAGTGGAGCTGAGTGGCTTCCGGCGGGCGGCCCACCAGGCCAACTACGACAACCTGGACGCCTGGGGCGCGCTCGCCGAGCCGGCGGTGCGGGTGCTGCCGCTGCCATGGCTGCGGGTGGAGCTGGGCTGGGCGCTGGCCGCCGAGCAGGCCCAGCCCTACACCGTCGCCTGGACCGGCCTGACCGGTGACGCGGGCGACATCCCCTACGACGCCGAGCTGTCGGCGAACGCCAGCTTCCGGGGGCACGGGCCGACCGCAGCCCTGCGCCTGCGGCCGCTGGACGGTGCCCTGGAGATCGACGGCAGCGCGGCGTACACCTGGCGCCGCTACGCCGATCCCGAACAGGTCGACTACGTCATCGACGGCCAGGTCTACCCCTACGCCGAAGACCGCCGGGACCGACGTCTGTGGGCCTCGGCAGCGGCTGGAGTGCACCTGACGGGGCCGCTGTGGCTGCGTTTGCGCTACGCGGCCTCGGTCAACCGATCCACGCTGACCGCTGATGTCTGGCCGGCCGACCGCAGCTTCGACCGCCACCTCGCCATCGCCGGCGTCGAGCTGCGGCGGTGAGGGGCGACCCGCGATCGGACGAAGGCGGGCCCGACGCCTACACGGCGCTCACCCGCGACGTCCACCCGCGGCTCTACCAGCTCGCCCTGGCGCTCTGCGGCGACCGCGACCTCGCCGCCGACCTCACCCAGGACGCCCTCGTCCGCGGCTACCTCGCCTTCGACCGCTTCCGCCCGGGCGCGCCGGTCTACCCCTGGCTGGCGCGCATCCTGCGCAACGCCTTCATCGATCACCGCCGGTCGGCCCACGTCCGGCGGGAGGTCGCCGCCGACGCCGCGCCAGAACCCTCCTCCCCGACCCCGTCAGCGGACCAGCAGGTGCTCGCCGGGGAGCGCGCCGACGCGCTGTACGCCGCCCTGGCCTCGCTTCCCCCGGAGCAGAGCCTCGCCGTCACCCTCGTGGATCTCCAGGGCCTCGACTACAAGGACGCCGCCGCCGCCATGGACATCCCCGTCGGCACGGTCCGCTCGCGCCTGTCGCGGGGCCGGTCGGCGCTGCGCGATGCGTTGGTGGCGCGGGGGGTGGTGGGGGGGTGAGTCCCCCGGCCGGAGCGGCTGGCTGCTCCGACCGAGGGGTGAGGTTCAGCTCTTGCGCCCGCCCTTGGTCGGGGCGTGGTTGGGGTTGCGCTGGTTGGCGCGGTTGTCGCGGGCGGCCTTGTGGGCCGGGTTGTTCGGGTTCTTGACGTTGCTGCGCTGGTCGTTGGGGCGGGGCTGCTTCTTGGTGGGCATCGGATGCTCCAGGTCGTGGGTTGCGGCGGGATCGCCGTGGCCGAGGACCGGCCGGGATGGGGGATCGACGCCGTGGCCGACCCGACCATCGCGGTGTTCTTCACCTCGCGCGCTCGTGGGCCCGTCGGGTTTCCCATTCGGCGGCCGGCCCACACCCCCGCTACGCTGTCCGCCTGCCCACATGATCGAATGCCCCGCTCCCTCATCGCATCACTGGTCATCGCGACGCTGGCCCTGACCATAGGCTCGTCGGCCCACGCCGTGGGGCCCGAGTCGACGCAGACCCTGGTCACCGCGGGTCCGGCGCTGTCGGTGCCTGCGGCGGGTCTGTGGCGATCCGGCGGGGTCGACGGCGCGCTGGTCCGGCAGGTGTCGCCGGCGGTGGACCTGCGCTTCGCCGGCGGCTGGCTGCCCGACCTGCGTCTGGCGTCCCTGCGCAGCTTGACGGTCGCCCGCAAGGCGCTGGAGCTGGGGGTCGAGCTGTCGCCGGGTGCGCGGCCCTACCTCGGCCCGGTGGTGGCGCTGTCGGTGGAGGGGCAGATCCTCAAGGTCTGGCCCGACTCGGGGGACGGTGAGCGGCTGGCGTCCGTGGGGGTGCGGGCCGGGGCCGGGTGGCGCCTGGTCCTGGGCGGCGATGCCGCGCTGTCGCTTGGCCTCGGTGTGCGCTACCGGCCCGCGACGTGGTGCCTGCCGCCGCTGTCCGCGAAGGCCCCGCCCGTGCGACGGCCGGCGCTGGTCTTGCCGGCCGCCGAGGTCGCCGTCGGTCGCTGGTTCTGAGGCACCGCCGTGCGGAGACCACCGCCCGCGCCTGCGTGCTGCTACCCTCTGCCCGGCACCCCGGACACCGTCCTGCGCTCCCTCCCCCTGGCTCCGGCCCTGCTGCTGCTCGCCTGCAGCGACTACGATCTCACCGGCAAGCCCGATGCCGGCGACGGCGTGGACGAGTGTGTGCTCGACCTGCCGGCGGGCGAAGCCATCGCCATCTCCGATGACTGCGCCTTCGAGCGCGAGCCCGGCGTCTTCGAGCCCGAGGTCGAGTGGCGCTGGGACGCCGCCAGCCTGCTGCCCGGCTACGACGACCCCATGATGATGCCGGCCGTCGGCGACGTCGACGGCGACGGCATGCCCGAGGTCGTCATCACGACCTTCGCCGACCGGGCCTACACCAGCGACGGCGCGCTCTTCGTGCTGTCGGGCGACGACGGCAGCGAAGAGCTGGGGTTGCTCGACGTCGGCGGCTACGCGCCCTACGGCAGCGGCGGCGTGGCCCTCGGCGACGTCGACGCCGACGGCACACCCGAGATCGTCACCTCCACCACCGACGCCCGGCTCATCGCCCTGCACGCCGACGGCACGCTGGTCTGGGCCACCGAGTCTCGCGGCAGCGACTTCTCGCCGGCGACCCACCCGGCCATCGCCGACCTGGACGGGGATGGGATGCCAGAAGTCATCGCGGGGCGCGCCATCTTCGACGGCGCCAGCGGCAGCCTCGTCGGCGCCGGGGCCTACGGCGACGGCGGCTATGCCTCGATCAGCGCCGTGGCCGACCTCGACGTCGACGGCGAACAGGAGGTCGTCGCCGGCAACGCTGCCTACCACCGCGACGGCTCCGCCGTCTGGGTGCGCGAAGACATCACCGACGGCTGGCCGGCGGTCGCCGACTTCGACGACGACGGCCAGGGGGAAGTCGTCAACGTCGAGCCCTCGGGCGCCACCGTGACCCTGCTGGACACCGACGGCGCCACCCTGTGGGGACCGGTCTCGGTCCCCGGCGGCGGCGGGGGACCCCCGACCGTCGCCGACTTCGACGGCGACGGCGCGCCCGAGATCGGTGTGGCCGGCGCGTCCTACTACAGCGTCTTCGACACCGACGGCAGCGTGCTCTGGAGCATGCCGACCCAGGACGCCAGCAGCCAGCGCACCGGGTCGAGCGTCTTCGACTTCGAGGGGGACGGCAAGAGCGAGGTCGTCTACGCCGACGAGCTGACGCTGTGGGTCTTCGACGGTGCCACCGGCGACGTCCGGCTGGCCTGGGACGAGCACGCGAGCTGGACGCTGTTCGAGTACCCCGTCATCGTCGACATCGACGCCGACGGCGCCAGCGAGATCGTCTTCATGTCCAACGACGGCATCTACGAGGGCTGGCAGGGCATCACCGCCGTCAGCGACGCCGCAGAGAGCTGGGCGCCGACGACCCCCACCTGGAACCAGCACGCCTACCACATCACCAACATCAACGACGATCTCAGCGTGCCCGCCCACCCGACCATGAACTGGCTGACCGGCCACAACAGCTTCCGGGCCGGTGGCCTCCGCGAGCGGCCGGGGATCCCGGCACCCGACCTCGCGCCCCACATCGCCGACGTCTGCTGGACCTGCACCAGCGGTCAGCAGGTCGAGGTCGCCGTGCAGGTCGACAACAAGGGCTCCGAGGACGTCGACACGACCGTCGTCGCCGGGCTCTGGGCCCGCACCACCGACGGCGACGTGCTGGTCCAGGCTACGACCTGGCCGCTGGGGGTGGCGGCTGGGACCCGCAGCGACGCTGTCTCCCTCGGCGGGGACCTCACGGGCCTCACCGTCACCGAGCTGTGGGTGCGGGTCGACGATCCGGACGCGTGGGCGGCCGTGGGGCTGTCGGGAGAGGTCGAGGAGTGCGAGGAGCTGAACAACGCCGTGGTCCAGGGCGCGGAGGGGTGCGGCTGAAGCACCCCGCGCCCGCGGGCCACGTCGGGTAGGCTGTGCGTCCCCGGGGCGGAGGACCCGCCCCTCCGGAGACGTTCATGCGCCCACGCTCCCACTCCCTCTGCGCCCCGCTGCTCCTCCCGCTGACCGCCCTGCTCGCCTGTGGCGACAAGTCCGGTGACAGCGGCGCCGCGCCCGACGGCAGCGGCGATGGCGGCGCCGAAGACTGCACCCTCGACCTCGCGGCAGCCGGCGACGTCGAGAGCGACCCGACCTGCGAAGCCGTCGTGGACCGGCTCCTCGGCATCAGCGTGGACTGGCAGTGGACCGGCGCCGATGGCTACGAGAGCTTCAACAACGTCATCACGACGCCGGTCGTGGGGGATGTCGACGGCGACGGCAACCCCGAGATCGTCGTGACCGTCACCGACCCCGCCTACCACTTCTACGGCGGCTACCTCGCCGTCATCGACGGCGTCACCGGCCAGACCGATCTGCTGCTGACCGACATCGACGGCACCACCATCAGCGACACCGGCGGCGTCGCCCTCGCCGATGTGGACGGTGACGGCACGCCCGAGATCCTCGTCCTGACCTACGACTCGACCATCGCCGCGATCCACGCCGACGGCGAGGTCCTCTGGGAGTCGGCCCCCCAGTCCAGCGTGCTGGCCATCTACAGCCACCTCGGGGCCGCCGACTTCGACGGCGACGGCCTGTCTGAGGTGTGGGGCGGCGGCGCCATCTTTGGCGCGGACGGTGGCTTCGAACAGGCCAGCGATGGCGCCATCGGCAGCACCCTGAACATGACCGTCGTGGCCGACCTCGAGGGAGACGGCCAGCTCGCCCTCATCGCCGGCAACCAGGCCTTCGACCTCGACGGCAACCTGCTGTGGGACCGCAGCAAGGACATCCCCGACTTCGCGCCCGCGGTCGCGGACTTCGACGGTGACGGCAAGGGAGAGGTCGTCGGCGTCGACTACTCGACCTGGCAGATCGTCATGCTCGACGGTGACGGCAGCACCCTGTGGGGGCCCGACGACTTCGTGGGTGCCGCTGGCGGGCCGCCCTGCGTCGCCGACTTCGACGGTGACGGCAGCCCCGAGATCGCCGCCGTCGGCTACAAGCAGGTCGCCATGTACGACGCCGACGGCACCGTGCTCTGGTCACACGACGTCAGCGATGGCTACTACGGCGCCAACGGCTGCAGCGCCTTCGACTTCGACGACGACGGCGCCTTCGAGCTCGTCTACGCCGACAACGCCGCCCTGTTCGTCGAAGACGGGGCCAGCGGGCAGGCCCTGTTCTCGGCCACCGATCACGCTGGCTGGTCCATCTCCGGCTACCCGGTCATCGTCGACGTCGACGGCGACGGCAAGACCGAGATCGTGCTCGGCAGCAACCAGCTCTCCGACACCAGCGCTTGGGGAGGGATCACCGTGCTCAACGGGATCTACGACTCGTGGTCGCCCACCCGCCAGGTATGGAACCAGCACGCCTGGTGGGGCGGCAACATCAACGACGATCTCACCGTCCCCGCCGACCCCCAGATGGCCTGGGAGGAGGGCCACAACAGCTTCCGCGCCGGGATGGTCTTCGACCGCGGCGAACCCACCGCCCCTGGCGCCAACGTCGTCGCCGACGCCTCCGACACCTGCATCGAGTGCAGCGGCGGGCTGGTGCGCTTCCAGGTCGCCGTGCAGGTCTCCAACCAGGGCGCCACCGATGTCGACGAGGACATCCCCGTCGGGATCTACGCCGTCACCGACGAGGGACGCCGCGAGCTGATCGAGACCCACCTCGTCGAGGGCGGCCTGCCCGCCGGCCGCAGCAGCGACGCCTTCGAGGTGTCCGGGCAGTTCGCCACCAGCGTCGGCTTCACCAGCCTGGAAGCGCAGATCGGCGGCAACGAGGTCCGCGAGGACCTCGGCGTCCTCACCGACCGCGGCTACCTCGACTGCAACACCGACGACGACATCGCCAGCATTCCGTTCGGCTGCGAGGAGTAGGCGTCCCGGGCCGCTGGCCCCGCTGTCGACGGCGAGCGCGGACTACTGTGCGAAGCGCACCCAGGTCGTGTCGCCGGGGGTCGCGTCCGCCCAGTCCTGGCGGTCGTTGAGCGGGGAGCCCGAGGGCTCTTCCGTCGAGCTTGTGCTCTCCGGGTCGCCGTCGGCTTCGAATTCGCTCATCAGGTTCCACTCGCGGACCTGCATGCGGATCTCGCCGATCAGCTCTTCGGCGTTGTCGTAGCACTGCATCACGTAGTAGGGCTGCGCCCAAGCGCCCTGGTGCCCGGCCGGCATGTTGCCGTTGTGATCCGCCGGGTCCCAGTAGTTCGCCAGGTTCACGTTCGTGTAGTACTGGCTGGACAGGGCGGCGAACTCGAAGCGCTGGTAGTACTCGGCCTGATCGGTGAACACGATGTGCGCCATGGGCCACCCGTCGTCGCTGAGGATCAGCTCCGGGTCGAGGAAGGCCGCGCCGCTGTAGCAGTCCGACGCGTCGCCGCCCCAGTCGTTGCCCTTGATCACGTCGATCTCGTCGGGGACACCGACGTCGGTCGACTCGTGCGTGATGGTGAGCGTGTACGTGCCCAGGCAGCAGTTGGGCGCCGAGCTGTCGCTATAGCTGTAGTCGTAGTCGCAGACGGGCGTGCCGTCGCCGTTGACGTTGACTTCGTCCGTGATGTTGCCGTCGGCGGTCTCGGTGTAGGAGGCGCTGGCGGGGCCGACACCGACCTCCCAGGCTTCGTAGGCGAAGTGCTGGTACACCACGTAGTCGCAGGCGCCCTCCGGAACCGTCAGCTCGTACTCCAGGCCGTTGCCGTACAGGTCCAGCTCTGGCGTCTCGTAGATGCAGTCGATGTCCTGGTAGCCGGTGTAGTCGTCTGCGAGCTGGATCTCACAGGCCGTCGCGCTGTCGCCGGCCTGGTGCACCCGGGTCTCGTACGGCAGATCCTTGGGCACCCGCACCGCGAAGCCCGTGATGGGGTCGATGTCGTCGGGGATCCCGCCGGTGTCGGTCTGGTTGTCGGGGTTGCTGCCGGCGTAGCCCTCGCTCCAGTCCGGGAGCGCCGCCTGCGTGCCGTCGCTGGTGGTCGTGCACGCCAGCGTCGAGACGAGGCCGACCGTCAGTGCCAGTCCGGCTGCAGCCGTGGGTGAGGTGCGCTTCATCACTGAGCCCCGGTGTCTTCGAAGGTGAGCGAGAACTGCGTCGAGACGGTGAAGACCTCGTCGTTCCAGTCGTAGCCGGCCGCCGTCAGGGTGGCTGTGCCGGTCACGGCGTCGCCGCCGACTTCGGCGTAGACCTGGTCCTGCTGTTCCCAGCTCGCGGGGTACACATCGACGTAGCTGGTCTCGCCCGAGCCCAGCGTCAGCGTCGTGGTGTCGGCGAAGAAGTCGACCGTCATGGCATCGAAGGCGTACTCCACCTTGTACTGCTCGATGCTGATCTGTGACGAGAGGTCGACTGCGATGTCCTCGGCGAAGTCCACCTGCAAGGTGACGGTGTCGACGCAGTCGCCGGTGCAGGCGGAGTCGACCGTCACCGAGTCGGTGTCGGCGAGGTTGATCGTGACGAGGTCCGTCGCCGCGGCGGAGCAGCCCGTGGAGACGAGCGCGAGCGCGGGCAGGACGCGATGCGGAAGCCGGAGCACGGTGGCTCCTCCTGGGTGGGAGGGTGGCCGCTGACCCCCGGCAGGCCCGGGGGTGGAGGGGTCGCTGGGAAGCTCGGGGCCCGCCCCTGCCTTGGCGCAGGGGATGACAGCATCCTACTCACCGGCTGTTCGGCGGGGCAAGCCGGCGCGTCGTCACGCCCTGTCGGTGGCCCCCTTCTTGTCCCTGGCGTCGTGGCACTCGGCCGTCTGCGCGGTGCTCAGCGGCAGAGGTACTCGTAGCCGACTCCGGTGCAGCTCAGGCTGCCGACCGGCGCCTGATCGTGCCCCTCGGCCAGGGCAGCGTCGAAGGCGTCCTGGTCCAGCGCCAGTGTGCACTGCTCGATCTCGATCCACTCCCAGCCGCGTGCGTCCTGGTAGGTGCGCAGGCAGAGCTGCTCGCAGGTAACGTCGCCGACAGCGTCGACCTGGAAGCTCTCCATGGCGTCGACGACCTGCGCAGCCGACAGCTCGTCGTCGAGCAGCACGTTCTCGGCCGGAGGCTTGCAGTCGCCGCAACCGGTCAGCAGCGCCGCGACGATGGACAGCAGGGGCATTGCAGGCTCAGTTCGCGACGATGTTGACGAGCTTGCCGGGCACGTAGATCTCCTTGCGGATCGTCTTGCCCTCGAGGTGGCGCGCGACGTTCTCGTCGGCCTTGGCAGCCGCGAGGATCGCGTCCTTGTCCGCGCCGGTCGGCACCTCGATCACACCGCGCTTCTTGCCCATGACCTGGACGACGATCTTCATGGCGTCGTCGACCAGGGCCGACGGATCGACGTCGGGCCACGGCTCGAACGCCAGGGTGCGTTCGTTGCCCAGGCGGTGCCACAGCTCTTCGGCGAGGTGTGGTGCCCAGGGCGACAGGATCAGCAGGAAGGCTTCGGCGTCCGCCCGCGCCGGGGTCTGGCCCTTGCACGCGTTGACGAACTCCATCATCTTGGCGATCGGTGTGTTCAGCTTGAGCTGTTCGATGCCCTCGGTCGCCTCCTGGATGGCGATGTGCAGGGCCTTCCGGGCGTCCTTCGACGTCGTGCCCGGTGCGCGATCCTCGCCCGTCTGCTCGTCGACGAACAGCCGCCAGACGCGGCCGAGGAAGCGGTTCACGCCCTCGCAGCCGCTGGTCTGCCAGGGCTTGATCTGCTCCAGCGGTCCCATGAACATCTCGTAGATGCGCAGGGTGTCGGCGCCGTAGCGGGCCACGATCTCCAGCGGGTCGACGCTGTTGTTCAGCGACTTGCCCATCTTGCCGAGCTTCTCTTCGACCGGGGTGTCGGTGCCCTTGACGTACCAGTCGGTCGACACCGTCTCCTGGTTCCAGGCGCTGACCATGTCCACGCTCTGTCCCGGGCGGCGCTCCACCGTGTCGGGGTGGTGGTACTTGCCGCCGCTCTCCCGGTAGGCGTAGGCCAGGATCATCCCCTGGTTGAACAGCTTCTGGAAGGGCTCCGCGGTGGGCACCAGGCCGACGTCGTAGAGCACCTTGTGCCAGAAGCGCGCGTAGAGCAGGTGGAGCACCGCGTGTTCGACGCCGCCGATGTACAGGTCGACGCTGCGCCAGTAGGCGACCTTGTCGGGGCCGAAGGGCAGGGACTCGTTGAACGGGTCCATGTAGCGGAGGTAGTACCAACACGATCCCGCCCACTGCGGCATCGTGTTGGTCTCGCGCGTGGCCGGCTGCCCGTCGTGGGTCGTGTGCAGCCAGTCCGTCGCCCGCGCGAGCGGCGGCTGGCCGTCTGCGGTCGGCTTGTAGGCGTCGACGTGCGGCAGGGCCACCGGCAGCTCGTCCGGGGACAGCGGCACGACCGTGCCGTCGTCGAGGTGCACGATGGGGAAGGGCTCCCCCCAGTAGCGCTGGCGGCTGAACAGCCAGTCCCGCAGCTTGAAGTTGACCTTGCGTTCGCCCACGCCCTGCTCTTCGAGCCAGGCGATGATGGCCGGCTTGAACTCGGCCACGCTCATCCCGTCGAAGCGCCCGCTGTTGACGGCGTGCCCCTCTCCCGGCCAGGCGCTCTCTTGGAAGTCGTGGTCGTGCTCGGTCCGGTAGACCGGGCGGATCTCCAGGCCGAACTTCCGCGCGAAGGCATGGTCCCGCTCGTCGTGCGCGGGCACCGCCATGATGGCGCCCGTGCCATAGGTCGACAGGACGTAGTCCGAGACCCAGACCGGGATCTTCTCGCCGTTGACCGGGTTCACCGCGTACGCCCCGGTGAAGACGCCGGTCTTCTCCTTGTCGGCGGCGAGCTGCCGCTCCATGTCGGACTTGTTGGCCGCCGCCGCCACGTAGGCGTCGACTTCTTCCCGGCGGTCGGGGGTGGTGATCTCGGCCACCAGCGGGTGTTCGGGCGCCAGTACGCACCAGGTCGCGCCAAACAGGGTGTCCGGCCGCGTCGTGTAGACGACGAAGCTGCCCTCGCCGTCGGCGATGTCGAAGCGGACCTCGGCGCCCTCGGACCGGCCGATCCACTGGCGCTGCATCTCCAGCACGCCCTCGGGCCAGTCCAGGCCGTCCAGGTCGTCCAGGAGGCGCTGGGCGTAGGCCGTGATCTTCAGCATCCACTGCTTCATCATGCGCCGCTCGACCGGGTCACCGGTCTCGACGTAGCGTCCGTCGACCACCTCTTCGTTGGCCAGCACGGTCCCCTGTGCCGGGCACCAGTTGACCGGCACCTCAGCGAGGTAGGCCAGCCCCTGGTCGTAGAGCTTGAGGAAGATCCACTGCGTCCACCGGTAGTAGTCCACCTCGCAGGTGCTGATCTCCCGCTCCCAGTTGAAGGAGAAGCCCATCTTCTGCATCTGCTCGCGGAAGTAGGCGATGCGCTCCCGGGTGATCTCGGCGGGGTGGCGGTTCTCGCGCTGCGCGGCGCGCTCGGCGGGGAGGCCAAAGCTGTCGAAGCCGATGGGGTTCAGGACGTTGAAGCCGCGCATCCGCTTGTAGCGAGCGACGATGTCGACCGCGGTGTACGACTCCGGGTGCCCCACGTGCAGGCCCGAGCCCGACGGGTAGGGGAACATGCACAGCACGTAGTACTTGGGCTTGTCCGGGTCGGTGTCGACGTGGAAGGTGGCGTCGTCGGCCCAGCGCTGCTGCCAGCGGGGCTCGATGGTCGCGGGATCGTAGCGGCTCATGGTCGGCTCACGGTGGCCGCGCCGGCGTGGCGCGGACGAGCACCGGGCCTAACCAGCGGCACCGATGGAGGCAGCGCAGCCCACGGGGCAGCGCCGCTCAGTCTCGAAACTCCACCGCGGTGTCCACCTGGCCGTAGATCCAGCCCTCGTCCAGCTCGATGGAGAGGCCCACGGTCGCATCGTCCGGGCCCAGCGACTGGATCGTGACTTCTGCTTCCGGGACGCCGGCCCACAGTTCCCCCTTGTCCGTCTCGACCATCACCGTGATCGCGCGGCCGGTGGTGCCGCCGTAGGGCAGCTCTTCGATCGGGGCGGGGAGGTAGGCGACCAGGGCGCCACCCTCCGCGGAGAGCACGACCAGCCGCGTCTCGTCGGGGTAGCGCGCCAGCACGGCTTCATCGCAGACCGGGGAGAAGCCCTGAACCGTGCTCTGCAGGTCACAAGGTGCGCAGCCGACACCCAAGCAGGTCGTCGCCACGGCGGCGGTCACCAGTCGAAGCGCTGGGAGTGAGGGGAGGGCGGGCACCGGCAGCTCCGACGTCTTCGCGCCGGAGACTACCCGGGTGGGGGCGGAGCTGCAGGTCGTGCGCCTGCTGATCAGGTGCACAGCCGGGCGGTCAGTTGCGGGCGAGGGCCTGGCGAGAGAGGGCGACGACCCGGCGCGCCGGTCCGGCCAGCGCCTTGCGAGCGGCCTGGTCGACGTCCGCGATCTCCTGATCTGTCCATGGCAGCGACATGATCGTCAGCGCGGCCGAACCGATGAGGGCCAGGCTGAGCCCGGTCGTCAGCAGGAATTCGGCGGTGGCGGGATCGTGGGTCAGCAGATCGAGCATGGGGGTCTCCTGAACAGGTGTGTAGAACTTACTGCGCGCACGTCCAGGCCGTCAAGAGGGCATTGCGGTCAAAAATAGTCCGATATACCCTCTTGCGCTCGATGCAGTAGTGTGTACGGGCCTTTGCCGGCATCGAAAGGGAGCCCTCAGTGCGGATCCTCGTGACCCAGGCCATCGACGAGAGCGGGTCGGCCATGCTGCGTGACGCTGGCTTCGCCGTGGACATCCGCAGCGGCGAGTCGCCCATCACCCCGGCCGACCTTCGGGCGCGGGTGGCGGGCTGTGCGGGGCTGGTGCCGATGCCCACGGATCGCGTCGATGCTTCCGTGCTGGCCACGCCCGGGCTGCGCGTGGTGGCCTGCCACTCGGTGGGCGTCGATCACGTGGATCTCGACGCCGCCCGGGCCCACGGCGTGGTTGTCACCAACACGCCGGGGGTGCTCACGGATGCCACGGCTGACCTCACCCTCGCCCTCATGCTCGCCGTTGCACGACGGCTCCCCGAAGGCGAGCGGCTGGTCCGGGGCGGCGGCTTCCTCGGCTGGCGACCGACCATGCTGCGCGGCCTCGACCTCCAGGGGGCCCGACTGGGCATCGTGGGCTTCGGTCGGATCGGCCAGGCGGTCGCCCAGCGGGCGCGGGCGTTTGGCATGCAGATCGCGTGGAACACCTCGACCGACGGGCTCCCCCTCGACGACCTGCTCGCGACCAGCGACATCGTCAGCCTGCACTGCCCCCTGACCGCTCGGACTCGGCACCTCATCGACGCCGACGCCCTCCGCCGCATGCGGCCGGGGGTGGTGCTGATCAACACGGCCCGGGGCGCCATCGTGGACGAAGACGCCCTGGCGGACGCGCTGGAGGCAGGGCACCTGCGGGGCGCGGGGCTCGACGTGCATGCCCACGAACCTCGGGTCCATCCGCGGCTGCTGCGCCGTGACGACGTCCTCCTCCTCCCGCACCTGGGCTCGGCGACCTGGCGCACCCGCCAGCAGATGGCGGTGAAGGCGGCGCGAAACTGTGTCGCCGCCCTGCGCGGAGAGCCGGCGCCGGACCGGGTGGTCTGACCCTCCTGCGCGGCGCGATCGGCCCGCAGTGTGTGCGGCTCAGGAGCGCCGGAAGACGACGGTGAGGTTGTTGGCCGGCATGGCCACGACCTCGTCGACGACGAATCCCTGGTTCTCGGCCTCGGCCTCCACCTCGTCGAGGTCGCGGACCCCCCAGGCGGGGTCGCGGCTCCGCAGGCTCTGGTCGAAGGTCTCGTTGCTCGGGGCCGTGTGGACGCCGCCCCGCTTGAAGGGGCCGTACAGCACGAGCGGGGAGCCCGACGGCAGCGTCCTGGCAGCGCCGGCCAGGAGCGCGAGGGTGCTGCGCCACGGCGAGATGTGGATCATGTTGCAGCAGTAGACGGCGTCGGCGCGGTGGACGGGCCAGGGCTCTCCGACGTCGAGGGCGGCCGCCGGCAGCAGGTTGTCGAGGTCGGCGTCCCGCCGCCAGGCGTCGATACTGGCGAGGGCTGCCGGGTCGGGGTCGGTCGGGAGCCAGCGCAGCCAGGGCAGGGCGGCGGCGAAGTGGACGGCGTGCTGGCCCGTGCCCGCGGCGATCTCCAGCACCAGGGAGCCGACCGCGTCCGGACCGGGCAGGACCCGCCGGAGCACCTCGAGGATCGGGCCGCGGTTGCGGTCTGGGGCAGGCCAGTGGCGCTTCATGGAGCCTCGGTCGGTGGTGGTCGCGCGACGGCACTAGCATCGCCCGACCGAGTCACCAAGGGAGGCATGGGCGACACAGCGTCTTGCGCCGGGTCGCGGGGGCGCGGTAGGTCCCGCCGATGCCGTCACCGCCCGGGCCACGCCTGCTGTCCCTCGCCGACCGGGTGATCCCGGGGCGGCCCATCGCCGACATCGGCACCGACCATGGGCTGCTGCCCTGCTGGCTGCTCGCCGAGGGGCGCGTGCCTGTCGCCATCGGCATCGACCTCCGGCCGGGTCCGCTGCGCGCGGCCCGCCAGACCGCGGCCGACTGGGGGCTCTCTGGAGATCCCCGGCTCTCCCTGCGGCAGGGCGACGGCCTGCAGCCGCTCGCCCCGTCCGAGGTGGACACCGTGGTCATCGCGGGCATGGGCGGCCTGCGCATCGCTGCCTTGCTGCATGCGGCGCCTCGACAGCGCGCCGCGCTCCGCCGCCTGGTGCTGCAGCCCAACACCGAAGCGCCGGCGCTCCGAGCGGCGCTCCAGGACCTCGGGTGGCGACTGGTGGACGAGGTGATCTGCGTCGAGGGCGGGCGTGACTTCCTCACCCTCGTCGCCGAACCCGGTGCCGGTGCGCCGCTGACCGACGCCGAGCTGCTCCTCGGCCCCGTGCTGCTGCGCGACCGCCCGCCGTCCTTCCTGGCGTGGCTCGGCCGCGAGAAGGCCCGCCTCCAGGCCGCGGCCGTCGCGGCGCAGGCCGGAAGCGGCCGCGTGCCCGACGCCCTCGCCCGCTCTCTGGCGATCGTCGTGGCGATCCTCGGGGCTTCCCCCGCGTCGCGTTAGCCTCCGGGGTCATGGACCACCCCGACGATCGGCCGGCCCGCCGCCTCAACAAGTCCCAGAAGTTCGTCCTCATCGTCCAGCGCATGGAGGATGGGGGCATCACCACGGCCGACCTCATGGATGAGTTCGGCCTCGATGAGCGCAGCCTCCGGCGGTACGTGACCGACCTGCGCGAGCTCGGCCTGCCCGTCTCCTCGGAGGGCCGCGGGGCTGGGCGCGTGTGGACGCTCGACACCAGCTACCGCCGAAAGCGGGTGCCGCTCACCCTGCTCGAGCTGGTCAGCCTGCACTTCGGCCGAACGCTGTTCGACTTCATGGGGGGCACGCGCTTCGCCGAAGATGCCGACGACGCCATCGAACGGCTCTCCACCCTCGCCGGCCAGGGAGAGCTCGTCGCCGATCTCGACCGCAAATTCGTGGCCGTGCGGGAAGCCTCCAAAGACTACACGCGCGACAGCGAGCGGATCGACGAGATCCTGACCGCTCTGCTCCGCCAGAACCCCTGCCGGGCACTGTACGCCCGGGTCGCCGGTCCCACCCGCACCTACCACCTGCAGCCTCTCACGCTCGGCATGTACCGGCAGGGGCTGTACCTGTTCGCCTGGGACGTCGACGACGAGCGGGTCAAGACCTTCGCCGTCGATCGCTTCCGGGCCTTCCACCGCGAACGCAAGCAGCACTTCGACTACCCGGCGGACTATCGCCCTCGAGACATGCTCACGGACAGCTTCGGGATCATCGGCGGCGCCGTCATCGATGTGCGCCTGCGCTTCCGGCGCAACGCCGCCCCCTACATCCGGGAGCGTACCTGGCACCACAGCCAGCAGCTCGAAGACACCGATGACGGCGGCGTGATCCTGGCGATGCGGGTCGGGCGCTCCTACGAGCTGCTCTCGTGGATCCTGTCATTCGGACCCGACGTGTCCGTGCTCGCCCCCGAAGATCTCACCCTGCAGATCGAGCACCTCCACCGCCAGGCCGCCGGGGGTGGGGCGTAGGCGTCACCATCGCCATCGGTGGGGGGCAGGCCCTCGAACAGGCCTGGCCGGAGCTGCTCGATCCACGGGACCCCCACGCCGGCGACGAGCTGCTCATGCTGCCGGGCGACTGGTGCGGGCATCGCGACTTTGCCGTCACCGACAAGCTGGATCGGGCGTCGTGGGAAGCGCTCGACGAACGCTTTCGTCGGCTGTTCCCGGCGGTGCTCTGCGGTCGGGCGGACCCCGCCGAGCTGGCCGACGTGGCCGAGAGCATGGGGCTGGCGCCGCCGCTGCGCTTCGATCGCCGCCGTGCCCGGCCTGCGCTGCGCCGGGTGAGCGACGGGCTGCTCGCCGACGTGTGCGAAGACAAGCTGCCCGACATCGGCCTGTACGCGCCAGAGCGGGTCCTCGGCCCCTTCGCCGAGCTGCCCCTGTCCCGGTCGGCGCGCCGTGCCAGCGGGGCGGTCATGGCCTTCATCCGGGTGCTGCCCCAGGGGCTGCGGGCCGTCGACCGCTTCTACCGGGAGAAGCCCCGGCCCGACGTGGAAGACCGCGCGGTGGTCAAGGCCATCGAGCTGTGTCCACCGATGCTGTGGCGACCGGAGGAGGGCGGCCTGGCCCCGCTCCTGCCGTTGGCGAAGGGCTTCCGGCCGAAGGGACCTGTCGACGGTGTGCCCGACGCCCCCGCGGTCCTGGGGCGGGCCGTGCCGACGCAGGATGGCGCCACCTGGCTGGCTTGCGCGCTGCCCCTGCCCGCGATCCCCGACCCCGACATCATCCTGCGCCGCCTGACCTGGGAGCTGTGGCGGCTGCGCCGGCACGAGCTGCGCCTGACCTGGGAAGATCTGCTGCGCGAGCGGGGTGAGGTGCTGACGCGGACCTGCTTCGAGTGGTGCTGGCAGCAGCTCGCGGGCGACGCCGAGCGGCCCTGGAGGTGGCCGGACTGGTGACGCGCACGTGGCTCATTGGCACACCCCGCGCTGGTAGCATGCCGGCACCTCAGCTCGGAGAGCTCCATGGCCAATGGCCTCTCGCGGTCCCCCCGTCCCCAACAGCGCCCCGCCCGCTTCGGTGGCGGCCAGCAGCAGCCGCAGGGCCGCAACCAGACCGCAGGTGGGCTCGGCAACGCTGCGCGCGTCGAGGAGATCGAGGGTGGGCGCGGTCGGCTGGGGGTCGATGACCCCGCCAGCCGGACGGGGCACCGCCTCGTTCGTGGGATGGCGGCGTCCATCCCGGCGATGCCCGACGTCGATCAGTCCGTGGTGCTCCAGGTGCGGCAGCACGTGATCGGTGCAGCCGAAGATGCGTGGACTGCGTGCCTGGAGCAGGCGCAGGCCGCGGCGGGACAGTCCAGCGATCCCGCCGCGGTGGCGCGGGACGCAGAGCAGCGCTTCACCGGTGGGCCCGGGATCGCGGCGGGACGCTTTGGGGCGATCCTGCGCGACGAGACCGCTGGCAGCAGCCCGACGACCCGGTCTGCGACGCGCGCCCTTGCGACCTACGACCGTGTCGTCGGCCGGTCGCTGCAGGCCTACGGCATCCAGACCAGCAGCGCCATCACCCTCGCGACGACGCACCCCAGCGGGGTCGTCGACTCGGCCAACGCCGACGACAACATCCAGGACGTGGTGGAGGGCACCGACGTTGACCGCAGCAGCTACGGCACCGCCCCGGGTGGGCAGGTGGAGCTGTCCGACGAGATCCTGGACGCCCTGGAGACGCTGGGCAGCGAGTTCAGCTTCACGGTGAGCGAGCTGGCCGGTGCGTCCCACAGCGCCACCTCGCTGCACTACTCGGGGGTCGCGATGGACATCAGCGAGCTGGACGGACGGTACGTCAGCAGCCGCAACCCGTCGGTCTCCCGCTTCATGGCGCGCTGCCGGCAGCTCGGCGCGGTCGAGGTCCTCGGCCCGGGCAACCGGGGTCACGACACCCACATCCACGCCGCTTGGCCGCGCCCCTAGCGCTGTTCGGAAGCCAACCTTGTTCGGACTCCTCGAGCGCTATCTGGTGGCGGCGATGCTGGCCGCCTGCGGTGGACCGAGCCCCGCGGCCGTGGGCGACGGAGACGTGCCGGACCTTTCCCCCGTCCTCGGCGCGGTGGGGTGGAGACCGGCCACGCGGGCCGACCTCGCCACCGGGACCCAGCAGGCCGTCGGTGGACCGTCCGCCACCGACGTGGCAGGAGGCACCGCGGTGCAGGTCGACCTGGACGGTGACGGCACGGTCGACATCGCCCGGCTCGAGGTGGACACCCATGGCAAGGTCCGCCTGCGCTTCCTGGCGCGGGGCCTCGATCTCACGCCGGTACAGTGGCCAGCACTTCACCACGACGCGGGCGGCCTCGTCGCCACCTGGCTGCGGGCCAAGCGGCCGGGCGAAGCCGTGCTGCGCGACCACCTCGATCCCAGCGCCGCCGCCGAGCTGACCGCCACCGGGGCGGTCGAGGTCTGCGAGCCGCCCGACGGACCGGCCACGGTGGTGTCAGCTCCTTCAGACCAGCGCTGCTACTGCTCGACGTGGTGGTGGCTCCGCGACGGGCAGGCGAAGAGCACCACTGTGTGTGATTGACGGCGGCGCCGCACCGTCGCGCTACCGCGGTGGCCCGTCGTCCCGGTTCTCGATGCTCCACACCTCGGCTGGCGTCAGGCCGAGCCGCTGGCGCAAGCCGTCGTTGTACCGGTCCACCATGGCGCGGGCTTCCGACAGCGACATGCTGCGTGCGGGGACATCCTGGAGCGCGCGGGCGTCGCTGGATGGGCCAGCCCCCGCGACCAGGCCGACCACCGTCGAGATCCCGCCGACGACGCCGACGGTGGTCCAGGTGTTGTACTCGGCGGGCGTGTCGGCCCAGGCCCGCCCGAAGACGCTGCTGACGGCCGCGGCACCACCGACGCCGGCGACCGTGTACCAGCCCCGCGCGGTGTTGCGCTTGCGGCTGATCGTCTGTTCGACGCCGGCCAGCCGGCTGTCACCAGCGACGGTCAGCGCGTCGATGGTGGAGAGCCGGTCGGGCCCCTGGTAGATGCCCCAGCCCCGCGACGTCCCGACGGGCGCATAGGCCACGCCCACGGTCGTGTGCGGGTGGTAGCGGCCGCGCCAGCCCCAGCTCCACCCCCAGCCAAAGACCGGCACGGCTTCGGTGCGGACCTCGGTCTCGCCGCGGATCTGCAGCCGCTGCGCTTCGTAGTCGCGCAAGGCCTGGAGCTTCTGCGGCGACATCGGCGGCTGCTTGTGCCCCGGAGGGCCGTTCGGGATGGCGAGAGGGCCGGGCCGCTCGGCGGGCGGCAGCGGCGCGGGCGCGTGGGATTCCGCGGGTTCCTCGCCGATGGGGATCGCCAGGGGTTCGCCAGGCTCGGAGTCGTGGTCGGAGTCCTGGGCGAGGGCTGCGGTCGACAGGCCGAGGAGGGCCGGCAGGGTGAGCGTGATCGGAGTCATGGGGAGACGCTACCTCTTGTCGTGGGAGCTGTCGGAGGGAGGGGTGGGCCAGCGCGGTGGGGCGCCGTCGAGGATGGCGCCGAGGTCGCCGGCGAGCGGGGCCCGCACGGTGAGGCTGCCGTGCAGCGGGTGGGGGAAGGTCATGGCCGCGCAGTGCAGGGCCTGTCTGGGGAACCCCACGGCGGTCCGGACCATTTCATCCTCCTCGCCGACCTCCTGGATCCGGATGAACACATCGTCGGGCTGACCATAGATGCGGTCGCCGAGCAGCGGGAAGCCCAGGTGCTCCATGTGCACGCGGATCTGGTGGGTGCGGCCGGTGTGCAGGGTCAGCTCGACCAGGCTGTGGCCGTCGGGGTGGCTGGGCGGTTGCGCGTCGGGTGCCGGGTCGATGCGCCGCAGCACCTCGACCGTGGTCCAGGCCTCCTGGCCGTCGGGGCGCACCCCCTTGCGCAGGCGGATCTCGGAGCTTTCGTCGCTGCCGATCGGGGCGCGCACCTCATGCCGATCCCAGGGGATGCGGCCGCGGACGATGGCCTGGTACTGCTTGTGAACCCGTCGCTTGCGCAGCGCCTCCTTCAGGAAGACGTTGGCAGCGAGGTCCTTGGTCAGCACCAGCACCCCGGAGGTGTCCCGGTCCAGGCGGTGGACGAGGTCGACCCGCGCGTCCGGCCGGGCGGCCCGCACCAGGCCGATGATCGCGTACACCCAGCGGTTGCCCGCAGGGTGGCAGAGCAGGCCCGGGGGCTTGTTCAGCACGATGACCTGGTCGTCTTCGTAGAGGACGGGGGGCATCGGTGGGGGGGGCGTCGTGGGCGCGATCCCCGGGATGTGGATGCGCAGGCGCTCGCCGGCGCGCAGGCGGGAGCTGGCCTTGAGCGGACGCTCCTCGCTCCGGATCCCGCCGCGCCGGATCCAGGCCTGCATCTCTGTCCGCGACCACTCCGGGAAGCGCAGCGCCATGAACGCGTCGACCCGCCGGCCAGCTCCGCGCTCGCCGACGACCATGTCGCGGTACCAGGGGCTGGGGCGGGACAGAGTGGCTCCGGGGTTCGGCCAGGCGAGGTGTGTCTCCAGCATGGATAATGCGGCCGACCCCGGGAGGATCATGGCCACCGCTCGCCGGCCCGTCGACCTCGGCGCCATCGCGGCGCTGACCTGGCTGTGCATCGCCGTGGGGATCACGCTGGTGTTCGGCCCGGAGCTCGGCAAGCGCGGCTGGATGTGGCTCGGCGCGCACCACCTGCTCTGCATCGTCGGCAGCAGCCACGAGCTGTGGCGCTCGCACAAGCGTGCGCGTGCGTGGGAGCGCCAGCAGGCTCAGTCGTCGGATCTGTCGGGTGCGTCGGAGTCCCGCTGAGGGGGGGCTGCGTCGGGGAGCACCACCGGCCCCAGGTCGATGACGTCGACGCCATCGGCGTCGGGTTCCCGACAGCCCCGCCAGAGCTGCGCGCGGTCGTAGGGTTCAGTCGACAAGGTCCAGGGGGCGTAGGTCTCCAGCGGCGGGCGGCCGCTCACCATGCTGGCGTGGATGTTGGCGCCGCCTCGCGGTGCGAGCACGCGCGGCAGCGGCACAGGTGGCCCCTCGATGGTCGCAGCGTCCAGCGGGACCAGGCAGCTCTCGCCCGGCTCCTGGGGCCAGGCCGCGTCGTCGCTGGCGAAGAGCTGGCCGGGTGCGATGGGGAAGTCTTCCTCGAGAGGGCGCCAGCCTCGCCGCTCCAGGGCGTCCTGCCAGCCCCAGTGCCCGGCGAAGACGCCCGGGCCGCCCTCACTGCGCGCGGTGCGGTCCATGTGGCGCGCCAGCTCCTGCTGGGCCTGCGCCAGGCGGAGGTCGTCCTGAGCGAGGAGGAGCGCGAGCAGCAGGGTGAGGGGGACGGCGACACGGACCAGGCGCGTGCTGGCGGAGCGCAGGCTGAGCAGGACCGCCGGGGCGGCGAAGGGCAGCCAGTAGCGCGCTGCGGTGAAGCGCAGCTTCAGTAGGAAGAGCACGCCGACGAGCAGCCAGAGCCACAGGAAGAGCGCGTCGCGGTCACGCCGCTGCGGCAGGCTGGGGCGAGGGACGGCGCCGCCGAGCACGGCTCCACCGGCCGAACATGCCAGCAGGGTCGCCAGGGCCGGCAGCCCCTCCTGGTGGGAGAGGGTCGCCGCCTGACCGCCGATGACGCAGCCACCGACCACGCCGACCAGCGCCGGCACCGGTCGGGCCCAGCACAGCACCGGCAGGACCAGCGCGCCGCCCAGCATGGCCAGCGACGCGGCCACCTTGCGGAACAGCTCTCTCGGGGCGTCGGCGATGCCCTGGAAGGCGGTCATCGCCATGACGTGGACCTCGCCGTAGGCGAGCAGGTCGTGCGCGGCCAGCAGCCCCAGCGGCGTCGCGGCCGCCCCCGCCAGCACCAGGCCGGGGCGCAGGCCCCGTCGCCCCCGCAGGGTCAGCGGCCAGGCCAGCGCCACGGGGATCAAGGCGGCGCCGCTGTAGCGGAACAGGGCGCTGGCACCGAGCAGCAGGGCCCACGGCCAGCGCCGCTCGAGAGAAGCCGGCCCCTCGCGGCGGGTGAGCCCGGCGAGCCCGGCCAGCACGCAGCCTAGCAGTGGTAGGTCCGGTGTCAGCGCCTGGGTGGCGAGCACGGCCGCGGGCGCACCACAGATGAGCAGCGTGGCGGCGATGGCGCGGTTGGCGAAGCGTCGCCCCAGCTCCCATGCCCCCCACGCGCTCACCAGCAGCCAGGGCAGCATCCACAGGTGCAGCGCCCACACCGGCGCGTCGACCACCGGCGCCAGCCACCAGGCGATGCCCGGTGGGTTGCTCAGCACGTCGAAGGCCAGCTCCATGTGGCCCTGCCAGTTGATGGGCACGGCGTGGGGCCGCCAGGGGTCGGCGGCCGCTCCGCGGGCCAGCACCAGGAAGTTGGCGTCGTCGATGTGGACCGGCTTGCCGATGAAGGGCAGCGCCGCCCCCACCAGCACCGCCAGCGTGAGCAGGCGCTGCCGCAGGGCTTCCATCGGCGCACGGTCTGCCATCGACAGAGCCTACCTGTTAGCTCGCGCCCGTGAGCGCACGCCCCCACGTCGTCGTCGTCGGCGCGGGCCACGCCGGCTGTGAAGCGGCGCTGGCCGCGGTGCGCGCGGGTGCGCGGGTGACGGTGGTGTCCCTGTCGCGGCGTCACATCGCCCGGCTGTCCTGCAACCCCGCCATCGGCGGTCTCGCCAAGGGCAACCTCGTCCGGGAGATCGACGCGCTCGGGGGCGCCATGGCCCGTGTCGCCGACCGGGCCTGCATCCAGTTCCGCCGCCTCAACACGCGCAAGGGCCTGGCCGTGCAGTCCAGCCGGGCCCAGGTCGACATCGATCGCTACCCGGCGGCCATGGCCGCCGAGCTGCTCGGGGCGCGTGGTGCGGACGGCGCGCCGGCGGTTCGCTTCGTCGAGGGTGAGGTCGCCGGGCTCCGACTGGTCGCCGGGCGGGTCGCTGGGGTGGTGCTGGCCGACGACAGCGCGCTTGCCTGCGACGCCGCGGTGCTCACCACCGGGACCTTCCTCGCCGCCGTCATGCACCGGGGAGAGGAACGGGTCGAGGGCGGCCGGGTCGGTGACCCAGCGGCCCAGCGGCTCGCGGCACAGCTCCGGGCACTTGGGCTTCGCCTGGGGCGGCTCAAGACCGGCACCACCCCCCGCCTCGACGGGCGGACCATCGCCTGGGACCGCCTGCAGGTCCAGGCCGACACGGTCCCCGGTGGCCACTTCGCCTTCACGCCGCCGCCGGACCGCCTGCCGACGGTGGACTGCCACCTCGCCTGGACGGACGAGGGCGCCCACCAGCTCATCCGCGACAACCTCCACCGCGCGCCCATCTTCACCGGCGCCATCGAGGGGCGCGGACCCCGCTACTGCCCCTCCATCGAAGACAAGGTGGTCCGCTTCCCCCACCGGGATCGCCACCTCCTCTTCCTGGAGCCAGAGGGTCTCGACACCCACCGCGTCTACGTCAACGGCCTGTCCACCAGCCTGCCCGCCGTGGTCCAGGACGACCTCATCCACCGCATCCCCGGGCTGGAGCAGGCCCGAGTCGAGCAGCACGGCTACGCTGTCGAGTACGACTTCGCCGATCCCCGGGACCTGGGCCACGACCTGCAGCACCAGGGGATCCCCGGGCTGTACCTCGCCGGCCAGCTCAACGGCACCAGCGGCTACGAAGAGGCCGCCGCCCAGGGGCTCGTCGCCGGGGTCAGCGCTGCCCGCGGCGAAGCCTTCCTGCTGCGGCGGGATGAAGCCTACATCGGCGTGCTCATCGACGATCTCGTCAGCCGCGGTGTCGGCGGCGAGCCCTACCGCATGTTCTCCTCCCGCGCCGAGCACCGCCTGCTGCTGCGCGAAGACAACGCCGACCGTCGCCTGATGCCCCGCGCCCGCGCCGAGGGCCTGCTGTCGGACGCCGCCTGGGACCGGTTCTGCCGCAAAGAACGGTCCATCGCCGATACCGAAGCGTGGTGCGCCAGTGCCAGCCTCCTCCCCGACGCCGACGGACGCCGCCGCTGCGACGCCGCCGGGATCAAGCCGCCCCGCAACAAGGCCACCGCCGCCGAGCTGCTCCGGCGGCCGGAGCTGGACTGGGGCGGCCTCGGCCTGCTGTTCGACGATCGTCCGAGCGTCGACGGAGAGGTCGCGGAACAGGTCGTCACCGACATCAAGTACGCCGGCTACCTCGATCGCGAGCGGGCCCGCGCCGAGCGCAGCCGCCGCATGGAGGCCGTGGCGCTGCCCGCGGGCCTCGACTTCCGCCTGCCCGGGATCAGCCACGAGGTCGCCGAACGCCTCCGACAAGCGCGTCCGGGCACCCTCGGCGCCGCCGCCCGCCTGCCGGGCGTGACCCCCGCGGCCATCGACCTGCTGGCCGTCCACCTCGCACGGGGGACCGTGTCGTGAGCGCTCCCACCCCGCCGCCCGGCCTCACCCCCGCCGAGCGGGTCCACTTCGAGCTCCTCGACCAGTGGCGGTCGGCCATGGATCTCGTCGGCCCGGGGCCCCTCGCCCCCCACTTCGTCGACGCCGCCGCGGCGGTGGAGGCCCTGGGCCCCATCACCGGCCGGTGGGCCGATCTCGGCAGCGGGGCCGGCTTCCCCGGCATCGCCCTGGCCGCCCGCAACCCCGACGCCGACGTGGTGCTGGTCGAGAGCCGTCGCAAGCGCGCCGTCTTCCTCGACACCGTCGTCGACACCGCGCGCCGCGCGGGCGCCGGCCTCGCCCGCGTCCACGTCTTCCACGGCCGCAGCGAGCGGGTCGAGGGCCCCTTCGACGGCCTCGTCTCTCGCGCCTACAAGGCGCCCGAGGGCGTGCTCGCCGACGCCGACCGCCTGCTCCTGCCCGACGGTCGCCTGCTCGTCATGCTCGGCGACAGCGCCTGGGACCCGCCCGCTGGCTGGGTCGTGCTGCACCGCGCCCGCTACGCCCTCGACGATGGCTGGCGGCGTGTGGTGGTGGTCGCGCGGGGGTGACGGGTCCGTCTGCGCTGTCGCTGGACGGTGCCGCGCTCATTCGTCCGGCGGGTCCTCGGGCAGGTCCAGGTACAGGTCATCGACGGAGATGGTCGTGCCGGTGCCGTCGAGGTCCACCGACTCACCTGGGCCATACTCGCGCAGCACCCAGGTGTCGTCGGCGCCGCGGCGGAACACCTCCACCAGCTGGCGCTTCGTGCCGACGAGCACGTACTGCTGCAGCCGGTCCAGGTCGCGGTAGTGGCGGAACTTCTCGCCCCGGTCCCAGGCTTCGGTGCTGTCGGTGAGCACCTCGAAGAGCGCCGTGGGGTTGGTCGCGGCGTGGCGATCGAGCTGCGCCCGCCGCACCGGCCCGCAGACGATGGCCAGGTCCGGGTAGGTCGCCAGCCCCGTCGGTTCAACCAGCAGCTTGGCGTCGGAGTCGTAGGCGCGGCAGGGGGTGCCGCGCAGGGCCACGCCCACCGCGGTGGTGAGGTTGGCCTTGATCGCCGAGTGCCGCAGCGTCCCGCCGGCCATGGCCCAGGCTTCACCGTTGAGGAACTCGTGGCGGACATCGGTGCGGCGCTCCAGGTCCAGGTACTCCTGGTAGCTGAGCTTCTTGCGGGCGGGGACGGCCATGGGGTCTCCGGCGGCCAGCGGTTTCCGATGCGGTCATCGTAGCGTGGGCCTGCGGGCGGGGTCAGTTCTGGGCTTCTGGCAGTTCCGCAAGCTCACGCTGCCAGTTCAGCAGCTTGTGGTTTTCTTTTGGGGGGGGGCGGAGTCCACCGCGCCCTACGCAGTGACATCAGTCGTCCCCGCTCTCGCTGCCGAAATCCTTGCGCAGGGCCGCCAGCAGCCCCTCGGTCGATGGGGTCGGGTGCTGCTCGTGTCGGCGCATTGCCAGCGCTATCGCTTCTTGTCCGAGTGCCGTCCGCTCGCCACCGTCAGAAACCAATGCCAACAACGCCAGCGCGCTGACCAGATCGTGGATGACCTGAGGCGTGTCGCCGAGGGCGTCGCGGAGCTGTCGCCGCAGCGCGAGGCTCTCGGTGAAGGCGTCGCGGGCGGCGTCGAGGTCGCCGAGATCACCAGCGACTCTCCCGAGATTGTCGAGACCAACGGAGATGTCCCGGATCACCTGGGGCGTGTCGCCGAGCTTGTCGCGGAGCTGTCGGCTGAGCTGGATGCTCTCAGTGAACGCCTGTCTGGCGCCGTCGAGGTCGCCGAGGTCAAGTGAGAGTTTTCCGGCGTAGTCGAGGCCGACGGAGAGGTCGCGGATGACCAAGGGCGTGTCACCGTGGGTGGCGCGGAGCAGGCGGGCTAGCTCGATGCTCTCGGCCAGGGCCTGCCTGGCGGCGTCGAGGTCGCCGAGTTCATGTGCGGTCCTGCCGAGATTTTCGAGGCCAATGGAGAGGTCACGGATCACCTGGGGCGTGTCGCCGAGGGTGTCGCGGAGTTGTCGGCTGAGCTGGATGCTCTCAGTGAACGCCTGTCTCGCGGCGTTGAGGTCGCCCAGTTCTCGGGAGACCTTGCCGAGGCCGTCGAGACCGATGCTGAGGTCCCGGAGCACCTGGGGCGAGTCGCCGAGGGTGTCGCGGAGCCGCCGGCGGAGTCCAAGGCTCTCGGTGAATGCGTCTCGGGCGGCGTCGAGGTCGCCGAGGTCTCGGTGTGCCCGCCCCAGCGCGTACAGCGCCACGGCCAACTCCCGCGTGTGGTCGGGTCCCAGGGGCCGAGCGCGCCGTACCGCGTCCTGGCCCAGGGAGAGCGCGTCAGCCGGCCGTCCGGCGTCTCGGGCAATCCTCGCTGCTTGAACCGCCCACCACACCGCGTCCGAACCACCGGCGTCCCCGGCGTCCTGCAGCGCCTGCCGGTAGTGGGCGAGCGCGGCGCTGTGGTCGCCAAGCTGGTCTTCCGCCTCTGCCAGCACGCCCAGCGCGCGGGCCTTGTCGGCACCCGCGGCGGCCCGCTCCACGGCGCGTGCGGCTTCCGTACGCGCTTCGGCGGGTGCCCCTTCGTCCAGCCACGCCTGGGCCAGGCGGGTACGGGCGACAGCTTCGGCCGCCCGGTCTTCCGCCCGCAGCGCCCGCTGGAGCGCGCGGCGGGCGAGCTTTGCGCTGGCGGGTGCCCGAAGGGGCTCGGGGCGCTCTGGCCGTGTGTCGCTTTGCAAGGGGAACGGGACCGGTGGCTCGGCTTCCAGCACCAGGGAGCGGATGCTCCACAGGTCGGGGGCGGCTTCCCGCGCGGCGGCCTTGAACCCCGCCGGACCGGCAAGGACCAGCCCCGCCGGGAGCCGCTGCCGCAGCGCCTCACGACGTTCGTTCAGGCGGAGGTGCAGCTCGGTCCATGCCTGGCGCTGGTCGGCCCGGGCGTCCGGCCCGCCGGTAGCGCCGCTGCAGCGCACCCAGACGTGGCCCTGCGGCGCCGGGTCGTCGGCGAGCAGGCCCCGGAGGATCGCCGGCACATCGGTCGCGCCCGCCAGGTCGAACACCCGCATGGGGCGCGTGCCGCCCGCCGCCAGCCGCCGCCGGAGCTCGTCGGCGGTCGGGGGGTGGTCGGTGAATACCCACGCCAGCCAGAAGCCCTTGGCCCACTCGTCGTGCTGGCGGAGGGTCTGCCAGGCCGCTTCTGCCGACGACGACAGCTCAATCGGCGGGGGCGCCATCGCCCTGATCCGTCGTCTCGCCCTCTTCGTGGCGGCGCTTGCGGACATCGGCCGCCTGCGCCCGCA
Organism: uncultured Enterobacterales bacterium; assembly: GCA_964599085.1. Classification (GTDB taxonomy): domain Bacteria; phylum Myxococcota_A; class UBA796; order UBA796; family UBA2385; genus J125. Next base: position 23,229 of record CAZRFD010000019.1, on the reverse strand, counting down.
CGGTGTCGGCGATGAGGGGGTGGACCGCCCACCACTCGTCGCCGTTGCGGTAGGCCATCACCAGCAGGTTGTCGAAGTAGCGCGCCAGGTCCGGCAGGTGGGTGCCGTCTTCCAGCTCATTGGCCCGGGTCGCGTGGATCCGGTCCAGCCACAGCGCGTCTTCATGGGCCACGGGCAGGTAGGCGTTGCGGACCTCCTGCATCGCCAGGTCGAGCAGCGGCCGCTGTAGCGGCAGGCTACGCCCCCGTGCCAGCCTCATCGCGGTCTGCAGCAAGCGGAACAGATCGCGCAGGTAGCCGCCGGACGCCAGGATCAAGCAATCGAGCGCGTCCTGGCTGCCGAGCAGGCGCTGCCAGTCGCCGCGGTGGCCGATCACCTCTCGCAGCGCCCGAAGGCCGGGTTCGCAGGGCTGGCCGTGCCGGTCGGCCACCTTGACGCAGGGGATCCACTCGGCGCCGTCGTACAGCCGCGAGATCCCCGGTTCCTTGATCTTCAGCCAGGGCGGTACGGTGTAGACGACGTGCAGGTAGGGGAAGGCCAGCTTGTCGGCATGTCCGTGGAACAACACCACCAGGGACGCGGCGACGTCTTCGGCGTTGACCGCGGTCCCCCGGATCTGCTCCACCGAGTCGAGCAGCAGCACCACCCGCTGGTCGCCTCCGTGCCGGTCCTGCAGGGCTTCTACGCACTCCTGGGTGAAGGCCCGCACATCTTCCACCAGCGCGCCGAGGTGGCCCTTGAGGTGTTCCTGGAGGCGTTGCCGGAAGGACGGATCGGCCTTGAGGTTGGCCTTCACGGAGACCGCTGCACCTTCGACGCCGGCATCCAGTCCCAGCTCTGCCGGCTCTACGCGCGTCCTTGTCATGAAGTTGCGGAAGCGCGTCCAGTAGCCTTCCTTGAGCAGGTCCTTGCCCAGCAGGTCCGGGTCGCTCTGCAGGGCGTCGCCGAAGGCCCCGGCGATGGCCAGCAGGAAGTCGCTGACATCGATGGGCGTCGTCAGGTTGAGGTAGCGGCCCATGTCGCAGAGCACGACGATGCTTTCCCTGCCGTCTTCGAGTTGCTGCTTGAGCCGCCGCAGCTCCGTGCTCTTGCCGGTACCGCGGACGCCGCTGAAGAGCTGCGTGCTCTCGATGGTTGACCACTCGATGGTGGTCTGGAGCTGGTCGACCGGGTCGGCGGGGGTCAGCGCCTCATCATCGTAGAGGCGCACGTAGCGGGGACTGTCCGGCGCCAGCGGTCGGTCCGCCAGCGCCTGGTAGAATTGCTTGAGGAAGGTCTGGTCGTCCGTCGCCATGCGCGGACTCTAGCACGCTCACCGCGCCGCCTGCGCCCCGTCGCCCTCCTCGGTGTGGGCCGGGTCCGCGATCCGCTCGATGCGGGCCGCGCAGACCTTGTACTCCGCGGTGCCGGTGACGCTGTCGCCGGCTTCGTTGGTGAGCATGTTGGCGCGGTCTTCGGCGAAGTGCAGCGGCATCCAGATGCAGCCCGGCCGCATGCGCCGGCTGATCTGCACCGTGGCGTGGACCGTGCCCCGCCGGCTGGAGACGTGCACCCGTTCCCCGTCAGTCAGGCCCATCCTGCGGGCGTCCCGCGGCGCGACCTCGACGAAGTTGGTCGGCTGCTTGAGCACCGGGCCCGACTCGCGCCGGGTCTGGGTGGCGGCGTTGTAGTGGTACAGCGTGCGCCCCGTCGACAGCACCAGCGGGTACTCGGCGTCGGGCTGCTCCTGGCTGGGCCGGTACTCCGCCGGGCGGAAGCGGCTGGTGCCGATGAGCGGCCCGCCCTCGTGCAGGAAGCGGGTGCCGGGGTGGTCGGGCGAGGGGCAGGGCCACTGCAGGCCGCCCTCGGCTTCGATGCGGGCGTGGCTGATGCCGGAGAACTTCGGCGACAGCTTCGCCAGCTCGGCGTACACGTCAGCCGGTCCGCCGTAGTCGGGCATGGGGTAGCCGACGGCACGGGCGATGTCGCAGAGGATCTCCCAGTCGGGGCGGGCCTGGCCTGGCGGGTCGACGGCCTTGCGCACCCGCTGCACCCGCCGGTCGGAGTTGGTGAACACGCCGTCCTTCTCGGCGAAACAGGCCGCCGGCAGCACCACGTCGGCGAAGCGGCAGCTCTCGTTCATGAAGATGTCCTGAACGACGATGAACTCGGCCTGGTTCAGCCCCTCCTCCAGCCTACCAACGTTCGGTTCGGACAGGACGATGTCCTCGCCCATGATGAACAGGCCCTTGATGTCCCCGTCGCAGACCGCTTCCATCATCTTGGGCAGCGTGCGGCCGGGGTTGGGGTCCAGGGGCACGCCCCACTCGGCTTCGAATCGGGCGCGAGCGAGGGGGTCGTCGACCTTCTGGTAGCCCGGGTAGTAGACCGGGCTGGCGCCGGCGTCGTTGGCGCCCTGGACGTTGTTCTGGCCCCGCAGGGGGTTGAGCCCGGCGGAGGGCACGCCCAGGTGTCCCGTCATCAGGACGAGGTTGGCCAGGCTGAACACGTTGTCGGTGCCGTGGGTGTGTTCGGTGATCCCCAGCGTGTAGTAGATGCCGGCCTTGCGGGTGCCGGCGTACCACCGGGCCGCGGTGCGGATGTCGTCGGCGGGCACGCCGGTGATCTTCTCGGCTTCTTTGGGGGTGTACTTCTCGACCACGGCCCGCAGGGCGTCGATGCCCTCGGTGTGGGCGTCGATGAAGGCGCGATCTTCGAGCCCCTCGGCCAGGATCACGTGGGCGATGGCGTTGATCAGCCACACGTCCGTGCCCGGCCGGAGCTGCAGGTGCAGATCGGCCTGTTCGGCCAGCCAGATCCGCCGTGGATCGGCGACCACCAGCTTCGCCCCGCGCCGCCGCGCCCGCTTCATCTCCATCGCGATGATGGGGTGGGCTTCGGTCGTGTTCGACCCGATCACGAACATCATGTCCGTGTCGCGGATCTCGGGGATCGAGTTGGTCATCGCGCCTGCACCGAACATTGCCGCCAGACCGGCGACGGTGGGTGCGTGTCACGTGGCTGCGCACTGGTGGCAGTCGTTGGTCCCAAACGCGGCGCGGGACAGCTTCTGCACGAGGTAGTTCTCTTCGCCCGTGCAGCGGGAGGACGAGATGAAGCCCAGCGAGCCGGGGCCGTGGCGCTGCTTGACGCCGAGCAGGCCCGCTGCGGTCTTCTCGATGGCGTCGTCCCACGAGGTCGGATGCAGCTTGCCGTCGTCGCCGCGGACCAGCGGCGTGGTGAGCCGGTCTTCGCTGTGGATGAAGTCGTAGGCGAAGCGCCCCTTCACGCAGAGGTTGCCGTCGTTGACGGTGGTCCCCGCCGGCGGCGAGCTCACGCGGACGACCCGGCCGTCGAGCACGTGCAGATCGACCTGGCAGCCCACCCCGCAGAAGTTGCAGGTGCTGCGGGTCACCGTCGTCGCCGTCAGGTCGACGTCGGCGTTCTTCTTCTCGGACAGCGCGCCGGTGGGGCAGGTGTCGATGCAGCCGCCGCAGAGCTCGCAGGAGGTGTGCAGCAGGCCGGTCATGCCGATGGTGCCGATGGTCGTGGCGCCGCCCCGCTCGGTGAGGGCGATGGCGTTGACCGCTTCCACCTCGTCGCAGTAGCGGGTGCAGCGCGCGCAGAGGATGCACTTGTCGGGGTCAAAGTGGATGTAGGGGTTGTCGTCCATGGGCCGGCCGACCCGCGGCGAGCCGATGGGGTCGAGGTCGAGCGCCTGCATGCCCTCGGTCAGGCGGCGCAGGGCGTTGCCGTCGGGGCTCTCGGGTGGACGCCCCTGGTCGTCCACGGCGTTGTCGGCCAGGTACAGGCTCATCAGCACCCGGCGGTGGCGGTCGATGCGCTCGGAGCGGGTCGAGATCTTCAGCCCCGGCGTCGCCTGCCAGGTGCAGGCCGGCTGCAGCCGGCGCTGTCCCTCGATCTCGACGAGGCAGGAGCGGCAGCAACCGGCCGGTTCGAGCCGGGGGTCGTGGCAGAGGGTGGGGATGTCGATGCCCTGGCCACGGGCCAGCTCCAGCACGGTGTCGCCGGGCTGCGCCTGCACGCTGTGGCCGTCGATCTCGATGGTGAAGGCGGTCATCCTGTCCGTCCCGGGGATGCGGAGGAGCGGCCCACGCGCGGGCGACGGGGCCAACTGGAAGGTAGCGGAACGCCGTCTCCAGCGGTAGTGCCCGCCTGATCGAGGTGCTTCCAGCGACGACGGGGCGCGGCGGGACCTTCCGGACTGGACGCGCTATCCTTGGCGGTCCGGACACTGCCATGGAGACGTCATGTTCCCGTCCTCCCTCATCTTCCTCCCACTCGCGGCCTGCCTGCAGGCGGGCTCCATCGACCTGGATGACGACGGCTCGGGTGCTGACGGTGGCGCGGCGCAGGATGGCGGCCGGGCAGGCGACGGCGGAGCCGACGGCGGTGGGAGCGACGGCGGTGGCGACACCGGCTGGTGGAAGGAAGATCCGGGTGATGCCGACGGCGACGGCTACACCGTCGACGAGGGCGACTGCGACGACGGCGATCGCACGGTCCACCCCGACGCCGACGACTCGATCTGCGATGGCGAAGACAACGACTGCGACGATGACATCGACGAAGACTTCGACCGCGACAGCTACGAACCCAACGACGTCGATCCCTACGACCTCGGCGTGATGAAGGACGAGTCCGACGCCGTCATGGTCGCCTGGATCTTCCCCGACGACGACGACGACCGCTACCTGTTCTACGTCGAAGACGGTGACTGGTCCTGGTTCGACATCGAGCTGTGGCTCTACGACGTTCCCGCCGACGCCGACTACGCGCTGGAGCTGCGGCTGGTCGAAGACGTCGACGGCGACAACGTCGGAATCGTGGACGCCGCCGATGAGCACGCCGACGGGGGAGAAGAGCTGATCAACTACGGCGGCAGCTACGGCTTCGACGACTCCGGGTGGTACGAAGCCCGTGTCTACAGCACCGACGGGTCGAGCTGTGACGCCCCCTACACCCTGCAGATCCTCGTGGGGAGCTGGCGGTGAGGCTGCACGCCCTGCTGTCGCTGTGCGTCCTGGCCGGCTGCCAGGTCGGCAAGTTCTCCGACGACGGGCCGGACCCCGACGATGACTCCGCGTGGACCGAGGACGACCCGCTCGGACCGGGGGGCACGGCGCCCTGTGGCGCGACGGCCAACCTCGAGCTGATCCCCCTCGACATCTGGGGTCGGGACCTCGACGGCACCAGCCTCTCCCTCGACCACGACCCGACCTGGGTCGAAGACCCCGACGTCGGCCCCGGCGTGAAGATCCTGCGCTACGGCGACGTGGCCGTGGACCTGCAGGTCATCCTCGACGCCGCGGATCACCGGGAGCTGGCCGTGCTGGTGTCCTACGACGGCGACGGCGGCTTCGGCGTGCGCGATCCCGACGAGGGCCGCGTCGCCACCAGCGTCGGCCTGCGTGAGATCGACGGCGAGGACTGCCCCATCACCTCGGTCTACCTCGGCCTCGACCACGACTGGTTCGCGGCGACGGGGCGTGCGCCCTCTCGCAACCGCGTCGAGCTGGCCATGGACGGCGAGGAGAAGTGGCAGGGCGTCGCCACCGACCTGGAGTCGGCCAGCGAACGGGTGACCTGGGCGACCTGGTGGTGGCAGAGCGACTTCGAGCTGGAGCGGCCCGAGGGTGTGTACAGCATGAGCGACGCCACGCGCTGGTCCCACACCGCCATGGGGCACCTCCAGGACCTCCGCGGCGTGCCTCGGCGCGTCCTGATCAACCGCTTCTGGGACGAGAACAGTGACTGGGCCAAGTACCTCAACACCGACAGCGAGCTGCGCGATGCCGCCGACACGCGCGGTGACGACTTCGAGGTCGTGCTCCAGGGCAACCCCACCGAGGTCCCACTGACCGAGGAATACGCGGGGACCCCGGCGGACTTCGACTTCGGCGAGCGTGTCCTCGACAACCCCCGCTATGCAGACCGGGCGGTCGAAGCGGCTGGCCTGCGCGTCCCCGCGGGCTTGAGCGTGCAGGTGGCCAGCTACCACCAGAAGTTCGTCGTGCTGGACGGCCAGGTCGCCTGGGTCGGCGGCATGAACGTCAAGTCGACCGACTGGGACACCAACGACCACCTCATCTACGAGCCGCGGCGCATGGACTACGACGCCAGCGCCTCGGATCGCCAGGACGTCGCCGACAGGCTGACCGAGCCCGACCACGGTCCGCGCAAGGACTACGGCATCCGGGTCGAGGGACCTGCCGCCCACGACGTCGAAGACGTCTTCTGGGAGCGCTGGGAGGCCGCCCTCGACGGTGACGACCTCTACGCTGACAACGCCAGCCGCTTCGACCTGGGGCCCGTGCCGGACGAGCCCGCGGACGGTGTGCCCACGCAGATCCTGGTGACCCTCCCCGAACCCTGGGCCGAGATGTCGCTGCAGGAGAGCCACGCCAAGGCCCTCGCCAACGCCCAGGACTACATCTACATCGAAGACCAGTACTTCCGCGCGCCGGTGATGAACGCCGCCATCATGGAAGCCATGGACGCCAACCCGGACCTCGTGCTCATCGTCGTGACCAAGGACGTCAGCGACTACGACGGCGGTGCGAAGTACACCTACCTCTCCGACGTGAGCTTCCGCGAGCGCTACCCCGACCGCTACCTGCTGCTGCAGCTCCGGGCCGCCGACCTCTACCTCGATGAAGACCTCATCTGGGACGACATCGAGGTTGTCGTCCAGGACATGGACACCCACAGCAAGATCCGCCTCGTCGACGACCGCTACCTGTCGGTGGGCTCCTGCAACTTCAACAACCGTGGCTACAAGTTCGAGGGCGAGATGGACGTCTCGGTCCTGGACGAAGACACGGCGACCGCGGCTCGGCGGCGGATCTTCGAGAACCTCGTGGGGCCCGAGTGGGACCACCTCCTCTCCGACGACCCCCTCAACAACTTCGATGTGCTCGCCATGGTCGCCCAGGACAACACCGACGTCCTGGCGTGGTGGGACGAGCACAAGGGCGATCTGTCGCTGGATTCGGCTGCCGCGCAGTGGGACAGCTACCACCCCAGCGGCTTCGTCTACCCGCTGGAGATCAGCGGCGACTATGCCTTCGACGTCGGGCCGGACGCCTTCTGAGCGGCATCGGCCGTCGTGGCCCTCCCGGCGAAGTCTTCGGGGAAGTAGCGCATCGCCGTGATGAGCGGCAGGTGGGCGACCATGCCGAGCCCGCAGATGCTGCCCTCCTCCAGCTCGAAGGCGAGGTCGGAGACGTGGCGCAGGGCGTCCGCATCGCGGTCGGCGACGAAGCGGTCCAGCTTCTTGCGCAGCACCTGGGTGCCAAGGCGGCAGGGGGCGCACTGTCCACAGCTCTCGTCTTCGAAGAAGACCGCCTGCCAGCGGGCGGCTTCGGCCATGTCGACCGTGTCGTTGAGCACGACGACGCCGGCGCTGCCGAGCATGCTGCCCCGAGCAACGAGCCCCTTGAAGTCCAAGGGCTGGCCGGACTGGTCGATGGGGAGGAAGCCAGAGGAGGCGCCGCCGGGGGAGAAGGCGCGGAGGGTGCCCACCGGGCCGCCGGCCACCGCGAGCAGCTCGTCGAGGCTCACGCCCAGCGGCAGTTCGTAGACGCCGGGGCGCTGCACGTGCCCCGAGATGCAGTACAGCTTTGTGCCGGGCTCGGTGCGGCCCAGCGCCCGGAAGTCCGCTCCGCCCTGCCTTACAATGTAAGGCACGCAGGCCAGTGTCTCGACGTTGTGGATGAGGGTCGGCTTGCCCCACAGGCCTTGCTGGGTCGGGTAGGGCGGCTTGATCCGCGGCATGCCCCGGCGGCCCTCCAGCGACTCCAGCAGCGCCGTCTCTTCGCCGCAGATGTAGGCGCCGTGGCCGTTGGCGAAGTGGATCTCCAGGTCGCCGAGCTGCGGTCGTGCCTGTTGGAGCGCGCGCTCCAGGGCGGCGCGTTCCTCGTGGAACTCCCCGCGGATGTAGATCCAGGTCTGCTTCGCCCCCACAGCCAGCGCGGCGATGGCCAGCCCCTCGATCAGGCGGTGCGGCCGCCGCCGCATGACCTCGCGGTCCTTGAAGGTGCCGGGCTCGCCCTCGTCGGCGTTGACCACCACGTAGTGCACGGGGTTGGCTTCGGCCGCCACCGCCCGCCACTTGAAGGCCGCGGGGAAGCCGGCGCCGCCCCGCCCCTGCAGGCCGGCGGCGTCGATCTCGTCGATGACCGCCGCCGCTCCCAGCTCCCGGGCGCGCGACAGCGCCCCGTAGCTTGCGTCGTCGGCGCCTCCGAGGTCGATGGGCAGCGCATCATCGGCAGGCAAGACCGCGCCCGGCTCCCCGCGCGCCAGCACGCTCAGGTCGTCGAGCAGGGCGGCTGGCGCCCGGTCGCACTGCCCCAGGCAGCTCACCGCGACGTGTGGCTCTCCCGCGTCGCGCAGGGCCGCGATCCACTCGTCGCTGCCCGCCAGGCGGCAGGAGATGGACTGGCAGACCCGCGTGCCGGCGCCCTTGTCGCGGAGCAGGCCGTAGAAGCGGGCCGTGCCCCAGGCGTCGGCTTCGGGGACGTCGAGCTGGCGCGCGATCCGCTGGACCGCTTCCGGGGTCAGCTCGGGTTCATGCTCCAGCAGCGCGAGGAGCTGGTCGCGACGGGCGCGGGGGGACTCCATGGGGACCTCGGGGAGGTGGCGCGGCAGACCGTCGGCAGAGGAGCCGGGTCATCGCCGCGGATGTTGCCATGTAGCCGGGTCCGTTGGTGGGCGGTCAGTCCCAGGCGCGGGCTCCGGCGTCGGCTGCGGGCCACGCCGCCCCCCGGTTGCCGGGGATCTGGCCGCCGTCGGCAGCACACACGAAGTTGCCGACGTCGTGGAATGCCCGCTCCTGGTTGACGCCGCTTGCGGCCTGGCGCTGCGGGTGAAGGGAGCCCGCACGCTCGATCATGCAGACCTCGTGGGGACCCGGTCGGAGGTCGACGAGCGCTCCCCTGCGGGCTTCGTTCATGAGCTGCTCTTCGTTGCCGATGGGGTCGGCGACGGTCTTGGCCTTCAGCGTCCACACCAGCAGCGCGGTGGGATCGCGGTGGGGGTGGCGGACCGCGAGCAGGTCCTGCATGCCGTAGAACTGCTTGCCGATGTCGTTCTGGTTGACCGGTCCGGCCATCAAGCAGATCCCCGCCAGCAGGTCGCAGCCAGCGGGGATGTCCGTCGTCCCACACAGCTCGGCGACCAGGGCGCTGCGGGCGGCCGCTGCCCCGAAGGCGCGGACCGCATGGCACCAGCCAAGCCCGGCGCTGTCCAGCTCTGGCCGGGACAGGCCGCCGACGTAGATCCGCTGGCCGGCCAGGGCGAAGGCCTTGCGACCGCGACTCGCGTTGCGGGACAGGGCGCGTCCGGTCGGCAGATCCGCCCACAGCGGCAGGGTCCGCACCACTTGTTCGGTGACCGCGTTCAGCTCTCGTCGGACCAGGCGCAGGCGCTCCTTGCCCTCGTCGGTGAGCGGATCGATGCGGTCGAGGATGATCAGCTCCTTGGCGCGTTCGCGCTCGATGCCGGTCCAGTGCGAGAAGGCGTTGTAGGCGGCGCGCCCCGCCATCTGCGCCAGCTCTTCTGGCACGTCCATGTCCTGTCGCGCCTGGTACGGCGCGGGCGCCTTGTCTTCCTGGTTGATGCCCGGCTGGATGCGCTCGCTGCGGAACGCCAGGAGCGCGGCACCCAGCCGCCGCCAGCTCTCTGCCGGGGCGTCGATGGGGTCGGCGTGGCCGACCTGGGCGACCAGGGCGATCCGCCAGCCTGCGGCCCGCTGCCTTCGGTCGAGCCCCACCAGCGCCTCGAGCTCGTCGATGACCCGTGCGTTGTCGGCATGGCGTTCCGCACCCGAGAAGGGCGCCATGAACACCTGGGCGCGGCGTTGGCCCTGGCTGGCGATGATCGTGGCCCGCTCCATGGCGTCGGCGAGGATCCCCACGTGGAGCTGCTGGAGGTACCCGATGGTGGGGATGTCGTCGGCGTGGTCGAAGCGCTTGCGCCACGCCCGGAGCGGCACCGTCGCCAGGCTGGCCAGCGGGGCATGGCCGATGAAGGTCAGCAGCAGCGTGAACGGCGTGCGGTACGGCCGCGACAGGACGACCTGCGTGTAGGCGGCGTGTTCGAGGACCTCGGCCTCCCGGTGTTCGAGCCGACGCAGCAGTTCGGCCACGTCGGCGGAGCGCGCCGGCCCCAGCGTGATCTGGCGGTGGCCCCGGTAGTTCGTAGACTGGCGCGCCGACAGGATCCCCAGGGCGTTCTCCTCGAACAGCTCCTGTTCGGTGGGGGCGGGTCCGGGCCGGAAGGCCGTCGGCCGGTCCAGGGAGAGCATGTCGAGCGCGAGCTGGGTCTCCTCCGGTCGGAGAGACACGCGGCTGCGGTACCCCACCGGACTGGCGGACTCGAGGCTCTGGGGCAGGCAGTAGCGATCGCGACGCGCTCCCTCAGGTGCGAAGCGGGCAGCACGCTGCGCGCGTTGATCCGGCGGGGGCGGCGGCACGGGCACGTAGTGGATGGGCTTTCCGCTCGGCATGGGGGACCCTCGGGGCGTCGAAGCAGGTGGGTGCGCTCGGGACACGGTCGCGGCGGGTGGCGTCGCGACTCACGGGGACGGCGCGCTGCCTAGCCCGGCAACGGCGTGAGGGCGGCCGGCTCGAGCGGGAATTCGCTCGTGTTGTCGGGTGCTGCTCGGGGGCGGAGACCCCAGCCGAGCGGCATGTGCGGCTCGCTCTCCCACCCTCCCCACCGCCGCCCTGCTGGTGCTGGCGCTGCCCACCGCATTACACCGGCCCTCCCGCCTGGAGTGGTCATGCTCGTCCTCGTCGGTGGCCCGGCCCGCACCCCCGCACGTCTCGGCAAGCTGCTCGACCGGATGCGCTCCGACGGGCACGCAGTCCAGGGGCTCTCCGCACACTTCGTACACCTCGTGGACACGGCGGCGCCGCTGTCCGACGACGCGCAGGACGCGCTGGCGGCGCTCCTCACCTACGGAGCGGACCCCGCACCGCCGGCCCTGCCATGGGTGGATGCGCTGGTCACGCCGCGGCCGGGGACCATCTCGCCGTGGTCGACCAAGGCCACCGAGATCCTGCGCCTGTGCGGGCTCGACGCGGTGCGACGGGTCGAGCGCGGGGTCGTCTGGACCATCGAGGGTGCCGACGCTGCGGCGCGCCGGGCGCTGCTGCCCGGCATCCACGACCGTATGACGGAAGCCGTGCTCGACGGCGTCGACGCCGCCGCCACTCTCTTCCAGGACGAGGAACCGCGGCCGCTGCTGACCGTGCCGGTGCTGGCCAGCGGCCGTCCGGCCTTGGTCGAGGCGGACCGGCGCCTGGGTCTGGCCCTGGCCGACGACGAGATCGACTACCTCATCGACGCCTTCCGCCGGCTCGGCCGGGACCCGAGCGATGTCGAGTTGATGATGTTTGCCCAGGCGAACTCCGAGCACTGCCGCCACAAGATCTTCAACGCCCGCTGGACCATCGACGAGCTGGACCAGGAGCGGTCGCTGTTCGCGATGATCCGCAACACCTTCCAGCGGCACCCGGGGCGCACACTGTCGGCCTACAAGGACAACGCCGCGGTGGTCGAGGGCACCGTCGTCGACCGCTTCCTGCCGCGCCACGACGACCGGGTCTACGCCGCGACGACCGAGCCGGCGCACATGCTGATGAAGGTGGAGACCCACAACCACCCGACGGGCATCTCTCCCCATCCCGGCGCGGGCACGGGCAGCGGCGGCGAGATCCGCGATGAAGGGGCCACCGGCCGCGGCGGCAAGCCCAAGGCCGGGCTGACGGGCTTCAGCGTGAGCGATCTCCGGCTGCCCGGGGCGCCACGGCCGTGGGAGGCCGCGGTGGGCTCCTCGCCCCGGATGGCGACGGCGCTCGAGATCATGCTCGACGCCCCCATCGGGGGCGCAGCCTTCAACAACGAGTTCGGGAGGCCGGCGCTGGCCGGCTACTTCCGCAGCTTCTGCCTGCCGGTCGAGGGTGCCGAGGGCACCGAGTGGCGTGGCTACCACAAGCCCATCATGCTGGCCGGCGGCTACGGCAACGTCCGGCCGGGGCACGTGGAGAAGGACCCCATCCCGGTCGACGCCGCGCTCGTGGTGCTGGGGGGCCCGGCCATGCTCATCGGCCTCGGCGGTGGCGCGGCCAGCAGCATGGCGACGGGCGACTCCGACGAGGACCTCGACTTCGCCAGCGTGCAGCGCGCCAACCCCGAGATGGAGCGCCGCTGCCAGGAGGTCATCGACCGCTGCATCGCGCTGGGGCCCGACTCTCCCATCGCCAGCATCCACGACGTCGGCGCCGGCGGGCTGTCCAACGCCTTCCCCGAGCTGGTCCACGACGCAGGCCGGGGCGGCGTCTTCGAGCTGCGCGACATCCCCAGCGCGGAACCTGGGCTGTCGCCACTGGAGATCTGGTGCAATGAAGCCCAGGAACGCTACGTCCTGGCGATCCCGCGGGAGCAGCTCCCGCGCTTCTCGGCGATCTGCACCCGCGAGCGGGCCCCCTGGGCCGAGGTCGGGCGGGCCAGCGACGACGGGCGCCTGTTCGTCGGCGACCGCCTGCTGCCGGCCACGCCCATCGACATGCCGCTGGACATCCTGCTCGGCAAGCCACCGCGGATGCACCGCCGTGTGTCGCGGGTCCACGTGGACCGAACACCGCTAGATACTGCAAACATCGACATCTCCGATGCGCTCTACCGGGTGCTGCGCCTGCCGACCGTGGCCAGCAAGGAGTTCCTGATCACCATCGGCGATCGCTCGATCACGGGCACGGTGGCGCGCGACCAGATGGTCGGCCCCTGGCAGGTCCCGGTGGCGGACGTCGCGGTGACGGCCACGGACTACGCCGGTCACAGCGGCGAAGCCATGGCCATCGGTGAGCGGACCCCGGTTGCGCTGTTGAGCGGCCCGGCCAGCGGTCGCCTGGCCGTCGCCGAAGCGCTCACCAACCTGCTGGCCGCCGACGTCGGCGACCTGTCACGGGTGGTGCTCTCCGCCAACTGGATGGCGCCCGGCGGCCACCCGGGCGAAGACGCTGTGCTCTACGACACGGTCGAGGCCATCGGGATGGAGCTGTGCCCGGCGCTCGGGATCTGCATCCCCGTCGGCAAGGACTCGATGTCCATGCGCGCCCGGTGGACCGACGCCGACGGCGACCACCAGGTGACCGCGCCCCTCTCCCTCATCGTGTCGGCCTTCGCGCCGGTGCGCGACGTGCGCAAGACCCTGACGCCGTGGCTGCGGACCGATCGGGGGCCGACCGTGCTGCTGCAGGTCGACCTGTCGGCTGGGGCGGGTCGGCTTGGGGGCTCGGCGCTCGCGCAGGTGTACGGGCAGCTCGGCGCGTCGCCGGCAGACCTCGACGATCCGGCGCGCCTCGTCGGCCTGTGGGCGGTGATGCACGCCCTCCGCGATGCCGGCAAGGTGCTGGCCTGGCACGACGTCAGCGACGGCGGCCTCGCCGTGACGCTGTGCGAGATGGCCTTCGCCGGCCACTGCGGCCTGGATGTCGGGTTGCCGGAGGGAGAGCCGCTGTGCCTGCTGTTCGCCGAGGAGCCGGGAGGGGTGCTCCAGGTGGCGGAAGACGATGTCGTCGACGTGCTAGCGGTGTTCGACGCGCACGGGCTGGGCGGCTGCTGCCGGGTGGTCGGCCGGCCGCGCGATGACGATCGGGTCGTCATCGCGGCGGCCGGAGGCGTGCTGGTTGACGAAGATCGTGTCGATCTGCAGCGCGCCTGGACCGAGACCAGCTTCCACATGCAGGCGCTCCGCGACGACGCCGCCTGTGCCCAGGAAGCCTTTGACGCGCTGCTCGACCGGGACGATCCGGGCCTCACGGCACACCTCAGCTTCGACCCCGCCATCGCCCCGCCGGTCTCCGCGGACCGACCGCGCGTCGCCATCCTGCGCGAGCAGGGGGTCAACGGCCAGATCGAGATGGCCGCGGCCTTCGACCGCGCGGGCTTCGACGCCGTCGACGTGCACATGAGCGACATCCTCGGCGGCGACGACGATCTGTGCTCCTACCGGGGGCTCGTCGCCTGTGGCGGCTTCTCCTACGGCGACGTGCTCGGAGCCGGCGGCGGCTGGGCCAAGGGGATCCTCTTCCACCCTGACGTGCGCGCGATCTTCGAGCGCTTCTTCTCACGACCCGACACCTTCAGCCTCGGGGTGTGCAACGGATGCCAGATGATGGCCACCCTGGCGCCGCTCATCCCGGGAGCGGACCACTGGCCCCGCTTCGTGCGGAACCGCTCCGAGCAGTTCGAGGCCCGCCAGAGCCTCGTCGAGATCCTCGACAGCCCGAGCATCCTGCTGGCGGGCATGGCCGGCAGCCGGATCCCGGTCGCCGTCGCCCACGGAGAGGGACGGGCCCTGTTCGCGGAGGGAGACCTGGCGGCGGTCCGGGCCGCCGGCCTTGTGGCCGCGCGCTTCGTGGATGGCCGCGGGCGGGTGGCGTCCACCTACCCGGCCAACCCCAACGGGTCGCCGGAGGGGGTCACGGCGCTGTGCAGCCGGGATGGTCGGGCGACCATCATGATGCCGCATCCCGAACGCGTCTTCCGCACGCTCAGCAACTCATGGCACCCTGACGACTGGGGCGAGGACGGCCCCTGGATGCGCATGTTCCGCAACGCCCGGCGGTGGGTCGGCTAGCGTCGTAGGGTCATGCGGGCGCGGGGCGCCCCGAATCCCAGCCGGTGGCGCGACTGCGCAGCACGTGCGCACAACCTGGCAACTTCGTGCGCAGGTTGCGGCGACCGCTGCCGCAAGTGGTGGAGATCACGTTCTCGCCGTGGCGGCATGGGCGTTGCTTCAGGTCGGGGCGATCCAACCCAAGGAGTCCGACATGCTGTTCGTCCTGCTCTCTCTCGTGTCCGCCGCCCAGGCCAACTGTGACGTGACCATGGACTTCTTCGAAGACAGCGTCTACGAACACGACGCGGTCTGGCCCCTGCTCGTGCAGCTCCACAAGACGGGGACGGACGCGTGCTCGCTGCACCTGATGGCGGACGAGTTCCTGTCGTTCGGAGCGTCGGCGACGGCGGGTGACGACTTCGACGCGCTCGACCGCACCGTCAGCTTCGGTCCGGGTGACCAGTGGGCGGAGATCGAGCTCACGGTCAACGATGACTTCGAAGACGAGGGTGATGAGCAGTTCCTCGTGTGGACGGAGCGCTGGAGCGGGGTCACGAGCGTCGACCGTTCGTCGATGGTCGCCACCATCATCGACGACGACGGGGGCTTCGGCGTCGTCCGTGCCAACTTCCTCGTCGACGCAGCCGGCGACTTTGACGGTCTGGGTGACTACGAGCTGCAGGAGGAGTGGCGTCAGGGCGCGTGGTTCCACGTCTTCCTCGACCACCCCCTGGATACCGAAGCATCCGTCCACTACGAGGCCACGTCCTGGTACTGGGCGACGGCGGGTGTCGACTTCACTCCCGTCTCCGGGGTGCTGACCTTCGCGCCTGGCACCGCGGACATGTACGTCGAGGTGCCCTTCATCGACGACGGCCTGGTGGAGGACGCCGAAGATGTGGAGCTGGTGCTGTACGACGCCACTGGCGCTCCCCTCAGCATCGGGTCCACGGCGATGGTCTGGATCGACGACGACGACGGGCTGACCACGCCCGGCGACCCCGTCGTCGTCCTCCCCTGATCCGAGCGGGGGGCGAGCGCACTCGTCCCACACCGGCCCGAGTTCGGGGCGGCTGGCTACCGCCCGTGCGCGGCCCGGTCGCGCCGGACCTTGACCTTCTTGCCGCGGATCTTGGTCCGGGCCAGCGCCCGGATCACCCGGTCGGCTTCGGTGCTGGGGACATCGACCAGCGAAAACCCGTAGCTGATCTTGATGGCGCCGATGGCCTTGCCGGGCAGCCCGGTCTCTCCGGCGATGGCCCCGACGAGGTCGCCGGGGCGCACGCCGGCGTCCCGTCCGGCGCTGATGTAGAGCCGGGTCCAGCCGCCGCGGGGCTTGCCGCCGGCTTCGGAGGTGGGGCCGCCCGGGCCCCGGCGACCGGGTCGTCCCTGCTGGCGTTCCCGCTGCCGACGCAGGATGGCGAAGGCGTCGTCGGGGATCTGCTCGACCTCGCTCTCGTGTTCGCCGGACGCCACGGCCAGGGCCTGCAGCGCGGCGGCGGCGACGTCGACCGGGTCGAGGGCCTCGCTCAGCTCGGCGGCGACCGCCCGGTAGGGGTCCAGCGCGTCGCTGTCGGCGGTGACGGCCTCGAGCACGCGCTCGGCCAGGCGTTCGAGGCGCGCGGTGCGGAGGTCTTCGGCGGAGGGCACCGGGACGACGGGCAGGCGGCGGCCGGTGAGCGCCTGGATCGCGTAGACGCGCCGGCGGTCTCGGGGCTCGGCCAGGGTGATGGCCACGCCGGAGCGCCCAGCGCGCCCGGTGCGGCCGATGCGGTGGACGTACTGCTCGGCCACTTCCGGCACGTCGAAGTTCACGACGTGCGTGAGGCGGTCGATGTCCAGGCCGCGGGCGGCGACGTCGGTGGCGACCACCAGGGCCGCGGTGCCTTCCCGCAGGCGGGCGACGACGCGGTCGCGTTCCGCCTGTCCCATGCCGCCGTGCAGGGCCTCGACGCGGGTGCCCTCGGCGTCGAGGAGGTGGGCCAGCTCGTCGACGTCGGCGCGGGTCCGACAGAACACCAGCGCCGCCTCGGGCGACTCCATGATGAGGGTACGGGCGAGAGCGGCGGCCTTGAGCCGGCGGGGCACGACGTGCAGGACCTCGCGGATGTCGGGTCGCTCGGCGTCGGTCTTCGCCAGGGACTCGACCCGCGTCGGCTTGCGCAGGTGCCTGCGGGCGACGTCTTCGAGGCGGGGCGGGAAGGTCGCCGAGAACAGCGCGGTCTGGCGGCCCGCCGGGGTGCCCTCCAGGATCGCCTCGAGGTCCTCCTGGAAGCCCATGTCGAGCATCTCGTCGGCTTCATCGAGGACGACGACCTGGACGGCCCCGACGTCGACGTTGTTGCGCCGGATGTGGTCGAGCACGCGCCCGGGCGTCCCCACCATGACGTCGACGCCACGCTGGAGCTGCTTCCACTGGTAGCCGATGGACGCCCCGCCGTAGACTTCCAGCACGCGCACGTCGAGGCGCTGGCCGTAGCGGCGCACGGACTTGCCGACCTGGCGGGCCAGCTCGCGGGTGGGCACGAGGACGAGACCCCGCGGGCGCCCGTCGCGTGGCTGGTCGGACATGGACAGGCGATGGAGCATGGGCAGCGTGAACGCCGCGGTCTTGCCGGTGCCCGTGGCCGCGAGCCCCAGGAGGTCGCCGCCCTCCAGCATCACCGGGATGGCCGATGCCTGGATGGGGGTCGGGGTCTCGTAGCCGAGGGCCTCGACCGCCCCGGCGAGGGCCGGGTGCAGCCCGAGGTCGGCGAATCCTTGGCCGCCTTCTTCATCGGCCGTGTCGGTGTCGGTGGTGGCTTCGGCGTCGGTGGTGATGTCGTCGAGGTCGGGATCGGTGTCGGGGCACATGGTGGTTCCACGAAGAACCCCCGGTCGCTGTGGCGCCGGGGGTACTCCTTGCTGGGGCGGGCGGCTGTCTCGCGAGCGTGGTCGAGGGCGGGCTAATCCGTCGCACCGGGGCGTCGAGTGAAGCCCGTGTGCCGTTGTGCCCCGCGGGGCGAGGCCGCTCCGTGCCAGCGCTACCAGGCCGTCTGGAGCACCTGCAGCAGGATGAACAGCGACAGCGACACCATCGCGCGCCGATCGAAGCGGGTCGCCAGCAGGGCGATGCGCGGCAGTGCCACGATCAGGAACAGCGGGAACACCACGAGCAGCGCGGTCAGCCAGGCGTCCTTGCCCATGTGGATCTTGTCCAAGGCATCGAGCCAGGCGGTGGCCAGCAGCAGGAAGAGGTCGACACCGACGGCGGCGCTGCGCACGGTGCGCGCGACAGCGCGGTCGTCGTCCCAGCGACCCGGTCGGGGCCGGAGGATGTGCCCGAGCAGCAGCAGCGGGTAGGGCAAGCAGACCAGCAGGCTGACGACGATGGCGACGGGTTCGAGGGCGGTGCCGTGCAGCGGCGAGTGGCGGTCGCCGATCCCCCCGACCTCAAAGAGCATCGTGGCGGTCCACAAGGGGACGACCAGTGCGCTCATGGCGGTGACCATCTTCAGGGTGATCGCCCGCAGGCCGCTGTCGAAGCGGTACTCGCCGAGGCGAAACAGCCGCCACGCGGCCATCGTGAGGACCGCGTGACCGAACAGGTAGGGCAGCATGCGGGTCAGCCCGGGTGTCGCCAGCCAGGTGTGCAACAGCCAGCTCAGCCCCATGGACAGCGCGGCCATGAACAGGTCGATGAACACGGCCTGGAGACCGCCGGGGGCGCGTCTGGTGTTGGTGGCTGCGGTCATGGGGCGGCCTCGGGGCTCGTGGGGCCGTCAGGTATACCGCAGGCTTCCGGCCGCCGGTCGTGCTGGCGAGTCCGTTGGTAGCAGGGTCTGCGGGGTCTTCCCGTCATGGCTGCGGCGCCGACGGGGCCACAGAGGGGCAGGCGCTCGGTCGGCTGTCGTCCCCGCGGAGCGAAACCGCGGTGAGTGCTCGGCGGCTTGCGTGGAGCCATGGCTGGGGCGGCGGCGTTCCCATGGATCAGTAGAAGTTGTTGTATTGTTTGCTGCAAGCTGCGATCGAGACTTGTTGGTCGGACGTTTGACCTACTGTTCGTGTCATGGTGTGGCCTTGTGGTGGTCGTATATAAGTGCAATAATACCGCAATGTTAGATGAGTTCTGTTGAATTGTCATGCGCTATCCTGCGATGGTATGAAGTGTCCCGCTTGCCTGCTTGTGCTGGATCTGCTGAGTCCGTTCGATAGCAGCAACGCTGTCGACCTCGCACGGAGGCAACATGAGCGCGGCACGAACCCTCCCGACCGACGAAGCGACTGCGGACGACGGGCTCGGTCTTCGGCTCGGTAGATTCGAGCTGCTCCGGTTGGTCGACATCGCGCCCGACTCGTCGCGGGCCTTCCTCGCTCGAGAGAGTGAGTCGAACCGGTATGTCCGGTTGACCGTTCATGATCCGCGGATCGTGACGGCCGCATTCCGGTCGCACCTGCTCGACCAGCTCCAGCATGCCCGCAGCCTCGCACACGTGAACCTGCCGTCCATCGACGACGTCGTCGAGCTCGGTGACCTCCTCATGGTGAGCACTCCGTGGCCGGCCGTGTGGAGCTTGCGCATGGTGCTGCAGGAGTACAGCAAGCGGGGCGGCGTCTTTCCCGAACCGCTCCTGGCGGCCATCGGGCTGCAGCTCCAGCACCTGCTGGCCTACCTCGAGGGCGCCCGCAGCACCGCCGGGCTCCCCCTGCATGGCTGCAGCGGCAACCTGGGGTTGGACAGCGTGGGGGTCGGCTTGGATGGCCAGGTCATGCACCTCGGCATCCCCCATGTCGCGCTGGACGATGTCGCGACCCTGCGGCCGCCACCGGCCGTGACGACGGTCCTGGCGCGGCTTGCGCCCGAGCAACTCAGGTCCGTCCACCCCAACCGCCGTGCGGATGTCTACAGCTTCGGCATGCTGCTGTCGTCGCTGGTGCTCGGACACAACCCGGTCGAGCGGCCGACCGCCGCGGCCACGCGCGATGCCGTGCGTGAGGGGGCGGACCTCGGCCCGCTGCAGCAGTGGGAGCCCAGCCTGGCGACGGCGTTGCGGCACGCGATCGAGCCGGCGGTCGATCGGCGAGACGGCGACATCCAGCGGCTCGGGCTGGCACTGGACCGAGCGCGCTTCGGGCACGGCAGCGCTCTCGAGGCGAGTGACGTCGCTGAGCTGATCCACGAGCTGTTCGGCGTGCACGCACGACCGCAGGTCCCTGCGCCGGTCCAGGGCGATGACGCGTTCCTCGCGGTGCTGGCCGAACACTGCGACGGGACAGCGGCGCGCCCTCCCGCGGTGGCGCCACTCTCGGCTGACGGGGACGGCCCGACGGAACCCGCTACACCAACGGCCCACGTTGCGACGCCGGCCGAAGCGCCGCGAGACCGGCGCGCGGTCCTGCCCACGGTACTCGCCGCCAGTGCCCTCCTTGTCTCGATCGTCTTTGGCGCCCTGGTGATCATGGACAACGACCAGACGGTGCCGGCGGAGCCGCCGGCCGCCCCGGTCGCCGCCGCTCCCGCCGCCGTCGGGGCACCGGCGTCGTCGGAGCCGAGCGTCTCGGAACCCGCTGCTTCCGAGGCGGCCGTCGAGGCTGTGGAAGTGGGTGAGGTCGAGGTCGAAGACGCGACCCCGCCCGACGACTCCGCCGCTGGATCGACGACGGGCCCGGCCCCCGACCCCGATGTCGTCGAGGCGATGGCGCGCGCCGAAGACGCCCGGGCACGGGTCGAGGAAGCGCGGGCCGCCGAAGCCCAGGCGCGGGCCGAGGAGGCAGAGGCTCGGGCGGCGGAAGCCAAGGAGCGGGCGCGCGCGGCGGCACTGGAGAGACCCGCCGTCCCGGTCACGGTCGCGGAGAGCGCGCCAGCAGAGCCAGCGGCCGCGGAGACTGCGCCTGCAGAGCCTGCGGCCGCGGAGCCTGCGCCTGCGGAGACTGCGCCTGCGGAGACTGTGGCCGCGGAGACTGTGGCCGCGGAGACAGCGGACCCCGGGCATGCTGGAGCGGACCCGGACGCGGTCGCCATGGCCGAGCCCGATCCGCAAGCGGGCGGCTCGGCCTCCGCCGATGTGGCTCCTGCGGCTGAGCCGGCGGCGCCCGCCTACGACCACAGTGCCGGTGCCGGACTGCCACGACGCTACGAGGCGCGGTCGCCCGCCGACGTGTCCAAGGCGCTCGCTGCGATCGAGGCCTTCGCGATCAAGGCCGGCGTACCGCCCTCGAAGGCCCGCGGTGCCACCGGCGCTCTCGGCGCCGAGCTGATCGCCAGCTACTCGCCCGGCAGCTCGATCATCCTCTACCCCCGTGCGTCCTTCGACTGGATCGTCGACGCCGCCGCAGCCGGTCAGAGCGCGGCTGCCATCCGCTCCGGGCTGTCACGAGCCCACGCCTCGGGTGCGCTGAAGTAGCAGCGCCGCCCTCCCCAAACGCATCTCGCCCCAGCCCCCGGGAGCCCCCCATGTTGCGTTCGCTCGCTCGAAGCGTCCCCGCGGTCGCCGCCCTCACTGCAGCCGTGCTCCTGTCTCCACCTGCGCTGGGCCAGGACGACGGCTGGTTGGACGAGGGCACGCAGGAGGACGACGACGCCACGATGATCGACGAGTCGGAGACCCTCGGCCAGGCCCTGCTCTTCGGCGGAGTCCAGGTGCTGTGGTCCGGCTATGGCGATCTGCTCCTGACCTATGTGCCCGACAACGAGCTTGCCTTCGACGTCTGGCACTTCAACCCGATCATGTTGGTCCGGCTGGGAGAAGACCTGCGCGTCGAGGCGGAGTTCGAGTACGAACACTCGGGGCTCGAGTTCAAGCTCGAGTTCGCCTACGTCGACTTCACGCCGATCGATGCCTTCAACCTGCGCATGGGCGTGCTGTTGATGCCCATCGGCGAGTTCAACGACACCCTGCACCCGAGCTTCCGCTGGGACCAGGTCAAGCGCCCGGCCATGTTCACGAACGTAGTGCCGGCGGTCTGGTCCGATGTCGGGGCCGCCGCCTTCGGCAAGCTTCCGGTGGGCGGTGACGGCGACCTGTCGTACATGGTCTTCGTGGTGAACGGCCTTGGCAGCGACACCCTCGACCTGGCGTCGGAGAAGGTCATCCGGGACGCACGCGGCAACTACCGGGAGAACAACACCGACAAGGCCGTGGGTGGGCGGCTGCGTCTCGAGGCCCGTGAGTCACAGCAGCTCGGCAACGTGATCCTGTCGGTGTCCGGCTACACCGGCGCGATGCTGCCCGACAACGAGGCACGGTTCAGCGTCGAGGATGTTGCGCTGATCCTCGGCTTGGGACCGGTGACCGTGCAGGGCGAGGCCGCGATGTCCTTCCTCGATCAGGGGCGGGGCGCGGGCCAGCGCTTCGAGACCGGCGCCTACCTGCAGGTGCGCGCCGATGTCGGCAAGGTGACACCAGCCCTGCGCTACGACTGGGTCGATGGCCATCTGGGCGAGCAGCACATCGGGGTGGCCAGCGCCAACTGGCACTTCAAGACCTTCTGGAGCTTGCGCGGCGAGGTGTCCGTCCCCCTCAACGAAGCCAACCCGGTCCCCGGCTTCTACGCGATGTCTTCCTTCTTCTTCTGAAGCGCTGGTTGCCGAGCGACCGAACGCGCGGCGGTCAGCCGGTGGGCCGCAGGTCCTGGCTGCCGCGGTCGCAGCGTCGTCCCGGCTACCGTGGTCGCCGCCGCGCCCTGATCAGAACAGGCTCGCCGCCACCATGGCCATGCCGACGATGCTCACCAGCCAGACCACGGTGCGCAGGGCGGGTACGCCAGCGATGTAGATCGCGGCGTGCACGATGCGCGCGGCGACGAAGATCTCGGCGCCCAGCGCGCTGGTGGCGTCCGCCTGGCCGGACACGTGCGCGATGAGAACAAGCGCGGCGAACAACGGCAGGTTCTCGTTCATGTTCGCGCTGGTCTTGCGCGCACGCTGCGTCCAGTCGGGCACGGCGATGTCGTCCAGACGGTTGCCCATGGCCCACCGCGGGTTCGTCAGGACGGGGTGCAGGGTGGGGACGAGGATGAGGATCCAGGTCAGGCCGACGGCAGCGGTCAGCATCCACAGATCTGTGGTCATGGGGACTCCGGTCGAGGGGGACCGGGTGATGGTAGCGCGCCCCCCGCCGCGGCGGGTGATGGCGGGCCTTGCAACTGCGGCGCTGTTGTGGGTTGTTGACCAGACCAGCAGACCAGACTATCTTTTGATGTGGAGGTGTCCATGGGTCAGGCCGCGCGGACCGTGAACGTGCAGGAAGCCAAGACGCACCTGTCCCGGCTCCTGCGACAGGTCGAAGCGGGAGAGGTGATCGAGATCGCTCGGGCCGGGCGGGTGATCGCCCGACTCGTTCGGGCCGAGCCGGCGGCCCCGCGGGCGTGGGGGTGCTTCGAGGGGCAGGTGCAGATGGCGCCGGACGTCTTCGGTTCGATGTCGGATGAACAGGCGGCGGAGTGGGACGAGGGGACGATCCAGCCGTGAGCGGTGTGCTGCTGGACACGCATGTCTTCGTCTGGGCCCTCGCGGACCAGCGGCGGGTACTGAGCGCTGCCTGGCCGGTGTTGCGGGACCCTCGGCTGCCGCTCTTCCTCAGCGTGGCCAGCGCGTGGGAGCTGGCGATCAAGTCAGCGCG
>CAZRFD010000018.1:57493-82274 GCA_964599085.1 uncultured Enterobacterales bacterium | reverse complement strand
CTCACCGGCCTCGACGCCCAGGGCCAGCGCCTCGTGCGGACGCTGGACACCGCGACCGGAGATCTCTCCCCGACCTGGGCCTTCCTCGACCAGGTGGACGCCGACGCCGGGCGCGTCGACTTCGCGCCGGAGGCCGGCACGATCGGTGTGGCTGGCCCACAGGGGGGGCGCCTGCTCAAGGCCATCGACGGAAGCATGATCGCCGAGCTGCCCGGGGTGAAGCGGGTGGTCCCCCACCACGAGGGCCGCTACGTCGCACTGGAGCTGGACGGTGCAGCGGTCAGCCCCTTCGACATGCGCGCCTGGGACGAGCTGACGCCCGAAGCCCGCGAACGAGAGCTGCAGCGCCAGCAGAAGTGGCTCGATGAGCAGCCCGACTGGGTCACCAAGGAGATCATCCCGCCCGAGGTGCAGATCCTCGACCTCAGCAAGGGCGCGCGCTACCGCATCACCTCGTGGTGGGGCGACCGCTTCCAGTGGTACGCGCCGCGCGACTACTTCGTCAGCTTCGTGATGTTCGGCATCGAGGGCAAGCAGCTCAACACCAACGTCGCGCTGGGGGACCTGCGCGAGAAGCTGCGCATGCTCGACAAGGGCGAGGTCCCCCTGGGCATGGAGATCGTCGGGGCCGAGGCGCCCGCCCATGGCGCGGCCGACGACACCGTCGACGACACGGTGCCGGCCGACGCCGCGCCCACGGAGGCGTCACCCGCTGACGCCGCCGAGCCCTGAGCCCTTGTATGGGCGAGCTGCCGCGCCGCAGGGGCTACAGGTCCAGGCAGGACCGGACGATCTTCGCCACGTCGGGGCCAAAGCGCACGCCGTCCGGGCCGGGCTCTCCGCAGCGCTGCTGGCCATCGACGTCGACACAGGGGGACACCACCCGCCCGTCCGGCGGCGCCTGCCCCACCACCCCGAACACGCAGCCGTGGGGCCCACGGAAGGACTCGATGCCGACGGCAAAGCTCTCTACCCGCAGGTCGAAGCGCCCCGCCACCGCGCTGCGGTAGGTCGCCAGAGCGGTGGTGATGGGCGCGAGATCCTGCAGCCGCACCACGTCATCGCCGGTGGTCGCCACCGGCAGGGTGAGCGTGTCGGGGCGGAGCTGCAGGCGGATGCTGCCGACGAAGACCTTGCTGTCGTAGCGGACGTAGATGTTCGCCGGTGACGCGACGAGGCCCCCGAGATCGGCGCTCAGCCGGGTCACCAGCGCGCTGTCCGAGAAGAAGCCCTTGTGGAGCTGGCCGATCCCCTGCCAGACCAGCACCACCTGGACCGGAGGCGCGGTCTCCACCTGGGCGCCGCTGCTGCTGCCGGCCGCCTGCGGGTCAGCTCCTGCCTGGTCGGCGCGCGCCTGCTCGGCGCGGGCCTGCTCGGCCAGCGCTTCAGCGCGCGCTGCGGCCTGTGCCGGGTCGATGTCGGGCGCTTGGGCTTCTTCAGCCTGGCAGCCGATGAACAGCAGCAGCGCCAGCGACCGGACCGCTATCGGATCAGCCCGTGGCGCTTCTTGACTTCGCGCATGGCTTCGGCGAGGGCCAGCTCGTAGTCGACCGTGCCTTCGGCGATGTTCTTGATCTTGTCGCGGGCTTCGTCACGCAGGGCACGTTCGTCGACGTTGTGCCCGCGCAGGATGTCGAGGATCCGCTTGTAGATGTCCTTGTCTTCGGCGTAGACCTCGTCGACGAAGTTGCTGATCATGAAGTTCTCGACGAACTGCCGCGCCAGGAAGCGCTCCACGTCGTCGCCGGTAGGGTGTCCCATCTCGCCGGAGAGCTGCCCGCGGATCTTGCCGTAGCGGTCGTAGGGGACGCTGTTGCGGGACATGTACTCCTTGACTCGCTCGCGCAGTTCATAGTCCCGCCGGGAGTATTCCTCCATGATGGCGACCAGGTCGAGCTCGGCTTCGGCATGGTTCTCGTTGGTGACCTCGATCGTGCCGTCGGCGCAGAGCTGATCGATGACGTCGTGCGCGATCTCGGGGATCTTGAGGCGGTAGAGCTTCATGGTCGCGCGATCCTTTTCCGGGCACCGCGTCGCCGGCTCACGGGTCTCCGCCATCAGCGGGACCGGGACGACGCCGGGACGACGCAGCGCGGGTTCAGAGGGAGAAGCTCGCTGTCACCCCGATCCGGAGAGCGTTGAGGCCGGCGGCGGTGCGGACGGCCGCCAGCTCCGGACGCGACTTCTTCAGCGGGGCCTCGGCGAGGAACGAGACCGTGTAGCCCGCCTCCAGCTCGATGGCGAACGGCGCGATGCTTCCGAAGCGCAGCCCCGCCGACAGGTCGCCCAGCGGCGCGAGCTGCTGGGTGTAGGGGTCGATGTAGGAGCTGCTGGTCACGTCGCCCTGGCTGGGATCGAGCAGCACCGCCGCGTCGTCGTGGAAGCTGTGCCAGCAGGTCACCAGCCCCGCCCCCACGCGGGCGCCGAGGAAGGGCTGCAGTGCGGGCTTGTGGGTCAGGTCGACGACCGGCCCGACGAGCAGGGCGGTGTTGTTCACCAGCGTCCAGTGGGTGTCGCTGTAGTAGGTGACGGCCCCGTCGTACTGGGTCCACTCGACCCGATCCTGGCCACTGCTGAGGCTGGTGCGCAGGGCGATCTCGAGCCATGCGGCTTCTCCGAGGCCCACCCGCACGGGCAGCCGAAGCTGGCCGCCGGTCCCCAGCCGCGTGTCGCTGACCGGGTCGACCAGGTCGCTGGGGTCGGACACGAAGTCCGCTCCCACGCCGAGCGTGACGTCGGCGCGGGCCGCTGGTGACAGGAGTGCCGCAGCAACGAGCAACAGGGAGGAGAGCATCAGAGATCCACGAGCTGCACCGCCTGCATGGGGCTGGTCAGCGTGCAGTTGTTGGTGGTGAATTCGTCGTCGTCGACCTCGACGGTGAACATGCCGTCGATGATCCACCGGGGCGCGTCGAAGTTGGGGTCGTCTTCGAAGCTGCCCTCGTTGTCGACGGTCAAGGTCGCGCCGTTATGCGTGACGACGCCAGCGAAGAGGTAGCGGCCCTGCGAGTCGATGCTGCCGCTGAACAGGTAGCCGTCGCCGAAGTCGAATTCGAGGTCGGTGCCGACCTGGTCGATCTGCAGGGGGCCGCTGGCCCAGTCGTTGACCCAGGAGACGTCGCCTTCACAGCCCGAGACGCCGCCGATGGTCACCTGGTAGCTGCCCGCGACGTCCGGCGGCTCGCCGATGCCGCCGGTGCTGCCCGTGTCGCCGGTCTTGTCGGAGCAGGCCAGGGACACCGGCAACAGGACGGTCGAGAGCAGCAGGAGCAGGCGTCCCAGGGAGGGTCGGAGGGTCATGGTCAGCTCGTCAGCGTGGCCTGCCAGGCCTGTTGGAGGAGGGAGACGTCGAGGTCTTGGGGGGCCACGTCGGTGGGCAGCGGGCTCCACAGGTCCAGGCGCGGCACGAAGCCCTCGGCGACCTTGGCCTGGACGAAGGCGCGGTAGGCCGCGTCGCCGTCTCCGCCCGTCTCGTAGGAGTGGGCATCGCGGAGCTCGCGACCGTCCCGCAGGCCGAAGGTGTAGCACCCCGTGCCGTCACACACGACCACGTAGCCGTCGAAGAGCGTCGCGATGTCGCTGGAGCTGACGGCCGTGACCGGTCGGCGCGGCTCGTCGTCGTCCCCGGCGGCGACGGGCAGTGCATCTTCTGGGAGCACCATGGTGCCACCCGCGTCGTCGCTTCCGGCATCGTCGGCGCGCGCATCCCCAGAGGCGGCCGCGTCGGCGCGGGCAGCGTCGGCGGGGGGGGCGTCGGCGGGCGTCACGAGAGACCCGCCGCTCGACAGCCCGCCGGAGCGGGGCTCTTCTTCCGTCTCAGACGTCTGACCCGCCGAGTCCTCGCCGGAGAGCGAGGGGTCGTCGGCGTCGAGCCAGAGCTCTTCGCTGGGCAGGGAGACCTCGATGTCGTCTTCGAGATCGATGATCTCCACGTCGTCGACCACCGGGGCGGAGCCCCCGCTGAGGCCACCCGAGACCGACGACAGGCCGCCGGACTGGGGACCCGAGAGGTCTTCCGCCAGCCAGGACCCGGTGGACTCCGAGGTGTAGGTGTCGGAGTTCTCTGTCAGGGCGAAGACGTCGAAGTCGTCGGGCTGCATCCGGGCGCCACGCAGGGTCGGCGGCTCCTCGTCCTGGAAGATGGGCGCCAGGGCGGCCGCTCGGGGGTCAGCGTGCGCGGTGGGATCGACCTCGACCGTGTCGCTGTCGGGGAGCTGGACGCCGTCGTCCTCCTCGTCGAAGCCGTAGTCGTCGTCGACCTCGAGCACGTAGCCCGCGCCAGGATCGCCGGGGCCCTCGCCCAGCAGGTCCTGCTGAGAGATCTCCTGCGAGTACTGCGGCAGCGAGAAGCCGGTCGCATCCCAGGCCGGCACGTCCAGGTCCGAGAGCGTGCCCGCCAGGCCCTCCTGGAGGGCTTCCTCGGTGACGTCGTCGGGCTCTGGTGGCAGGACCGGGTCGAAACCATCGAGCGGATCCAGCGCTGCTGCGGGCTGGTCGTCGACGGCGGCCGCGACCGCGGGATCGTCACCGAAGAGGGGGGCGGCACCGAGGGGATCCGTCGCCGCGTCGTGGTGCAGGCGTCGCTGCTGCCACGCCTCCACGTCCAGGCGACGCTGCGCGGACGACGCCCCATCCACGGTCGGTTGCGCCCCGGCGGGATCCACCGCAAGCAGGGCGTCCAGCGCCGCGGCGTCCACGGAGACCAGCTCGACGCCGTCGGGATCGTCGAAGCAGTCCGGCCGCCGCAGGAAGACCTGGCGCCGTCCCCTGGCCTGCCACCAGCCGGCGACGGCGTGGTGCTCGAAGCGACCCGAGGCGTCGGGGTCTCCACAGCGGGCCTCCCGGCCCTCCCGCCGCGCCTCAACCAGGGCGTCACGCCAGGTGTCGCCGCTGCAGCGCACGCCGCCGTCGCGGTCGGGATCCGGCAGGCCCGCCGCCGCGCCGTCAGCCCGCAGCGGCACGCAGGCCAGCGCGATGGCCGCCGCGACCGCCGGACCGTCCAGATCCACAGCCCCCCCGTCCGTCCCCCCCCACAACGCACCGGTGCAGACACCGGCCGCGACGCGCGCATCGGCGCCCACCTGGGTGGTCGGGCCCTCCGCGTGCGTCATGAGCAAGCGTGGTCCCGACAGGGTGCGCGTGGCGCGTTCGGCGAATTCCAACGCGTCCAGGCAGGTGGTGAAGGCGCTGATCCCGAGGCCGGCGACGCGCTGGTGCAGCGCGCGCGGCTGGTCGGCGATGAGGTCAGCCCAGGCCCGATCCACGGCGGCGCGCGCCTGCGTGGGAGACGCGGCGGCATGCACCGCGGCGCGCTGGAGTGCGTCGAGGCGCACCGCCACGACGACCGCGTCGGCTGGGACATCTCCCCGCGGCACCAGGAGCTGGCCGGCGGCGTCCTCTGGCAGCGGCCCGGAGGGAGACAGCCAGCCGGCTTCCCCTCGGGTCAGCAGCACCAGGCGATCCAGCAGCGCCTGGCCCAGCTCCCAGCGCAGCAGGGCGCGGTGGATGCGGGCTTCGTCCTCTGAAGATGCGCGCTGCTCGGGGTGCTCGAGGATCTCGGCCACCCGGTGGGCCGGCAGGGGGCTCTTGATGGCTGCCCCCACCAACTCACCGTCGCTGGGGCTCGGGCGATGCCGGCGGAGCAGCAGCAGGCCCCCGGACAGGAGCTGTTCGGGCAGCTCGACGCCGGGGCGAGGACCGACCCGCCCCTCGAGCGCGACCCGGGCCTGCGCCAGCTCCCGGCGCAGGCGTCGGGCCAGCTCGCGCGCCAGCTCGGCCTGTTCCTGGGGTGGGCGCCCATCGAAGGCGGCGCGTGCCAGGCGAGCACGCGCATCCAGCGTCGGGTCCAGCGCCGCCATGACGTCTCGCCCGCCACACAACAGGGCCTGCCCCAGCGCGACGACGGCGAGGCCCGGCAGGCTGGCCGAGCGCAGCGCGCCGCGCGATGCTTCGGCCGCCCGTTCCGCGATCAGCCCGACCAGGATCCCCGGGGGCGCGGCGTCGTCGACGGGCTGCCCCAGCGCGGCCTCCAGCGCTTCGACGCCGGCGCGAACCGCGGCGTCGAGCAAC
The DNA here is from genome assembly GCA_964599085.1 of uncultured Enterobacterales bacterium. Classification (GTDB taxonomy): domain Bacteria; phylum Myxococcota_A; class UBA796; order UBA796; family UBA2385; genus J125. The sequence goes on along the minus strand of CAZRFD010000018.1, from coordinate 76,205 downwards.
GCGGGCCCGCAGGGCAGGCGCAGCAGCACACCCCCGCCCTCACCGGGCGCTTCTCCGGCGGGGAGTCCGGCTTCGAGCGCCGGCAACAAGGCGAGCGTCTGGGCGCGGCTCCGAACCCAGGAGCAGCCCTCTACGAGCTCATCGACGCGGTCTCTCGCTGCCATGTCCCTCGCTGCCGTGCGCCAACGAGTCTACTAAAGGTCGTCGTCGCGTCCGGTCTCGACTGGTCTCTCGTCGATGATGGCGGGGGGCTGGCGGAGCGGTGGGGGGCTGCCCTGTGGTGGTGCCCCGCCCGCCGCCGGCAGGTCCGTCGCGGGTAGGCCGAGAATGCGCCAGCGCTCGGCGCGCAGGGCGGGCGGCTCGCCGGGCGGCACGAACAGGAACAGCTCGGGCAGGACCCGCTCGTGCAGCTCGACCACGGGCCCGAGGCTGGCGCGCCCCTGCCGCACCAGCAGGGTCGCCGAGACCGCCAGCGGCGCTTCGTCGTGCGCGGGCAGCGGGCTGCGACCCAGCGCGGTCTCCAGGCAGGCCGCCAGCCCCTCTCCGCCGGGGATCGACGGCACCGTGTCGACAGAGACGTGTCCGGAGCCCTCCACCGAGAGCGAGAGCGGGCCGGCACCATCCTCGACGCCCTCGCCACAGGAAGCCAGCAGGGCGCTGCGGTCGGCCAGCGCCGTCGCCACCTGTGGCTCGTCGAGGTACCGACCCGAGGGCGCGGCGTCGACACCCGCGCGCGCCACCGCCATGAGCGCGAGGAACAGCATCACGGGGAGCTCCGCCGCAGCGAGGCGGTGATGCGCTGGGTCTGGACGACGCGCAGCGGCCCGCCGACGGCGTCGGGGTACTCGACCTCGATCTCGCGCTGCCAGGTGGCGTCGCTGCGCAGCACGCGGGCGACCACGGGGTCCCTGTCGACGTCGGAGAGCCAGACCTCGCCGTCGAGCTGGCCGCGGCCCTGCACCCCCACGGGCGGGTAGGGGCGGTCGTCGCGACCCCGGGTGCCCGTCGGACCGGAGTAGCGCAGGTGCCAGGCCGTCGGGTCGACGCCGCTGTCGGGGTGTGCGTCCGCGCGGCCCAGGTTCTCCCACCGGGCGTCGAAGCGGTGGCGCCAGCCGCGTGTCGCCGTGACCATCAGCGGCCAGCGTGCGGGGCGGAAGCCCTCCTCGCCGTCGTCCAGCTCGGGTGGAAAGGGCGACACCATCGGCAGCAGCAGGTCCAGGCTCTCGCCGAGACGGTCCGGGCCCATGACGTGCTCGGCGTCCGCGACCGCGAGCAGCTCGCCGTCGTCGAAGCCACGCAGCTCCACGCTTCGACCCGCCAGGGTCCAGCCCTCGGCGGGCCCGGCCGGCACGAGCCCCGCGTGTGGGTCGGCCGAGGGCCCCAGGACCACGGCCTCGGCGTCGACGACGCGCAGTGTCCAGGCTTCCGAGCCGTCACGGAAGCTGCGCGACGGCTGCAGCTCCAGCACGAGGCGGGCGTCGAGCCCCGTCCGCGACAGCGGCGCCAGCGCCACGGCGACCGGGTCGTCGTCGGGTAGTGGCGCCCGTCCCGCCACCCGACGCTGCGTGGTCTCGACCTCGATGCGGAGGGAGGCGTCGTAGCGCAGCACCTGGGCTTCCGGCGGTGGCGCGGCGGCCCCGCCGTGGTGCGCGGCACAGGACAGCAGCGTTCCGGCGGCGAGCGCGGCGAGCGCCACACCGGCGAGACGCGGCGAGCGTGGGTGATGGCGGAGCGAGGTGGAGCGGTGCGGCACGGGCGGTGGCGCTAACATGCGCCCGTGCAGGACCCCAGCCCGCCCCAGCGCGCCGAGGCCCTCGTCGTCGGCGTCGTGCTGGCGGCCGGGGCGTCGCGTCGCATGGGCCATCCCAAGGCGCTCCTGCTGCTGCGCAACCGCCCGCTGATCCTCCACCACCTCGATGCCCTGGCGACCTGCTGCCAGCAGCTCGTCGTGGTCAGCGGCGCGCACCACGACGAGATCGCCGCGGTCCTGCCGCCCGACGTGCAGCACCTGTACAACGACCGCTGGGCCCACACCAAGGGCCGGGAGTCGCTGCGCATCGCCCTCGCCGGCCTCCCGGCGGACGCCATGGTCCTCATCAGCCCCGTCGACACCGCACCCGTGCGCCCCACGGTGGCGGCCGCCCTGCTCGCGGCCGGCCCCCCCGCCGTCCCGACCTGGGCGGGCGAGGACGGCCACCCCGTCCTGGGGCGCGTGGCGGATCTGCGCGTCGGACTCGGGACGGGTACGTTGCGCGACGCCCTGGCGACCGCCGGTCGCGTGGCGGTGGATGACCCCGACGTGCTCGTCAACCTCAACCATCCCCACACCTGGCGTGCCTGGCGCTCCCGGCACGAGATGCTCCCTTGATCCCCCTGCTCCTGCTGCTCGCGTCCGTCGGGCTCGCCGCCGACGACGCACCGTCCGCCCCGGCCGCCGCGCCGGCGCCACCTCCCCTGCCGGCCACCGTGCCCGGCTGGCGCGAGCTGTACGTGGCGCTGCGACAGCTCCACGACCACCTCGGCCAGCCCCTGGCGCTTGGGGCCGTGGGTCCAGAAGCGCGCGCGGTCGGCCGGAAGGCCACGACCCTGTTCAGCGACGGAGAGGTTCGGCTGCGCCCGATCCCGACGGCCGGCGACGATGCCGCCGAGCTGTCGCTGGCCCAGGCCAGCACCGGCGCTTCCTGCGTGGTCTGGATGACCGGGGCGGACGCGGGCTGGTCGCTCGCCGCCCGCGGGGACTGTGCGCCGGCAGCCACTGACGACGACGACGCGGTCGAGCTGCCGCCGCTCCTGCGCCTGGTCCCGCGGCGCGGCGAGCCCGGCTGGCGGGTCTACGAGGTCGACGGCGGACGGATCGACACCTGGCGCTACGCCACCCTCACGCGTGACCCCGAGCTTCGCGACCGCCTCGTGACCGAGCGTCGCCGGCGCCACACGGGCGCCCGCCTGCTGGAGCTGTCGGGGATCGCGCTGGCCTCCGCGGCCAGCATCCCCGTCATCCAGAGCTTCGGCCTCAGCCACGAGCTGGCCGAGGATCGCCGCCTCACGGCGGTGTTCATGGTGGCGTCGGGCGGTGCGCTGTTCCTCGGCGGACGCCTCGATCGCCGCGGCCTCGACGTCCGGCAGGCCGAGGTCGCGTCCTACGTACACCGCACCGACGCCGAGGCCGCCATCGACGACTGGAACCGGCGGGCCCAGCAGCAGCGCGCGCGGCTGGACGGAGCGGCCGACGCGCCGACCCGGGTCGAGGAGGCGCCGCAGGGCGACGAGGACCCCCAGAGTGATCAGGACCCGCAGGGCGATGAGGACCCGCAGGTTGAGGAGGACCCGCAGGGCGCGGAAGACCCGCAGGGCGAGGAAGACCCGCAGTGAGCATGCTCCTCCCCCTCCTGATGCTGCCTGCGGCGTGGGCGCGCGGCGAGTCCGCCGACATCGAGCTGGTGCGCCCGACGTTCTCGGACGGGCCGGCCCTGGGCGTGGACACCCCCTTCATCGAGAGCGCCGGTGTCATCCGCGCCGGCACACTGCTGCAGTACGAGCGCGACCCCTTGCTGCTCTACGAGTACGGCACCGAGAGCGGCACGGTGATCAGCCACCGCCTGGCCCTGCACCTCGGTGTCGCCGCCGATCTCGGCTACGGCGCCTCGGCGCGCATCGTGCTTCCCCTCGCAAGCCAGTGGGGCTCCGACGTCCCGGCGCTGGCCTCGGACGGGGCGGCCGTCGGCGACCTGCGGGGCGGGCTGCGCTTCGTCCCTCCCCTCCCCGGCCCCTTCCGGGCCGGCCTGCGCGTCGACATCGCGGTCCCCACCGGCACCCGCGAGGCGTGGATGGGGGAGTCCACCCCGCGCCTGCACCCGGGCCTGCTCCTGGGGCTGTCGAGGGGCGCGCTGCAGGTCGCAGCCGAAGCCGGCGTCGAAGCCCGGGCCGCGGTGGACACGGGGCAGGACTTCACGCTGGGGACGGAAGCCGTGGGCGGCCTGTCGCTGCGATGGCATGCCTGGCCCGAAGTGGCTGCCGTCAGCGCCGCGGTCCTCGGCCGGGCCGGACTCGCGGATCTGGCCTCCGGTGGCGCCGAGAGCCCCGCCGAGCTGCTCACCGGGGTGCAGCTCTGGCCCCAGCAGGGCGTCCAGGTCGACCTCGGCATCGGCAAGGGCCTGACCGAGGGCTACGGCACGACCGAGCTGCGCTTCCTCGCCGGCCTCAGCTTCATCCGGCGTCCACCGCCACCACCTCCGGCCCCTCTCCGGCTCGTCCAGATCGACGAACTGCAGGCCATCGAGGACGCCCTCCCGCCACCGCCACCGCCACCGGCACCCGACTGGGACGACGGCGAGCTGGCCCGGGTGGAGCAGGACCGCATCGTCATCCGCCAGCCCATCCGCTTCGTCTACGCCACCGACGACATCGAGCCGGACAGCCTGCCCATCCTCCAGCAGGTCGCCGCGGTCCTGCAGCAGGACGGCAGCATCGGCCAGATCGTGATCGAGGGTCACGCCAGCGCCGAGGGCAGCTTCACCTACAACTACGAGCTGTCGATCCTCCGCGCCCGCGCCATCTGGGAGGCGCTGGCCGATCTGGGCGTACACCCCCTGCGCATGAGCTACCGCGGCATGGGAGAGGTGATGCCGCTGGCCGGCGTCGACGGCGAAGGCGCCGACGAAGCCGCCCTGGCGCGCAACCGCCGCGTCGAATTCCACATCGTCCAGTGGCGCGCAGCCGGCGACCCGCCGCTGGCCACCGGCAGCTACGCGCTCCCCTGGAGCGGCGAGCCCAGAGACGCCATCACACCCCCGGATCCGCCACCGGCCGAGCCACCCGCCGGCGCCGCCGGCGGCGACGACAGCGACGACGAGGAGGACGAGCTGTGAGCCCGCTGCTGTCGCTGCTGGTCGGGGCGCCCCTGCACGCGCTCCCGCCCTGCTCCCACTCCGGCGAGCAGGATCTGAACTGCAACGGCGTGGTCGTCAGCGAGGAGCGCCCCGTCGACCTCACCGACCCGCTCTGCGCCGCCAACGTCGACGATGACGGCGTCCCCTACCCCAACGCCGACTACTACTACGACTACGGCAGCTACGGCTGCCGCCTGCCGGTCATCGCCCTGGACGCCGACGGAGACGGACTGTCCGCCGGGACCCTGGTCTGGCCCGAGGATGCTGCCCACCCCGACATCGTCGTGGACCTCTCCTGCGACAACTGCCCCGAGACCTACAACCCCGAGCAGCTCGACCAGGACTGCGACGACTGGGGAGATGCCTGCGACAACTGCCTCGTCGACCCCAACCCCGACCAGGCCAACAGCGACAGCGACCCGCTCGGCGATGCCTGCGACAACTGTCCCTACAGCGACAACCCCGACCAGTCCGACGCCGACGGCGACGACGCCGGGGACGTCTGCGACAACTGCCCCGAGCAGCCGAACGACGACCAGTCCGACGTCGACGCCGACGGCCTGGGCGACATCTGCGACAACTGCCCCATCACCAGCAACGCCGACCAGTCAGACGTCGACGGCGACGAGCTGGGAGACGCCTGCGACACCTGCCCCGAGCTCTACGACCCCGAGCAGATCGACGCCGACGGCGACGGCGTGGGGGACGCCTGCGACAACTGCCCGGCGGTGTTCAACCGTGACCAGCTCGACACCGACGGCGACGGGCTCGGCGACGAGTGCGACGGCTGCCCCGAGCTCGCCGACCCCGACGACCTCGACACCGACGAGGACGGCCTGGGAGACGCCTGCGACAACTGCCCCGCAGACATCAACCCCGACCAGGCCGACGCTGACGGCGACGGCTCGGGCGACGTCTGCGACCTGTGTCCGGGCGTCGGCGACGGCTGGGACCGCATCGACCACGACGGCGACGGCCTTGGCGATGCATGTGACAACTGCCCCGAGCAGGCCAACCCCGACCAGCAGGACAGCGACGGCGACGGCGTCGGAGACCTCTGCGACCCCGACCCCGTCCTGCGGGGCGCCGGCAGCCGCTGTACTGCCGCCGCCACCCCCACCCTGTCGAGCATGTCCCTGCTCGCAGCGCTCGCCGCCCTGCTCCTCCGCGCGCGGCGCCGCCCCTCCACACCCCGGAGTCCGCGATGACCACCGGCCTGTTGCTCGGCCTCCTCCTCGGCCCGGCCCACGCCGCCGACGCGCCCCTGTCGCGCGCCTGGACCACCTACGGCGCCTGGCCCGGTGCCGACTACGGCGCCGTCCTGAGCACCGCCGGCGACGTCGACGGCGACGGCTTCCCCGACCTCGCCGTCGGGGCCCCCTACGACGACGGCGACGGCCAGGCACGCGGACGCGTGGTGGTCTACATCGCGCGGCAGGCAGGCAAGGGCTACGCCGGCGAGTCGTGGATGGCGACGGGCTCCGTCGACAACGGCCACTACGGCGGCGTGCTGGCCGGGGGCGGCGACCTGGACGGGGACAGCTTCGACGACCTCGTCGTCGCCAGCAGCTACCAGGACCGCCGGGTCGACGTCTACGGCGGCTCGGAGCTGGGCCTCTCGGAGCTGCCCGTCTGGACCGCGACCGCCAGCGGGGGCCGCTACGGCTGGGCGGTGGCGATGCTGCCCGCGGCCGAGGGCGAGGCAACCGCCGCGCTGGCCATCGGCGACGCCGCGGCCAGCGGCGGTGGGCTCGTGTACCTGCACCCCGGCGGCCCCGGCGGCCCCGCGGAGGACGCCACCCTGCTGTACGGCGACGACGACCACCCCGTGGGAGCGGTGCTGGATCCAGCCGGCGACGTCGACGGGGACGGCCTGCCCGACCTGCTCTGCGCGCCGGGCAGCGACGTCGCCGAGGGGGCCGGCGCGGTCTTCGCAGGGGAAGGGGGCGGGCTGCTGTCGCAGATCCCCAGCTACCACCTGGCGCGGCCGGCCAGCACCCCGGGCTTCGGTGTCTCGGCCGCTGGCGCCGGCGACCTCGACGGCGACGGCTATGGCGAGGTCGCCATCGGCGCGGATGGCCTGGGCGGCGAGGGCGCCACGGGCCGGGGCGAGGTGGTGATCTGGCAGGGCGCCGCGACGGGGCCGTCGGGCCAGCCGGCCTGGACCCTGACCGATGGCACCGACGACTCCATGTTCGGCAGCGCCGTCGAGGGTGCCGGCGACGTCAACGGCGACGGCTTCGACGACCTCGCCGTCGGCCGCCCCGCCTGGTCGGGTGAGCTGCCGCACGAAGGTGGCGTGGCCCTCTTCCTGGGCTCTGCCGAGGGTCCCCTGCCCGACGCCGCGTGGACCGAGAGCTCGGGCCTGTCGGCAGACGACCGGGGTGGCTCCTTCATCGGCCTCGGGCAAGCCCTGGCGGCGGCCGGCGACGTCGACCTCGACGGCTACGACGACCTGGCCCTCGGTGTGAGCAACATCGACGGCGGCAGCTACGACGATCGCCTCGGCGAAGCGTGGATCTACCGGGGAGCGAGCTACCAGCCACCGGTCGAGGACACCGGCACCCCCGCCGACACCGGCGGCGGCGACGACACCGGGTCTGCGACGAGCGGCTCCGGCTGCGGCTGCAGCGGCAGCCCCGCCGTCGGTGGCCTGTGGCTGCTGCTGGCGCCGCTCAGCCTGCGGCGCCGTCAGCGCCGCTGACTGGCCCCTGCGCCCGTGTCGGACGCGCCGGTGTCCCCGGCCTCGTCACAGCTCCGGGCCGGCGCGTAGCGCACGTCGATGGCGGCCAGCGGCTGCGGTCGGATGTCGAAGACGATGGCCGGCACGACGTCGTCGTAGGTCCACGCCGTCGACGCCACCCCGTCCACCTCGACCTCGATGGTGTCCGGTTCGGCCGGCCAGCGCAGATCGAAGCGGTCCTTGGGCCCCTCGCTGGCCAGCTCACCGACGACGTCGAAGTAGCGCCCCCAGTCGGGCGAGCAGATCGACAGGAAGGTGCCCCCGGTGAAGTCGGCGGCTTCGATGTAGCCGGTGCCCGGCAGGGCTGTGGGACAGCCGGTGTCGGCGTCCCCCACCACGGCGACCACTGCCGCCGTCGGCGCCAGCGCCTGGATGCGGGCGACATAGTCCTTCCACGGATCCGGCGACTGCTCGGGTTCGTCGGAGACCGTGACGAGCAGCGTCTTGCTGTCGCTGCGCAGGAAGCCGTCGTTGCAGCCGCCGCCCAGCGAGCGCTCGATGCCGTTGGTCACGATGGTCAGGCCCGCTTCGGTGAACTCACCTGGAGCGGTCGCCAGGGCCGCCTCGAAGCCACCCTCCACGTCCGCGGTCTCCGGCGTCAGCAGCGCACCTTCGTGGCAGCCGTTGTCGTCGATGGTGACCATCATCTGCCAGTCCGACGCCGCGTCGTCCAGCTCTTGCGCCAGCAGGTCGATGTTGCGCACCAGGTTGGCCTGGTCGTCCTTCATCGAGCAGCTCCGGTCGACGAAGAACATGATGTCGGCGCTCTCCCACGGGCCGTCGGGCTGGCGGAAGTGCTCCTCGACCTCGACCTGGCCGTCGACGACGCCGGTGGCCGAGACCACCGCCTGCCGCGCCCCCGCCGGGTCGTTGCTGTCGGCCCACAGCTCACCGGCGATGCCCGCAGCGCGGCCCGGCGCGAAGTGCACGGTCGCATCGGCGCTCTCACCCGGGGCGAGGGTCAGCGGCAGGACTGGCGCATCCAGCAGGGTCATCCCCTCGCCCGCCAGCAGGATCTGCCGCAGCTCCAGATCATCCTCGCCGCTGTTCTCGAAGCGCACGGCCCGCTCGGAGCTGTCGCACAGCTCGACCTGGCCAAGCTCGACCGGCGTCGGCACGATGCTGAGCTGCGGGAAGGCGCCCCGGCCGAGCAGCGACACCGGCAGCGAGGGTTCGTCCGGGTCGTTGCTATAGAAGGTCGCGAAGCCAGCGTCCGACTCGTTCACCGGGCGGTACTCCAGCGCAACGGTCGCCACGCCTCCGGCCTCGATCCACAACCCGTCGACGCCCTCGCCCAGCGCGAAGGCCGCATCCCCGCTCAGCTCGACCCGGTCCAGGGTCAGCGCAGCGTCGCCGAGGTTGCGCACCTCGACCAGCGACTCGCCAACGCCGTCCAGCGGGATGGGCCCGAAGTCGACCGTGCCTGGCGACACCTCGATGTCGGGGGCGGTGTTGTTGTCGGCGGTGGCGACCCCGAGTCCGTTGTCGGAGCAGCCGGTCAGCAGCAGCAGGAGGGAGAGCATCGCAGGCCACAGGTGGCCGATGCACACCCCGCTGTCAACCCTCGTCGCCCGGCTGTTCACGCAACCGGGACTCGAGACGCTGGGCGAAGCGCTGGGCGGAGTGGATCCCGCGCCGCTTGAGGATCTGGTTGCGCGCTGCCACCTCGACGAGCATGGCCAGGTTGCGCCCCGGCCGCACCGGCAGCCGAACCAGCGGCACGTCGATGCCGAGTCGGCTCCAGGTGGGCTCCGCCAGCCCCGTGCGGTCGACGTGGACCGCAGCGTCCGCCGCCACCAGCTCGACGACGAGGTGGACCGCGGTCTTCTCCAGGACGGCCGCCTGGCCGAAGAGATCTGCGGCGTGCAGCACGCCGAGACCGCGGATCTCCAGGTGGTGCTGCAGGACGTCGGGCCCCTCGCCGAGGAGCACCGGCCCGGCCCGCTGCAGCAGCACCACGTCATCGGCCACGAGCCGGTGCCCGCGGAGGACCAGCTCGAGCGCGGTCTCGCTCTTGCCGATGCCGCTGTCTCCCAGCAGCAGCACACCGAGCGTGTGCACCTGCACCAGGACGCCGTGGAGACGCTCCCTGGGGGCCAGCATCCGCATGAGCAGCGCGGTCAGGTCCTGTTCGACCTCTCCCGTGGGGCGGCGGGTCAGGAACAGGGCGATGCCCAGCTCTTCGGAGAGCGTCAGCAGGCTGTCGGGCGGGTAGATCCCCCGGCAGATGACGACTGCGGGCGGTGGCGGCGACAGCCGGCTCTCCAACACAGCGCGCTGCTCTTCGGCGCTGCGTACCCGCAACCAGGCCAGGTCTTCGGGGCCCAGCAGCACGACGGCCCCGGGCGGTGCCTGCGCGTCGCGTCCCATCTCGCGCGCAGGACGCGCGACGGAGGCGACCTGCAGCTCGCGGTCCAGGCCCGGGGCCCCCGCCAGCAGGCGCAGGCCCAGGGCTTCCGCTTCGTCCAGCAGGGCCCGCGCGGTCTGGGGCGCGGACCCGGCGGCGCCACCGTCTGCGGGCATCGCTCCTCCGATGATGGGCCCCCTCCCGCGCAGCGCCGGAGGGGGCGGTCAGATCAGGCCGGCAGGTCCGCGGCGTCGAGGCCGGCGCGGATCTCTTCGGTCTCGAGGTCAGCGTCTTCGTCATCGGCCAGGATGAAGCTGGGCGCGACGAAGCCGTCGGAGGCCGGCCCACCCTTCTGCGACCGCTGGATCCGGCGATCGTGCTGACGGCGGGCGGTGCGCCCCACCGTGTGGATCAGGCCGTCGATGACGGCGACGGGATCGTCGGACTCGTTGCGGGCCGTGAGCTTCTGGTCACCTGCACCCGACAGGTGCAGTTCGCCCGCGAAGCCCACCTTGAGCGCCCGCACGGTCAGCGTTCCTTCGATGGGTTCCTTGAGGAAGCGGGTGACCTTCTGGATCTTGCGCTGCACGCGGTCGGTGAGGGCTTCCTTCTCTTCATCCGTCGCGTCGGTGTTCCGGAAGGAGATCTCGAGTCGCATCCACGCTCCTGTGGTGGTCGGGGGTCGATTGCCCGGGACGTCCGGGCCGGGTCAGAACAGCCGCTTGCGCTGGCTGCTCGAGAGGATGCCCATCTGCTCGCGATACTTCGCGACCGTCCGGCGGGCGATCTGCACGCCGTCCTGGGCGAGAATCTTCACGATCTTGCTGTCGGAGAGAGGCTTCTTGGGGTCTTCCTCGGCCACCAGCTTGCGGATCTTCTGCTTGACCGCTTCACCGGCGAGGTCGTCGCCCTGCGTCGACTGGATGCGCGCGTTGAAGAAGTACTTCAGCTCGAAGATGCCGTGCGGGCACTGCACATACTTGTTCGTAGTCACCCGCGAGACGGTCGACTCGTGGACACCGACTTCGTCGGCGACGTCGCGGAGCACCATGGGCTTGAGGTGTTCGGCGCCGTGCTCGAAGAAGTCGCCCTGGCGGTCGAGGATGGCCTGCATCACCTTGTGGATGGTGCGCTGGCGCTTGAAGATGCTCTTGATGAGGAAGTCGGCGGAGTCCAGCCGCTCCTTGATGTAGCGGCGGTCTTCCTTGCTGCTGCCCTTGTCCTGCAGCACCTGGCGGTAGTAGCGGCTGACCCGCAGCCGCGGAAGGCCGTCTTCGTTCTGGACGATCTGCCAGGTGCCGCCGATCTTGGCGACGTAGATGTCCGGCGTGATGTAGTTGTTGGGCGGCTCGGCGTAGGCGCGTCCCGGCCATGGCTCGAGCTGCTGGATCATCTTGTGGTACTCGACGACGTCTTCGAGCTCGAGGTCGAGGGCGCGGGCGATGTTGGTGTAGGAGCGCGTCTCGATGTCCCGCAGGTGGTCCGTCACGATGCGGCAGATGAACGGGTCTTCGGGCCAGAGGTGGGCGCACTGCAGCGCCAGCGTCTCGGACAGGTCGCGCGCCCCGCAGCCCACGGGGTCGAAGCCCTGGACGATCTCCAGGGCTCCCTCGACCATCTCCATGTCGACCTCGACCTGCTCCAGGATGGTGTCCAGCGACTCTGTGAGGTAGCCGCGGTGGTCGAGGCAGTGGATGATCGCGGCGGCGGCTTCGCGCTCGTCGTCGGTGCACGGCGTCAGCGAGAGCTGCCACATCAGGTGGTCGACCAGCGACTCGTTCTCGGTGAGCGTGGTCTCGATGGGGGGGAGATCGTCGAACCGGCTGGGACCGGTGGAGCCGGTCTTGAAGGCGCTGGACGACTGGTCCTGGAGGTACTTCTCCCAGTCGATGCCGTTGTCCTGAGCGCCGTTGTTCTGATCGACCACGTCCTGCTGCTGGGCCTGCGCCCCCTCCTGCAGCGCACGCTCCTGGTCGCTGGTGCTCGACGCCTGGGTCCCGGGGATCTCTTCGAGGGTCGGGTTCTCCAGCATCTCCTGCTGCACGGTCTCGATCAGCTCCAGGTGGTTGAGCTGGAGCAGCTTGATGGCCTGCTTGAGCTGCTGTGTGATGACGAGCTGCTGGGACAGCTTCTGCGTCTGACGAAGATCGATCGCCATGCGGCGAGGTCCAGGGAGAGGGGGCCGGTCGACGGGGTGGTGGGTGCGATGGAGGGGTCGGCCCCTCCCCCGCATGGCCACAGGGGGTGCGCCCCGGAAGCGGAACGCTCTTCCATTGTATGCACCAATCGTGCCAGTACGACCAGGAGTGAATTGCCGCGGCGGCGATCACGCCCTTGCCGAGCCTTCCTTCGGGGCATGCAACCGGAAGTCTTCTCCGAGGTAGCGCGCGCGCACGTGCGGGTCGGCGGCGACTTCTTCGGGGCGCCCCGTCGCCACCACGCGTCCCTGGTCCAGGATGAGCGCGCGGTCGCAGACGCCCAGCGTCTCGCGCACGGCGTGGTCGGTCACCAGGACGCCCAGCCCCTGGGCCGCCAGCGCGGCCACCCGCCGCTGCAGGTCCGTGACGCCCACCGGGTCGACGCCGGCGAAGGGTTCGTCGAGCAGGAGCACCCGGGGGGCTGCGGCCAGGCAGCGGGCGATCTCGAGGCGCCGGCGCTCGCCGCCGGACAGGCTGCCCGCGGGCTGTTCGGCGACCCGCGACAGCCCCGCGTCATGCAGGAGGGTGTCGACCGCGGCGTCGGCCCGAGCCCCGACCGCCTGCCTGGCGATGGCGAGGTTGTCGCGCACGCTGAGTCGCCGGAACACCGTGGGTTCCTGGGCCAGGTATCCGAGCCCCCGACGCACCCGCCGCCACAGCGGCAGGCCCGCGAGGTCCTCCCCGTCCAGCAGCACCCTGCCCTGGTCCGCCGACAGCAGGCCGGCGATCAGCCGGAAGCTCGTCGTCTTGCCCGCACCGTTGGGTCCCAGCAACCCGACGACCTCGCCCGGATGCACCTCCAGCGACACGCCGTCGACGACCCGTCGCCCGCGGTAGCTGCGCACCAGGCCCACAACGCAGAGGCCCGCGCCACTCGGGGCCCCAGCGGATGGCGAGCGCCCCGTCACGGCGCCCCGCGGAGGGCGTCGCCGTCGACGACCAGCCGACAGCGCTCGCAGCGCACCCGCTCGTCATCGAGGTACAGCTCGATGCGTTCGCCGGTCAGGGTGCTGGCCCCCTCCGTCAGCAGGGGGCTCCCGGTCAGCTCGATCCGGCCGTCCGCGGTGGTGAGCACCGCGCGCTCCCCGGTGGCGCGCCGTCCGTCCCGCTCGACGACCACTGATCCGGTCGCGACGGCTTCTTCGATGCGGTCCCCGTCGGCGTAGCGGACGGCCAGCTCCTCGCAGCGCAGCGACACCGGGCCCCGCGTGGCCTCCACCCCGCCGGTGAAGCGGACCGAGCGGGCCTTCATGTCCCAGTCCGAGTGCGGCGCCTCGATCACCAACGGCGGGCGCGAGGTGGCGTCGGCTTCCGCCGGAGCGCTCCCCGCAGCCTGTCCATCCGGCCCGGGCAGCAGCGGCGCGCCCAGCCGCGCCCGGACCTGCTCACCGCGCCCGCGACCGTCGTCGTCCAGCGTCGCTCGGGCCGCGGTCAGTTCGACGCCCTCGCCGGCCTGCAGGTGTACCTGCTCGACCCTGAGCCGCGGCCCCGCGTCGACGTCGGCGGGCGCCCCACCGCACCCGGCCAGGCAACAGACGACGAGCGCCTGGCAGCACTTCACGCGTGGACCTCGGGCCCCGCCAGCGGAAGCTCCGCCGGCGCATCGTCGGCGCTGCGGCTGCCCTCGTCGCGGGCGCGGCGGTGGGCCAGCGCGGCACGGATGAACGCCACGAACAGCGGATGGGGCGCCAGGGGCCGGCTCTTGAACTCCGGGTGGAATTGGCACGCCACGAAGTAGGGGTGCTCGGGCAGCTCGATCATCTCGGCGAGGCGCCCGTCGGGGCTGCGCCCGGTGATCAGCATGCCGCCGCCCTCGATGCGATCGAACCAGTCGGGGTTCACCTCGAAGCGGTGCCGGTGGCGCTCGGAGATCTCGGCCTGGCCGTAGAGCCGGCGCACCAGCGACCCCTCCGCCAGGGCGCAGGGGTAGGCCCCCAGCCGCATGGTCCCGCCCTTGGCGACGACGTTGCGCTGGGCGTCCATCATCTCGACGACGTGGTGGCTGCTGTCCTCGGAGAACTCGCGGCTGTGAGCGTCTTCGAAGCCCAGCACGTTGCGCGAGAACTCGATGACCGCCATCTGCAGCCCCAGGCAGATCCCGAAGAAGGGCACGCCGTTCTCCCGGGCCCAGCGGACCGCGGCGATCTTGCCCTCGACCCCTCGCTCGCCGAAGCCCCCCGGCACCAGCACGGCGTCGTGCGGGGCCAGGGTGTCGCCGGGGCGGGTGGGGTCCAGCTCTTCGCTGTCGACGAAGCACAGCTCGACCCTGGCGTCGTTGGCGACCCCGCCGTGCTTGAGCGCTTCGTTGAGCGACTTGTAGGTGTCGGCGAGGTGGACGTACTTGCCGACGATGGCGATGCGCACCTTCTGGCGGGCGTTCTGGATGCGCTCGATGAGGTCACGCCACGGCTCCAGGCGGGCCTGGGCCGCCCAGATCCCGAGCTTCTCGAGGATCCGATCGTCGAGATCCTGGTCGTGGAAGACCAGGGGAAGCTCGTAGATGACGCCGACGTCCGGTGCGCTGATCACGGCTTCAGTGGTCACGTTGCAGAACAGGGCGATCTTCTCGCGCAGCTTCTTGGGCAGCTCGCGGTCGCTGCGGCAGAGCAGGATGTCGGGCTGGATGCCGATGCTGCGTAGCTCCTTGACCGAGTGCTGGGTCGGCTTGGTCTTCAGCTCTCCAGACGTCGGGATGTAGGGCACGAGGGTGAGGTGGATGTAGAGGACGTTGTCGTCACCGACGTCCACCTTGAACTGCCGGATGGCCTCGAGGAAGGGCAGGCCCTCGATGTCGCCGACGGTGCCGCCAACCTCGATGATGCCCACATCAGCGTCCTTGACGGCCTCCCAGACCAGGCGCTTGATCTCGTCGGTGATGTGGGGGATCACCTGCACGGTGTGGCCCAGGTAGTCGCCGCGGCGCTCGCGCTCGATGACGCCCTGGTAGACACGGCCGGTCGTGAAGTTGTTGCGCTGGCTGACCGGCGCAGTGGTGAAGCGCGTGTAGTGGCCCAGGTCGAGGTCGGTCTCGGCGCCGTCGTCGGTGACGAAGACCTCGCCGTGTTGGTAGGGGCTCATGGTCCCCGGGTCCACGTTGATGTACGGGTCCATCTTGACGTTGGTGACCCGCAGGCCCCGGGCTTCCAGCAGCGCACCGATGGCGGCGGCGGACAGGCCCTTGCCGAGGGAGGAGAGCACGCCGCCGGTGACGAAGATGAACTTCTTGCGCATGGAGGAACCTCTGGGGGGATGACGGGGAGGAGGAGGATCAGGACGGGGGGGAGGAGGAGGCTTCTGCGCGCAGCAGCGCGCGCACCCGCGACAGGTCGGCGGGCGTGTCCACCGATGCATGGTGGGCGGCGACATCGACGACCTGCAGGGTCAGGCCGTGTTCGAGGAGGCGGAGCTGCTCGAGACGCTCGATGCCCTCGAGCCGACCGGGGGGCAGCGCCGAAAACGCCCGCAGGCTGCGGACCCGGAAGCCATAGATGCCGAGGTGCACACGCCAGGGCCCGCCCGCCGGGATCGGTGCCCGGGAAAAGTACAGGGCACGACCGGCCACGTCGGTGACCACCTTCACCCGCGCCGGGTCGACCGGGTCGCCCTGCAGCGGCGCGGCGGCGGTGGACACGTCGACGTCCGGTCCCTGCAAGGCCGCGATGACAGCGTCGATGTCGGCGGGGTCGACGAGGGGTTCGTCGCCCTGGACGTTGACGACGAGGGCATCATCGTCAAGCGAGAGCGCGGTCACGGCTTCGGCGATCCGGTCCGAGCCGGTGCGGTGGTGGCTGCCTGTCCGCACGACCTCGGCCCCGGCGAGAGCCCCCGCCGCGGCGATCCGATCGTCGTCGGTCGCCACCACCACGCGGTCGACCAGCCGAGCCGCCAGGCAGCGTTCGACCACCCAGGCGAGCATCGGGCGGCCGTGGATGTCCGCAAGGGGCTTGCCGGGAAGGCGCGTCGCAGCCCAACGGCTGGGGATGACGGCCATCGCACTGCCAGCGCCCACGGTGGCTCCTGACCGTCCCTGCGAGAGACGCACCGTGCGTCCCAGCGAACCGGCCCGAGCCCGCAACGCGGGCCCGATCAGGAATCGCACGGCAGGCCGTCCAAGTCAAGCCCCGCGCGTACAGCCGGCGGCGCTACCAGTTCCGAGGCTTGAGCTTGTCCGCCAGCTTCTTGAGCGTCTGACCGACCGAGCGGCGCGTCCGCTGGTCGACCAGGAACTGCGGCACCCGCGCCACCTTGGCGAACACCGACAGCCGGACCCGGGTCCCCTCGCCCTCGTCGGCGAGGTCCCACTGGACTTCGATGTCTTCGATGGCGCCATCGCCGCCGACGAAGCTCTCCCGCCAGCCGTTCTCGGTGGGGCAGCGCCGCACCGTGTAGGACATGGGCGAGGTCACACCCCGCGCCGTGATGTGGACGAGCTGGCAGTCCCCGTCGGGCTGGACGTCGTAGGCGATGACGTCGCCGTTCATGGTGCCGACCTGGTCGTAGTCGGCGAGCACGGCGAGGATCTCGGCCCGGTCCGCTTCGATCAAGGCGTCCTGGCTGACACCGTCGTCGGCCAGCGCTGTCGTCCCGGCGCCCAGACCCACGGCGCAGCAGGCCAGGACGGCGGCAGCAGACCGGAACAAGGACACGGCGCACCCGCTGGGGCGAGAGGGAGTCGATCACGAGTGTGCCCGGGCCAGGGCCACGCTCACTCATCGACACATGTCAATTACCTCCGCCAGGGCCCTGCGCGCAAGCGCCAGCGAAAAAAAGTGCGAAAGCAACTTCGCACCGCGGCCGAGCGCTGCGCGACACACGGCTCGACCACGCAGCAAAGCCCGCTTCCCACGCAAGGAAGCGGGCTCTGACCTGCAGCGGCGGTCGATCAGCGCTTGCTGAACTGGAAGCGCTTGCGAGCGCCGGGCTGCCCGTACTTCTTGCGCTCGACCTTGCGCGCGTCACGGGTGAGCAGGCCGTGCTGGCGGAGGACCGCCCTGAACTCCGGCTTGAACTCGACGAGGGCACGAGCGATGCCCAGGCGGATGGCGCCCGCCTGGCCGGCCTTGCCGCCACCGGAGACGTTGACGAGGATGTCGAAGTCGTCCGCCGTCTCGGTCAGGCCGAGGGGCTGGCGCAGCACGAGCTTGATGCTCTCGCGGTTGAAGTAGGTGTCCACCGGCTGCTTGTTGACCACGATGCGTCCGTGGCCGGGGCGGAGGTAGACGCGGGCGACAGCGTTCTTGCGCCGACCGGTGCCGTAGTACTGGGTGAGGCTGGCCATGAAGAGGTCCCTCAGATGTGTTCGGGGAAGGGCTGGGGCTGCTGCGCCTGGTGGGGGTGCTCGCCGCCCGGGTAGATCTTCAGCTTCTTGATCACCGCCCGGGACAGCCGGTTCTTGGGCAGCATGCCCTTGACGGCCTGGCGGATCACGCGTTCGGGGTCTTCATCGAGGACCTGCCGCGCGGTGCGGGACTTCAGCCCGCCCGGGTACCCGCTGTAGCGGTAGTACTGCTTTGCGTCGAGCTTGCGCCCGGTCAGCTTGACCTTGTCGGCGTTGACGACGACGACGTAGTCGCCGCAGTCGACGTGGTGCGAGAAGTCGACCTTGTGCTTGCCGCGCAGCACGGTCGCGATCCGGGTGGACAGCCGGCCGAGGGTCTGGTCGGCGGCGTCGATCACGAACCAGTCGCGCTCGACGGTCTCCGGCCGGGCATGAGTCGTGCTCATCGGGTCACCATGAAGGAACGGGAGGAACGGGTGCCGACAGGGCCGGCGAAGCGGATGCCAGCAGTCTCACCGGAGCTGTGCCGACCGCGACGCGGCCCACACCAGCGCGGCTTGACGCCAGACAGGCATTAAGGATGCACCGAAGGGTGGGCGTCGAGCGGCGTTTCCCGCTCGATGGGTGCACGCCCGAGGGTGCAGACCGGCGGCATCTATGCAACAAGAGAGTGGCTGTCAAGACGCATTGCCCCGGTCCCGCACGCGCCACGCTCCCCGTCCACGCGCTCTGATGCGACCGCTGCCAGCGGAACGGTAGGTCCCAATGCGGCGCCCCGGCGCGGTCTCCCGGCGAGCCCCTCCGTGGAGTTGCTTGACTGCGTCGGCGGCCGTGGTAACCACTGCCCGCCCACGGGTGAGACAGCCGTCGCCCCCGCCAACGGGCCCGCCTCCCCATCGCTCGAACGTCGCCGAACCCGCGCCCGGATCCAACGCTCATGTCCAGCAAAGTCGACCTCGGAAAGCGCTACACCTGCTTCCAGTGCGGCAAGGGGTTCTACGACCTCAACCGCCCGGATCCGGTCTGCCCCAAGTGCGGCGCCGACCAGCGTGAGGATCCCGCTCCGGATCCTCGCGTGGCCGTGATGTCGAAGTACAAGACCTCGTCGAAGCCCTCGAAGTCCGCCAAGCCCAAGGTCAGCGCCGCCTACGACAGCGACCTGGACGACGACAGCAACGACGACGCCACCGACGACGCCGACGGCGCCGCCTACGACAGCGACCTGGACGACGACAGCAACGACGACGCCACCGACGA
>CAZRFD010000018.1:55770-57393 GCA_964599085.1 uncultured Enterobacterales bacterium | reverse complement strand
CGCCGACGGCGGCGGCGACGACGGCGGCGACGACACCTGAGCGAAGGCGAGCGCCACACTCCCGGCCGCCGGGATGGGCGCTGTCAACCAGTCGCGGACTCGCTGACCGCCTCCCGCGGCCGGGCAGGGCAGTCCACCTCGACCAGCCACAAGCCCATGGCCGGCAACGTGGGGCCCGCAGCCGCTCGCTGCCTCGCGTCGATGATCTGGGGCACGCAGTCGTCCGGCCGCCGGCCGAGGCCGACCTCGACGAGGGTGCCGGCCATGATGCGCACCTGGTGGCGAAGGAAGCCGTTTCCCTCGACCTCGATGTGCAGCTCGTCGTCGACACGACGGACGGATGCAGCGGTGAGCGTACGCACCGTGCTCCGCGCCGAGCAGCCGCTGGCACGGAAGCTCTGCATGTCGTGGCGCCCGATGAAGTCAGCGGCGGCGCGCTGCATGGCGTCTGCGTCCAGTGTCTGGCGCAGGTGCAGCACCCGCCCGCGACGGAAGGGGCAGCGCGGCGTCCGGGCAAGGATCCGATACCGGTAGCGCTTCCCACGCGTCCACCGGCGGGGGTCGAAAGCCAGCGGTACCGTCGACGCCGCCAGGCATGCGATGTCCGGGGGCAGGAAGTGGTTGAGGCCGGCCACGAGCCCCCTCTCACTGCGCGGTGCGGTCGCAGAGAAGGCCACGACTTGCTGCAGGGCATGCACGCCGGCGTCGGTGCGACCAGTGGCGTCGACCCGCACCTGCTCGCCACCCAGCACGCGGCTCAGCGCCTGCTCGACCGTCTGCTGGATGGTCACCCCCTGGTCAGCCGGCTGGCGCTGCCAACCTGCGTAGGCCCGACCGTCCCAGGCGAGCTCCAGGCGCCAGCGCTGCAGGCCCTCGGCCCGCGACCGCTCGCCGTTCACCGGTAGTGCATCCGGATGCCGAAGCTGAGCTGGTCGTTGGACAGGTCCAACCCCTCGCTGAAAACGCCCACGTCCTGGCGGCGCCACTCGACCGTGAGGTAGCTGTCCTCGATGCCGAGTCGGGCCTGCGCGGTGTCCGCGCGGGCACGCTCGAAGATGTCCAGCAGGATCTGGCCGCCGACCCCGAAGTGGTAGCCGGCCTTGGCGCCGCCGAGACCCGTGTGGCTGCCCGAGCTGTCGGTCTCCCAGCTCTCTCGCCAGAACCAGTAGTCGGCGCCGACGCTGGCGTAGGGCACCACCGGCTGTTCGTCGAGGACGTCAAGGCGCAGGCTGAGGTTGGCGGTCAGCGGCACCGCGTACAGCAGATCGCTCTGGGTGGAGGTCGTGCCGGACTCCGTCAGCAGCGTGCCCTTCTTGCGGTAGAAACCTGCCCCAGCCGACACCTGGAAGACCCGCCAAAACGTCGGGCCACCCTCCAGCCAGAGGATGTTGTGGCCGCTGTCACCGAGGACCTGCGTGATGGCGTTGCCGCTGTCGAACCACATGGGGCCGAAACGCAGCTCGACGCCACCACGCGGTTGCACCGCGCCCTCGTCGACCATCAGCTCTTCCACCGTCGGCAGCGCTTCGACGTCGTCCGAAGCCGCCGAGGTCTCGTCCGCAGCCGTGTCGTCCGCAGCCGTGTCGTCCGCAGCCGTGTCGTCCGCAGCCGTGTCGTCCGCAG
>CAZRFD010000018.1:0-55670 GCA_964599085.1 uncultured Enterobacterales bacterium | reverse complement strand
CGCGCGCAGACAGGGGCAGCGTCAGCACCAGCAGTCCCGCGAGCGCACCGCCGCGGCGCCGCCGCCGGCCGAGCGCCAGCAGGCCGCCCAGCCCCGCCAGCAGGCCGGAAGCCGCGCCCGGGAGGCCGCAGAAGCCACCGGACTCGCCAGCGATCTCCGACGCCGAGTAGGTCTCTTCGGGGGTGCCGGTCACGACATCACTCATGGGTCCCTCCAGCCCGCCGCTGTCGGTGGCGCGGGCCGCGATGTAGTACAGGGTGCCGTTGGTCAGAGGCGATAACTCGACCTCGACCGCCTCGTCCGGCGACACGCTCAGCTCGATGGGGGCAGAGAGCGAGTCGGGACCTTCGTAGTCGGGCCCACCCTCCGGCCAGTCGTCCGCAGAGAACGCGACCGTGCTGACGTAGACGGTGACCGTGGCGATGTCCTCGTCGCTCGGTGCCGAAAACGACAGCGTCAGGTAGCCGTCGGCCACCCCGACCGACGAGCCCGACAGCGACACAGCGCTCGGCGGGTTGTCGATGCTGACGAGGGTCGCGTCGTGGCCGGCCCGGCCGCTGCTGTCGCTGACCACCACCCGGAGCTGGTTGTCACCCTCGACCCACGACGAGTCCACCGTGGCCTGGGTGGCGACGGTCTCGCCGGCCGTGACGCTTCCCTCATCGAGCAGCGTGCCGCCGTCGTCGGTGTCCGTTCCCAGCCGCAGCTCCCAGGTCCCGTCCGTGTCGCTCGTGAAGCTCACGTCGACGGTGTCGCCGGACACCGCCGTCGTCGGATCCGTGCCGGTCACCTCGACCCAGGGACGATCCGTGGCGATCCACAGCTCCCCGCCGTCGCTGCCTGCGACGAGCATGTCGTCCAGGACGACGGCCATCTCGGTCACGGCCGCGCCCTTCGTGGGCCAGGACAGCTCGTCCTGGATCAGGTTGCCGGTGACGCCGGAGCTGCTGTCCCAGGAGAACAGCAGCATGCTCTCGACGGCCTCGTCGGCCACCACCAGCATCCCGTCCTGCTCCAACAGGCCCAGCGCATCGACCTCGTCGAGCCCATCGCCGCTGTTGATCTGCAGGTCCCAGCCGTTGTCGCCCGTGTTGAACTTCGCGACCGTCGACCCACCGCCGGCGAGGATGCTCCCGCCGGTGCTGGAGATGACCAGGTCCTTGCCGTCGAGCGAGCTGAGGCTGCCGGTCTCCGAGGCGAGGCTTCCGCTGCTCAGGGTGATCTTCGACAGGTTGTCACCGCCGTGCAGCAGGTAGGCCGTGTCCCCGTACAGCTCCAGGTCCGAGAAGCCGCTGGACGAGCTGGTCGTGGGAAAGCCGCTGACGCCATCGACCGTGCCACCGTCGGGGTCGACACTGTGCAGGGTGGGGTAGCTGCCGTCGTCGGGATCGGTCAGCACGTAGAGCAGGCTGCCGTCCCCCACCACGGCCAGCACGGTCCCATCGCCCACCTCGACCGCGGTCTCCACCGTCCCCAGGCTCCCATCGGACAGCGTGGCGGTGGCCACGCTGCCGTCGCTGCAGCCCGTGTAGACGTGGACGTCGGTGCCGTCGTCCCACAGCGCCAGGCCGGCGGCGCCCGAGCAGGCCGAGACCGTGTCGACCTCCCAGGTGCGCAGGTCCAGTGTGCCGAGCAGGCCCGCGCTGGTGTCGGCGAAGATCAGGGCCTTGTCATCCGGCCCGACCAGCAGGTCCCAGGCCTCGCCGGAGGTCGCGCTGATGGCGGCGGCGATGCGATCGGGCGTGCCCGCCACCGCAGGACTGGCGGACAGCAGGCCGAGGGACAGGAGGGCGGCGGGTGCGACACGGCAAGACATGGTCCTCGACCATGCACGGTCCGTGCCGGCTCGCGAGGCCGCAAGAGCGGCACCGATGAGGTCACGCAGCCGGACAGAATGTCATCTGGTCAGGGATCTACAGCATCCCCTCGCGCCACAGGGTCGTGGCGATGGCTATGGCGTTGCCGGTCGCAGCGAAGCGCAGGTTGTCGGCGATGGCCCAGAGGTGGATGGCACCTCCGGCCGGGTCGCGCCGCAGGCGCCCGACATAGAGCCCCGCACGGCCGACGAGCCGCCGAGGACCGGCCAGCGGCTCGCCCCAGCGGACCGTGGGGCCCGCCTCCAGGCGACTGCGGATCTCGGCGAGGTCGGCTTCCGCTTCGAGCTCGATGCGCAGCGAGGCGGCGATGCCCGAGAACATCGGCGCCACCGCCAGCGACAGCGCGACCCGCCCCGGGGAGAGCTCGGCGAGGGTCCCGACCTCGGCGGCCAGACGCCGCTCGGCCTCGCTCCAGCCCGACAGGCGATCATCTCCGCCCACCGGCAGGTCGCCCACCACCGGCAGCAGATCGAAGGCCAGGCCGGTCGGGAACACGCTCCGCGGCGGCTGCTGCTGGTTGAACAGGGCGACGACCTGACCCGACAGCTCTTCGGCCCCGGCCCGACCTGCGGCCCCCGCACTCAGCAGCACGGTGCCCGACACCGCCACCGGGACAAGGTCGCGCAGCGCCGAGACGACGCTGGCCACGACGACGGTGGGGCCCGCTGGCGAGCTGACGACCCGCAGCCGTGAGGCCTCTGGCAGCGCCTCGATCCCGATGGCCGGCACCACCATCGGCGCGCGCCCCGCCATGGCACCACCGATCTCGACCACCATGATGCCGAGCTCGGCCAGGACCGGCGCCAGCTCCTGCGCGAGCTGCGGCGGCACGGCCAGGAACGCGAGCTGGACCCCCTCGAAGGCCGGCAGCTCCCGGGGATCGCCGCTGAGCACCTGCACCCGGTGCGACTTCCCGGCAACCTCGATGGACTCGCCGGCGCTGGCGGCGCTGGCGAGCAGGCGGAGCTCGCCCACCGGGAGCGCCGACCGATCGAGCGTAGCGAGCAGGTCCTGGCCGACAGCGCCGGTGGCGCCCACGACCGCGATCTTCAGGCCCTCTGCGGGCTGTGTCTCCGACATCGGATCCTCCGTCTGTGGCTCTCGGACGCGGCTATCGGACCCGGACCCCGAGGGTCGACGGCGGCACGGCGTCCGGCGCCCGCAGGTAGCGCAAGGCCACGGTCCCGGCATCCTGCGCCGGCAGGTCGGCGGCAGTAGAGGCGACCAGCGACGCTGCTGCCACAGCCGGCGAGCGGGCGGGGTCATCGGCGATCCGTCCGCCCAGGGCGCGCAGCGCGTCGGCCATGACCCGGGCACCCTCGCCCACGGCCACGAAGCCTCCGCTCGGGACGACCGCGTCGAGGAGAGCGTCCTGCTCGGCACCCAGCGCGCGCGGGACGGGCAGTGTGGTGTCGAAGAGGCCCGCGTAGACCCGCCCCTTGCGGGCATCCAGCAGCGCCAGCACCGCCGGTTCGTCCGGCACCAGTGCCGCCCGACACTGCAGCGAGGACAGCGGCACGACGGGGACGCCACGCGCCACGGCGACCCCAAGCGCCGTCGCCACCCCCACCCGCAGTCCGGTGAAGGCCCCCGGCCCCACGGTCACGGCGACCCGCGACAGCGGCTCTGGCAGCGCATCCAGCAGCGTGTGCACCGCCGGCAGCAGCACCGCGTCCGCACCGCGCACGACCCGTTCCGACCACTGGCCGCAGCACCGACCACCGGCCCAGGTCGCTGCACCCGCGACCGGTCCGGCCGTGTCGATGGCCAGCACCGCCCCCGATCCACCTGGATCCCGGGGCACTAGCCGCCCCCCTCGAACAGCTTCTGCAGGTCGAAGATCAACACCGACAGCATCAGCAGGACCAGGAAGAGCACACCGACCTGCTGGGCCCGTTCCCGCAGGCGGTGGGACAGCGGCCGCCCCCGGATCGCTTCCACCGAGAAGAACAGGATCTGGCCGCCGTCGAGGACCGGCACCGGCAGCAGGTTGACGATGCCGAGCGAGATCGACAGCATGCCGGCCATCCGCGCGTAGACGAACAGCCCCTGTTCGGCCGCCTGGCTGGCCTGGCGGACGATCTCCACGGGGCCACCGAGGCTGCGCTTGACGGCCGCTTCGCCGGTCACCAGCTTGCCGAGCTGCTCGACGATGAAACCCATCAGGTGGGTCGTCTCTTCGACGCTCCGCCCGACAGCCGCGCCGAAGCCGTAGTACACGCGGGTCATCGGCCCGTCGACGAAGCCCCCCATGCGGGTCACGCCCAGGATGGGTCGGTAGTAGAAGTGGCCGAGGCTGTTGGTGTCCTCGATCACCTGGGGCTGCACCGTCAGCGCGACGCGTTCGCCTGCCCGGATCAGCTCGACGTCGACTGCGCGGGCGTGGGCTTCGTCACCCTCGCCCTCCATGCTGGCGGCGATCGCGTCGAGCACGTCCCCCCAGCCGAGCACGGGCTGGCCGTCGATGGCCAGGAAGCGGTCACCCGCCTGGATCCCAGCCTTCGACGCCGGACTCTCCGGCGGAGGGGGGGCCGGCACACAGCCGGACAGCGCGCCGTCGGGGTCCTTGTCCACCGTGCTGCTGACGCTGCCCACGAACAGCGTCGCGGGGAGCAGCCCCCAGGCCTGCTCGGCGCCGAGCACCGGGCCGTCCAGGACCTGCCAGCTCGGGTCGGCGACCAGCACCAGCGACCGTTCGTCCCCGTCGGCGGTCTCGACGCCGACGCGGAGCTGGGTGCCCGGCGTCGTCGGCACCGCCGCCACGAGCTGCTGCAGCTCGACCCAGTCACCCACGGGCTGGTCGTCCACAGCGACGACGAGATCGCCGGTCTGCAGCCCGGCGCGGCCCGCCGGTGATGCCGGATCGTCGACACCGGCGAGCGCCGAGGGGCGGCTGTGGCTGATGCCCACCGAGGTGTCTTCCGGCAGGAAGAGCGACAGGGACAGGGTCTTCGCGCCCCGCTGGACTTCGAGGGAGTGCGTGGCACCCTCTTCTTCGTGCAGCAAGGTCAGCAGCTCGTCCCAGGTGGAGATGGCGGTGCCATCCACCGCCGTGACCCGGTCACCGACCAGCACCCCAGCCGTCGCCGCCGGCGAGTCGCGGTCGACGCCCCCGACCACCGGGGCTGGCTGGGGTTCGCCGGCCATCAGCAGGACCGTGAACACCACCAGCGGCAGGGCGAGGTTGAAGGCGGGCCCGGCGGCCACGACCAGCAGGCGCTGCCAGACGGGTCGCCGCATGAAGCCCCGTTCTGGATCGTCGGGGAGGTCTTCGTCGTCTTCGTCCATGTAGCCGAAGTTGGCCCCGGCCATCTTCACGTAGCCGCCGAAGGGCAGCAGCGAGACGCGGTAGTCCGTCCCGCCGAAGCGCACGCCGAACAGCCGCCGGCCGAAGCCCAGCGAGAACACCGGCACGTGCA
Organism: uncultured Enterobacterales bacterium; assembly: GCA_964599085.1. GTDB lineage: Bacteria > Myxococcota_A > UBA796 > UBA796 > UBA2385 > J125. The sequence continues at coordinate 50,374 of CAZRFD010000018.1, read as the reverse complement.
CACCACAGGCCTTCGCCACGATGAAGTGGCCGAACTCGTGGATGAACACGAGGATGGCCACCATGGCCACGGCCGCGAGGAAGTCCAAGGCGTGCTCCGGGGGCCAGACGCCCGGCTGACGCCGCGGCCCTCCTGCGCTGCTAACCCCGTGCGGCAGGGCCGGTCACGCGCCGGCCCGCTCCTGCCGACACTTCTCGAACATCATGACCGCCGCCGTCACGCTGACGTTGAGCGAGTCCAGGCCCCCCTGCAGCGGCACCGCCGCGACGGCGTCGCAGCGCTTGCGCAGCGTCGAGGACAGCCCCTTGTCCTCTCCGCCGAGCACCAGGGCCACCGGACCGCGAAGCTCGACGTCCCAGACGGGGGCGCCGTCCATGTCGCAGCCCACCACGCGCACCCCCGCCCGGCGGAGCTGGGCCAGGGCGCTGCTGATCCCCTCGCGAACCAGCGGCACCACCTCGGCGCCACCCATGGCGACCCGCTGGACAACCGGCGTCAGCCCCTTGCCGCGGCGCACCGGCACGATCACCCCGTGCACACCGGCCCCGAGCGCCGAGCGCAGCACGGCACCGAGGTTGTGCTCGTACTGAACCTCGTCGACCACCACCAGGAAGGGGTCGACCCCAGCGTCGAAGAGCTCGTCGAGCAGGCTGCTCACCGTGTACTCCGGCAGTGGATCGGCCTCGGCCAGGACCCCGTTGTGGACGCCGGTCTGGCTGCGCCGGTCCAGCTCGCGGCGCGGCACCCGCTTGACCGGCACCCCCGCGGCTTCTGCCGCCGCCAGGATCGCATCCACCTTGCCGCCCGGACGGGCCCGCTCGTCGAGCAGGACCCGGCGCACCCGACGACGCCGGCGCTGGAGCGCCTCCAGCACCACGTTCCGTCCCTCGAGCTGGTCGGGACGACTCACAGCCGTGCCGCCGCCAGCTCGGCCAGGGGCGAGCGCTCGCCCTTGCGTAGGGTGACGTGGCCGGCGATGTCGTCTCCCTTCATCCGCTCGATGACGTAGGTCAGGCCGTTGCTGGTGGCGTCCACATAGGGGTTGTCGATCTGGTAGGGGTCGCCCGTCAGCACGATCTTGGTCCCCTCCCCCGCACGCGTGATGACGGTCTTGACTTCGTGGGGTGTGAGGTTCTGGGCTTCGTCCACCAGCAGGAACTGCCGTGGGATCGAGCGGCCGCGGATGTAGGTCAGGGGCTCGACCTCGAGCATGCCCTGGTCGATGAGCGCCTGGTACCCCGGCTGCCCCCCGCTCCGGCGGCGACGCTCGTCGTCGTCGCGGTTGTCACCGAGCAACAGGTCGAGGTTGTCGAAGATGGGCTTCATCCATGGGTTCAGCTTCTCTCCGACATCGCCCGGCAGGTAGCCGAGATCCCGCCCGAGCGGGAAGATCGGACGGCTCACGACGAGGCGCCGGAAGTGCCGATCATCGGCGACCCGCTGCAGACCGCAGGCGATGGCCATGAGCGTCTTGCCGGTGCCCGCGATGCCATCGAGGGTCACCAGGTCGATGGAGTCGTCCAGCAGCAGGTCCAGCGCGAAGAGCTGTTCCTTGTTGCGCGCGTGGATCCCCCACACGCCTTCCTTGAAGCGCGGCACCATGTGGAGCTGTCGGTCCGCCCGACGCCAGCGGCACAGCGCGCTCTTGCGCGGCTGGTCGTGCGCCTTGAGCACCACGAACTGGTTGGCCACCAGCTCGGCCGCCACGTCGTCGGCGAGGTCGAGGTGGCCGTCCTGGTAGAGGCGGTCGATGTGGTAGCCCTCGACCTCCAGCTCGCACACACCCGAGTAGCTCTCGTCGAAGCTGATGTGGGCGTGCTCGTAGTCTTCGGCCGGCACCGCGAGCGCGTCTGCCTTGATGCGCATGTTGGTGTCGCGGGTGACAAAGATCACCTCGCCGCGGGCAGCCCGCCGCGCCAGTGCGACGACCACGCTGAGGATCTGGTTGTCGTTGCTGTTCGCGCCGAAGCCCGGCGGCAGCGCGGGTTCGACCGGCGGCATCTCGACCCGGAGCGTGCCCCCCCGATCCAGCGGGACGCCGCGGGAGAGGCTGCCCTCGGCACGCAGCCGATCGAGCGCACGGGACACGCAGCGGGCGTTGCGGCCGGTCTCGTTGAGGTCCTTCTTGAAGCGGTCGATCTCCTCGATCACCGTGATCGGGATCACGAGGTCGTTGTCTTCGAAGACGGACAGGGCGTTGGGGTCGTAGAGCAGGACGTTGGTGTCGAGAACGTAGGTGCGACGCCCGGTGGCGCCGGGGTCCTCGAGAGAGGGGACGGGGGACATCGGTGAGGGGGGCGGGAGGAGGAGGGCTGCGGCGGGGAGGAGGTGCCGCGGGGACGGAGCCGTGGGAGTGGCTCCGGGAGGATCCGGTTCGAAAGCCGACCCGGAACGAGGTCGAGTCTTGACCTGTAAAGATCACCCTACACGACGCGGCGCCACTTGACCACGGGCCCGGGTCGATCCGCCGGCCGTTCCATCGCACGGTCGCTCGGCGGGATGGCGGGAAGCCGCGCTACTTGACGACGTACTCGACCGACTTCTGGTCCGCGGGCTCCGTCCCGGTGCGCGCGTACGAGATCTGCGGGTTCTGCATCTTGAGCGTCCCGCTGTCGTTGCTGCCCTCGCCCAGCAGGATGGAGATCGCACCGCCCCCCGGGGTCTCGGTGCCCACGGGTCGGAAGGTCACGACGTTGCTGCCCGGCTTGAGGAACTCGCCGATGTCGAGGATGAGCTGGGCCTGGCCGCTGCGAATCTCGCGCACGGCGACCCCGTTGACCTGGACCTCGATCACCTGACCCGTCGACCCTGCGTCCTGGGTGACCAGCCAGTGATGGCCAGGCTCCACGGTGGCCGCCGGTTCCGCAGTCTCGGGCGCCGGCGCATCCGTGGCCGATGCCGGCGGCTTGTTGACCGCGATGCGGTAGCGGGGGGCGTCGATCCACACGTTACCGTCGCTGTCGATTCGAACGTCGACCGCCTTGAAGGTGAAGTCCTTGATGCCCGTGGCGTCCGTGCCGTTGACGTAGATCGTCACGTCCTTGGTCCGGGCGTGCGCCGGGGTCGGCGCCCACAGGGCGACTCCTGTGAGGACGCCGAGAGCAAGCGAGGTCAGGGACAGGAGCGGAGCGCGCATGGAGTTCCTCACAGGTCGTCGTTGAGCTGGGCCTTCAGGTTCTTGCTGACCTTGAACACCGGCAGGATCTTGGGCGCGACCTGGATCTCCTGACCGGTCTTCGGGTTGCGGCCGACATAGCCCTTGTAGTGCCGCACCTTGAAGCTGCCAAAGCCGCGGATCTCGATACGGTCTCCCGCACACAAGGCGTCGCGCATCGCGTCGAAGATCGTGTTCACGACTTCTTCGGCGGTCTTTCGCGGCAGCTCGCGGCGCTGCGCCAGGGCATCGATCAGCTCGGACTTGGTCATGGGGCCTTCGCGGGGCGGCACGCGTCGCGCGCCTGCTGAGGTGGAACCATGCAGTCGGGCGCGGCATTCCCGGCCCGAGTCAGCCCGCCTTTCTTACGGCGCACCGGGGTCCCGGTCAAGCGCTGCCACGCCGCAACGCGCCGAATGCGACACGCATGACACCTGCGCCCGCCATGGACGGGCTACGCGCATCAGCCCTGGCCGTCGCCGCCGTTGTCTCCGCGGCGACGCGCCTCCCGCTCCATCCGCCGTTGTTCGCTGCGGGTCTGGGGCCCCCCGGCCGCCGACGCCGACGCTGCGGCGCGTGCCGCAGCCGGCTGGAAGATGCGGTCGAACCAGGGCCGGATGTCCTCCATCACGAGGATCATCGGAGAGGCCACGAAGACCGTGGAGTACGTCCCGACCACGACGCCCATGAGGATCGCCAGGGCGAAGGTCTCGATGACCGGCCCGCCGAGCACGAGGAAGGCGAGCATGGCCAGCGCCGTCGTGATCGAGGTGGCCAGGGTGCGGGACAGGGTCTCGTTGATCGAGGCGTTGATCAGACGGGCCGTGTCCCGCCGCCGATACCGCTTCATGTTCTCGCGGATCCGGTCGTAGATGACGATGGTGTCGTTGAGCGAATACCCGATGATGGTCAGCAGGGCGCCGATCATCGGCAGGTTGAATTCGTGCTTCCACCCGAGCTTGTCGAGGATGACAAACACCCCGACGGTGATCGAGACGTCGTGGAACAGCGCGATGACCGCCCCGGGAGCGAACCCGATCTCGAAGCGGAAGCCGACGTAGACGAGGATCAGCGCCAGCGTCGCGAGGATGGACAGCGCGCCCTGCTCCTTGAGCTCGTCGCCGACCTTGGGCCCCACGCTGTCGACGTTTCGGATCTCGAAGTCCCGCCCCGCCAGCTCGTCGGTGATGGACTTGGCGATCTTGCTGGTGAGGCCCGGCAGCTCGACGTAGACCGTGTTGTCGTCCATCGCTTCGCGGACCCGAACGCCCTCGATGCCGCTGAGCGCGTCTTCGATGTCGGCGACGGCCACCGCCGAGCCGCCGTAGCGCACGGTCATGCGCGCACCGACCTGAGCGTCGAACTTCGTCTCCTGGACCCAGTCGGCCCCGAATCTCGAGCCGAGCAGGTCCGTGACCTGGTGCTGCAGGCCCTCGGTGCCGACGGTCGTGTCCTGGATGCGGATCACGAATTCGTTGTCGGACTCCGGGCCGTACTGCTGGACCGCGTCCGAGCCCAGCTCGAGGTCGGTCAGCGCCGAGCGCACGTCCCCGATCTCGATGGCGTCCTTGAACTGGACGCGCACCTCGGTGCCGCCGGTGAAGTCGATGCCCCAGGTGGGCCCGACGACGAAGAAGAGCAGGAGGGAGAGGACGACGGCGAGGCCCGAGCCGATGGCGGCGATGTGCCGCTTGCCGACCCAGTCGATGTCGATGTCTGGCTTGACGAGATGCATGGGAGCCTCGGGGGGGCGCGGAGGACTGCGCCGCTACCTCAGAAGGACAGGCGGGAGGTGGCCTTGCGCGTCAGGAAGTCCACGAGGGTCCGTGACAGGAAGATGCCGGTGAACAGGGTGGTGATGATGCCGATCATCAGCGTCACGGCGAAGCCCTTGATGGGACCGGTGCCGTAGGTGTACAGCACGACGCCGGCGATGAAGGTCGTGATGTTGGCGTCGATGACCGCCCACACGCCCTTGCTGAAGCCGGTGTCGGCCGCCGTCCGATCGTTCTTGCCGAGCCGCCGCTCTTCGCGGATCCGCTCGTAGATGATGATGTTGCAGTCCACGGCCATACCGACGGTCAGCGCGATGCCGGCGATGCCGGGCAGCGTCAGCGTGGCCCCGGCTGCTGCAAGCAGCGCGAGCACCAGCGCCACGTTGGCCAGCAGCGCGATGACCGAGACCACGCCGAGGCGCCGGTAGTAGACGAGCATGAACACGAGGACGAAGCCGAAGCCGACCACCGTGGCTTCTTCGCCCGCGGCGATGGCGTCTTCGCCGAGGCTGGCACCGACCTGGCGGATGTCGCCGATGGTGACCGGTGCCGGAAGCGCGCCCGTCCGGAGCACGAGGCTGAGCACCTTGGCGTCTTCCATGGCGAGCTGGTAGTCGGTGACGCCCATCTCGATGCTGGCCCGCCCGCCGCCGATCTTCTCGCGGATGACCGGGGCGCTGCGCACCCGCTTGTCGAGCACGATGGCGAAGCGGCGACCGACGTTCTCGCCCGTGACCTCGGCGAAGATGTTGGCGCCACGCGGCTTGAACTCGAGGCTGACGTAGGGTTCGTTGTACTGGTTCAGACCGACCCGGGCGTCGTTGATGTCGTCGCCCGTCAGCATGATCTCCTGCTTGACCACGATGGGGTCGGCGCGGACATCACCCTCTGGCCCGGTCTGGTACTTCCACATCAGCCGGTCATCGGCCGGGATGTGACCGTGGTCGACCATCCAGCCCGACAGCGCCTGGTCGTCACCGTAGGTGTCGGCCGGCAGGTCCTTCTCTGCCGTCACCAGCGCCTTGTCGACGTCCGAGAAGTTCTTCATCACGTCTTCGTCGACGAGGTGGAACTCCAGGACCGCCGTGGTGCCGATGGCCTTCACCGCCTGCTGGATGTCGTCGATGCCGGGGAGCTGCACGTTGATGCGGTGCCCGCCCTTCAGGACGATGGAGGGCTCCTTGACGCCGGTCTCGTCGATGCGGTTGCGCAGCGTCTCCAGCGCCTGCTGGACCGACTGCTCAGCGATGGTCGCCTTCTGTTCTTCGGTCACGGTGAAGGCGTGGAATTCCGCAGTGCCGCCGTCGGCCGTCGGCAGTTCCCGGCTGTTGTGGTAGGCGTAGCCGGCGAAGCGCTTCTCCATGAAGACGCGGACGGCGTCGAGCCCCACACCCTCGTCGCCGCGGATGAGCAGGGTCGGTTCGCCGGATGCACGCCGCACCTCGGCGAGCTTGATGCCCTCACGCTCGGCCGAGTCCTTTACCGGGCCGATGTCACGCTGCACGTGGGAGACGATGGCTTCTTCAATCTCGACCTGCAGCGTCATGTCGATGCCGCCCTGCAGGTCGATGCCGAGGCTGATGCGCTGCTCGGGCAGCAGGACGCTGTACCAGGGCAGGTCTTCAGCGGCGGCGTCCCCCTCGCCCTCCGCCGTGCGCGGCGCCCCCTCCGACGCCTGCGTGGCCTGGGCGGCCGTGCGGGCGTGCCGTTGGGCGGCGGTCTCGCCGGTGAAGGTCGGGATGAGCATCCACAGCCCCCACCCGACGACGAGCATGATCGTGACGAAGCGGGTCCACCAGGTTCCGGACATCGCTCAGCCCTCCTTGCTGGCGTCGGCGGCCGCGGGTTCGGCCTCCAGGCTCTTGACGGCGACCTTCTCGATCCACACGCGGACCTTGGGGGCCAGCTCGAGCTCGACGCGGCTGTCGCGGACCTGGCTGATCTTGCCGATCAGCCCGCTGGAGGTCACGACCCGATCGTCCTTCTTGAGGCCGGCCAGCAGCGCTTCGTGCCGCTTCCGTTCCTGGTTCTGGGGACGGATGATCAGGAAGTAGAAGATCGCGACGATGGCCACGAGCAGCGGCAGCTGGCTCATGAAGGCGGCCCCGGGAGAGGTGCCCCCAGGCGCTGCGGCCGGCGCGTCGTGGGTCACCAGCACGCCACCGGCGGCCGGAGCCGCGCTCGCGGACAGGGGTGGGACCGCCACAGGGGCGGAGGATGTGCTCGTGGGCGCCATTGTCGCTCCGATGCTTCGCCGCGGGTGAGCCCTCGTGGGGGCGCTTCAGTCGTCCACCCTGTCCATCCAGCGCTCGGCGTCGCTCCGTACTCGTGCGACGGCGGCCGGGCCTTCGGCGATGGCCACGCGGAGGCGGGCCATCAGGGACTGGTAGAAGTGGAGGTTGTGAAGGGTGAGGAGCCGCGGGGCGAGGATCTCGTTGGAGAGGAAGAGGTGGCGGAGGTACGCTCGGCTGAAGGAGCGGCACGTGTAACACGTGCATCCCGGGTCGAGCCCACGCGCATCCCCTCGGTTCCGTGCGTGCTTGATGGTCAGCCTGCCGCGCGAGGTGAAGGCCTGACCGAAGCGACCCGAGCGCGTGGGGATCACGCAGTCGAACAGGTCCACACCCCTCATCACCGCGTCGACGATGTCAAGGGGGTAGCCCACCCCCATGAGGTAGCGGACCTTGTCCGCGGGCAGGTGCGGCGTGGTCTGCGCCACCATCCCGAGGAGCTGGTCCCGGGGCTCGCCGACCGAGAGGCCGCCGATGGCGTAGGCGTCGAGGTCGAGCGCCACCAGCTCCTGGGCGTGGGCGATCCGCAGGTCCTCGTAGAAGCCTCCCTGGACGATGCCCAGCAGGGCTGTGCGATCCGGGTGCCGCCGCGCCGCCATGCAGCGGCGTAGCCAGCGCGTGGTGCGGGCGGTGCTGGCCACCACCCGGTCCCGATCCGCGGGCCACTCGATGCACTCGTCGAAGGCCATGGCCATGTCCACGCCGAGCGCCTCCTGGATCTCGATGGAGACCTCCGGCGTCAGCGTGCGGTAGCGGCCGTCCAGCGGCGCCCGGAAGCGCACCCCGACCTCGCTGACCCGCGCCACATCGCGCAGGCTGAACACCTGGTAGCCGCCGGAGTCCGTCAGCACGGGGCCCTGCCAGGCCATGAAGCCGTGGATGCCGCCGAGGGCCTCGACGTCCCGATGTCCCGGGCGCACCCACAGGTGGTAGGCGTTGGCGAGCACGATGTGGGCGCCCAGCTCGCGCAGCTCGTCGGGAGTGATGCCCTTGACCGTGCCGTAGGTCCCGACCGGCATGAAGGCCGGGGTCGGCACCGCGCCGTGCGGGGTGTGCAGCGTTCCCGTGCGCGCCGGGCCGGCGGTCGCGTGCAGCTCGAGGCTCAGCGGTCGGTCAGGCATCACTGCTCCCTGTCGGCCCCGGCGCCGAGCCTGAAGCCCCGGAGGCGGCGGCATCCGACGCGCCGGTTCGAGGGGGATCGAGGTCGAGGAGCATGGCGTCCCCATAGGAGTAGAAGCGGTAGCCGTGGGCGATGGCGTGGGCATAGGCCGCCCGGACCCGCGGGACACCCGCCCAGGCTGCGACCAGCGCGAGCAGCGAGCTGCCCGGCAGGTGCAGGTTCGTCACCAGGCGGTCGACCACTGAGAAGCTGCTCCCGGGGCGGAGGAACAGGTCGGTCGTGCCCGCGCCGGGCCGGACGCGCCCGCCGCCGATCGCCGCACTCTCCAGCACGCGTGTGCTGGTGGTGCCGACCGCCACCACCCGGCCGCCCTCGGCGCGCACCCTGTCGATGGCGGCCGCGGTGTCCGCCGGCAGGGTCCAGGGCTCCTCGTGCAGGCGGCCGCGTGCGAGATCGTCCTCGCGCAGAGGGCGGAAGGTGCCCGGCCCGACGTGCAGGGTCACGGTGGCGAGCCGCACGCCGACCTGCTGCAGCGAGTCCAGCAGCGCGCGGCTGAAGTGGAGTCCGGCCGTCGGCGCGGCGACCGCACCGGGCGGCCCGGCGACGATCGTCTGGTAGCGCTCCCGGTCCAGGGGCTCGTCGCCCCGGCCCAGGTAGGGGGGCAGCGGCATGTGTCCGCACGCCTGGAGCGCCGCGTCGAGCCCGGGGAGCAGCTCCACCTTCCACAAGCCGCCGTCTCCGCGCGTCCGCAGCCACGCCTCCCCTCCTCCCTCCAGCGCCACGCGCTCCCCCTCCCGCAGCCGGCGACCGGGGCGCAGCATGGCGTCCACCACCTCGCCCTCCCGCGTCGTCGGGAGGACCAGCAGCTCCACCCTCCCCCCCGTCTCGCGGTGGCCGAACAGCCGCGCCGGCACGACCCGGGTGTCGTTCATCACCAGCAGGTCACCTGGGGACAGGAGGTCCGGCAGGTCGAGCATCCGCCGGTCATCCCGCGAGCCCCTCGTGACGCGCAGCAGTCGGGCCCCGTCGCGTGCAGACGTCGGGTAGCGGGCCACCCGGTCATCGGGCAGCTCGTACTGCAGCAGGGAGAGCAGCGCGGGGCTGCTGGCGGGTGTCTCGGCGGCGGACATCGCGCCGCGCTAGCCGGTGGACGACGACGCGGCAAGCCCGTGTCGAGCCCGGTCCTCCAGACGGCGGCAGCGACGAGGAGCGCGCGATGACAGGCTCACCGCCACGAGACGCTGGCGCTCCGCCGCGCTAACGGGAGCCGCCCGGCGCCCACCTCCGCGCCGCAGGAGCAGAGATGTCGAGCCGCCCCACCGACGATCCCGCCGACAACAGCCGCCGCAGCGTGCGCCGCCGCCCCCGCAAGGACGATGCGGAAGAGGGCCCCGACTACTCGGTGACCCCATCCCCGACGCCCGCCCCAGCGGTGCCCGACAGCCCCGCAGAAGCCCCCGAGACGGTGCAAGCGGCACCGGCAGTGGACCCGTCCCGCCCGGTGCTGGACGCCGACGCGCTGCTGGGCGAGCTGCAGGGTCTCGACCCCGCGGAGTTCGGCCGTCTCCTTGGCGCCGGCTCCCTGTCCACCCTCGAAGCCGGCGACGAGGTCGAGGGTCCCGTGGTCCGAGTGACGCGGGACACCGTGTTCGTGGACATCGGCGGCAAGTCCGAAGCCTGGCTGCCCCGCGGCGAGGTCGGCGACGACGAGGCCGTGGTCGGGGCGTCGCTGCGCGCCCTCGTCCTCGGCAGCGGCGCACAAGGGGTGCGGCTGACCCGCAGCCTCAGCGGCCTCCAGTCGACAGAAGCCCTGGAGAGCGCGCTGGAGGCACAGATCCCGGTCGACGGCAAGGTGCTGTCGCGCAACGAGGGCGGCTTCCAGGTCGCCGTGGCCGGCGCAACCGCCTTCTGCCCGGTCTCGCAGATCGACCGCCACCCCGATCCCGACCTCGACCGCTACATCGGGCAGACCCTGTCCTTCCGCGTCCTCGAGCTGCGGGGGCGCGACGTCGTCGTCAGCCACCGCGTCATCGCCGAAGAAGAGGCTGCCACCAGGGCCGAGGAGCTGTGGGCGACCCTGGCCCCGGGCGATGGCCTCGACGGCGTGGTCGTGAGCACCCGCCCCTTCGGCGTCTTCGTCGACGTCGGCGGCGTCACCGGGTTGGTGCACCGCTCAGAGCTCGGCTGGAGCGACGACGTCACGGTGCCCCTGCGCGGCGCCCATGTGCACGTCCGCGTCATCGACGTGGACCGGGAGGCGCGGCGCGTGTCGCTGTCCATGAAGGACGAGGGCAGCAACCCCTGGGCAAAGGTCGACGAGCAGTTTCCCGTCGGCACGGTCGCCACCGGCAAGGTGGTGCGCATCGTCGACTTCGGCGCCTTCGTCGAGCTGGCCCCCGGGCTCCAGGGCCTGGTGCACGTCAGCAACATCGCCGAGGAGCGGGTGGCCCACCCCTCCGACCGCCTGCAGGTGGGCGCACACGTCCGGGTCCGTGTGCTCGGCATCGACCACGAGCGGCAGCGCATCGAGCTCGGCATGCGCCAGCTCCTCGAGGATGGGGCGGACGAAGCGGCTCCCGCCCGGCGCACCACGACCACCTCGTCGGGCAGCCTCGGCACGCTCGGCGACCTGCTCGGGTCGCTCAAGCTCGACTGAGCTCCCGGCTCAGGCTGGACGGGGCCCCAGCTCGTCCAGGGCGGACCGCAGCAGCTTGAGGTCCTGGAAGCTGAGCCGCTTGTCCGCCGGCTTGCGCAGCAGGTAGGCCGGGTGGAAGGTGGCCATCACGCGGCTCTCGCCACCCGGCCAGCGCAGCGCGTGCCACCGCCCACGCGCCCGCATGATCCCGGGCCCCAGCAGGGCACGAGAAGCCACGCTGCCGAGCAACAGCACCAGGTCGGGCCGGATGGCGGCGAGCTGGGCCATCAGGAAGGGACGGCAGGCGTCCAGCTCGGCGGGCTGCGGGTTGCGGTTCCGCGGTGGGCGGCACTTGACCATGTTGAGGATGTAGACGTCGCGGCGCTGCAGCCCGAGCACGTTCTCGATCATCCTGTCGAGCATCTGTCCGGCAGCCCCGACGAAGGGTTCACCCTGCAGGTCCTCCTGTTCGCCGGGCCCCTCTCCGAGGACGACGAGGCGCGCCGCGGGATCACCGACGCCGAAGGCGATGTGGGTGCGCGAGGCGCACAGCCCGCAGCGCTTGCAGTCCCCCATGGCCCGCCGGATGCCTGCCAGCCGGGCCGCCGGGTCGGCCTGTCCCACGGCCGCGTCGAGCTGGCCCCGGAGCAGGTCGGAGCCGGCCGGGGCCTGCCCGTCGATGAGGGCCCCAGGCCGAGCGAGGCGCGCCCAGGTGCCCGACAGCTTGACGTCGGCGGGCGGCGGCGGTGCGGTCGCCGCACTCCCCGCCGGCCTGGCGGGCGGAACTGCGGCGCGCGCTGGGGACCGGCGGGGAGGTGTGGCGTCGGTGGGAGCTGGGCCCGCGGGCGCGGGGGCCCTGCGCGCCCTACCCTCGGCCGGGGCCCGTGGCGGGCTCCCGGCCCTTGGGCGCAGCTTCGGACGGGTCGGTGCCGGCCCTGCCCGGGCCGCGGTCGTCGTCGCCCGTGGTGCGCCGGTGATGTCTCCTGCCGGCACCAGGCGCAGGCCCCGCCGACCCTCCCACGACACCCACGCAAGCAGGTCGGAGACCAGCTCGTGCAGCTCTGGGAGGGTTGGCTCGGTGCGGGGCGACTCGGTGCGGGGCGACTCGGTGCGGGGCAACTCGGTGCGGGGCAACTCGGTGTCGCCCGGCCCGCTCCCGTCGGGAAGGTGGCTCATGCAGGCCCGCTATCGCGAAGCTCGACACCTGGCGGTCGCGCGAGCCCGTCGGAGCCGAGGCGCCAGCCCCGCGCCCGCAGGTGACCGATCAACGACAGCACCGGGAGTCCCACCACGTTGCTCCAGTCGCCGCGGAGCGCTTCGACCAGCCAGGCCCCGCGACCCTCGACCATGTAGCCCCCTGCGCAGCCGCGGGCCTCGCCGTGGGCGACGTAGGCGGCCAGCTCCGCGTCGCTCGGGTCACCGCGCATCCGGACGCCCGTCGTCTCCTCGAAGGACTCGACGCGCCCGGGCTCCGGACCAGCGAGCGCCACCGCCGTCGTGAGCTGGTGCTCCCGCCCGCGGAGCTGGCGCAGCCGCGCCCGCCAGCGCTCGTCGTCGGGGGGCTTGCCGATGGCCTCGGCTTCACCGGGCAACCACAACACCTGATCGGCCCCCACCACGAGGCGTCCCGGGCGCCGCGCCGCCACGTCGACCGCCTTGGCGCGCGCCCGCAGATGCGCCGTGGCCACGGGATCCGCGCCATGCACCGTGGACTCGTCCACGACCGGCGCGACCGCCTCGCAGCGCAGGCCGGCGTCCTCCAGCATGCGCAGCCGCCAGCGGCTCGTGCTCGCCAGCACAAGGCAAGCTTCCGTCACCATCACGCCTCCAGGTCCCGGTCCATTGGTCTGCGGTCGGCAGTGATGCTACCGTCGCGGCCTGCCCGCCGGGCTCCCCGGACTCCCGCGGGGACCGAAACGCGAGAGGGCCGCCCACCATGACCATGCTCAGCAGGATGCAAGGAACACGATGAAGACCCGAGCCGTCGGCATCGACCTGGGCACGACCTACTCGGCCATCGCCCACGTGAACAAGCACGGGGTCCCCGAGATCCTGCCCAACGCAGAGAGCGCCCGGATCACGCCCTCCGTCATCCTCTTCGACGGCGACGACATCATCGTGGGTGACTACGCCAAGCAGGCGGCGGTGGCCTTCCCCGAGCAGATCGTCGAGTTCGTCAAGCGCCACATGGGCGACCCCGACTTCTCCTTCGAGTACCGGGGCGAACACTACTCCCCCGAGAAGCTCTCCAGCTTCATCCTCGCCCGCCTCAAGCACGACGCCGAGCACCGCCTCGGGCACCGCATCGAGCAGGCGGTCATCACGGTCCCGGCCTACTTCGGCGACCACCAGCGGCGCGCGACCATCCGCGCAGGCGAGCTGGCGGGCCTCGAAGTCCTCAAGATCATCAACGAACCGACGGCTGCCGCCTTCGCCTACGGCCTGGCGAACCAGGGCCGCGACATGCGCTGCCTGGTCTTCGACCTGGGCGGCGGGACCTTCGACGTCACCATCGTCGACATCATCGGCAACGACATCAACGTCATCGCCACGACCGGTGACCACCAGCTCGGCGGCAAGGACTGGGACGACGTGCTCATCGCCCACGTCGCCCAGAGCTTCGTCGAACGCCACGGCTCCGATCCCCTCGACGACCTGGCGGCCTACCACGACCTGCGGCAGAAGTGCGTGAGCGCCAAGCTGTCCCTGTCCCGGCGCCCGAAGGTCAACATCTTCTACGACTTCCAGGGGCGCATCCTCCGCCAGGAGATCACGCGAAACACCTTCGAAGACCTCTCGGTCGGGCTGCTCGGCCGCTGCGAAGCGCTCACCCTCGACGTGCTGGAAGACGCGCGCCTCTCCCCCCGAGACATCGACACGGTGCTCCTGGCGGGCGGCTCGACGCGCATGCCGATGGTGCGCGAGCTGATCACGCGCATCTTCCAGAGGGAACCCGCGACCGACATCAACCCCGACGAGTGCGTCTCGCTGGGGGCCGCGCTGATGGCGGCCCTGGAGTCGGCGCGGCTCGCCGGCGAGAAGCCGCCCGTGGACATCCGCACCCACGACGTGACCAGCCACTCGCTGGGCATGGTCGTGTACCGGGACGGCAAGCTGGCCAACAGCCCGATCATCCGCCGAAACAGCCGCATCCCCTGCGACCGCACCCGCGACGACTACGTCACGACCTACGACGGCCAGACCGCCATGGACCTGTGGCTCGTCCAGGGCGAGAGCCGCGATCCGCTGGAGTGCAACGTCCTCGGCCACTTCGAGTTCTACGGGATCCCGCCCCGCCCGGCCGGTCAGACCCAGCTCGCCGTGACCTATCGGTACAACGCCAACGGCATCGTCGAAGTCGAAGCCATGGACCTCAACACGGGGCAGACGCTGGCCCACCGCCTCGCCCAGGGCGGCGTGACCCTCGAAGACCTGGCGCGCAACCGCGTTCCCATGCACATCGCCCTCGTCATCGACTGCTCGGGCTCCATGTACGGGCGCAACATCCGCAACGCCGCCCAGGCCTCGCGGGCATTCATCGAGCGAACGCTGGGCCCCAACAAGCACATCTCGGTCGTGTCCTTCCCCGGTGGGCTGCTCTGCCGGCCCACGCAGGATCCGGCGGTGCTCGAGCAGGCCCTGGCCAGCCTCACACCCATCGGCTCGACGCCGATGGCCCGGGGCCTCGCCCAGGCGCGCGACGCGCTCAAGGGCTCGTCCGGCGTCCAGCGGGTCTTCGTGGTGCTCACCGACGGACACCCCGACGATCCCGACGCCACCACCGCCGAAGCGCACCGCATCAAGCGCACCGGTGGCCGGCTCGTGACGGTCGGCGTCGGCCGGAAGGTGCACCAGGACTTCCTCGAGACCCTGTGCACCCGCCCCAGCGACTACCACCACTGCGACGCGAGCATCGAGCTGGAGGGGACCTTCATCAACCTCGCCACCGAACTGACCGACGCCGGCTAGGAGACGCGACGTGTCCAACCGATCACCCAAGGGACAGGACGAGTTCTCGCTGTCGGCCCTCGCTGAGGAGGTGACGAACCTCCGGGACTTCGTCCAGCAGCAGGACCGCCGCGACGAGATCCAGCAGCAGGCCTTCGACGCCCTCTACGAAGAGCTGCGCCAGTACAAGGATGACTTCATCTACCAGATGGAGAAGCCGCTGCTGCTCGATCTGCTGCTGTTCTACGACAGCTTGAACTGGTTCCAGCAGAGCCTCGTGAAGCAGGAGATGAGCCCCGAGGTCATCGCCGACAGCTTCCAGTACCTGATCGACGAGTTCCTCGAGCTGCTGTACCGTCGCGACACCCTGCCGATGGACAGCAAGCAGTCCTTCGACCGTGAGTCACAGAAGGCCATCAAGGTCGTCTACACACAGGACGAGTCCAAGGACTACCGGGTGCGCCAGGTGCTCAAGCGCGGCTTCACACGGGCGGGCCGCATCCTCCGCCCCGAAGAAGTCGTGATCCTCCGCTACACGTCCGACGCCACCGACGACGGTGACGGCACGGACAAGGCCTGAACGGGCCCGGAGCACGCATGAGCGACGGGTTGGTCCTGGGCATCGATCTCGGCACGACGTTCTCGGCCATGGCCGTCGTGGACCGCTTTGGCAAGCCCGTGATCGTGCCCAACGCCGATGGTCACCCGACGACACCCTCGGTCATCCACTTCTACCACCGCGACGCCTGCGTCGTGGGCGAAGAAGCCGTCAAGATGGTGGTCGTGGACCCGACCAACGTGGTGCGCTTCATCAAGCGCAGCATGGGCGAACCCGACTTCACCCTGGAGTTCTTCGGCCGCAGCTACTCGCCCCAGGAGCTGTCGGCGATCATCCTCAAGAAGCTGAAGGAAGACGCCGAAGAAGCCCTCGGCCAGGACATCTCGGACGCCGTGATCACGGTGCCCGCGTACTTCAATTCCGCCCAGCGGGGGGCGACCGCCGAGGCCGGGGTTCTCGCCGGCCTCAACGTCCTGTCCATCATCAACGAGCCGACGACCGCCGCGATCGCGTTCGGGCTGGAGCGCCTCGGCGAAGACCGCAAGCTGATGGTCTTCGACCTCGGCGGCGGCACCTTCGATGTGACGCTGATGCAGATCCAGGGCGTCAGCTTCCGCACCCTCGCCAGCGACGGCAACGCGGAGCTCGGGGGCAAGGACTGGGACGACCGCCTGGTCAACCATGTCGCCGAGCAGTTCATCGACAAGTTCGGCGAGGATCCCCGCGACGACGCCCATCGCTACCAGGAGCTCTACGAACGCTGCCTCCACGCCAAGATCTCGCTGTCCTCGCGGCCCCGTGCCGTGATCCCGGTGACCTACAAGGGTCACCGCCTGGTGATCAGCGTGACCCGGGACGAATTCGAGGGGCTCACCCAGGACCTCGTCGACCAGTGCGCCGACACCTGCCGGCTGGTGCTGGAGCGGGCCCACCTGGACTGGGCCGACCTCGATGACGTGCTCCTCGTCGGCGGCTCCACCCGCATGCCCATGATCCGCGACCGCCTGCGGAGCATCAGCGGAAAGGACCCCAGCGAGGGCGTCAACCCCGACGAGTGCGTCGCGCTCGGCGCTGCCCTGGCGGGCGTGCTGCGCCACCGTCCCAAGCACCCGGCCCTGCTCGGACACCGGCAGGCCCTCGCCCGCAGGGCCCGTGAACGCCGCAGCGCCCAGCGCTCCACCGAGTCGCTGGCGTCGAACCCCCCAGCATCCGGCGGCCTCCCCGAGCTGCCGCCGCTCGCCGCTCCCGCACCGCCGATGCCTGCCCCCGATTCCTACCGCCTGCGGCCCCTGGACGCCCCGGATCCGGGCGGTCTCCCGCAGGTCGAGGTCACCGACGTCACCACCCACCCGCTCGGGGTCGTCGTGCTCGACAAGGACCTCCAGGAGCGGGTGGTCCAGCTCATCCCGACGGCCACCGCCGTCCCCTGCGAGAAGCGGGGTCGCTTCGCCTACGCCTATGACAACATGACAGCGGTGCGGGTCGAGGTCACCGAGGGCACCGGCGTGCACCGCGACGAGGTCAAGGTGATCGGAGAGGTGATCCTCGACAAGCTGCCCCCACGCCCCCGCGGCACCATCATCGACGTCGTCTACCGCTACGGCATCAACCAGATCCTCGAGATCGACGTGATCGACGTCGAGACCCGGAAGACGCGCCAGGCACGGATGGACCTCCGAGGGGGGCTGTCCGACGAGGGACTGGCACGCGCCCGGGCGAATGTGGCGCGCGCCCAGGTCAACTGACGTATCGATGCGGCCTGAAGCGGCCGCATTCATTGACCGAAGGGGGTACAGGCGGTACAACCGCTGCGGCCAGCACGTGGCCGACCCACCTGCCGAGCGGTCATGCAGGCCCGAGACTTCGAAGAGATCACCCGCTTCCTCACGACGGTCGACCGGCGGACCCTCTTCGAGTACCTCGACCTCGACGAAGACGCGCCGGATGCGGCGGTCGACCAGGCGATCAAGAAGCGTCGCTCGTGGGCCCAGGGCCAGCAGGCCAACCCGAAGTACCGGGCAGAAGCCCTGTGGGTCATCAAGAACCAGCGCCTGGTGCGCAAGGCCCTGATCCACCACCGCGACGCCTACCTCGGGCAGGTGCAGTCGCGGGACGAGGAGCGCGCCCTCGAGGTGCTCAGCCTGTTCATCCAGGGCACGCTGGCCAGCGGCACCCTCTCCGAGTCCGGCGAAGCCGCCATCCGCGAGCAGGGGACGAAGCTCGGGCTGTCCCCCGAAGCGGTGCGGGCCCGGATCAACGAGCTGGTCGCCGACCACGGCGCCCGCCGCGGCGGGGGCACGCCCTTCGTCGATCACTACGACACGCTGGGCATCTCTCCCACGTCCAGCGCCGACCAGATCGAGCAGGCCTACCGCTCGAAATACCGCTGGGCGCGCAACCTCGCCAACAAGCGAAAGGCGCGGGACGCTTACCGCAAGCTCGACGGCGCTCTCCGCGACCTGAAGGACCCGGAGCGGCGCGCGGCCTACGACAGGCGCTACCGGGAAGCAACCGGCCGGAAGGCGGGCTTCGACGCCGACGGCCCCAGCGCCTTCCTGCCCCCGCCGCCCCCTGCCGAACCACCGCGCATGCCCACCGCTCCCAGCGTGGGGTCGGTGTCCGACGCGCGACTGGCGCCGGCCCGCCGGGATGCCCCCATCCCCACGGTGCCCCCGGGCACGGCCCCTCCGATCAAGCGCCCGCGGGCCGGGACCGACGACCCGCCCACCTCGCCTGGCAAGCAGGGCGGCGACGCCCCTCGGCCACCCCAGCACCTGTCGGGGCGCTCGCTGTCGCTGCAGGCGCGCCAGGACGGCACGCGCCTGGAGCTCACGACGCCGCCGACGGTGCATCGAACCGTGCGCCGTCGCGCCGACCAGTTCAAGATCGGCCTCCGCCAGATCGGCGAGGGCACCGTCACCGCCCGGGCGCTGGCCGACCGCAACTGGGTGACGCTGGACCCGGCCCGCCTGAAGCCGGTGCAGAAGAACCAGAAGATCACGGTCACGGTGCACCCGGCGCACATGCCGCGGTCCACGGGATCGAGCGTCATCACCATCGTCCCCTCGCACGGCCCGCGGCTGTCCTTGACGGTCGAGGTGGAACAGAAGCTGCCGCGCCCCAAGGGCCCGCTCCTCGCCGTCGCCGGGCTGCTCCTCGCCGCGGCGGCCGGCTATTCCGGCATGCAGTGGTTCCAGGGCCGCGTCCCGACCGGGGACGGCACCTCGCCCAGCTTCCACGACTCCAGCAGCCACGGCAGCCGCTTCCCCCGCAGCCTCGCCATCGTGCCGGACCCATCCACGGCCATCGTGAGCGTCGACGGTCGCATCCTGGGGGAGGGCAGCTTCAACCTGGACGAGTCTGACCTGCCCAACGGGCCGGTCACGGTGGACGTCAAGCTCAGCGGCTTCAAGGACTTCCACCAGGCGCTGGTCGTCCGCCCCGGCCAGGCCGAACGCATCGAGCCACGCCTGCAGCTGGTC
This sequence comes from uncultured Enterobacterales bacterium, assembly GCA_964599085.1. Taxonomy (GTDB): domain Bacteria; phylum Myxococcota_A; class UBA796; order UBA796; family UBA2385; genus J125. Next base: position 31,410 of record CAZRFD010000018.1, on the reverse strand, counting down.
GACGCCCTGGAATTCAAGCCTACGACCGCCCTGACCGGCGCCGAGCTGAAATCGCAGGTCGCCCGGACGCTCGTGTCGTCCCACAAGACCATGTTCGATGGCTGCTTCGGGGTGGACGATCCACCGGCGCTGGACTTCCGCGGCTACGTCGCCGGTTCCGGAGCGCTCGTCGGCTACGACCAGCTCGGCCCTCCCGGCGCCTCCGACGAGCTGGGCAGGTGCATCGCGCGCGCCTTCCGAGCCCAGACCTTCATCATCGACGAACCGGGGGCGGACTACTGGAGCTTCGAGCTGACCCTCAGCAACCCCCAGAAGAAGTGAGCGGCCCGCGCGATCGCGACACCCGGGACGACGCCCTGGAACGCCTCCTGGACGAAGCCGAGCAGGCGGTGGATGCCGGTCAGACCGCGCGCGCGATCCAGCTCTGCCAGCAGGTCCACACAGCGTCGCCCGACCACGCCGGTGCCTGGTTCGTGCTGGGCCAGGCCCACGCCGCTCTCGGCGAGCTCGACCGTGCCGCGGCCGCCTTCCGCAGCGCCGCCCTCCGCCGCCCCGACCACTCTGCCTCCTGGTCTGCGCTCGCGCTCTCCTGCTTCGAGCTGCTCCGCTTCGACGACGCGGCCACGGCGGCCAGCCGAGCCCTGAGAGAGGACGCCGACAACGCCGAAGCCTGGTGGGTGCGCTCGCTGGTGCGGGAGTGGCGCGGTGATCTCGACGGCGCACGCCGGGCCGAGCTGCACGCCAACCGTCTCGACCCGCAGACCTACACGATCCCCCCCGAGCTGAGCGACGACGAGGTCGACGCGCTGGTCAGCGACGCGCTGCACTACCTGCCGGACGCACTGCGTGCGCTGCTCGCCGATGTCGCGATCATCCTCGACGAGATCCCCGACGCCGAGGCCTGCCGGCACTACGACCCACCGGCCTCTCCACTCGACCTGCTGGGCTACTTCGACGGCGCCTCGCTGATGGAGCGCAGCATCGACGATCCCTGGAGCCAGCTCCCGGGTCGCATCGTGCTGTTCCGCCGGAACCTCGCCCGCCTCAGCCGCTCCCGCGAAGAGCTGGTCGAGCAGATCCGCATCACGCTCTTCCATGAGGTCGGCCACTTCCTGGGCCTCGACGAAGACGAGGTCGCCGACCGCGGGCTCGACTGACAGCGCCGCGAGGACGCGACGAGGACGCGCACCGTCCCCCAGACCAGAAGACCCGGTCCGCGAGGGACCGGGTCTTGGTCGATGGTGGAGAGAAGGGGACTCGAACCCCCGACCTCTGGAGTGCGATTCCAGCGCTCTCCCAGCTGAGCTACCTCCCCATCGCAGGGGCCTGCCCAGTAGCCGTCTGCGACGGCAGCGTCAAGGCTTCAACACTCACAGCGGTGGCGGACGCTCCGGCCCTGCGACCCCCTCGACCGAGAACAGGATCCAGCCGTAGCCGTCCTCTCGCGCTACCTCGTGCAGGTGGACGTCGCCGGCCGACCAGTCGCCCCCCCTGGCGAGGAAGGGTGCCACGACCGGCGCCTGGGTCCAGTCCTCCCGGAACCACAGCACCCAGCCGATGCCCTCGCGATGCAGCCAGGCTGCGAACGCAGCGGGGTCGGCGGGGGACACGGGCACGTCGAACCAGCTCGTCAGGGAGCGTTCGTGCGGCCGACGGTCGATCCAGCAGGCCGGGATGTTGTCCACGAGCAGCGGCACGTCATCGGGCACCTCTGCCTCGATCCACTGGGCGAGGTGGAGCTGGGGCCCATACCATGCCGCCGACCGCTCCACCTGCCGGCGGGTCTCCAGCAGGCCGGCGAAGAGCGCCTGGACGATGGCCAGCCCGAGCAGGACGCGGCCGACCCGCGGCGGCAGGGCACCGAGCAGCCACTGCAGCCCGGCGACGGCGACCGGGACGGCGACGGGCACGACCGGGCAGAGCCACTTCCAGTACAGGTTGTGGTCGGGGCTGTGCTGGCCCACGAAGCCGATGGACAGCCAGAAGCCGACCATGACCGCCGCCAGCAAGGCCGAGGTCCGCGCCAGCCCGTGGCGTCGCCACGGCACCCACAGTGGCGTGGCCAGCAGGCCCAGCCAGGGGCCCCAGCCGATGCGGGACGGCAGCAACCGGGCGAACAGCGCGGCGACCACGGACAGCCCGTTGCCGACCCACTGCAGCCGGCCCTCGGCCTCGGCCCCCAGGCCGGTCTCGACGTTGACGGAGACAGCGTGTTGCCAGAACAGCGGCGTGCCGTGGTCGAGCCAGGTGTAGGTCGACCAGGTCGCGATCGTCAGCGCCAGGGGCGCCAGCACGGCCAGGAGCCGTCGCAGCCGCGGGCCCCGGCCGAGCGCGTGCACGGTCATCACCAGGCCGAGGATCGCGGCGGCATCGAAGCGCACCAGGAAGGCGGCCCCAGCGACGACGCCGGCGAGCACCAGGCGCTCCCGCCCCAGGAGCAGCAGGCAGCCCAACACGTAGGCGGCGTACAGCGGCTCGCGCAGCGACGTCGCCGCGTACAACGCGAACTCCGGCTGGAACACCAGCAGCAGGGCGACGACCGCCGCCGCGAGGCCGCCGGAAAGACGGCGCGCGAGGGCCACCGCCAGCAGCAGGGCCACCAGCCCGCCGGCCAGGCTCACTGCCCGCGCCGCCAGCACCGCGTCGCCCACCACCGAGAGCACCACGGCCGACAGCCCGTAGTACCCGGGCATGTGGTTCATGTCGTAGTGCAGGAAGTGGCCGTCGAGCACGCCACGGACCATGGCGAGGTTGCCGTAGTCGCTCTCCTCCCAGCCGTAGTAGCGACCCATGAGCCACAGCCGCCACACCAGCGCGCCGATCAGCGCTGCCCCCGAGGTCGCCGCCGCACGCCCCCTCACCGCGACGGCCCCACGCCGGCCCGCCGCGCCGAAGGACGCCGAGAGCCCCCGCCGTTAGAGTGCGGTCCATGTCCACGAATCCACCGCAGGAGCGCCCCGTCCGCTCGGGCTTCGCCCGGGCCGACGACGGGATCCGGCTGCACTGGACGGCGGTCGGCGAGGGTCCGGTCCTGGCCTGCTGCAACGGCGTCGGCGTCGGCACCTTCTTCTGGAAGTACTTCGAACGCTATTTCTCGGCCGACCACACGGTGCTGCTGTGGGACTACCGGGGACACGGCCGCAGCGGCCGCAACCTGGACCCCCTCGAAGCCGACATGACCGTGGAACGCCACGCCCGCGACATGATCGAGGTGCTGGACGACGCGCGGGCGTGCGGGGTCGACAGCCGCCCCGTCGTGGCGGTCGGTCACAGCATGGGCTGTCAGGTGGCGCTGGAGTACTACGCGCGGCGGCCCGATGATGTCTGCGGGCTGGTGCTGGCGCTGGGAACGGCCGGCCGTGCGCTGGACACCTTCTTCGACTGGTCGCGGTCTCCGCTGCTCTTCGCCGCCGCCCACCGGGCGATCTTCCGCGCCGGAGACGGCGTCAACCAGGGCATCCGCCCCGTCCTGGAGTCGCCGCTGGCCTGGCTGGTCGCGAAGAAGGCCGCCCTCGTCGACCCGTACTACACGTCGCGCGAAGACCTGGTCCCCTACCTCGCCCACCTCGCGACCCTCGACTTCCGCCTGTTCATCGAGAACGTCTGTCGCCTCAACGACCACGACCAGTGGCCGCTGCTGCCCGACATCAAGGTGCCGACCCTGGTCATCGCGGCAGAGAACGACAAGTTCACGCCGATGTGGTGCAGCCGCAAGATGGTTCGCTCGACGCCGGGGGCCGAGCTGCTCGTGCTGGCGGACGCCAGTCACGCCGCCCTCATCGAGCAGCCCGAGACCATCAACCACCGGGTCGAGCGCTTCATCCACGAGCGCATCGAGCACCCCGCCGACGGCAGCGCACGGCAAGTGGCCCTCACCGCGAGTCGGCCGGCAGGTCCGTAGCCGCCACCGGCAGCCGGGCGAGCGCTTCCTCGCCCACCAGCCGCAGCAGGGCCGGCAGCTCACGCAGGCGCAGCGACTCCAGCACGCTGCCGGGCACATAGGCCGTCGGCTGCAGCTCGATGTCGTAGTCCAGCCGGGTCCGCTGCCCACCCGCCCGGGGCTCCAGCGTCCAGGCCCCGTCGTCGACGCGCAGCGGACCCTCGACCAGCGTCCAGGACAGGCGCGCTTCGCCGCTGCGGACCAGGCGCAGCACGAAGGAGAGCGGCCGGACGAGGACGAGGTCGAAGCGGGCTTCCCAGACGTCTTCGGTGTCACCGCGCTCTCGCCGGAGGACCTCGACCGCCTGCACCCAGGGCAGGAAGTCGGGGTAGCGCTCGAGGTCGGTCAGCACCGCCATCACCGCCGGTGGCGGCACGGCGACCTCGACGCTGGCGTGCGCCCTGGCCATCGCGACCTGCTCAGCGCCGCCGACGCCGGCGGCGTCGACGCGAGCGGCCCTTGCTGCCGCGCGGCGGCGGAGGGGGGACGACCGCGTCGCCCAGCCACTCTCCCCAGCGCTCGTTCACGGCACGCCCCAGCCCGCGCCAGCGACGCAGATCGGGGTCGGCCTTGGCCAGGCCGAAGGCTTCATCGCGGGCGCGCAGCAACAGCGCGCGATCCTGCGGTGGGTCCGCCCAGCACAGGGAGGGCGCTTCCTTGGCGCGGTCCCCGAGCAGCGCGCGGAGCCCGCGCACCTGCAGATCGATCTCGGCGAGGCGGTAGCCGTCGCTCTCTGCTGCGGCGAGGTCCACGAGCTTGACGCCGTCGTCGTTGGGCGGATCACCCATGACCATGAAGCAGGTGCCGTGGCGCAGGTGTCCGCGCAGCCGGTGCAGGCGGATGAGGCTGTGCTTGTCGGCGTGTTCGACCACCATCGCGGTGGCGTTGTCCACCGCCGGCGCGTCCTCGACGAAGGTGGTCGACACCAGCACGTCGATGCGCCGGTGGCGGAAGTCGTCGAACACCCGCAGCCGCTCGTCGCGGCTCATGGCCGACGAGTACACCGCGAGGCGCGCTCCCGGCAGCAGCTCGGTCCGGAGCGCTTCCGCGAAGCGACGGGCGTCGTCTGCGCTCAACAGATCGCGGCCGTCGGACACCGGGAACACGACGTAGGCCTGGTGGCCGCGGTCGAGCTGCACCTGGACCTGCGCGTAGGCTTCACCCCGCTGCGCGCTACCGACCACGCGCGGGACGGCGCGGGTCCGGCTTCGCCGCGGGACCGTCGACAGGTCGAACTCGCCGAAGACGCTGAAGACCAGGCTGGCCGGGATCGGCGCGGTGGTCATCACGAGGAGATCGGGGCGCGGCCCTCGACCACGCAGGCGGGCCGGATCGACCGTCCCGTAGTGGTCGCGTTCCTCCACCACCACCAGGCCCAGGCGCTTCCACTCGCGCTCCGCTGCCAGCAGGTCGGCGGTGCCGAACACGATGTTGGCCTCTCCGCGACGGATCGCGTCGGCCTGGGCGTGACTCACCCGGTCTCCGACGAGGAGGGGGGCGACGCCGAGCGACCGCAGCAGCGGCTCGGCGAACAGGAAACGCCGCTCCGCCGTGAGGCCGTCCGGGCAGACCATCGCCACCTGGGTGCGGTTCTCGACGACCATGACCGCCGACATCAAGGCCACCAGCCCCTTGCCGGCGCCGACATCCCCCTGCAGCAGCCGCGTCATGGGGGTGCTGCGCACCAGGTCCCTGCGGATCTCGCAGAAGGCCCTCTCCTGGCCATCGTCCAGGGTGATGCCATGCTGCTGCTGGAGCTGGCCGAGGAAGCCGTGGAGCGCCCGGTGGTTGACGCCGCGAGCCTGGCGCCCACGGCCACTGCGCAGCGCGACACCGAGCTGCAGCAGGAAGAGTTCCTCGAAGGCCAGCCGCGAGCGCCCCCGACCCGTCGTGTTGGCCGGGAAGTGGGCATCGCGGATCGCCGCGTCGAGGGCCAGCAGCCGCTGATGGTCGAGGATCTGCGGCGGCAGAGTGTCCTTGACCGCGCCGAGCACGACGCCGACGGCGCGGGCGACGAGATCCCGGATGGACCGGTCGTCGACGCCAGGGCGGTCGTAGCAGGCCAGCAGGCCGCTGCCGCGGCCGTCGAGCCCGACAGGTTCCCCTTCGTAGAGCACCGCCTGCGGGGGGGAGGCCGGCGGCGCGGCGTCCGAGTCCGTGTCGCCCTGGGCGTCGGGCACGTCCAAGACGACATCATCCGGCTCGATCTCGTCGAGCTCGACGCGTCCCACGAGCGCCAGCTCGGCACCGGTCTGCCATGCATCGAAGCCCCGTGGGCGCCCGGCGAGCCACCGCGCCCGGACCTGGATGCCGTCCCGGGTCTGCAGCGTCACCTCCCGCCGGGCGAGGCCAGGGGTGAAGCGCGTGACGCGCGACAACACCGGACCCCGGACCATGACGAGATCGTCGGGTGGCGGCGAGCCGGCGCGGAGCTGGGGCCTTCGCTGGAAGCGCTGGGGCGGAAGCGCCAGCAGGTCGGCGACGGTGCACACGCCCTGTGCTGCGAGCGCTTCGACGACGTCGGGATCGGCACCATCGAGATCCGAGAGCGCGCGACCGCCCCGCTCCTCGTGATGGAAGGGCAGGCGCTGGCTGTCCGGGGAGGCTTCGGGCCCCTTCTTCTTCCTGCCGGAGCGCGCGGAGGAAGCCCGGCGCGCGTCCGCGAACAGTGCCGCGAGCTCTGCGTCGAGGTCGGGCTCTTCGGCGCCGGTTGGGGTCCCAACAGCGGCCGAGGAGGGGCCGGCTTCGACGAGCGGGTCGTCGGCATCCGGGTGCAGCACCGCCGGGCCGCCCGAGTCGTCGGCGACGAGTTCGGTCGGTGCAGCCCCTTCGGCTTCCGAAGCAGTGGCCGCGTCCAGCGCTGCTGCTGTGTCCGCAGCAGCAGCCGCGGGCCCCTCGGCCGCCTTCCCAGCAGGAGCCCCGTCGCCGGTCCCCTCCGCAGCCGCGTCGCGGCGGTCCGCCCGTCCCCGCCTGCGCCTGGGCAGGACGAGGCGAGCCTGTGGTTCCATCGGGAGCATCGTCGTGCCGGCCGACGCCAGCGGCAGCAGCGCGTCCATGGCCGCGCAGGCTTCGTCGAGGAGGACCTGCCGTCCGTCGACGTCGTCGGCCGTGTCGAGGGCCGCCAGCAACTCGTCGAGGCGCGGCGGCAAGGGCTCGGGGCTGCCGAGCTGCTCGGCCTGGTCGAGGAGGCGGCGACAGTTCGCCCCGAGGTAACGGGCCTGGTCCAGCCGTCCGGCGTCGCCGCGGAACCACTCGAGCGTCCGCCGCACGACCGCCAGGCGGGCCCAGGTCCGGGCAGCCGGTCCATCGACCGCGCTGAGCGAGTCCACGTCGGCGCCCCTATCGGTAGTGGACATCGACGACGACGAAGCTGCGGGTGCCACCGGGGGTCACCACGCGCACCTCTTCGTCGACGCTGCGGCCGATCAGCGCGCGGCCGATCGGGCTGGAGAAGGAGATCATGCCGCGCGAGACGTCGGCTTCATCCACGCCCACGATCCGGTAGGTCACGGTCTCCTCGGTCTCCTGGTCTTCGAGCTCGACCGTGGTGCCGAAGACGACGCGGTCCGAAGGCTCGAGCTCCTCCATGCGGATGATCTCGGCACGCGCCAGCTTGCCCTTCAGTTCCGCGATCCGGCCCTCACACAGCGCCTGCCGGTGCTTTGCGTCCTCGTACTCGGAGTTCTCGCTGATGTCGCCGTGGGCGCGCGCTTCCTCGATGTCCTTGACGATCTGGGGGCGCAGCACCTCCAGGTGCCGCTTGAGCTCGGCCTGGAGGGCGACGTGGCCCTCCGGGGTCATGGGGACACGGTCCATTTCTGCAGCCTCTCACGAGATTGGGGGGGTGGGTCTGGCCGCACGGCAGGAGCCCGCCGGCAGGGCGGACAGCCGCTCTCAGCAGCCCACGGTCACCGCGCGAAACGGCCGGGCGACGGCCCGGCGGAGAACGTCGCAGCGGTGCGACATGCAGCGATAACCTACCAGGAGTCGAGAGGGCGAGCGGTCCCGGCGTCCGCGCAGGTCCACGACTGCTTGCCCGCCCGCCACATCGCCCTCTCCGCGCGCGCCCCCCCCCTTTGCGCGAGCCGGCCTGGCCGAGGCTTCAGTTCGGCGTGTAGGACGCCTGGACGTCGTCGGCGGTGGCGAAGACGTAGGCGTCGAAGGCCTTGTAGTAGTTGGTGCCCGGGTAGTAGGCGTAGTGCGTCCACGAACACTTCAGGCTGTACTTGCCGTCGTTGTCGATGAATTCGCAGACCTCCGGGGTGATGTCCAGGGACACCTCCTTGCGCTTGAGGTCCGCTTCGAAGCGCGCGACGGCCCGGTCCTTCTTGGTGTGGTTGCCCCAGTCGCGCACGGTCGTCTGGGAGATCTCCTTGACGGCCTGGTAGTCCCACCAGCCGGGGAACCAGGCGTAGGCGACGTAGGCGCCGAGGGCGAGCAGGACCAGCAGCACGACGCTGACGGCGCCGATGGGCGCCTCACCACGCCGACTGCCGGCGATGCGGGAGGAGGGCTTCATCACAGGGTCTCCGGGGGTTGTGGCGCGACTCTACCCCAAGATGCATCGCAGAGCGCACCCGGTCATGGACAGGCAGCGCGCCGCCACAGGCGTGCGACCACCACGCCGGTGATGAGGGGCGCCTCGATCGGGCCCCAGGACCGCGAGTCCCGCCCCGCCGGGCGGTGGTCGGCGAGGACCCAGAAGGCCCCGTCCGGCACGATCTCCGGGTCACTGCTGCCGTGGTCGCTGACCACCTCCCAGTGGCGCGGCGCGCGAGCCTCCTCGACCACTTCGACCTCGCGGTCGACGCAGTGCCACGACACCGGTACGCGGCGCGCCCCTCCCGTCTGGAGTGACCGGCCCTCGACACGCAGCTCCCCGTCGACCACCTCGACCCGCTCTCCCGGCAGCGCCACGACCCGACCCAGGTAGCGGTCCGCGTCCGCGGAGAGGCGCACCAGCACGACATCGCCCACCGCCGGTGCGGACAGCCGGGAGAGGAGCAGGAGGTCGCCACGCGCCAGCCCGGGCTCCATCGTGTCCGAGGCGACCGTCCGCAGGTCGAACACCAGCCCGCGTGCCAGCACCAGCGACAGCCCCAGCACCAGCGCCGCGGACGCGCGGCGGCCCGACGGCGTCAAGGCTCAGTCGTCCACGGACAGCACAGCGAGGAAGGCCTTCTGCGGGATCTCGACCGACCCCACTGCCTTCATGCGCTTCTTGCCTTCCTTCTGGCGCTCGAGCAGCTTGCGCTTCCGGGAGATGTCGCCGCCGTAACACTTGGCCGTGACGTCCTTGCGCATCGCCTTGACCGTGGTGCGCGCGATGACCTTGGTGCCGATGGCCGCCTGGATCGCCACGTCGTACATCTGGCGCGGGATGTACTCCTTGAGCTTCCGAGCCACCCCCTGCCCCTTGGTGTAGCTCTGGCTGCGGTGGATGATGATGCTCAGGGCGTCGACGACCTCCTTGTTGACCAGGACGTCGAGCTTGACGAGATCGGAGGCCTCCCAGCGGACCACCTCGTAGTCCATGCTTGCGTACCCACGAGAGCAGCTCTTGAGCTTGTCGAAGAAGTCGTAGACGACCTCGGCATACGGGATCTCGTAGGTGAGCTGCACCCGACCCGGCCCCGTGTACTCGAAGGCGATCTGGCTGCCGCGGCGTTCCTCGCACAGCTTGAGCACCGGCCCCACGTACTGCTCGGGGAGGTGCAGGGTGACCTTGGCGATGGGCTCCTCGATGCCCTCGAGCTCGGCCGCCGGCGGCAGCTTGCTCGGCGAGTGGATCTCCAGCACCTCGCCTTCCTTGATGCGCGCCCGGTAGACGACGCTCGGCGAGGTGTTGATCAGGTCGAGGCCGTACTCGCGCTCGAGCCGCTCCTGGACGATCTCCATGTGCAGGAGGCCGAGGTAGCCGCACCGGAAGCCGAAGCCCAGGGCATCGCTGACCTCGGGTTCATAGGTGAAGGCCGCGTCGTTGAGGTTGAGCTTCTCGAGCGCCGCCCGCAGGTTGTCGTAGTCGTGGTTGTCGACGGGGAAGATCCCCGAGAACACCATCGGCTTGGTCTCGCGGAAGCCCGGCAGGGGCGCGTCCGCGACCCGGTCCCGATGCGTGATCGTGTCGCCGACCCGTGCGTCCTCGAGCTTCTTGATGCCGGCGATGACGAAGCCCACGTCCCCGGCTGCGAGCTGGTCGCGATCGACGATGTCGGGAGCGAACACGCCCACCCGTGTCACATCGTAGGTGGCGCCCGTCGCCATGAGCGCGACCCGTTCGCCCTTGCGCAGCGTGCCGTGCATCACCCGCACGAGCACGATGACGCCGACATAGGTGTCGAACCAGGAGTCGACGATCAGCGCCTGCAGGGGCGCCGAGGGGTCGCCCACCGGCGCAGGGATCTGCTCGACGATGGCCTGCAGCACGTCGTCGATGCCCTGGCCGGTCTTGGCGGAGCACAGCACGGCGCCGTCGATGTCCAGGCCGATGCCGTCCTCGAGCTGCTCGAGCACGCCGTCAGGATCTGCACCCGGCAGGTCGATCTTGTTGACCACGGGGACGATCTCGAGGTCCTGCTCCAGCGCGAGGTAGACGTTCGACAGCGTCTGGGCCTCGACACCCTGGGCGGCATCAACGACCAGCAGCACGCCCTCGCACGCCGCCAGGCTACGGCTCACCTCGTAGCTGAAGTCGACGTGCCCCGGCGTGTCGATGAGGTTGAGCACGTACTCGTCGCCGCCGGGCGCCCGATACCGAAGCTCGACGGTCTGCGCCTTGATGGTGATGCCCCGCTCCCGCTCCAGCTCCATGCGGTCGAGGTACTGGTCCTTGCGATCTCGCTCGCCGAGTAGACCCGTGTGCTCCATCAAGCGGTCGGCCAGGGTCGACTTGCCGTGGTCGATGTGCGCGATGATGGCGAAGTTGCGGATGCGGTCGAGGGGCCCGGGCACAGCAGGACCTCCTTGCAGTCGAAGCAGGATGGGGGTGCGGGGGCCCGGACGGTCGGCGCGCTCAGCGGCGGCCGATGCCCGAGTACTCGAAGCCGGCCTGGCGCATGCGCTCGGGGTCGTAGACGTTGCGCCCGTCGAAGACCAGGGGGCGACCCAGGCGGCTCCGCATCTCGTCGAAGTCGGGGTGCTTGAACTCGTTCCACTCGGTCACGAGCAGCAGGGCATCGGCACCGTCGAGCGCCTCCATGGCACCCTCGGCATAGGTGATGCGGTCGCCGATGATGCTGCGGGCGACGCCCATGGCTTCGGGGTCGTAGGCGACGACGGTCGCGCCGTGGCGGAGCAGGGTGTCGACGATGACGATCGAGGGGGCATCCCGCATGTCGTCGGTCTGCGGCTTGAAGGAGAGCCCCCACAGGGCGATGCGCTTGCCCTGGAGGTCGTCACCGAGGGTGCGCAGGACCTTGTTCGCCAGCAGCTCCTTCTGCTCGGCGTTGACGTCCTCGACGGCGTTGGCGATCTTCATGTCGAGGCCCTCGGCACGCGCCGTCTGGACCAGCGCCCGAACGTCCTTGGGGAAGCAGGACCCGCCGTAGCCGGCACCGGCGAACAGGAACTGCGGACCGATGCGGGTGTCGCTGCCCGTGCCCTTGCGCACGGCTTCGATGTCGGCGCCGACCGCTTCACACAGGCGCGCCAGCTCGTTCATGAACGAGATCTTCGTCGCGAGCATCGCGTTGCTGGCGTACTTGGTCAGCTCCGCGCTCTTGTTGTCCATGAACAGGATCGGGCGGCCGGTGCGCACGAGCGGCTCGTAGAGCTCGGACATCACGTCACGCGCCCACTCCTCGGCGTAGCCGACGACGATCCGGTCGGGGTGGGTGAAGTCCTTGACCGCCGCGCCCTCCTTGAGGAACTCGGGGTTGCTCACCACGTCGAAGCGCTGGTCGGTGTGCTCTGCGAGGATGCCGCGCACGATGTCGGCAGTGCCCACGGGCACCGTCGACTTGATGACCACCACCGTCGGCCCGTCCATGGCGTCGCCGATGGCGCCGGCGACCGCGCGGACCCCGGAGAGGTCGGCGTGGCCGTCTTCCAGCCCGGGCGTCCCCACCGCGATGTAGACGACCTTGCTGCCGGCCATGGCCGGTGCACCGTCCAGGGTGAAGTGCAGGCGTCCTTCACGCACGTTGCGGCGGAGGATGGGCTCCAGACCTGGCTCGTAGATTGGCACCTGGCCGGCGAGGAGAGAGTCGATCTTCCGGGCATCGTTGTCGATGCAGGTGACGTTGTAGCCCAGGTCGGCCATGCAGGTCCCGACCACGAGACCGACGTAGCCCGTCCCAACGACGCTGATTTCCATTCGCTTCTCCGCCTGTTCCCACGCCCACCCGGCCATGGGCGGGCTGTCGGTGTGTGCGCGCCCCGCAGCGGCCCGGTCGCTGAGAGACCCGCCGCGGCCAGCCCGGATCGGGCGGCTGAGGCGGTGCGCAGGCTAAGGCTCCTTGCCGCCATCGTCAACGCCGAGCCGACCGGCTTGACAGACCATCCCTGCGGGAGATAGCAGCGCGGGTGCACTGGACGAGGGCGAGGTGTGCCCGTTCGTCCCAGGGTGCCCGCCGTCGACGACGGCGCCCACCACCCCGGGGCGGCACGCCTCCCCACCGACCGCAGCCGAATCGCCTTCCACCCGGACAACCGCCGGGAAACACCGCTTGGAGAGACAGACGTGGCCAACCACAAGGACGCCCTGAAGCGCAACCGGCAGAACATCAAGCGCCGCCTGCGCAACCGTCACTACCGCACGATGATGCGCAACCGCATCAAGAAGCTGCGGACCCTGGTCGACGCCGGCGACAAGGCCGCCGCCGAAGCCGCCCTGCCCGACACCGTCAGCATGATCCACCGCGTCGCCCAGAAGGGCATCATCCACAAGCGGCAGGCCGCCCGCCGGGTCAGCCGGCTCAGCCACGCCGTCAACGGCATGGGCTGACAGGACCGCTTCCCGGCGCTCTTCCAGGGGCGCCATCAGCGGCGCTTCGACCTAGCCGGCCGCCCGCCATGTTCAGCGGGTGGCCAGCTCGAGGACGAGCCCCTCGAACACACGCCGGTCACCGGCTGGCGATCGGTTGAAGCGGCGGTTCGCGGACGCGAGGCGCGGCAGCAGCTCTGCGGCCACGAGCGGCCGCTGCCGCAGGCTTCGCTGCGCGTCCTGCATCGACCGCCACCGCATGCGCACGCCGGCGTCCTTGGGGTCCCGGCCCCGGCGCAGGCAGTCCTGCAGGCTGAGGAGCTGGCGGAACTGCCAGGTCACCATCGCCAGCAGGTAGTGCGGCGCCGCCCCGTCTTCCAACAGGCGATGGCAGGCCGCGAGGGCTGCGTCCGCGTCGCGGCGCACCAGCGCTCCCGTGAGCGCCCAGACCTCGGCTTCCCCGACGACGCTGCAGGTCCGCTCGATGACCTCGAGGTCGATGGTGCCCTCCCCGCCCAGCCAGTTGCTGGCCTTGTCCAGCTCCATGGCGAGGCGCCCCAGATCCCGGCCCGCCAGCTCCACGAGGAGCTCGGCCGCCCCGCGGTCGAGGCGACAGCCCAGCGCTTCGGCCCGCTGGCGAGCAAAGGCCAGCGGGTCTTCGGACTTCGCCTCGAAGCGCTGGACGCGTCCCACCTTCTTGACGAGGTTGCGGAGGCGCACCCCGCGGTTCACCCCACCGCTGGTCTCCGGCAGCTTGCGCCCGACCAGCACCAGGGTGGTCGAGGGGCTCGGCTTCGCGGCGTACTGCAGCAGGGCGTCCTGCAGCGCGACGTTGGCCTTGTCCAGCTCGCGGAGCACGACGACGCGACGGGACGCCATCATCGGCACCGTGCGGGCCAGATCGAGGAGGCGACCCGCGGCGTCCGGATCGGAAGCCAGCAGGGTCGCGAGGTTGAAGCCCGAGCGGTCGCCCGCCAGGGCGGCGTCCACCTCTGCCTGCTCGGCTTCGCGCAGGCGGAGATCTTCGTCGCCGTAGAGGAGGATGACGGGGGGAGGGGCGTCGCTCACGGTGTCCTCGGAGAAGGGGGCGCCGGCGGGGGGGCGTCCTGCAACCAGGCGGCGAGGTCCTCGGTCAGCTCGTCGGCGAGCGTTGCGAAGGTGTCGGCGCGTCGCTGCGCGCCGTCGAGGCCATCATCGCTGATCAGCTCGTAGCTGCGCTCCGCGCGGAGGACCACCGAACGCGGACTGTTCCCCAGGACCCGCCCCTCGACCACCAGGAGCGCGCGGTGGACGCGGCGCTCCCCGGCGACGGCAACGACTGCCGTCGACGCGTCCAGCACGGTCAGCTCGACCACGCTCCCCTGCCCTTGCAGGGCACGCTTCGCGAGGGCCGTGCCCAGTCCGGAGCGCAGGGCATCGGCCAACCCGGGCTCCGCGGCAGCGACCTCCACTCGGCCGACCGAGACGGAGCCCGCGGCCAGCGACCCCGGCGGATGGCCGAGGTGGCAGGCACAGAGGAGGGCGAGCGCGGCGGCGAGGCTGGTCACTGCCTGGGATTATTGACAGCCGGCGTGCCCGTCGACACAATCGCCGGCACACCATCAGGCGAGGGACACCGGCTCGACCGTTGCCCGATCGCCCCCCTGGCCCGCCACGGCCCATCGAGCTCCCGGGCCCGCCCCTCCTGCACGATGACCGTTCCCACGGAACCGACGGCTGCCGACGGCCCCTCCGGAGTCCTCCATGGCCCTCCCCCTGCCCCTCACCCTCGCCCTCGTCGCCGGCTCGGCCCACGCGACCCCCGTGCTGCCCGACACCCTCCGCATCGTCCCGACGGCAGCGCTGCCTCCGACCCGGACCGTCGATGGCGCGTCGGGCGTCGACGACGTGCCTGGTGCCGGGGACGACACGGAAGCGGGCGCCGCCCCCGCCTCCGCCCGCAGCCGTCGGGGCTACCTCATCCAGATCAACCCCCGCGTCCGCTACCTGACGATCCCGGACTCCTTCCTCGACCCGTGGGCCTACGACATCGACGATCCCGGTGCCAATCCCTACAAGCGGCCGAGCATCCGCGGGTGGACCTTCGGCGCCGAGCTCGTCTTCGATCACGACGGCCCCAACTACGTCATCTGGGCCGAGTACGTCCACCCGATGATCGATGAGGGCTACTGGGACGACATCGACGACGCCTTCGTCGACCACGAAGACGGCGACTGGATCCAGCCCGACGGGCTGGGTGCCGGGGCCATCGGGCTCACCTACCTGCACGACATCGTGCTGGTGCCCACCGGTCCCGACGGCGGGGCCGTCGGCTTCTCCCTGGTCCTCGGCGCCGGCGTGGGGGTCATGCCCTGGGCCGGCAGCATCACCTTCTGGCAGGCGGGCGGCAACGCCGACAATGTCGACATCTCCTGCGGCCCGACGGAACCCTCCTACGAACGCAAGGACCACTGCGTCGCCGACGGCGATAAGCTCGACCGGGTGTTCCCGGTCTTCCCTGTGATCGACATCCCGCTGGGCATCCGCTTCGACTTCTCCGACCACGCCCAGCTCCGCATCGACGGAGGCATCCACGGCGCCCTCTACGTCGGCGCGGCCGCCGGTGTGGCCTTCTGAGCGGCACCGTCGTCCACTCGCGGACCGGTCGCAGCCCTCGCTCCCGGTACGCAAGCCTCGACGCCACGCGGTGACCGCATTAAGCGCGCGTGACTGTCGGCCGGCGGCTGTGGCTTCGCCCACCGCTGGCATCAGCAAGCGAATCTCGGGGCGACGTCAGCCTGGCGCTGCGGCTCCCGAAACGACTCTTCGAGGTACAGCCACGTGATCCTGGTCACCGTTCGCGAAAACGAGCCCTTCGAGAAGGCCCTGCGCCGCTTCCGCCGCAAGGTGGAGCGCGAGGGGATCCGCAAGGACATCAAGAAGAACAGCTTCTACCTGAAGCCCGGTGAGAAGCGCCGGCTCAAGCAGCGCCTCGCCGAGAAGCGCCGCCGCAAGGCCCTGCGTCGCGCCCTGAAGAAGGCTGGAAACTGACAGCGCGCAGCGCGGTGAACCGCTGACGCCGGACCCGTGGCCACGACCGCGGACTGGAGCGTCAGGGTCACCAGGTCGCGGGGGCCGGCGGCTCCTCCCGCCGAAGCTGCGTCGCGATGGCGACGGCGGCCTGGTCTTCGTACGCGTCGAGGTCACGCCCCTCGACGGCGATGGCCGCCGCTTCGTCAAGGCGCTGACGCCAGTCGTCCACGTCCGCCCGAGGCGCCGCCAGGAGCGTCGCTTCATCGACCAGCAGCATCGCGCGCGGAACGCCGGTCCGAGCCATGGAGAAGGCGGTGGCGGTCTGCCCGAGGTCGCCGCCGAGCGCTGGCGGTACCACACCCGCTGACAGGGCCACGGCCCAGAGCGGGCGGTGGCCGTCCCACTCCGGTGACAGCGTCGCCGCCTGGTCAGCGAGCAGCCGGACGGCTTCCAGGTCGATCCCCATCCCGGCCGCCCCTCTCTGCTCGATCCACCGTGCCCAGGCCATGGCCCCCCAGGTCAGGCAGTCGACGTCGGAAGCCGGCACGGCCTCGACGACGGCGTCCGTGACCCTGCCGCCGGTGGCGCGCAGCCGACCGGCGACCCCCGGCTGCAGGGCGAGGCAGCGGAGCGCCCAGCCCCGCGCCGACGCCAGGTCATCGCGGTCGGCCGCCGGCCAGGCCAGCCCCCGGACGTAGAGGGTGTGGGCGATCGCGGCGTAGACGCGGGGGTGCTCCGGCGACACGACGTCGACCCCGAGCAGGCACTGCAGGTGTGCGTCGAGGCTCGCCTGGGTCCGCTCCGATGCCAGCAGGCGGGCTTGGCAGGTGGCGAGCTGCAGCTCGGCGGGGTCCACGCTGCGACGCGCGCGCAACGCGCACCCGCCCTGCTGCACCACCAGCGCCACCGCGCAGAGCGCGAGAACGACGCCGAGGCGATGGTCAGGCCGCCGACGTCGTGGTACCGGCGCAGAGCAGCGCCCGGGTGGTGAAATGGCAGACACAGGGGCCTTAAAAGCCTCTTCCCTACGGGGAGTGCCGGTTCGAGTCCGGCCCCGGGCACCACTGTTGCGCGACGCACCGGCGGGTTTCATGACATCTTGACACCCGTCGGCATCATACACTGCGAACAAGCCTGGCCGCTTCCGCGTAGGATGGAGGCACAGGTGCAGGAGCATGCACCCCACTGGCCGCGCGGCCGAGGAAGGCATGGGACGGATCATCGGCATCGATCTCGGGACGACCAACTCGGTCTGCGCCTTCATGGACCGCAACGAACCGCGCATCGTGATCAACGAAGAGGGCGGTCGGGTCACGCCCTCGGTGGTGGGCTTCACCAAGCAGGGTGAGCGCTTCGTCGGAGACATCGCCAAGCGGCAGATGCTCATCAACCCCGACGCGACGGTCCACGCCATCAAGCGCTTCATCGGCCGGCGCTACCGCGACGCCACGTCGGACTTCGGGCTCGTCGACTACAGCATCGTCGAAGCCAAGAACGGCGACTGCGCCGTGTCGATCAACGGTCGCGTCTTCAGCCCGCAGGAGCTCGCAGCCATGGTGCTGCAGAAGATCCGGAAGTCGGCTGAAGACTTCCTCGGCGAGACGGTGACCGAAGCCGTGATCACCGTGCCGGCCTACTTCACGGACCGCCAGCGCCAGGCCACGCGCGACGCCGGGACCATCGCCGGCCTCGACGTGCTCCGCATCATCAACGAGCCCACGGCCGCAGCGCTCGCCTACGTCCACGACCGCAAGCAGGCCAGCACCATCGCCGTGTTCGACTGGGGTGGTGGCACCTTCGACATCTCCCTGCTCGAGGTCGACCGCGACATCGCCGAGGTGCGGGCCACGCGCGGCGACAACACGCTCGGTGGCGCCGACATCGATCGCCGCATCGTCGACTGGCTCACAGAGCAGTTCCGCAAGGAACACGGCTCGGGCATCGGCGGCGACAAGATCGTCATGCAGCGCCTGCGCGACGCCGCCGAACGCGCCAAGCTCGAGCTGTCGTCGGCGCCCTCCACCGAGATCCACCTCCCCTTCCTGGTCAGCGACAAGACGGGACCCAAGCACCTGCAGTGCTCGCTGACCCGGGCGACCTTCGAGCAGATCGCCGAGCCGCTGTTCCGACGGACCATCGACGAGTGTCGGCGCGCGCTGACCGATGCACGCCTGGACGTCGGCGACATCGACGAGATCATCATGGTCGGAGGCTCCAGCCGCATCCCGCGCGTGCAGGAGCTGGTTCGCGAGCTGTTCGGCCGCCCCCTGAACAAGACCTTCAACCCCGACGAGGTCGTGGCGGTCGGCGCGGCCATCCAGGGCGGCATCCTCGAGGGCGAGGTCAAGGCCGTCACCCTCCTCGACGTGACCAACTTCTCGCTGGGCATCGAGGTGCAGGGCCGCCGCTTCGAGCCGCTCATCCCCAAGAACACGACCATCCCGACGCAGAAGGGACAGCTCGTCAGCACCGTCGTCGACGACCAGCGCACGGTGCGGATCCACGTGCTGCAGGGCGAGAGCCGCGACGCGCGGCAGAACGTCAGCCTGGGGGAATTCGAGCTGCAGAACATCCAGCCGGCGCCGCGGGGGGTTCCCCGGATCCACGTGAAGTTCGCGATCGACGCCAACGGGATCGTCAACGTCAGCGCCCGCGACAAGCGCACCGGCCTGGCTGAAGAGATCACCATCGAGGCGCCGACCGGCCTGTCGAAGGTCGAGCTGGAGCGGCTGCGCCAGGAGGCCTCCCAGGTCGAGCAGCTGACCGACGACGACCGCGAGGTGCGGGTGCTCCGCAACCGTGTCGAGAAGGTCCTCGTGGGCCTGGAAGCCTTCCTGCGCGAGAACCGCGGGCTGCTCCCCAAGACCGACATCTTCGAGCTGGAGCAGGCGCTCAAGCGCGGCCGGATGGCACTGCTCAAGAGCGACGACACCGGGAACCTCGAGGGCCTGCTCGGCTACCTGAATCGCTTCCACCAGCACCTCCGGGAGAAACTGGAGCAACAGGCACGCATGCACTGAGCCCTCCGGTCCGTCCCCAGGGCGAGGCCGGTGGGCGCACCACGAATGCTTCGACACGAGCAGTCGAAAAGGTCGACCGTGGGTCACCCCCTCGCCCCCCCTCATCGCCCCCGCCTCGGGCCCAGGCTCGCAGTCGCCGCGCTGCTGGCGACGGGCTGTGGTGCGGGTGGGGACATCGTGGGCTCCCCGCCGCCCTCGGTGCACGAGCTGCCGCAGCTCGCCGCCGAGCAGGCGCAGACGCTGGGGCGCGTGAGCTGCGGGGCCTGCCCCGACCGATGGATGCCCCGTCCCTGCGACTTCCTCGAAGAGCTCCAGCGCGGTCCCGACAGCCTCGACGCCCTGACCTGCGCGGTCGTCACCCCCCCGTCTGAACCCCCGGGCGTGCCCGAGCGGGTGACGCCGGACCTCGGTCGGTTGGTGTCCGCCAAGGCCGAGACGCTACGCCAGGAGGGCCCCAGCCATGTCGACGATGCGCTCCGACTGTACGCCTTCGGTTCCGACGTGCAGCGGCTCGGGACCATCGAGCTGTGGCTGCTCGGACAGCACGCGCGTGCCCAGGCCCTCGCCGTGCTCGCCGACGCCCCACCAGACCGGACCTGGCCGCGAGAGCTGCTCGCCCTCGACGCCGCCGCGCCCGCGCCGACCCGCATCGGCAACGTCGCGGTCCTCGAGCTGCTGCTGACGAGCCTCGACCCCGGGTGGAACGAACGCAAGGCCCTGGGTGGTGGCGCCGCAGCCGCCCGGGCAGCGATCCGCGCCCGCCCCGAAGATCAGGGGCAGGCGATGCGCGAGCTGCGCCTGGCCCTGACCGGCGCGTGGCCCGACCAGCAGGCGCCCATCGACCTCGTGTCGGTGTGGGACAGCGCCGTCGCCGTCCGGCACCGCACGCTGGCGGTCGCGCTCAACGCAGCCGTCAGCATCGACGACACCTGCCCGCCCTCCCTCGGCGCACTCGTCCCCGACACCCTGGCGACCGTCCCCGCCGGTTGGTCCCTCGACACGACCAGCTGCACCGTCACCGGCCCGCCCTTGCCAGAGCCTCCGGTCGCCGAGATGAGCGCCGACGGGGCGCACGCGGCCACGCCGCGCTGACCGGAGGTGCGCTCGGAGGGTGCCCCGACCGTGCACTCCACTCCCACAAACGACGACGCCGGTCGGAGGTCCGACCGGCGTCTGAAGTGGTGGAGCTGAGGGGATTCGAACCCCTGACCCCCAGAATGCCATTCTGGTGCTCTCCCAGCTGAGCTACAGCCCCGGGAGTGGCTCGACGGGGTGGTCCCGTCGCGGCGCGCCCGCCATATAGCAACCCCCTCTGGGGGTGGCAAGGAACAGGGAACGATCTTCAGCTGCCTTCGCTGTCGGTCCCCGGATCGGCCGACGCCGTCGGGGTCTCGAGGCTCGCGTCGTCGAGCTGTGCCGCCGCCGACGCGTCGACCTCGGCGATGCGCTGCTCGAGCTCGCGGATCCGCTCGACCCCGCGGACGAGGCCGGGGTGATCGACCTCGCCCCCCTCGACGAGGTGGATGACCTCGCGGCCCAGCTTCTGGTACATCACGTCGCGATCACGCCGGAGCTGCCGGAGATCGAGGCGCACGCGTCCGCTCTCGGCGGCGCGGCGTGCGCGGCTGCCCCCATGACGCAGCAGCGCCCGCGCCAGGCCGGCCAGCGCCGTGCCTAGGACCGCGCCCGCCTCCTGCAGGCCGCTGTCGTGGCCGCCCTGCGACCCCGAGCCCGGCTGCGCGTCCAGGGGCGTGGAGCCGTCGTCTCCCTGGGGCGACTGGCCGGCGGACTCTGGGGGATTCTGCGAACTGGACACGAGCGCTCCGGATTGCACGGACCGCTAGCCAACCACAAAAGCTGTGGCAATGCCGTGGCAGCCCTTCCCGCGCCGAGCCCTGGCGCATTACACGACGCCTCCACGGTTAGCGGTCCACCGTCACAAGCAGCCGGCCTCGGCGCATCCCCTCCCCCGCGGCCCCGGCCGCGCCCACGCACCACGGAGCCCTCCATGATCCTCGTGACCGGCGGCACTGGCCGCTTCGGCGAGCAGGTCGTTCGAACCCTGCGGAAGCTCGGACTCGACGTCCGCGCTCTCGTCCGCAAGGGCAGCCACTACTACTGGCTCAACGACTCCGGCTGTGGCTTCTTCTTCGGCGACCTCCTCGACCCCGTCAGCCTGCGGCGGGCCTGCCGGGACGTGCAGTACCTGGTGTGTTGCTCGGGCCTCCAGCAGGAGAACCGTGCCAACAACCACACGACCGTCACACTCGAGGGGCACGCCAACCTGTTTCAGGCCGCACGGGAGCGGGGCGTGCAGAAGGTCGTGCTGGTGAGCTGCATGGGTGTCGACCGCAACTACGACGTGCCCGCCTTCCACGCCCGCAAGGGCGCCGAAGAGCAGCTCATCAACTCCGGTATCGACTACACCATCCTCCGCGCCGGGCTGCACGAGCACTTCTTCCTGGACCTGGCCTGGCGGCAGCACGACCGTGGCCACGTCGTCCTCCCCGGAGAAGGAAACAACCGGCTGCAGCCCATCGCCACCCGCGACCTGGCGCTGATGGCCGCCGCCAGCCTCGACCTCAGCGACGTCAACAACCAGACGATCGAAGTCGGCGGGCCCGACGTGCTGTCGGCGCGCCAGGCCTTCGACATGGCCTGCCACACGGTCGGTATCGACCCCGATCCGACGATCCTGCCACAGCCGGCCGTGCAGCTCGGCCGCCGACTGGGCCGACCCGTGCGGCGCTTCTCCCACCGCCTGGGCGAAGTCGCCACCTGGTTCGGTGAGGACTTCACCGTCGACGCCGACGCCCTGCGCCAGCGCTTCGGGATCCCCCTGACGTCCATGTCCGACGCCATGGCGCAGACCAACGAGGTCTACAAGATCATGCGGGACCCGGAAGCCCGCGAGAAGCGCATGGTCCACCCGCAGTTCTACGCCACGGTGTACGAACCGGGCGAAGCGGACTGGGCGAGCATGCCCGAGGGCCCGGCGCCAGCACGCGACTGAGCCTGCGGCGACACGGGCGCCCCAGCGCGCCCGGCAGACACCTCAACAGGCAGCCCCACCCGGGCTGCCTGTCGTCGTTCAAGGCACCCGGCGCGGCGCGCGGCGAGCTGTTCAGTGCGCAGCCGCCTGCTTGCCCTTGGGCTTGGCGTTCCAGACCCGCGACGCCAGCAGGGTGCCGATGAGGGCCAGCGGGATCATCGAGACCGGCCAGGCGATCCAGTTCGCGGGATCAAGCACCGGGCCCGCGAGCTTGCCGGCGGCGTCGAACTGTTCCTTTGGCAGCAGGATGCCGAAGGTGAGGCTCATGACGCCGGTGCCGAGGTAGACGAAGCCGTCGATGATCCCGACCGCGACCCCGACGTTGCGCTTGCCGCCGAAGTCCATGCTGGCCGTCCCCGACAACATGCCGTGCACGCCGATGACGCACATGGACATGATGATCACCAGCCAGCCGACGTACTGCGTGTGGTACGCGAAGGTCAGCACGACGGCCCCCACCAGCATGCAGACGTAGAGCAGGCCGGCCACCGGGCCGCGGCGCGACTGGAACACGCGGTCGGAGATCACGCCGGCGATGACGCCGCCCATGATGCCAGCCACGCACAGCAGCATGCCCCAGTTCTCGTAGACGAAGTCACCCTTGAGGTGCAGCACGCCGTCGGTCTGCTTGGCGAAGGTCCGGTACCACTGCATGATGGCCTGACGCAGGAAGCCCGAGCAGAACTCGATCGAGGCGATGGTGATGATGATCGGGTTCTTGAACATCATGGCGAAGACCTGCGTCACCGGCAGGCGAGGCCCGTCGTCGCCCGAGCTGGCGTCGGCGGTGTCGAAGTCTTCGTGACCGGCTTCTCCCGGGGTGTTGTGCACGACGGCGAGATCCACCACCCAGAACAGCAGCAGCGCCACGGCCGGCACGATGAAGACCCAGATGAGCCCGAAGTGTTCGAGGATCCGGTAGCCGAGGTCGAAGGCGAAGTAGATGCCCAGCGAGATGAGGATGCCGAAGATCGCCCCGAAGACGCCGCGTTCCCGCACGTGGAACCACGGCGCGTTGCACTTGACGATGGCGACGGCGCCAAAGCTCTGGAAGTACATGTTGAGGGCGTAGAGCCCGCTGAAGATGAGCGTGAAGTGCTCGGTCAGGGGGCCGCTCAGGGGGCCGTGGTGCAGCAGGCTCCAGCTCGCGAGGCCCATGATCAGGTTGACCAGCCCGGCACCGCCCGCCCCGGTCAGGATGGCGGCCTTGCCGCCGAAGCGGTCCGTGAGCGGGCCGTTGAGCACGAAGGAACAGCCATAGATGACGGTCCCCACGGCGAAGATAAAGCCGAAGTCATCGTTGCCCATGAGCGCGGAGCCGGCGGCGTCCTGCATCTCCTCGAAGGCGAACTTGCTGACCTTGAGGTTGTAGCGCCCCATGTAGAGGAAGGCGTAGGTCAGCCCCAGCGGCAGCCAGTTCATCACTCGCCGACGCCGGAAGGCGTCGCTGTGAGAGACGCCCTCCACGGCGGGCAGGCGCGCGATGACGATGGCGACGACCACCAGCAGGATGGCGATCGGCGCGAATTCCTGCAGAAACTCCGCCATGGGACTCTCCTGGACCGGCCCGGCCTATCGCG
This sequence comes from uncultured Enterobacterales bacterium, assembly GCA_964599085.1. GTDB lineage: Bacteria > Myxococcota_A > UBA796 > UBA796 > UBA2385 > J125. The sequence goes on along the minus strand of CAZRFD010000018.1, from coordinate 7,883 downwards.
CCAGCGCCGCGCGCGGGGAGATCAGCGCTCGATCTGCACAGCGCGAGCATCCCCGGGGTCCGTCACCGGCCCCTCGGCGGCGTGGGCGCGGGCGGCATCCAACACCCGCATCGGCAGCGCGCTCACCTCGCCCGGGTCGACGCCGAGGTTGCGCTGCCACTGGTCGGCCACGAAGGAGTTGGTCGCCACCGTGTAGCTCTTCGAGAGATCGATGGGGGCGCCGTCGACCTCAGCCGAGACCAGCTCCGGCGCACCCAGGTGCAGGCGCCACTGGAAGTGCACGCCCGAGAGCTGTGGCATGCCGCGGTTGTCGGCGACCACGGCCGACGCGGTGTTCAGCAGCAGCGCGACGATCTCTTCCCCCGTCAGCTCGAAGGTGACGACCTGGTTGCCGAAGGGGAAGATGTCGTAGAGGTCACCCAGCGTGATCTCGCCTGCGAGCAACTCGCTGCGGATCCCGCCGGCGTTGTAGACACCGACGTCTGCATCGGCCGCGACTCGCACGACATCCGCGGCCCACCGCCCCAGCGGCGTCTCTCCGCCACCCAGGCGGGTCAGGGTCGCCGGAGCTTCCCCGACCTGCTCGCTGAAGCGGCGCTCGAGCGCGTCGGAGAAGCCCTCCACCACATCGACCAGCTCGGGATCGGGTTCCACCGGCAGCGTGTCGAGGTCCAGCTCCTGGGGAGTCCAGCGAAGATCGGTGATGCTGCCCTGGTCGACCGTGAGCTCGGCGATGCCCAGGATCCGCCCGTAGCAGCCGGCCTGCACGATCCACGTGTCGTCGACGCGCTCGGCCTCTTCCATGCGGGTGTGGGAGTGGCCGCCGACGATGAGGTCGATGCCGTCCACTTCTTCGGCGAGGGCACGATCCCAGTCGATGCCGATGTGGGTCAGGGCCACGACCACGTCGACCTGCGGTTCGAGCGCCGCGACCGCCACACGGGCTGCGTCCGCGTGCCCGACGACCTGCAGCCGGGACATCGTGTCGGCGTCCGTGAGGTGTCCGAGGCCCGAGGTCGTGAGCCCGAAGACTCCGACCTTGAGCCCGTTGACATCGTAGATGTGCCAGGGCTCGACGCCATCGAAGGCGACGGGGCAGTCCATGGGGTCATCGGCGCCGCAGGGCGTCCGCAGGTTGGCCGACAGCGTGGGGATCTCGCCAGCCTCGATGAAGGCGCGGGTGTGCTCGTAGCCGCGATCGAATTCGTGGTTGCCCAGCGCCCAGCCGTCCACGCCCATGCGCTCGATGAGCGCGTGCATGGCGCCGCCCGTCACGCCGCGTTCATCCAGCTCCATCAGCGGTGTGCCCGTCAACAGGTCGCCGGCGTCGAGGTAGAGCACCCCGTCGTCGCCGTGGGCCTGGGTCAGGGAGCGCACCCAGGCCTCGATCGCCACAGCGCCACCGAGGTCCGCCTGGTCCGCCCGCCACTCGGCACGCTCGGGGAGGTAGTGGGCGTGGAGATCGTTGGTGTGGGCGAGGATGAGCTGCCCGGGGGGCAGGGGTACCGTAGCCCCCGTCGTGGGCGCCGGCTTCGCGCAGGCCAGCAGGGTCAGGAGGAGGGTCACGCGCGAGCCCCCTCGACGGCCTTCTGCAGGACGGCGAGGAGCACGTCGTCGACCAGCCCCTCCACCCGCTCGACCACCGTGCCGTCGTCGGCGACGACCCAGGTCTGCGGGATCTTCGGCCAGCGCACGCCCAGGCGCTGAAAGAAGCTGTCTTCATCGGCGGTCACCAGGAGGGAGGGCCAGTCCATGCCGTTGGCGGCCGCAAAGGACGCGACCTGACCCGCGACCTCTTCGGGGCCGCCCCGCGGGTCGAAGAGGTCCCAGGACACACCGACCAGGGCCGCTCCCTCGGGCAGTTCCGCGGCCAGCCTGCGCAGCGAGGGCAGCTCGTCGATGCAGGGCCCGCACCAGGTGGCCCAGTGGTTGACCACCCGCACGCCCCGTCCGGGCCCGAGCGCGGCCTGGAGCTGGTCGATGTCCGCCAGGACGCAGCCCGTGTCCGGCAGCGTCGAGGAGCCGTCGTCCGCCGCCGCGGTGACCGGATTGCCCGGGGGGGCGGCGGGTGCCGCGTCGGTGTCGGACGCCCGCCCCCCGAGCGGAGGCAGGGGCGGCGTCCGCTCACGCTCGCCAGGCTGCTCGAAGAGGTGGTTGCGCGCGACGCGCCGGGCGACCACCTCGGCCAGGCGCTGCGTGTTCCGTCGGATGATGCCCATCGCTTCTCCTGCTCAGCGGGCCTGACCCCAGACCGACCAGCGCTGCCGGTCGGCGTCCCAGGTGTAGACCTTGCTGGTGACCGGGTGGTCACTGGCTTCGTGGATGCGTAGCACGCCGACGGCCATGACCTTGTCCAGCTCGTCGCTCCCCGCCTGCCACGCGACGAAGATGTCACGTGCCGGCACGGCCACCCGCAGCTCTGCGCCGACCAGCTCGACCATCCGCTCCGGCGCCAGCCAGCCCGCCTCGTCCAGGCCATCGCCCTGCATCGACAGCCAGTAGGTGGCGTCCATGTCCGTGACGGGGGTGCGCTCCGGCCGGCCCGCACCGAGTACGGCGACGGCGCGCGCGCGGGCCGCAGCTTCCAAGGCGTCGAGATCCACGCCCCACGACGCGAGCTCGGCGTGGGAGACGTAGCGGCGTGCGTCGCCGTCATCCCAGGTGAAGCACAGGGACAGCGCTTCGGCAAAGGGGCGGCAGGCCAGCTCGGTCGCGGGGCCTTCGACACCGGCGGCGCGCAGCCGCTCCCGGAAGCGCACGATCTGTTCGGGCGGCTCGATGCTGAGGCCGACCGGGACCGAGCCGAGGCCCGGCGGCGCCGCTGCCGGAGCGCTGTCGGGCGCGACGTCCGCCGCTGGCGCCACCACCGACCCGGAGGGCGAGCTGGTCGACGGAGCTGCCGGGGTCTGCGCGATGCCGACCGAGGTGGCGACGAGCAGGCCGAGGATCATGGTCTCGGGGCTGCCTTCACTCGCTCACCCGGTAGGTGTCGATGAGATCGCGCATCCGCAGCTGCCGGGTTTCGACATCGTTCTCGGCGTCTTCCAGCAGGCCGTGCACCTCGCTGGTGAGGCGACGCTGGCGCTCGGACAGCACCCGCGCCATCCCGAGCACGAGCTGGTAGGCGCCGAGGTTGCCCTCGTCGAGGAGCTCCTGGAAGGCGCCCCGCGGGAAGCGGAGGAGCACCGTGTCCTCGGTGGCGCGCACGGTTGCCGAGCGCGGGCTGCCGTCGAGCACCGCCATCTCGCCGAAGCAGGCCTTCACGGAGAGCTCGGCCACGGGTCGCGGACGGCCCAGCGCACCGTCGCGCGCGACCTCGACCGCGCCGTCGAAGATCACGTACCAGGCGTCCCCGATGTCGCCCTGCAGGAAGACGACCTGGTCTTCGCGCAGCCGCTGGATCTGCATGATCCCGACGATGTCGGCGAGCCCCTGTGGCTCCAGATCGTGAAAGATGGGCGTCTCGAGCAGGAAGCCCACGATGTGCTCGAGCGTGAGGTCTGGTTCCATGAGCCATCTCGGTGAGTCGGCGCGCGGCTGTCGCCGCGACGGTGACGGGGGAGCCCGCAGCATAGTGCACGGGAGCGGAGCGCCGCCGGGGTGTGCGAGCGCTCGGCGCGGGACTGCGGGGGTTAGGATGGTGGCACCGCAATCCTGGAGGGTGCCGGTGGGACTCCGAGACCGCATCAGTCGCCGCGTCCGCAAGGTCGTCGACCGCTTCTCCGGGGAGTACTCCGAGCCAGCCCCCGAAGAGATCCAGCCCTATGAGCGGCCCGGCGTCCCCGCCGACGACGCCGAAGTCGTCATGGCGCGACTGAACCGCCCGGTCCCGGGGGCCAGGAAGGACTGAGCAACCGTCGGGTCGCTCGACCGGATCAGGTCCGGCGAGCGCAGACCCACATGAAGGCGCTCCGCACCGGATCGAGGGGACGTGCTTCCGACGGGGGGCGCCAGCCCTCGCTGCCGTAGACCTTGACGTCCACGAAGCCGGCGGCCGACACCAGCGCCCGGATCTCGGTCGGGGTCCAGGCGCGCAGCGACTGCACGGGGAGCACCTCGGCCGCGCCCGTGGCGCGGAAGACCGTCACGTGGTCTTCGATGCGACCCCTGTCGGCGTCGAAGCGGTAGCTGCGCACGATGTGTGCGTCGGCCGCCAGCGCGCCGGGCGGGTAGTGCAGCGTGTCGGCGTGGTGGGCCCAGAAGTAGGGGTTCATCAGCTCCAGCACGAGGGGCGCCCCGGTCGACATGCGTTCCGAGACAGCCCCCAGGACCTCGAGATGATCGGCGTCATCGTCGAAGACGCCGAAGGAGTGGTCCATGGCGATGCAGGCTTCGAAGCTGCCGTCGAGACCGGGCTGGCGCATGTCGGCCTGGACCCAGGTCGGGCCCGCTTCGTCGGGGTGGCGGCGCTGCCAGGCGGCGCGCGCCGCTGCCAGCAGGTCGGCGGAGAGATCCAGGCCCACGACCCGGTAGCCCCGCTCGGCCAGCAAGACGCTGTGGCGCCCTGCGCCACAGCCGAGGTCGAGGATGCGTTCGCCGGGCCGGAGCGCGACCAGGCGCTCGACGAAGTCGGTCTGTTCTTCGGCCAGCCCGTCGACCTCGCCGCCGAAGGCGCGATCGACTGCGAGCAGGCGACTGTACCGCTCAGCCCACCAGGGCACTTCAGTAGACGACATGCCGGCAAGGTAGCACGGCGCGCTGCTACGCTTCGAGCACCGGCCCGTCGCAGCCGGCAGCCTCCGTCCACACTGGCGCTGGCGTCTCCTCTCCCTGCGGCCTCCTCCACCCGGCAACGACTATGTTCCTGCAGTCCCAGCTCGACGACGAGACCGTCCTGTTCATCGACGTAGAGCCGACCCAGGGCTTCGCCAAGGACGAGGGGACCCACGACTTCCACCCCAACGAAGTCCTCGACAACGTCGTCAAGGTCTCGACCGTGGTGGCGCAGCGCCTTGCCGACACCGCGTCCGCCGCGGCTGCCGCGTCCGAGCAGCCTCCGGCACGGCTGCGCCTGGAGTTCGGAATCAAGATCGACATGAACTCTGTCGTGGCGCTCGCCCCCAATCCCTCGGGCTGCCACTTCAAGATCACGGCGGAGTGGACCCCGCAGACCTGACCAGCGTCGCGGCGGGGGCGCCGGTGTCCAGCGCCTCGCTCGCCGCTCGCATCGTCGCGCCGAGGGTGGCGCGCGCACGGTCGACGGCCTCGCGGTCGTCGGGGTCGGCATCGACCTCGAACAGCCCGTAGACCAGGTCCCAGCGTGCCAGCGGCACGGGGATCTCGAAGCGGTCCCACGAGGAGAGGCGCACCCGCGGCCGGGCGCGGCTGACCATCCAGGCCACCGGGCGCCTCGTCCGGGCGGCGAGGGCGACGGCACCGACGTGCGGCTGGTGGCGCGGTCCCCGAGGACCATCGACCGCGAGACCGACGCTCCAGCCGCTGTCGAGTCGTCGCAGGCACTCGGCGAAGGCCTCCCGCCCGCCCCGGCTGCTGCTGCCGCGGATCGCGGGGTAGCCCAGGCGCTCGATGCAGCGGGCCAGCAGCTCCCCGTCGCGACTGCGGCTGGCCATGCCAGCGACGCGCCAGAACCGGTGGTTGGCGATGTAGGCGAGCTGCTCGCCGTGCCAGAAGGCGAAGACGAGCGGAGCTTCGCCGTAGGCACGGACGACGTCGTCGAAGCCGTGGCGGCGCACGCGGTAGCTGCGGGCGAGCAGCGAGAAGCCGCCGGCGATGAGCGGCGGCAACCAGGCGCCACCCGCCGGCCGGACGCCGAGCGGCGGGCCGGTGCGGCCAGGCGCGGGCAGCGCCCTCCCTTCCGAGGAGGCAAGCTCTGGCGCGGCGTCGGCTGGCGGGTCGGTCTTCACGCTGCCGAAAGCTTAGTCGAGGCAGGTGCCCGCCGGAGCGGGCGCGCCGGGCGGGCGGCATGCTGGCCGAGAGCGACGTGCCCGGGCCAGGCCCGCGACGGGGCCAGGCCGGCGACGGGAGCCGTCTCCGGTTGACAACGCGATAGTCGGAAGGAGCCGTCGGCGTCCTCTTCGCCGCGGTCGCCGAGGAGCAGGCATGCAGCCAGGGCAGCGGGTGCTCGGTCGCTTCGTGCTCGAAGAGCGCCAGTCGGCCGACGACGACCAGCTCCGGTGGTCGGCGCGCGACGAGGTCAGCGGCGAGCCGGTCGAGGTGGTCGCTCCAGCGGGCCGCGTGGCGCTGCGCCCCGGGGCGGCGGCCTGCTTTGCGCGGGCCAGCGAGCTTGCGGCGACCGACGACGCCCCAGCACTGCTGCCTCCCCTCGCCCACGGCACGGAAGATGGCCGGCCGCTGGCCGCACGTCCCCGGACCCGTGGCCCCATCGACACACCGCTGCGCCTCGACCCCGACCAGGCGCTGGCGTGGGCGAACTGGCTCGCCCCCGCGGTGCTCGCGGCCGATGGCGCCCTCGGCGGCGAGCTGTCGCCCAGGGACCTCGTCGTGGACGCGGACGGCGTGCTGCGGCTGGCACCCGCCGGCCTCGTCCCAGCGCGCTCAGAGGTCCACCCGCCCCGGCACCGCGCGCCCGAGGTCCTCGCAGGCAACGCCCCGCAGCCCGGAAGCTCGCTGTACGGCCTCGGGGTGATGCTGTTCTCGGCCCTGTCCGGAGCGTGGCCCGTCGACGCGACGACAGCCGCGGCGCTCAGGAACTACGCCTTGGAGACTGGCCGTCCGGCGCGCTCGCTGGCCAGCGCCCGCCCCGATCTCGACCCCGGCGTGGTGGCGGTCGTCGATGGCCTGCTGGACCGCGATCCCGACAGGCGCCTGGCCACCGCGCGAGCGCTGGGTGCGGGCGCACCCGTGCAGGCGCGCGCCCACGCCTCCCCAGCGGCCACGCCAGCGACAGCCAGCACCGGTCCGCCGGGGGTGAAGACGACGCGCCTGGCGCCACCACCGGGGCGGGCCCGCATCGATCGGCAGCCTGCTGCCTGGCTCGTCACCGCGGACGCCGGCGCGTTGACCGACGCGGCACGCACCCGGGCAGCTGCCCTGCTGGGCGTCCCACCGGCGACGGTGGACGAGCTGGCCGACCGGGAGCTGCCCGTGCCGCTCGACGAAGCCCCCACCGAGGCCGCAGCCGCCAAGCGCGCCACGGCGCTCAGCGATCAGGGCCTGCCCACCCGGGTCGACCGCGGCGGCGCGCCGGCAGCCCCCGCCGCCGCGGCCGTGGCGGAGGGCGTCGGTGCGGGCATGCTGGCCGCCGTTGCGGCGCTGGCGCTCCTGCTGGCTGGCACCGTCGGCGGCCTCGCCCTGCCCGTGGCCGCGGTGCTCGGGCTGCTGGCGGTGCTGCTGACCACTCTCTCTGTCGTGAGCGCGCGCGAAGCCCTCCGACGCCGTCGCCTCGTGACTGCCCAGGGCCTCGTTGACACCGCGCCCCCGCCGGGAGAGGCCGACCCCGTCGCCCGCCTCGGCAACGCGCTGCAGGGTGTCCGCGCCGACATCCTGCGCAGCGAGCTGCCCACCGTCGTGCGCGTCGATCTAGAGGGCGCCGCAGACGAGATCGACGCCCAGTTGCTGGAGCTGCGCACCGCCTGGGCACAGCCGGTACTCCACGACGACGTCCGCGCGGCCATCGATCGGCTGGCGCCCCTCGTGGACATGCTCCGCGAGGCGGTGTCCGCCCAGGTGCGGCTCCCCGAGCCCGACGAGCACCTCCGAGAGGAGGTCCGTCGACGGGCCCAGGCAGCGCGGGCCACGACCAGAGGGTCGCGCTGACGAGCGGACGCGTCCGCCCCGTCGTCGGCAACTCAGCCCTTTCCGGTGCCGCCGCCGCCCTTGCCGCCGCCGCCCTTGCCGCCGCCGCCCTTGCCGCCGCCGCCCTTGCCGCCGCCGCCCTTGCCGCCGCCGCCCTTGCCGCCGCC
>CAZRFD010000017.1:0-83205 GCA_964599085.1 uncultured Enterobacterales bacterium | reverse complement strand
CACCGCGCTGGCACAGCCCACCGAGCACCTCCCGCGCTTCATGAGCATCGACGAACCCGAGCTGGGCCTGCACCCCGCCGCCATCGCCCTGCTCGCCGAGCTGGCCCGGTCGGTGTCGCGGCACACCCAGGTGCTCTTCGCCACCCAGTCCACCGCCTTCCTCGATCACTTCGAGCCGGACGAGGTCGTCGTCGTCGAGCGCGCCGACGGCGGCACGACCCTTCGCCGGCCCGACCTGGACGCGCTGCGGGACTGGCTGTCCGACTACACCCTGTCCGAGGTCTTCGACAAGGGCGTGATCGGGGGGCGCCCGTGATGCGGTTGATCGTGGTGGTGGAGGGTCAGACCGAGGAGGCATTCGTCAAGGACGTGCTGGGGCCGCATCTCGACCTTCTCGGCGTGTACACCTCGGCGACCATCGTGGGCAAGGTCATCGCGCAGCGTCGCGGACACCACCATCGCGGCGGGGGGCACTTCAAGCACTGGCTCACCGACTTGAAGCGCATCCTGGGCCGGGACCGGAGCCCGGACCTCCGCGTCACCACCCTGTTCGACCTCTATGGGCTCCCCGACGACTTCCCCGGGCTGGAGAAGCACGGCGCGGAGGCCGACACCTGCCGCCGCTGCGACGGGCTCCAGGTCGCCCTCGGCGAGCTGGTGGGAGATCGGCGGTTCATCCCTTACCTCCAGCGCCACGAGTTCGAGGCCCTCGTGCTCGCTGCCTTGCCCTCCCTCGCCGAGCTGCTCGACGCCGAGGACGATCTCTCCGGGCTCCGCGCGCTGAAAACGGAGATCGGCGTTACGCCTCCCGAAGAAGTGAATGATGGCCTGGAGACCGCGCCGTCCAAGCGGCTCCAGCGCCACATCCCCGGGTACCGCAAGACCCTGCACGGCCCCGATGTCACCGCGGACGCCGGGCTCGCGACCCTTCGCCACGCCTGTACGCGTTTCAATGCCTGGGTGGCCCGGCTCGAAGGTCTGGCCCACGAGGATGCGCCATGACCCCCGACCCCACCCGCATCGTCAACAAGCTGTGGTCCTACTGCCACGTCCTCCGTGACGACGGCCTGTCCTACGGCGACTACCTCGAGCAGCTCACCTACCTGCTCTTCCTCAAGATGGCCGACGAGCAGACCCGGCCGCCCTGGAAGCGGCCATCGCCCGTGCCCGAGGGCTACGGCTGGCCGAGCCTCGTCCGCCGCGACGGCGCCGACCTGGAGCACCACTACCGCGTCGTACTGGAGCACCTGGGCAAGCAGCACGGGCTGCTGGGCCTCGTCTTCCGCAAGGCGCAGAACAAGATCCAGGACCCCGCCAAGCTCAGGCGGCTGGTGAGCGACCTCATCGACAAGGAGCGGTGGGTCACGCTCCAGGCCGACGTGAAGGGCGACGCCTACGAGGGCCTGTTGGAGAAGAACGCCCAGGACACCAAGTCGGGTGCTGGCCAGTACTTCACCCCCCGGCCGGTCATCGACGCGATGGTCGCCTGCGTGGCCCCCAGGCCCGGCGAGACCATCATCGACCCGGCCTGCGGCACCGGCGGCTTCCTGCTGGCCGCCCACCGCTGGATCACCACCCAGCACCCCGATCTGACCCGCGAGCAGCGCGAGCACCTGCGCCTGCACGCCCTGCGCGGCGTGGAGATCGTGCAGGGCGTCACGCGGCTGTGCGCCATGAACCTCATGCTCCACAACGTCGGCCCCACGCCCCAGGAGCTGGAGAAGCTGCGGGCCGCCCTGGTGGCCGAGGGCAAGACCCCCGAGCAGGCCGACGCCGAGATCGATCGCCGCCTGCCCGTCCGCACCGACGACGGCCTGCGCGAGCTGGGCACCGACCGCTACGACGTGGTGCTCACCAACCCTCCCTTCGGCCGGAAGTCCAGCATCCTGGTGGTCAACGGCGATGGAGAGACCGCACGGGAGAAGATCAGCTACGAGCGCGAGGACTTCTGGGCGAGCACCACCAACAAGCAGCTCAACTTCGTCCAGCACGTGAAGTCGCTACTCGCCATCCACGGCCGCGCCGCCGTCGTCGTGCCCGACAACGTGCTCTTCGAGGGAGGGGCGGGCGAGACCATCCGACGCAAGCTGCTGCACGAGTGCGAGGTCCACACCCTGCTGCGCCTGCCCACCGGCATCTTCTACGCCCAGGGGGTCAAGGCCAACGTCCTGTTCTTCGACCGCAAGCCGGCCAGCGCGACCCCGTGGACCCGAAAGCTGTGGGTCTACGACCTGCGAACCAACCAGCACTTCACGCTGAAAACCCGCCCCATGCGGAGGGCCGACCTCGACGAGTTCGTGGCGCTCTTCAAGGCCGGAGCGCGGCACGAGCGGCAGTCCACCTGGTCCGAGGACACGCCCGAGGGGCGGTGGCGGGCCTACGACTACGACGAGCTGGTCGAGCGCGACAAGTGCAGCCTGGACCTTTTCTGGCTCAAGGACGACAGCCTGCTCGATGCCGAGAACCTACCCGAGCCTGACGTGATCGCCGAGGAGATCGCCGAGGACCTGCGGAGCGCGTTGGAGCAGATCGAGGAGATCCTGGGGGACCTGGAGGTGGGGGCTTGATCACGGTTCGCCACCATCGGGTCTGTGGCCGGCGGCAGTCGGAGTAGCGCATGTCGTCCACGGCCAACCCGGAAGAGCTCGCGAAGTACATCCAGTACCGCCTCGGAATGCTGGGGGAGGAGAACGCCCACCACCGCTTCGAGGACCTGTGCTTCCGCGTGGCACGGGCAACCGTGGCCTCGCATCTGGTACCGCCGAGCGGTCCGGTTTCGGCTGGGGGAGACCAAGGGCGCGACTTCGAGAGCTTCCGCGTGGATGGTGCAGGCGGGAACGTCACGCGCATCTTCGCAGAGTCCGTCACACCCTCGGACACACTGGTGTTCGCCTGCACGACGCAAAGGGGAAGCGACGCGGACCTCGGCAGGAAGGTCAAGCATGATGTGAGCACCGCGTGTGGTCGGGAGCCCAAACCGACCGTCATCTACTTCTACGCGGCCTCCGTGACGCTCGCCCCCGCCGCCCGACATGCGCTGCAGGACTGGGCCCGGAAGGAGCACGCGATCTCCCTGGAGATCATCGACCAGCGTGCCATCGCGGAGAACCTGACGGACCCTCCAAACCGTTGGCTCGCCCAGCACTATCTCGCCGTTCCCGAAGGCATGTTGCAGCACGCGGACGGCGGTCCCGCCCGACCCGATTGGTACGAGGAGGCCAAGAGGCGCTTTGCCGATCCCGATGAGCGTGTCATCGCGACCCACGCGGAACTCGACCTGGTCGTGCGGTGCGCCCGTCACGCGTGGGAGACCAAAGGGCTTGAGGTCGACGACGGTCTCTGGTTGGACCTGCTCTCCGACTTGTGGGGTAGCCCCGACGGCCTTTCCACCGAGCATGGCCTGCGGGCGTTCTACGAGGCGTTCGTGTACCTGCTTCGCGGTCGGGAGCGGTGCGGGCTGGAAGCCCACATTCCGCAGTACGTCGAAGAACTCGTCCGCGCAGACGAGCTGTCCCTCACACGGGACGCGCAGTGCTTCGCCTCCTACCTCGTTGGCGGCGTCGCCCGCGGACACATTGCGCTCGACCGCGGGACAGCCCGGACCCTCTTCCACACTCTCGTCGAGTGGCTCGAGGAGAAGATCGACCAGGCCCCCGGCCCCTTGGTGCTGTCGGACCTGCTTGTGGCCCGGGGGTCCGTAGTGTTCAGCAAGGCCTCGTTCTCGGACGAAGCCCCAAGCGACGACGAGATCACCGAGCTGGCGAGCGAAACGCTTCGTTGGTGGACGCGAGCGCTCGACGTGGGGGAGAAGCTGGTGTCCTTCCCACTCCTCCGACTTGGCGAGCTCCTGGCCAACATCGCGCCCGCACTCGCGGCGTCTCCCTACTACGACTCGTTCGTGGAGCGTCTGGACCGTGCATCCGAGTCGCGGCACGCAAGCGAAGGGCTCGCGGCCTCAATGCGCGACCGCGCGATGGGGTTCTTCAAGGCCGAGCGGTACCTGGACGCGCTGCCACCGATGCTCGCGGCGAAGCGCCACTGGCACAACGGGGACCGGATCCGAGGGAGCCTGCTGGCGTCTATGCTCGCGGAGAAGTGCGTCGAGCGGCTGGGTCTGGTGTGGGCGGCCAAGCGCCTCATCTACGACGTGCTGGCGGTCTGCAACCGGACTGGCGACAAGCAGCACGCCGGACTGCTCACAGACGCGGTGTTTCAGCTTGCCGAGATCGAGTACCTGGCCGGCGAATGGGCGACGGCGCTCCACACCTACCGGCTCGGGCTCTCGCTCCACGTCGAGTACGCACCCGACCCCTGGAACTTCGAGAAGCACGCCCGGCTTCAGCATGGCGCGTTCTACATCGTGAACATGCTCGTTGCGGGCGAACTCGCTGCACCCGGGTTCCGGGCGTGGGGTGAGAAGATCATCGAAGCGTGGGACCTCGGGGATGAGCTCGAGCGCTTTGCTGACACAGTTCGATCGAACTGGGAGTCCATCGGCGTCGGGCGGGGCGTTGTCGGCGGGGACAGCCCGCTACACGGCCCGCCGCTGGCAGACCTGGCGGCTACCCGAGGAGCGCAATGGCGGGCCCTGGGCCTGACCTGGGAGGTGCGGTGGCGAAGGGACGATGAACTGGAGTCGCTGGGCACCGAGTTCGCGGGGATCCTCCAGCTCATCCAGGCAGGACTGGCAAGGCGGTACCGGCACCTTCTGCCAACATCGGTGACTGTCGAGCTCGTGCCGTGGCGCGATGGCACGGCCCCCGTCCAACCGATGGCCGTCGAACATGGCGTGGGGTTTCGGGTGATGCTGCCGAGCTCCACGTCTCCCGAAGACCCCACACGGGACCTTCGATCGGTGGCGCTGTTCGCCGCATCGATGGTGTTCGAAGCGGTGTCGGTCGACCCCGACATGCAGGACCGACTGCCGGATCTCGTCGGCAACGTGATCCGCGATGGGTTCTTCGTCGGCGGGAGCGTGCTTGAAGGTCGAGGGGCCATCATGTCGGCTGAGACATGGCGGGAGATCGGGGCTGCTCCGGGTCCCTCAGGCAGTGGCATCGCTCTCGAATTGCCGCCCGAAACCGAACTGCGCTGGCGTCGCGGCAAGAGCCCGGTCTTCTCCCGGGAGAGCGCCAAGGAGAAGCTGCGGAACCGGTACGAGGGCGGGTTCCGCACGGCGAAGCCAGTGCTGGACACGCACGGCGCAAGACCCGAGCTTCACCGCCTCGTCGATGAGCTTCGCGACGAGGGCTGGCTAGACTGGCAGATCGTTTCGGCCTTCGCCCCAGCGGCCGTGAGCGACTACGCGAACGCCCTCCTGCGCCACGGGGTAAGCCAGGCGGCGGTTCAGGAGGCCATGCGCGACGGCATGGAGAAGGCGAGCAGGGGAGCGTACAACGTCCCACCCTGGTCCGACGACTTCGCGCAGGCCATTCGCCTCTGTCTCCAGAGTTCGCTGGTGGCCGCCCTGCGCGTGTGGGGTCTGGACGTGAACCACCCGAACCCGGACATGGAGGCGTTGAGGCGCTTCCTCGACGAGCGCTTCGCTCACTTCACCGACGACCTCCCGCCCGACGAGCGGCCGTCGCTACCTTGGGAGGAAGCAACGTGATGAGGCTGCCCGCAACTCGGAGAGCGCCTCTGGGGGGCCAGAACGAACTGGATTCGACCACCCTTCTGCTCGGCCCTTCTGAACCCCGCGATCCCGACCTGCCAGCCCTCCATCCTGGCGGGCCCTTCTGGACCCCCTCCGCCAGCCTCTGTCGTCGCCTCACCAGGTACCCGACAGGTACCCGGTCGCCTTGCTCCCCGACTGCGTCCGCGCCCCGGGAGTCCAGGCCATGACCACCCCTGTCCTCCTCACCTGGCTCGCCACCCGCAACGACCCCTTCGAGCGCGTCAAGAGCGGCGGCCCCTTCCGAGAGACACCCGACGGCCCCGTTCCAGGCCCCACGCTCACGCTGCTCACCGATCCGGCCTCGCCCTACGCCGGCCAAGTCACCGACATCGTCGTGCTGCGCCAGGGGGGCACCGAGGCGGCGATGCACGACCGCATCTACGGCGATCTCGTGGATGCCCTCGCAGACCGCGCCCCCACCGTCCAACTCCACCCCCACGTCTGGATCCACGACGACCCCACCGACCATGCCGCCATCTACGAGTGGCTGCGCACGCTCCTGCCAGGCATCCGGCGTCGGTTCCGAGGCCGCGAGTTGGTGGTCCACCTCTCGCCCGGTACGGCCGCGATGCACACCGTGTGGGTGCTCATGGCCGAGACGGGGTTCATCGAGCCACCGTTCACCGCCGTGCAGTCCATGCGCGCCCACGAGCGGCGGGGGCGACCCGCCGTCGTCCCGCTCTCCCTCGGCGTGGACACCTTCTTCAAGCGCTGGCAGGAGACCCGGCCCGCAACCGAGGCTGACGAGCACCGGAGCATCCGGTGGGATCCTCGGCAGTTCCGGTCGGCGCGGCTGCGCGCGCTGTACGACGACGCCCGCCGCGTAGCCCGGCTGCGCGTCCCCGTGCTGATCCTGGGCGAGCGCGGCACGGGCAAGACCACGTTGGCCTCTTGGATCCGCTTCCGCAGCCCGTTCCGGAAGCCCGAGCTGGACCCGGCCTGGCCAGCGGTGCCCTGCGGGCAATACACGCCCGAGACCATGCGCGCCGAGCTGTTCGGGTACGTAGCTGGGGCCTTCACGGACGCGAAGAAGGACAGGGCTGGCCTTCTCGAACGCGCCAACGGCGACACGCTGTTCCTCGACGAGATCGGGGACGTGTCCAAGGACCTCCAGCGACTGCTCATCAAGGTACTGGAGGAGGGCGTCTACCAGCCGCTGGGCAGCGCGGAGGTCAAGCGCACCGACCTGCGCCTGCTCACCGCCACCAACCTCTCCTCCGACCAGCTACGGAAGCGACTCGACGCGGACTTTCTCGACCGCATCCGGGCCTTCGCCATGACGGTCCCGCCGCTCCGCGAGATCCCAGAAGAGCTGGACTGGCTCTGGCCCACGGTGCTGGAAGAAGCCGCCCGCCGGGCGCGTGCCCCCACCCGCTACGCGCGGATCGGCGGCAAGCACCAGGCACGCATACTCCGTGCCCTGCGCGCTCATCCGTTGCCGGGCAATGTCCGGGACCTGTTCCGGGTGGCGTGGCGCTTCCTGGCCGCTCGGGCAGACGACGACGCACCGCTCACCGTGCACGACGCCGTGGATTACGCGTTGGTCGCCCTCGATGGCGGCTCGCTTGACGTGAATGGCGCGGTGGTGCGGACGCTGGCACGGGCCTTCGCCGACCGACGCGCCATCGACCCGGTCCTGCTGGACGACGGACCACTCGACCCGGAGCGTCTGATCGCCGAGTTCAAGGGCTGGTTCGGTCGCGAGGTGGCTGCCCTCGCCAACCGGGTGCAGCGACCAGAGGCCGAGCTGGCGAGGGTGAGCGACAGGACCCTGCGAAACTGGAGACGGAACGACCATGCCGGCGAGGCGGAATGAACATGCCGGCCTCGCCTTGTCCCGGGGTGGGGAAGCTGACGGCCAGAGGGTGCGATGCCCCTTCTGTACGGCGTTTTCGCACATGTGGCTTGGCCTGGCACGGACCTTGAGATGGGGGATGGTGAGCCTGCCCCGAAGGTGGGCCGACCAGGAGAACCCCATGACCGAGCAGCTCACCCGCCACGCCGTCCACCGCTCCCGCAGTCGCGGCATTCCCGCCGAGGCGATCCACGCCGCCCTCGACTACGGCAAGCACCGGGCCATCCGCGGAGCCGACATCTACACCATCGGCTGGCGCGAGGTCCGCTACTTCTCCCAGCGCGGCATCGACCTCTCCCGTTGGGAGGGCGTCGAGGTCGTCTGCGCCCACGACGGCCGGGTGCTCACCGTCTACCGCAACAAGAACCCCTGGGCGCTGCGTGATTGCGCTGCTCGCAGCCGGCGGTCCCGTCACCGGGCTGTCCGATTCCAGACCGCCTGAGCGTCCTATCTACCCAACCCCAACGAGGATCGTCGTCCCATGAGCCGACTCAAGGAATTCACCACCCAGACCGCTCGCCCGCTTCCCGTCATCCTGCTCGCCGATGTCTCCGGCAGCATGGGCGTGGACGGGAAGATCCAGGCGCTCAACCACGCTGTCCACGAGATGATCGAAGCGTTCCAGGACGAGTCCGACCTGCGCGCCGAGATCCACGTCGCGGTCATCACCTTCGGCGGCAAGGCGCGCATTCACCTGCCGCTCGGTCCCTCCCGCGACGCGAGCTGGACCGAGCTGGGGGCGAGCGGCGGCACGCCGATGGGCGCGGCCTTCGACATCGCCCGCGAATTGGTCGAGGATCGCGCGGTCATACCGAGCCGCGCCTACCGCCCGACCATCGTGCTCGTGTCCGATGGCCAGCCCACCGATTCCTGGCAGCAACCGCTGGAGGCCCTGCTCGGCAGCGAGCGCGGCGGCAAGGCCTTCCGCATGGCCCTGGCCATCGGGGCCGACGCCGACCACGACGTGCTCCAGGCGTTCCTGGCCGATCCGGAGGCGCGGGTGTTCCGGGCCGACGAGGCCCGTCATATCCGCCAGTTCTTCCAGCTCGTCACCATGAGCGTGTCGAGCCGCTCGCGCAGCGCCAACCCCAACAGCACCCCCAGCCTCCCCGACGACGGCTGGGACCTGTAGTGGTCCGGGTCGTCGCCAGCTCCGTGCGCGGCCCCGCGCACCTGCGGGACGGGCTGCCCTGCCAGGACGCCTGGCTCGCCGTCCCCTCCGACCGCGCCTGCTTCGCGGTGGTGTGCGACGGCATGGGCAGCCGCCCCCGCGCCAGGGACGGGGCGCGCGCCGCCACGCGGGCCGCGCGGGACGCCTGGCGGGCCTGGTGTCGCTCACCCGTGGGCTCCGTCGAGGATCTGGTCCGGTTGCTGGAGGTCTTCTGGCGCCTGCGCCTCGGGCCCCTGCCTCCCGAGGACTGCGCCACCACCTGCCTGCTGTACGGGGAGGACGGGCATGGACGAGCGGCCTTCGCCCAGCTTGGCGATGGGCTCATCGCACGGAGGTCGGCCAACACCGAGGTTTCCGTTCACCCGTCCAAGGCTGAGGGCTTCGGACTGACCGATGCCTTGGGATGTCCCCACACCCTTGCTCACTGGTCTCTCGCCCTGGGCGCACCCTTGGAACCCGGCGAGGCCCTGCTCCTGGCGACCGACGGCGTTTCCGAAGACCTGGAGTTCTCGCGTCTCGGTGACCTCGTGTCCTGGGTCACCGGCGACCTCGCCCTCCATTCTCAGCCCTGGCGGCGGCTCGCCTCGGAGCTGCGCCGCTGGCCGGTCCCACACCACCAGGACGATAAGACCCTCCTCGTCATGTGGAAGCCATGAACACCTCCAAGCAAGCCCCCATCCAGAGAGTGACGGACGAGACCGGAGCCGTGCACACCTTGACCCGGCGCATCGGCGCTGGCGGCCAAGGCGAGGTCTGGTTGGCCGAGGGCGGGCGGCGCATCGTCAAGCTGCTGGACCGCCGCGGCAGCGCAGACGCCATGCGCCGGCAGTTCGCGTTCGTTCGGCGGCTCGACCTCGGCGGCCTGTATGTCGCCCGGCCCATCGCGGTTCTCAGGCCGCCGCACATCGGCTACGTCGCCGAGTTCCTCGGCGACATGGTCTCCATCAAGGCGTTGATCGAGGCACCACCCACCGGACTGCTCCAGTGGCACATCGACACCGGTGGCCTGCGCCGCCGTCTGCGCCTGCTGGCCCACGCGGGCGAGGCACTGGCCGGGTTGCACGGGCGCGGCGTGGTGTACGCCGACGTGTCGCACAACAACGTCTTCGTGTCCGAGCCCGTCGCAGCGCTGGAGGCCTGGCTCATCGACCTGGACAACCTGAGCCACGCCTCCGATCCTCGCCGTGCCATCTACACGCCCGGCTACGGCGCTCCCGAGATCGTCACCGGGTCGGGGGGCTGCACCACGCTGTCGGATGCCTGGGCTTTTGCCGTGCTCGTCTGGCAAGCACTCACGCTCACGCACCCCTTCGTAGGAGATCTCGTCAACGACGGCGAGCCCGAGCTTGAGGAGAGGGCTTTCGCCGCCCGGCTCCCGTGGGTGGGGCACTCCACCGACGACAGCAACGCCTGTTCGACGGGGCTCCCGCCGGACCTGGTGATGGCGGGTCGGCTCGTCGACCTCGCGCGACGGACCTTCGAGGATGGGCTGTCCGATCGCATCCGACGGCCTGGTGTGTCGGAGTGGGTCGACCGGCTACACGCCGCCGCCGACCAGACCGTGCGCTGCGGCGAATGTGGTGGGACCTACTTCGTCACCGAGTCATGCTGCCCCTGGTGCGACGAGCCCAGGTCCGTTGTCGTGCCCGTCCGCATTGCTCGCTGGCACCCCGACAAGGGGCTTGTCCAGGGTGCCGTGCGGATCGGCCAGTTCCCCCTGACCGCGGAGGGGCTCGTGCTACCGCGTCGCGTGACCGAGGGACTGTCAGGCCCGTCCGCACGTGAACCGCACGTGGAGATCAAGCTGGTGGACCGCGGAATGTCCGTCCGGGCAGCCCCTGGCCGGGATGCCTGGGTCGCTCCCATCTCCAAGGCCCACGAGCAACGGCACTCCGTCGCCGGGCGCGGGCGCATCGTACCTGCCCACGGCTGGATGGTCTTCTTCGAGGAGCCCGGCCAGGCCCAGCGAGTCGCCGTGCTGGGGAGGACCTCATGAAGGCATCGGAGATCCGAGGCGGCAACGCCACCACTCTGCGTGTCCGGCTGACCAGCGGTGCATTCGACCCGATGCCCCAGCGACGACAGGAGATCGGCCTGGTCCGGTCAGGCGACCAGACGCTGCTGACCATCGACGAGGCGGTCGTCTCGATCACAGGCGTCACGGCCTCCGACGCGACCGAACTGGACAACGTCGTCACCAGCGGCCTGCCGATGGTGGCCACCGTAGCCCAGGTCACGAAGGACACCATGGTCATCGAGACCCGCCGCTTCACCCGGGAACTCCGCATCACCGAGCCGATGCAACTTGGCCTGGACGAGAAGATCCTGGCGGACATGCGCCGGGTCCACAAGGTCGGCGGCACTGTCGCCGACGTGGCCGCCTGGCTTGAAGACCGGCTGCTCGCCCCCCCGGCTCCCGTCGGGCCGACGGAGCTGCGCCGGCTGGTAGTCGCGGGGGACGCGCGGGGCCGCCTGGACGCCTTTCGCATCTACGGGCACAAGGTCGCAGCCGACATCAAGCGGGTGGACGACAAGCTCAGGGTCGAGCGGGTCGTTCGTGGGGGGCGTCCACGGAACCAGCGCTTGACCTTGCTTTTCGCCCCGGTATCCATCGTGGACGCCACCGTCGCCGCCGAGCTGCATGGAGCGGTGAGAACCACGCTCTCCGAGGCTGTCGCGGACAGTGGCAGCTACCTGCGAACGTGGCAGGAGTACCACGCGATGGAGCGGGAGAACGTTCTCCGTCGCGCCCGTACCTTCGGCTCTCTCGAGTACAGAAGGTGCGAGCGACGGCGGGACGGGGGGTGGCGCTTCCACCTCGCACCCGTCGAGGATCTCTCCCTCCGGCTCTCCCTGCTTGGCGAGTGGGATCGCTTCGAGCTGGAGGCGGGGAGCGAGCCCCCGGCGCTCGAAGGAGGGGCCGCCACCTCGGCACCCCGGAAGGGTGGGCCACGCGTGCGGCGTCTCAGCGCCTCGATCATTGCTGCGGACGATCACAAGGGCTTCATCGACCTGGCTTCGCCGGACGACGAGGAGGACCAGCCGAGGCCACCGAAGTCCGGTCACCTGTACCTGTCGCTTGGCGGGGACGAAGCCCGACTGCGCCGCCGCGAGCGTGCCGAAGAGGCCCTGCGCACCGGCAACTGCCCGCTCCCACAGCTCGGTCTTCTGATGGAGGGCAAGCCCGCGCCGGCTGACCGCCGGGCAAGGATCAGCGTGCGCGGTCCCAAGCTCAAGGCCGTCATTCGCGAGGTGTTCGGCGAAGCAGGCCCCACCCAGCGTCAGCTCGAAGCCATCGAGATGGCGCTGAACACACCGGACGTGTGCTTGATCCAGGGGCCACCGGGGACGGGCAAGACCAAGGTGATCACGGCAATCGAGCGCTGTCTCGCCGTGCTGGCCGACGAGGGCGTCGAGCCCTCTCACCGCATTCTCGTCTCCGCCGCCCAGCACGACGCCGTAGAGAACGTCGTGCAGCGCACCGAGGTCTTCGGACTGCCGGCTGTGAAGGTGGGGCGGCGACGACGAGGCTCCGACACCGCCGTTGATCCGGCCGAGATGTTCGCTGACGAGCGCGTGGAAACCCTGCGTGCCAGGGTGCGCACGCCACCCGAGGCTGAGCGCCTCGCTCAGGCTCGGGGGCTGGTGATCTCCTGCTGCCGTACGCGGTCACTTCCCGCTGAGCAGGCGAGCCGCATCCGCGAGCTCGTATCGGTGCTCGGGGAGCTGTTGCCGCCTGACCTGCGAGACCAGGTGGTCGCGCGTGCCGGGGAGCTGGAGCGACCGGCCGGTCTCGACGACCCCGAGGAAGCCGAGTTGATGGAAAGAGCAGCCCGCTGCATCCGGGTCGACGCTGGCCCCTTCTCCGACGATGGCCCCCTGCAGGCCCGAAAGGCGCTGCGCCGCCTGGACGCCATCCTGACGGACGAGGAACGAGCATTCTTGGAGCAGTGCGTCGCCGTGGAGCCCGAGCAGGTGCCGCCGTGGCTGGAAGAGGGCCGTCCCTTGCGGGAATCCCTCATCGACCGGCTGACCCAGCCAGTGCCGACCACCGAGCCTTGCCTGGACGACGACACCCAGCGGCTGCTGCTGGAGATCCTCGACGTGGTGGACCGGCGTCTCGCCGCCACCCGGGCCGGCGATGAGGCTGCCCTGGCTGCCTACCTCCATGACCTGGAAACAGACCCGGACGGTGTTCGGCGTGCGCTGGAGCATTACACCGTGGTGCTCGCCTCGACGCTGCAGCAGGCCGCGGGCAACGAGATGCGACGCGTCCGGGGCATCGACGAGGGGCAGACCACCTTCGAGTCCGTCATCGTCGACGAGGCTGCGCGAGCCAACCCCCTCGACCTGTTCATCCCCCTGAGCATGGCCCGGCGACGCGTGGTGCTGGTGGGCGATCACCGCCAGCTTCCGCACTTGCTGGAGCCCGACGTGGAGCGCCAGCTCGCCGAGGGTGTGGACAAGGGCACGGTGGACGAGCAGACCCTTCGGGCTGTTCAGGCCAGCCTGTTCGAGCGGATGTGGGTGCTCCTGCGGAGGCTGGAAGAGCAGGACGGCATCCAGCGCACCGTCACGCTGAACGCCCAGTTTCGGATGCACCCCCGACTGGGGGACTACGTCAGCCGGGAGTTCTACGAGGTGCACGAGGACGGGGCTATCGAAAGCCCTCGCCCGGACAGCGACTTCGCCCACTACCTGCCTGGCTACCTCGATGGGGATCGGCCCTGCCCCGCGGCCTGGTTCGACGTGCCCCGGGACCTTGGGCGTGAGCTCCGCGGTGTCAGCAAGCGTCGTCCCGCCGAAGCCCGCGCCATCGCCCGCGAGGTGCGACGGCTCATCGACCACGACTCGACGCTCACCTTCGGCGTCATCTCCTTCTACGCCGCCCAGGTCGACGAGATCGGCCGCGCCATGATGGGGGAGGGACTTACCGAGCCCGCGAACAACGCCCGTGGCTGGCGGGTCGCTGAGAAGTGGGCCACGACCTACAACGCGGAAGGGAGGCAGGTGGAACGCCTGCGCATCGGCACCGTCGATGCCTTCCAGGGCAAGGAGTTCGACGTGGTGTTCCTCTCAGTCACCCGGTGCAACGACCTGCCCGGCCAGACCGACGAGCAGCAGCGCCGCAAGTACGGCCACCTGATGTTGGAGAACCGGCTCTGCGTCGCCATGAGTCGCCAGCAGCGCCTGCTCGTCGCGGTGGGTGACCTCTGCTTCGTCCAGGGCGCGGAACCTCTGCGCGCCCTGCGCGCGTTCGCGCAGCTCTGTGGAGGCGAGCATGGCGTCATTCGATAGCTTCGCGCCATACTTCGACAAGGACACACCCGTCCTGCGCCTCACCCGCGGAAAGGACCCTCGGGCGCGATGGGTCCTGTGGCCCGTCTACGCCTGGCGGGTCGTCGCGCCGGTTCCCAAAGAGCGAACGCTGAACCTGTTCCAGCGCGCCGTGCTGGGACTGGCGCGCGCTGGTGTCACCGGAATCGTAGATGTCGCCGAACGCCTGCTGATCGCCCCGGACCTGGCAGGTCTCGTGGTGTGGGAGCTTCAGAACATGGCGATGCTCGACCATGACGGCCGGCCCACGCGGAGGGGAGTGAAGGCTCTGGACGACATCGACGAGGACCCTCCGGACGAGGCGCGCGTTGGCCACGTTCTCTCGGATCCGTTCACCGGCAAGTTGTGGCCGCGTTTCCTCGCGGGCGACCTGCCCATCGCCGACGTGGAGCCCGACGACGACGGCTGGCCCGTGCTGCTGAGCGGTAGCGCTGGCGATCCCTGGCGGGATCGAACCTTCAGCGTGCTGCCGGGCAGGCGGGACGCGGTGGTCGCCGCCCGACCTGGCGCCCGAGAGGTCCTCAAAGCGGCTCGGCGACATCGCCGGCAGCGCGATTTCGACGAGGTCGACGACCCGCGCGACGTCCCCTTCCTGCAGCGGGTGTCCTTCGTGGACGACCGGCCCCAGTCGTACCTCCTCGCACTCCGGGTCCGGCGCCACGCGTCGGGCGACTGGATGGTGGATGATCCCTTCGGGCACGGCGAAGCCATCGAACTGCGTGCGCGACTCGAAGAGCGGCTCGACACCCACAAGGGCTTGCGTCCCTGGCTGGCTCCGCTGGTCGGGGCCGATCCAGAGGCACCGACCCTCGGGCACCTGCACGCCCAGGCAACCTGGGAGGTGGAAGAACGGCTTACGCTGGCGATCCGGCAGTACGATGCCATCCTCGAGCGCCTGGTCGCCATGCAGCGCGCCTTGCTGGAAGCCTGGTCCGACGACGCCCCCGCTGACAAGTGGGACGACGTGCTCGTCAAGGCCCAGCGCGCTGTCGAGCGAACCCTGCACCGGGTCCACGACCCCTACGTCAACGCTCAGCCTCCACTGTTCCACGACCTGGACCGGGACGTGCGCTTCAGCAGGCAGAAGGTCAATGCCGCCGCCGCAGAGCTGGGTTTTTCGACGCCGCTGCCCGAGTCCTTGTCGTCCGTTCGCCGAGGCAAGGTCCAGCACGCCGAGCAGTACCGACGAGCCAGCCTGCGTCCACTGCTCATCCTCACCCTTCTCGCCGCCCGCTGGAACGAGGAGCACCCGCTCCGCCAAGCTGCTTGCATCCATCCCGACCTTCTCCACCGACTCGACGACCTCGCTACGGCTCGTGACCGTGCCGCCCACGACGGGGCAGACACCTGGCCGCAGAAGGTCCAACGCCACGTCGACACCGCGTACGCGGCTGTCGAATCGCTCC
The DNA here is from genome assembly GCA_964599085.1 of uncultured Enterobacterales bacterium. Lineage (GTDB taxonomy): Bacteria > Myxococcota_A > UBA796 > UBA796 > UBA2385 > J125. The sequence goes on along the minus strand of CAZRFD010000017.1, from coordinate 67,759 downwards.
TCCTCCCCCGCTGACCAAGGTCCTCGCTCATGGGAAAGAACAAGAACCGGCGCAACAAGAACCGGCGCAACCAGAACCGTACGCGAACCTCGAACGGAAACGCCGCGCCGCCCCCGCCGCAGCGACCCGAGCCCACGCCCGAGCAGCTTGAGCGTCTCAGTGCCGCCGAGGCTGAGGTCGAGGCGATCACCGCGGAGCATGGCCCGCCCACGACCGAGGGCGTGTCGGAGCAGGTCCGCGCAACGCTGGAGGAGTCCCTGACCCGCGTGGAGGGTCTGCTGAACAGCGCCAAAGGGCTGTTCGAGAAGGCACGGGAGCGCGAGGCGGCGGCCAAGGCCGAGCAGGACAGGCTGGCGACGCAGAAGCGGGACCAGGAGATGTCCTTCCGCCAGCGGAAGAAGCAGCAGGAAGCCGAACTCGCCGCCGCGAAGGCCGCCGCCGAAGACGAGATCGCCGCCAAGAAGGCCGAGCTCGACCAGGCCGAGCTCGACCTGATGCAACGCGTCAAGGGCGTGGACCAGCGCGAGGAGGCCATGAAGGACCGGGAGGCCGCCTGCCGGGCGAAGGAGGCCGAATTCGCTGAGCAGGGCGCGCTCCTGGCCGAGCGCGAGCTGAACGCCGAGCAGGGCTTCCTCGCCGAGAAGGCGCGGGTGCTGAAGCCGGTCGAGGACGAGGTGAAGCGACTGCGGGAGGAGCGGGACCGCCTGGAGGCCGAGATCGCCGAGCGCCGCGCGACGGCCGAGGAGGAGGCCCGCTCCAAGGCCACCGAACGCGCGGAGAAGTGGGCACAAGAGGATGCCGAGCGGACCCAGCGCGAGGCGGAAGCGCGCCAATCCTTCGACGCGGAGATGGCGAAGGAGCGTCGAGACAAGCTGGCGGCGCTGCGCGCGGAGTTGCAGGCCGAGCGGGAAAAGGCGGAAGCCGAGTGGCGTGCAGACCTCGACAAGCGCCGGGCCGCCCTCGACGAGCGGGAGGCCGAGCTGGAGGAGGCACAGCGGGAACTCTCCACGAAGCTCAAGGCGCACCGCGCCGCCGAGCTCGACCTCCAGGCAGCGCAGGAGATGCTCGACGAGGACCGCTCTGCGCTCGACCGGAAGGTGCAGCGCCTGGTCGATGAGCGCACCGAGGATCTGCGCCACGAGGTCGACTCGCTCAAGAAGCAGCTTGAAGACGCGCGGGCCCAACGGGACGCCTATTTCGCTGACCTGGAGTCGCGGCGAGAGCTGGACCGTCGCTTCGGCGGACGGGAGCCCGAGGAGCTGCTCGCCGACCTGACACGGCTGGAGCGGGAGCGGGACGAGCTGGCCGCAAAGCTCCGGGACCGCCCGGATGCGGGAGCCGCCGAACGCCTCGTGGCCCTGGAGCGAGAGCGGTCGAGGTGGCTGGAGGAGCGCGCGGTCCTCAGGGGAGACCTGGCGAAGGCGCGGGGCGAGCTGGAGACGCGGCGCCTCGCGGCCATTGAGCTGGAGGCGCTCAAGAAACAGAAGGAGGCCCTGCAGGTCCACAAGCAGCTCCTCGACGGAGCGGTGGACGAGCTTCGAGCGCGTGTCGACGAGCTGACCCGCCAGGATGACCGGCGGAACCCCATGACGGCGCTCACCAGCCTGGACGAGGACGAGGAGCTCCAGGGCGAGGTCCGGACTACTACGCCGCTGGGACGGGCGACGCCGACCCTGGCCGAGTTCGCCACCGACCTGCGCCACCGCATCGCGACCGGAGTCGATGGACGCAGGCTCTACTACGCGGAGCGCGACGTGCGCGCCTGGCTGGGCGGGCTCGCCATGACGCGGCTGCTCCTGCTCCAGGGCATCTCCGGCACCGGCAAGACCAGCCTGCCCTTGGCCTTCGCCGATGCCGTGGGCGGTGGCCTGGAGGTGGTCGAGGTGCAGGCGGGGTGGCGCGACCGGCAGGATCTCATCGGCTACTACAACGCCTTCCACCGCCACTACTACGCGACCAACTTCCTCCAGGCCCTCTACAGGGCGGGGACGCCGGCCTACCAGGACCGGCTGTTCATGATGGTGTTGGACGAGATCAACCTGTCTCGGCCCGAGCAGTTCTTCGCCGACTTCCTCTCGGCCCTGGAGCAGCCGATGGGGGCAAGGAAGCTCACCCTCGTAAACGACCCGGTCTCGGACGCACCCCGCTTGATGGTGGACGGCCGGCACCTTCCCATCCCCCCGAACGTCTGGTTCGTGGGCACCGCGAATCACGACGAGACCACGGCGGAGTTCGCCGACAAGACCTACGACCGCGCCCACGTCATGGAGATGCCCCGCAACACCGACGCCGCCCGGTTCGAGGTCGAGAGCAGGCGGCGCCGCAACGCCATCTCCTTCACCAAGCTGGAGGCGGCTTTCGCCGACGCCGCCGACAAGCAGGGCAAGGCCATCGACACGGCGACGAAGTGGCTGCGAAAGGCCCGGTTCGCGGACACGCTTGGTCGGCGCTTCCGCGTCGGCTGGGGCAACCGCCTGGAGAACCAGCTTGCCCGCTACCTGCCCGTCGTCGTGGAGTCCGGCGGCACCATTGGCGAGGCGATGGACCACCTCCTCGTCACCAAGGTGCTGCGCAAGCTCCGAGACCGCCACGACGTGCGCGCCGCAGCCCTCGAAGAACTCAACGAGCAGCTCCTCACGGAGTGGGACAAGCTCGACAAGGCCAACCCGCCCGAAGGGTGCGTGGCCCTCATCGAGATCGAGGCCAAGAAGGGCGAGGAGCTGGTGTGAGCCGGCTTCGGCCCAGGCTCGGTGCCAGCAGTCCGGCGGCGCTGCCGCGGGGGCCGTTGCTCTGCGATGCGTGGACGATGGACGGCCTCCGAGGGGACAGTGAACTGGACGAGGACGAGAGGGGGCGGCTCGTCGGACGGTGGCCCGACGACCTCGAGACGGACGCCGTCGTGCGGCTCGCCCAAGTCACGGGTGAGCAGGTGTCCTGGCAGGCGATGGCGGACACCCCGCCCGTCGCCCAGAAGCTCGCCGAGCGAGCCAGGCCCCAGCGTCTCGACCTGGAGATCCTCCGACACCTCCAGCACCTCCAGCACGTCTGCCATCGGCCTCGCCTGCATCTGCGCGTGGAGGAGGAGAGGTTGCCGGTGGCGCGGGCCCGTCGCTGGCCGGTCCGCGCTGTGGCCGACCTGGTGTCGCACCCGGGAGACTGGGAGCACCGGACCCTGCGGAGCATCCAGCCAGCCCGGCTGCTCGCCCGTCAGATCGAGGACGAGTGGAACCTCTACGAGAACCGCGTCGCGGTGCGGCTCATCGACCACCTCCTCGCCTACCTCGCGAGCCGGCTGGAAGAGCTGCGCAAGATCGAGGAGGCGCTGCTGACGGGCCGCGACCACAGCGACGAGGCGCGGTCCTCGTATTGGCGGGCTCGGCGTTTGATGACGCTGTGGTCAGACACCCTGACCACAAAGACCGAGGACGACCTGCGGCGCACGATGCGCCGCCTGGAGAGTGCACACCGGGACCTGCAGGTACTGATGGACGCGCCGCTGTACCGGGAGATCCCTCGGCGCGTGACGGTCCCGCTGTCGTTGAAGGCCACCAACATCCTGGTGAACGATCCGCACTATCGCAAGGTGGCCGCGCTGTGGCGGTCCTGGCTGAAGTTCAGCGACAAACGCCAGGAGACCAAGCAGGAACGGAGGGCGCGTCGGCAGCGGGAGGCCGCCGCGTGGGATCGCTTCGTCCTGCACCTGGTGGTGCGTGCCTTCAAGAACATGGGATGGGCGGCTGAGGACTCGGGGAAGGCTTGGAAGCTCCATCATGCTGGATCGAGACCGGTGGAGATGGCTGTCGACCCACAGGGCGTCATTCGCCTCCACAGCAACGACGCCGCCCTTTGCCTCCTGCCCATCTGCGCCGACATGGCCGCCGCGGACCCCTCTGCCACCACCGCGCTCCTGCAACGCTGGGACGCTCAGAACGGGGAGGTCGTCGTGGTGCACGTCGGAGCGCCCGTCGACCTCGCGGACCCCGACCGCGCGACGGGATGGAGCTTCGGCGGGACGGCGACGCTGCTCGCGTGCTCTCCCTGGGGAATCGACTCCGAGGAGCGCATGACGAGGCTGGTCAAGGGCTGGGTTCGGCGCCACACCACACCGGCCTACCCGATCCGCCGGTCGGTGCGCGACCTGCCGAGCCTTCCCGCTGCCTGGAAATGGGTCCGATACGGGGGGAGCGATCTCGTGGCTTTCCGCACTCCCGACTCCAGGGAGGCGGCCGCCGCTCGGGATTGGACGACCAAGAAGGCGCGAGAGCTCGAAGCCGAGGAGCGGCGAGCGAAACAGGCGAAGCGCGCGGCAAAGCTCGCTCCGCGAAGAGCGGTCGAGGTCCTGCGGGAACTCGTGGACACGGCGGTCGAGGAACTGGCGGTGCTCTCGGTCTGCCCGGTCTGCCCCGATGGGCACGCCGTCGTCGAGGCCCGCCCAGGTCGGCAGGCGGATGGCTCCGATGCGACATGGTGGGCGATCTGCGAGTGTGGCAGCGAGTGGGGGTTGCGTCGCTGCCCGTCCTGTGGCGCGCGGTTCCACGCCCTTCTCCCCCATGCAGGGGTCGACCTCGGGAAGGCCGCTCACGCGGCGCATCCGCTGGACTGGCCGGACAGGATCCTCGGCCACGACGCGTGGGCACAGCCTTGCCCACAGGGGGCGGCAGACGGGCAGTTCCGGTGCCCGGAGTGCGGGGCTTGTCCGGGGATTGGGTGCCCCAGATGCCGGCCCGAACATCCTACGCCGGGGAGGTTGAGCTGACCTTGGGACCACTGGCCGCGTCTCGGTACGGTGGGCTCGACGAAGAACCGCGCCGCCGCAACCTCAACAACGCCTTGCTCACCGCCGCCGGCGTCACCCCCTCAGCCCGCGCGAGCGCCGACATGCTCGGGTAGGCCCCCTCCTCCATCAGCCGCTGCCACCGCCGGGCCCGCTCCCCGACCGGCCGCCCCCTGGGCCGCGGAGCCGGCTTCGCCTTCAACTCCTGCTCGCTCGCCGGCGTCCTCGGCTTCGGGCGCGCGACCTGCGGCGCCGCGATCTCGACCTCGTACTGCGGCCATGTCCGGTTGTGCGAGCTGTTGAAGTCCCAGGACCGGGACACCAACAACCCCGGCGCGCAGATGGAGATGGGGCCGGAGGAGATCCTGCTCCTCATCAGCCGCGACCCCGAGAAGACTGCCCGCCGCCTCGCCGAGGTGAAGGCCCGCCGCGAGGCCGAGGCCCGCAAGAAGGTGGCCGAGGACGCCGCGCGGCTGCTGCGCTCCATCAACGCCCGCTTCCGCAAGGCCGAGCGCACCGCCGACGCGAGCGAGGCCGCCCGGCTGCGCCTGGAGGCCGAGGAGCGCCTGAAGGACCTCGCCGCCATCGACCCGGAGGCGTGGCCGTGGGCGAAGTGGATGTACGCCGTCCGCGACCACGAGCTGCTGGTGCCGACCGACGGGGCAGCGCCCGTCCACGAAGGCCTACGGGTGGGCGTGCCCAACGCCTGGAACCCCGACAACACCGACTTCGCCGAGTTCGGGCGCGTGAAGGGCACCAGCGTGGGCGTTCGCGAGGCCGGCACCGCCACCTGGACCGAGCAGACCATCGAGAAGGTCGCCACGCTGGGCATCCAGCCGGAGCACATGGCCGTCGTCTTCCCCGAGGACGAGGAGGCCCGCAGCGACGCCGCCACGGGCAGCCGCATCGAACAGGCGCTCCGCTACGGCGGCAACTGGCCGGCGCTGGGCTGGACCTGGGCGAGCGACGACTGGCTCTCGCGGGCGTGGGCGCGGCACGGTGGGACCGTCGCGCAGAAGCTGGCGCAGACCTCGTCCTGGTACGCCGAGCAGCAGCACGTCCCCGTGGTGGCGAACGGCGTGCTCGAGGTGCGGCGCGGGCGGTCCATCGCGGCCCCCGATGCCACCGTGATCCCGCCCACCCGGGCCGGCTGGCGGGACTTCCTCGCCCTCGCTCCTACCTCGGACCTCAAGTTCCGGGAGCTCGAGCAGGCCGGCCTCTACTGGTGGGACCGGCGCATCCCCCGAACCCTGCTGTCCGCGGCCCGGGAACCCGACGCCGCGGCGGCGAAGTGAGACCGCGATGGCAGGCAACAACAAAGCCCCGCTGCTGCTCTTCGGCCTCGCTGGCGTCGGCCTGGTGGCCGCGCTGGCGGCGACGGGGGGCGGGCAGGCGGTGGTGCAAGGCGCACAGCGCGTGGGAGGGCTCGTGAAGGGCCAGATCGGACGCTTCTTCTCCTGGGCCGAGCTGACGGTGAGCAGCGCCGCCGCCCGGCTCGGGCTCGACAACACCCCGACGCCCGAGGCGGCGCAGGCCATGCAGGCCCTCGTCTCCAACGTGCTCGATCCGCTCCGCACGGGGCTGGGCCGGCCGGTCCGAGTCACCAGCGGCTACCGGGCACCGCCCGTGAACAAGGCCGTCGGCGGGGCGGAGTCGAGCCAGCACATGAGCGGCGAGGCCGCCGACATCAAGGTCGACGGCGTGGCCGCCGAGGCCCTGGCGACCGCCATCATCCAGCTCGGACTGCCCTTCGACCAGCTCATCTGGTACGCGCCGGAGCGCGGCGGGCACGTCCACGTCAGCTTCACCAACAAGCGCCCCAACCGCCGGCAGACGCTCCATGCGCCGGTGGGCGGGGGCTACATCGCCTGGGCGCCAGCCAACGCCCGGGTCGCCTGAACAGGCAGGAGGCACCCATGTGGTGGAAGGCCATCGCCAAGTGGCTGCGGGACCGCGTCGACGTGGACGTGGACCTGGACATCGAAGACGGCAAGGTCGAGGTCGCCGTCACCCTCAAGGTGGGCGAGCTCACCGTGTTCACCGAGCACTTCGAGTGGCCGCTGCCCAGCGCCGGGCCGCGCCGGAAGCTCGTCGGCAAGAACGCCCGCCGCAAGCGCGTGCTGCCCAAGGCGGCCTGACTGTGGCCCCCGTGGCGCCGCGACGGGACGACGCCTCGCCGACCGTCTGGGTCGGCGAGCTGGCCGACGTGCGCGAGCGCCTGGCCCGCCTGGAGACCCTGGTCGAGGCCCACGACCGCGCGGACGAGGACCGGCAGAAGGCCGTGCTCGCAGCCATCAAGGAGGTCGAGGAGGGCTTGGAGCGGGTCGAGGCGCGGGCGTGGAAGGTCGCGCTGGGGCTGGCGGCGCTGGGGCTCGGGGGCGGGGCCGGGGCGGTGGAGCTGCTGCGGGCGGCGCTGGGAGGGTGAGGTGGGTGCGTCAGCTTCCAAGCGTCGTTCGGATTTCAGCAACAGCCTCGGCCAACTCTCTGTAGAGCGCCAACCGAGAGGTCCGGGCGGAGGGGTGGTTGTACTCCAGCAAGGCACCTGGCCGTCCAGCGGCGGCACTGGCCCGCCACCAGCGGAAGCCGCTCCTCGTCTGTCTCTCCTCGCCGAAATGCTGCGGCAAGACCAGGTCACGAATCAGGTCGGCAGGAGCAGACTGGCCGCGCCCACAGCCGACCACCAGATCCGGCTGGTAGATGCCGAGCTGAGCGGCAAGCTCGTGCCGGTACCGGCGGGTGTAATAGTAGACCTCACCCGCGTGCTGAACCCCGCCTCCGCCGCGCTTCTTGACCTGCATGAAGGCGAAGGGGAACAGGTAGTCGACGGGCGCCTCACGTGGACTGGAGTCGCGGAGGGCGCAGAAGTCCTGGAATCGCTCTTCGACGTCGCGCTCAGACATGGAGTGCTGTACTGCGTGCGCGAAGGCTCCGACCTTGCCTCGCCACCAACCTCGGGCGGACGGAGCGGACCGCAACGGGTCGTTGGGGTCTTCGTTGCGGACCTGTGCTCGCATGTCGAGATCGAAGTTTTCTCCTTCGAGATTGGGCTCGCGGAAGACGAACACGACCTTGTAGGACTGCTGCTCGTAGACATCGGGCCGGGGAGCACCGTCCCTGAAGAGCCCATCGGCGAAGTCCTCCTGCCGGCGGAGCTTGTTGAAGATCTCTTCTTCCCGCTGCGTGATCGGGTGCGTCATTCCAATCCTCTCGAGACGAGCATCGCGACCCTAGCTCGTCCGCAGACCTCCCAGCGAACAACGGGATCCCCGGCCTCTCGCGAGGCGAGATGAAGGCCCCAGTCGCCCCGACCTGCGGCTGCAAGACCGCGCCCGACCCCTTCCAGGCCTTCGCATGGGAGGCGCTCCGTACCGTCTCCACCCAGGGGCCGCCCCGCGACACCGGCCGCCTCCGCGTGGACCGGGCCGCCCTGCGCCGCGCCCTCGGCGGCCGGGACGAGCTCGTGGAGACGATGCAGGCCAAGGCCACCGGCCGACCGGGCGCCAACGCCGCCGTCATGTGGCGCTACTTCACCACCAGCGTCTACCAGTCCGGCGACCTGCCCCTGCTCGCCACCCGCGAGGCCTTGCAGAACAGCGTGGACGCCTACAAGGCCGCCGTTCGCGCCCGCAAGACCCGCGCCGGCGGGGGCCGCTTCACCGTCACCTGGGACCGGGACCGCCGCGCCCTGTCCTGGGAGGACAACGGCATCGGCATGGACGCCGACACCATCCTCGGCAAGTTCCTGTCGCTGGGCGAGTCAGGCAAGGGCGAGGCCGGCGACAGCGAGGAGGCCGCGGGCGGCTTCGGCGTGGCCAAGGCCGTCATCCTGGGAACCAGCCCCACCTTCCGTTGGGAGCTGCACAGCCGCGACAACCTCGCTGTGAGCGAGGGCTCCGACCAGGACGTCACCATCTACGACGCGCCCTTCCTGCAGGGCACACGCATCACCATCTTCGACGTCGCCACCGACTTCGACGAGGTCTGGGACTACGCCCGCCAGGAGTACGTTCCGCTGCTGGACCGCCTGCGCGAGCTGCTCGCTGCCAACGACCTGCGCGGCGTGGCCCTCGTGCTCAACGGCGAGGAGGTCCGGCCCATGTTCAGCCGCCGGGGCGGCTCGCGGGTGCGCGTCGAGGGCTCGTGGGGGCGGGGCACCGAGGCGGCCATCAAGGCCTACCGCCGCCCGCCCGGAGACAGACGGGGCGCCTACTACGTCCGCCTGGGCGGGCTCTTCCAGTTCAAGGAGAGCGCCCGGCGCGGCAACCTCAAGGCCGACGTGGTCGTGGACCTGACCACAAGCGTGCGCCCAGGACAGTCGGGCTACCCCCTCAACGCCGCCAGGGACGCCCTGCAGGACCGCGCCCGCTGGGCGTTCAGCGACCTCGTCGAGGAGGTCGAGCGCGAGAACGAGAGCGGGGGCCGGTCGATGGAGGACGAGGTCTACGACCCCGACTCTGACGACGCGGGCGAGCGCCGGGGTGCCGCCGAGATCGGCGACCTGGCGGCCGAGGCCTTCGCCGACGAGGTCTTCCAGAAGGCCCTGGCTGAGGCAGCGGGCGGCATCGCTGACTTCTACGCCGAGCGCGCCAAGGACCCGGGCGTCGAGTCCCCGGTTGCCAGCCTCGCCCCCGCTGGCTCCCGCGCCCGCCCGGCCGAGGACCAGCCCACGCGAGGCGCGGTCCTACCGCCCGGGATGCAGCTCGCGGTGACGGCTTCGTCGGTCGAGGACGACGTGGCCGCTCCCACCGACAGAGCCGGGGCAGCTCGCCAGCTCCGGGCCGTCCTCGAGGCCGCCGACCGGGTCGAGGAGGACGCCGGTGGCTTCCCGGGCGTCGTGCTCACCGACCGGGTCGTGCAGGCCCTCGACCGCGCCGAGGCTGGCGAGGCCCTCGGGCCGATGGAGGTCGTCGCTCTTCAGGGGGCTGCCGACAAGGCCGCCGACACCTCGCTGCAGCCCGGCGGTGGGGGGCTCCTACAAGCCGCCACCGTGAGCCGTGCGGCCGACCAGGCCCTGCACCGCTTCGCCGTCACCCCCGAGGCCGAGCCCCGCCGCCGCACCAAGCGCAACCCCTTCGGTCGGCTGGCCGGGCTGCGGATCTCGAAGAAGAACTACGACCGCCGCCGGGCGTACCGCTTCAAGAAGCGGTTCCAGCGGTGGATGCCGCACCTGACCGCCTGGGACGCGACCCTTCGCCTCGTGGCCGGCGAGGCCCGCATCCGCCGCAAGTTCAAGCCGGGCTTCGTGCTCGACGACGAGCTGCTTGGGCTCACCGCGACCACCGGCTCCGGCCGGGCCGTCGTCTACATCCACCCCGACCGCCTCGACCAGGTCGTCAAGGCTCACAAGCACCGCCCTCTCGCCATCGCCGCATACCTGCACGGCGTCGCCTGCCACGAGCTCACCCACCTCGACGGCCGCATGGGCCAGGGCCACAGCGAGGAGTTCGTCAGCGCCCGCGAGGACCTGGGCCACGCGACAGGGCACCTGCTCCCCGCCATCGCCGTGCTCGTGCAGAACGTGCTCGCCGTGCCTGTGAAGCCCAGCGAGGCCGACAAGCGCATCGCCCGGCTTGAGCGGCAGCTCGCCCGCGCCAAGGACAAGGCCCGGCTGGGCGGCAAGGCGACCCGCGACCTCGCCCGAGTCCAGCGCGAGCTCGACGAGGCCCGCACGGCCCTCGATGACGCCCTGGCCGAGAGCGCCCGGGTGCGCGCCGAGTGCGGGCGGTCCTGCGGGTGCCAGCACGCCCCCCAGCCCAAGTCCGATCCCGCCGTCCGCGTGGTGGACGCCGCCGTGACCGCGCTCCTGACCCGGCCCCCGGCCGGTGTGGACGCCACCTACGTCGCCGACTTCGCCCATCGCCATCGCGGCCACCTGGTCGCCCTCGTGCGCGCCCGCCTGGGCGCGGAAGCCGCGCCATGACCCGACCCGTCCGCGCCGCCCTCTACGCTCGCGTGTCCACCTCCGGCCACGGCCAAGACGTGGGCCTGCAGCTCGACGAGCTCCGGCAGGTCGCCGTCCAGCGCGGCTGGACCGTCCACGAGGAGTACGTCGATGCCGGCGTGTCCGGGGCCAAGACCAGCCGCCCCGCGCTCGACCGGCTCCTGGCTGATGCCCGCGAGGGGCAGGTGGACGTGGTCGCCATCTGGAAGCTCGACCGGCTCGCCCGGAGCGTGAGCCACCTCCTCGAGCTGGCCGACAGCCTCAACGCCTGGGGCGTCGGCCTGGTCTCGGTCAGGGACGCGCATGTGGACACCACCACGCCGGCTGGGCGCTTCACGCTGCAGATCCTGGGGGCGGTGGCCGAGCTGGAACGGTCGCTCATCCGCGAGCGGGTCGTGGCCGGGGTGCGGCGGGCGCAGGCGGCAGGGAAGCACTGTGGGCGGCCGAAGGTGGAGCTCGATCTGCGGCCCGCGCTGGCGATGCTCGACCAGGGGCATGGGTTGAAGACGACGGCGAAGGCGCTGGGGGTGTCGCGGGCGACGCTTCGGCGGCGGCTGGAAGAGGCCGGGGCCTGGCCCCGACCCCAACAGCAGGCCTCAGCAGCGGGTTGAGCCAGCGCGAAGCGCTGTGCCTACGAGAGGAGCTTCAGTGCTCCGAGGACGCGCAGCGTCTCCATCGGCTGAGACAGGAATTCGGCAACAGCGTCCGAGTGGCTGTCGATCCCACCCGAGTCCCACACGATCCGGTCCTCTTCGATCCAGCCGGCCACGAGGCCCTCGTCCACGTCGATGTCCCAGCCGTTGTCCGACCGGGTCACCACCACCTCCGGCTGCGGCCTCCACACGGGGCCCCAGTCCGCGAGGACAGGGGCGCGAACATCGAGGACGCCCCTGACCCCACCGGCGCCATCTGGCCGGGGCAGCACGGCCCACACGATGGAGTCCAGCGAAGGCGGGGCCACGTCAAGGTCGTCGAGCACGCCCGCAAGGTCGAGGTTCCTTGGCAGCTCGCTGGTGTCGTCGACTGGGAACGCTTCGTCGCCTCGAGCCTCGTAGAGGACGGCAGCGCCGTCCTTGCTTGGGCCGATGTAGAGCCTGTGGATGTTCAAGGTCTTCTCCAACGAGTTGAGATGGCACGTTCCGTATGCCGCCGACGCGGACCGTGGCAGGCCAGCATGGTCAATGTGGGGTCCACAACCCTCGCGGCTGGCGCGCCCCGTAGAGGGGTCCAGAAGCGGGGACACAAGGTTGGCCAGAAGGAGATGGTTGTCTTCACCCCGGCCAGGCAAACTCCCTGTCCGCGGGCCCGGTCCACCGGCAGTCGCGAATGGGGTTCTCGTAGTGCTCGCAGCCGGTGAAGGGGTGACCGTCGCGCCGCCGCGTCTTGCGAGTCCGAAGGCCCCGACATCGCGGGCACAGGTGCTGCTTGATGTTGGTCTCGAAGTACGCCTTGAGCTGTGGTGCGGCGGCGCGAAGGTGGTCGAGATCGCGGAGGATGAACGACGGACCCGAAAACGTGCCATCGGAGGGCGATGCGCTCACACCGACGCGAATGGCCTCGTCGTCACCGATGCCACTCGGGAAGCTGAGGCACAGGTAGATGCGCCGCTCATGGGGCTCGCGGCCTGTCCAGCCGGGATGGCTCGCAGTTGCGTCGAGTTCCTGCCACGCCTGGGGGAACGCTCCCCACGGCAGGGACGCCTCGTCCACGCTGAACCCGTGAGGCCCCAGTGCCGCGCGCACGTCCGCGGTGAGGTAGCAGACCGGCCTTGCCGCCTGAGCAGCCTCCTCTTCTGGGCTGGCGGCTCGGGACCACACTCGGGCGTCGAGGCGTCCTGTGTGCCTGTAGAGGTGCGCGTCGCACTCGGTGCAGTGGTAGTTCTCGCCGGTATCCGTACCGGCGATGCCACAGCTCATGCTTGTCGAGCCGGTGAACTCAAGCGCCGCGTGCGGCGGGACAGAGGACGGCTGGCCGGGCAGGGCTTCGCAAGCGGGACAAGGCATGGGCGACCTCCATCGAGGGCTTCGACGTAGCGGTCCGACGCCCGAAAGTCGAGGTGCAGCCTGGCTACCGCCACCCCGGCCGCACCGCCCCCAGCCCCAACCGCTGGCTTGGCACCACGCGCGAGTACGCCCTCCACAACGACGCCACGTCCGCCTCCAACTCCGCCGCCGCAGGCATCGCATCCAGCGCGTAGGTCTTGGCGAGGATGCTGCCTGCGACGTAGGCCCGCGGGTACTGGCTCGTGGACTTCAGCTCGATGGTCGCGTCGGTGAACCCCGCCGCTCCCAACGCGTCGAGATCCAGGTGTTCGCGGACCTGGCGCGCCCGACCGCGCAGCTTGCCGTAGACCCGGCCCTTGGACTCGAAGATGAGGTCCGCGCTCCCCTGGTTGAGGGACAGCACCAGACCACTGGCGTCGGCGCGCATCAGGTAGACGACGTAGACGCCTGCGCTGGGGCGCTCGGTCTCGCGGCGGTTCATAAGCGCGAAGTTGGGCACCTGCGCCCAGCCACCCTGGCCGAAGGAGACCTTGACCTTGGCGTCCGGGTCCTCCCGGAGAGCGGGGATCTGTTCGAGCCCTGCCTTCAGCTCGGCGATCAAGGGCCAGAACGAGCTCGCACGACCGAATTTCTCGTCGCGCTGGGCGAGGGGGTAGCGGCGAAGGGCATCGAGGAAGAGCTGGTCGAGGGGGCGGGGCATGCACGGCTCCACGAAAGTGGACGCGGGCACCCTACCGTGTGCGATCCCCTGCGGGGCCACCGATGGACACCGATGGACACCCACACCCTCCTGTGACAAGGTCGGCAGCCTGCCGGGATGCCCGAATGTCCGAGCCCTTCCTCACAGTCCGTGACGTCGCCGACCTGCTCAAGGTCTCCGAGAAGACGGTCCGCCGCCTTCAATCGCGCGGCGACCTGCCGTCCTTCCGGGTGGGCACGCAGGTCCGCTTCCGCCGGACGGACATCGAGGACTGGGTGGACCAGCAGCAGGGCACCCCCGACCCCGTGGAGTCGAAGAACTGATGCGCTTGGAAGACCTCCAGCACGGCACCCGCGTCACCGGCCTCTCGTCGGGCGGGACGGTCACGGTCCAGTCCGTCAACTGGATCGGCGACCACGCAGCCAACGTCATCTTCGCCGACGACGACAACAACCTGGGCCAGCGCATCGTCTACCGCGACGACGAGGCCACCCTCGACGTCGTCCAGGCCGGCCGCCCCTGGTCCTTCGACGCCGACGGCGCGCTGCTCCGCCTCGTCGCCGAGGCCGACCGCATCCGGCTCGCATGGCTCTACGACCCCTACGTCGCCGTCACCACCAGCATCATCGAGCCGCTGCCCCACCAGATCTCGGCGGTCTACGAGGAGATGCTGCCGCGCCAACCGCTGCGATTCCTGCTGGCCGACGATCCCGGTGCTGGAAAGACCATCATGGCAGGCCTGCTGGTCAAGGAGCTGATGATCCGGGGCGACGTCCACCGCTGCCTCATCATCAGCCCTGGCTCGCTGACGGAGCAGTGGCAGGACGAGCTCGCCGAGAAGTTCGGCATGCACTTCGAGCTGCTCACCCGGGACATGATCAACGCCTCGCGCACGGCCAACCCCTTCGAGTCGGAGAACCTGCTCGTCTGCCGGATGGACCAGCTCTCCCGGAACGAAGAGCTCCAGGCCAAGCTGCTCGACGCCCCCGAGTGGGATCTGGTCATCGTCGACGAGGCCCATCGCATGAGCGGGCACTACTTCGGTGGGGACGTGAAGCTCACCAAGCGGCACAAGCTCGGCCGCACCGTAGGCGGACACTGCCGGAACCTGCTGCTGATGACGGCGACGCCGCACAACGGCAAGGACGAGGACTTCCAGATCTTCCTGTCGCTCATCGACGCCGACCGGTTCGAGGGCAAGTTCCGCACGGGCGTCCACACCATCGACCCCCACGACATCATGCGGCGGCTGGTCAAGGAGGACCTCTACCGCTTCGACGGCACGCCGCTGTTCCCCGAGCGGCGCTCGTATACGGCCACCTACGAGCTGTCGGCCGAGGAGGCCCACCTCTACGCCGAGGTCACCGACTACGTCCGCGAGGAGATGAACCGCGTCGAGCGGAACGTGGACGACGGGCAGGGCAACCGGAGGGTCAACGTCGGCTTCGCGCTGATGACCCTGCAGCGCCGGCTGGCCTCCTCGCCCGAGTCCATCTACCGCTCCGTGAAGCGAAGGAAGGAGCGGCTGGAGGAGCGCCTGGCGGAGCAGAAGCTGCTCCTGCGAGGCAAGTCGGTGGCGCTCAAGTTCACGGACTCCGTGCTCGACGCACTGGACGAAGAAGACCTCGACAACAGCTACGAGGAGGACGGGCAGGAGGAGCGGGAGGAGCTCGAAGGCCGCCTCATCGACAACGCCACGGCGGCGGCCACCATCGAGGAGCTGGAGCTGGAGATCGACCGGCTCAAGGACCTCGAGGAGCTCGCGCGCAATGTCGTCCGGTCTGGTGAAGACGCCAAGTGGAACCAGCTCGACAGCATCCTCGACGACCCGCTGATGGTCGACGAGCACGGCAACCGCCGCAAGCTGGTCATCTTCACCGAGTTCAAGGACACCCTTGAGTACGTCGCCCGCCGCATCCGCAACCGGCTGGGCCGCGACGAGCCTGTGGTCGTCATCCACGGCGGTGTGACCCGCGACGAGCGGCGCAAGGTCGTCCACAGCTTCATGAACGACCCGACGGTCCAGGTCCTGGTAGCCAACGACGCAGCCGGGGAGGGCGTGAACCTCCAGCGCGCACACCTGATGGTCAACTACGACCTGCCCTGGAACCCCAACCGCCTCGAGCAGCGCTTCGGCCGCATCCACCGCATCGGCCAGCGCGAGGTCTGCCACCTGTGGAACCTCGTGGCGAAGGACACTCGCGAGGGCATGGTCTACACGCGCCTGCTCGCCAAGCTGGAGGCCGAGCGGGAGGCCCTGGGCGGCAAGGTCTTCGACGTGCTGGGACAGCTCTTCGAGCAGACCGCCCTCCGCAACCTGCTCATGGACGCCATCCGCTACGGGCAGGACCCCGAGGTGCAGGCCCGGCTGGACCAGGCCGTGGACGGCGCGGTGGACCACGGACGCCTGATGGCGTTGCTCGAGGGGCGTGCGCTGGCCCACAACAAGATGGACACCTCCCGCATCCAAGCCATGCGCGAGGAGATGGAGCGCGCCCACGCCCGCCGGCTCCAGCCCCACTACGTCCAGGCCCTCTTCCTCGATGCCTTCGAGCGCCTGGGTGGCCGCATTCACCGCCGGGAGCCGGGCCGCTGGGAGATCACCCACGTCCCGGCCGCCATCCGCCAGCGGGACCGGCACATCGGCATGGGGGCCCCGGTCCTCAAGCGCTACGAGCGCGTGTGCTTCGACAAGAAGCACGTCGACGCCACCCCGCGGGCCGAGCTCATCTGCCCCGGCAGCCCGCTGCTGGACTCCGTGCTCGACCTGGTGCTGGAGCGCCACGGCGACGTGCTTAAGCGCGGAGCCGTGCTCATCGACGACCAGGACCCGTCCGACCGCGCCAGGCTGCTGTTCACCTTGGAGCACGCCATTCAGGACGGCCGCCGGACGCGCACCGGCCAGCTCCAGGTCATCTCCAAGCGACTGCAATTCGTGAGTGTGGACGAGGGCGGCGAGTGGCGCGGCATCGGCGCGGCCCCGTACCTGGACCTGCGGCCCGCGAGCGAAGACGAGCTTGCCGTGCTGTCGCCCGACCTCGATGCCGCCTGGCTGCGTCGGCAGTGGGGCCAGGAGGCGATGGGCTACGCCATCAGGCACCTCGTCCCTGCACACCAGCAGGAGATCAAGACCACACGCCTTGAGCAGATCGACAAGGTCGAGCAGCAGGTCAAGGCCCGCCTGACCAAGGAGATCGCCTACTGGGATCGTCGTGCCCAGGACCTGCGTGAGAAGGAGAGCGCGGGAAAGCGCACCCGGCTGCCTGCCAAGGTCGCGGCGGGCCGCGCCGACGAGCTGTCCGACCGACTCCGACAGCGCCTGGACGAGCTCGACAAGGAGCGCCGCATCATGCCGGCCCCGCCGGTGGTGCGCGGCGGCTGCCTCGTCATCCCGGCCGGACTGCTGGCCAAGCGGAAGGGCGCGACGGAGAGCTCGGTCTACAGCGTCGACGCCGCCGCACGCCGGCGAGTGGAGCTGCTGGCGGTGCAGGCCGTCATGGAGGCCGAGCGCTCGCTTGGCCGGCAGCCCCGCGACGTGAGTCTGGACGGCGTGGGCTGCGACATCGAGTCCAAGGCCGCCGACGGCTCGCTGCTGTTCATCGAGGTCAAGGGCCGTGTCGTCGGCGCGGACAGCATCTCGATGTACGTCACCGAGGTGCGGAAGGCCAACAACGTGCCCGACCAGTTCGTTCTGGCCATCGCGCTCATCGACGACGACCGGGTCGTGGAGCTTCGGTACGTCCGAGGCGTGGACTACGGCCAGCCCAGCTTCATCCAGAGCAGCTCCACCTTCCAGCTCCGGGCGCTGTGGGAGCGCGGCGAGGCCCCGGCATGACGGGCGTTCGGACCACGCTCCACTTGCCGGGCCCAGCTCCGCTCCCCGTGACGCCACCTCGTGCGCCACGATGCGCGGGCCATCGAGGGAGTCAGGAGCTCCGAACCCCCGTCGCGGCATCGAGTGTGGCGGGGCCGATAGACTCGGCCGCCCGGTGCCAGACCCTGGTCACCCCCTGCGCCTTCGACGCCCGGCCTGCCGACGCCCCGCCTGGCCGCTGACTGAAATCAGCCCCCCGGGCCACACCCCTCGACTTCCAGGTTTCCGACCATGCCCACCCCCCGCCGCAAGCTCATCGAGGTCGCCCTCCCGCTCGACGCTATCAACCGCGAGTCGGCCCGCGAGAAGTCCATCCGGCACGGCCATCCGTCCACCCTCCACCTCTGGTGGGCGCGGCGTCCACTGGCGGCCTGCCGAGCGGTGCTCTTCGGGCAGCTCGTCGATGATCCGTCGTCCTGGCCCGACCAGTTCCCCACCGAGAAGGACCAGGACCGGGAGCGGCAGCGGATTTTCCGGCTGATCGAGGAGCTGGTCCGCTGGGAGAACATCGACAACGCGACGATCCTGGAGGCCGCACAGCAGGAGATCGCCCGGAGCTTCGCGCGGGCTCGCGTCGCGGATGGCACCGGAGACGGTCGAGACGAGGCCATCGTCAGCGGAGAGGCCGGGCGCGCAGACATTGCGGCCTACCTGCGGGAGGTGGTGCCGCCGGTCCACGACCCCTTCGCAGGTGGCGGCTCCATCCCCCTTGAGGCTCAGCGCCTTGGCCTTCGGGCCATCGCCACGGACCTGAACCCCGTCGCGGTGCTCATCAACAAGGCGCTCATCGAGATCCCGCCACGCTTCGCTGGCAAGGCACCTGTGGGGCCGATCCCGCCCGGCAAGAAGCAGGGTCGGATGCCGAAACGCTGGCCGCGCGCCACGGGTCTGGCCGAGGACGTGCGCCGGTACGGCGAGTGGATGCGGGCCCAGGCTCACAACCGGATCGGCCACCTGTATCCGGACGTCGAACTTCCCAAGAAGCACGGTGGGGGCAAGGCCACCGTCATCGCATGGATTTGGGCGCGAACGGTCGAGAGCCCCAACCCTGCCTTCCGCGGCGTCCATGTCCCGCTGGTGTCGAGCTTCTGGCTCGGGAAGAAGAAGGGAAAGGAGGCTTGGGTCGAGCCTGTTGTCAATGGCAAGGAGTGGCACTTCGAGGTTCGGAACGGCAAGCCTGCTGATCCGAAAGCTGTCGGCAACGGGACGAAACAGGGACGAGGCGCTCACTTTCGATGCATCCTGAGCGGTGCGCCCATCGAGCCCGACTACGTCAAGTCGGAGGGCGCAGCAGGCCGCATGGGGGCTCGGTTGATGGCCGTTGCCGCCGAAGGAAACCGGCGGCGGATCTACACTGCACCGACGGAGTCCATGGAGGCCGCCGCAGCGGCGGCAAGACCAAGCTGGAGTCCAGAAGCTGCTCTTCCAGATGACCCACGCAACTTCTGGACAATCAACTACGGTCTCGTTGGGTTCGCAGACCTCTTTACGAATCGGCAACTCGTCGCGCTGGCCACGTTCTCCGACCTCGTAGGGGAGGCTCGGGACCTGGTGGCCCAGTCGGCACGAGCTGCCGGTTGGCCGGACAATGGCAAGGGGTTGGAGGCTGGTGGGTCCGGAGCGACGGCCTACGGTGACGCTGTCGCAACCTATCTCGCACTCGGACTCGGTCGTTCCGCAGACTACTGGTCCTCAGTTTGCACATGGCATTCTGGGGTCAAGATGGAGGCGCTAAGGAACACATTCGCCCGGCAAGCAATCCCAATGACGTGGGACTTCGCGGAGGGGAATCCATTCAGTGACTCAAGCGGGAACTTCCTCAACAACTTGGACTGGGTGGTCCGTGTGTTGAGAAAGTGGACCCATGGACCTACTGCTACCGTGCGGCAGGCGGATGCCCGGACACACCTTCAAGAATTTGCTGTGGTGCTGGTCTCGACCGATCCGCCATACTACGACAATATCGGATACGCCGACCTTTCCGACTTCTTCTACGTCTGGTTGCGTCACGCCTTGCGAGAGAGTTTCCCTTCACTCTTCCGAACGATGCTCGTCCCGAAGGGTGAAGAACTTGTTGCCACTCCGTACCGCCACGGGGGCAGGGAGGCTGCAGACTCATTCTTTCTCGACGGGATGCGTGAAGTCCTCGAACGCGTCGCAGGAATCGCGGACGAGGCGACTCCGCTCGCCATCTACTACGCGTTTCGCCAGTCTGAGACCAGGACCGGGGGGACGTCTTCTACCGGCTGGGAGACTTTTCTCCAGGCACTGATCGACGCTGGCCTGCTCATCGACGGCACATGGCCAATGAGAACCGAGATGTCGAACAAGGTGATCGGCATCAAGGCGAACATCCTAGCGTCCTCCATCATCATTTCCTGTCGTCCCCGCGGCCACTCTGCGACGGTGACCACGCGCGCCGGATTGGTTCGACTGCTCCGTCGAGAGCTGCCGAGGGCCCTGAGAGTCATGGAGAAGGGCAGCGTCGCGCCCGTGGACCTCGCCCAGGCCTCCATTGGGCCCGGAATGGCGATCTTCTCCCGCCACAAGGCCATCCTTGAAGCAGATGATCAGCCGATGACGGTTCGGGCAGCCCTCCAGCTCATCAACCAGGTGGTGGATGAAATCCGTGGAGAGGAAGAGGTCGACCTCGACCGTGACACCCGCTTCGCCATCAAGTGGTTCGAGACCTACCAGTGGGCCGAAGGAGAGTACGGTGACGCCGAGGTCCTTGCCAACGCGATGGCCGTCTCCGTGGACGGAGTCGCCCGCGCAGGCATCTGCAAGGCTGTGGCACGGAAGGTCAGGCTGCTTTCGCGCGCTGAGCTCCCCAAGGGGTGGGACCCACAGCAGGACGACCGCCTCACCGTCTGGGAGGCCACCCAGCACCTCATCAAGTGCCTGGAGGAAGAGGGTGAAGGTGCAGCCGCCGCCCTGCTCCACCGGCTCGAGGATACCGCCGACGCGGCCCGCGTCCTGGCCTACCGCCTCTACACCGCCTGCGAGCGCCGGGGCTGGGCCGAAGAAGCCCGCGCCTACAACGGCCTTGTAGTGGCCTGGCCGGATCTCGAGCGGCTCGGGCCCGGCAGCGGCCCGTTCGGCAGCGGCAAGCAGCTCGACCTCGTCTGAGATCTCCCAGCCCTGGAGGCCGCGTGCTCATCTGGACAGAGAACCTGCTCGACGAGCTGGAGTCCATGCTCTCCAGCGCCGCCGAGGTGCGCGTGTTCACGGGCAACACCTCGGGCGGGCCGGCGGTGGCCCGGCTTGCAGCGCGGGCGCGGGCCGGTGCGCCTGTGTGGGTCGCCACCGGCTGTGGGGGTGGCACGACCCGCCGGGAGGCCCTCGAGCACCTGCGCGACAGTGGCGTCCAGGTTCGCGTCGTCGATGACCGAACGGGTGAGCGCTTCCACGCCAAGATCTACGCGACCCGTCAGCCGGACGGCTCCTGCGTGGCCCTGGTGGGTTCGGCCAACCTGTCGGGCAGCGCCTTCGAGGAGAACGTCGAGGCGATGGCGGTTGTCCCCCTGTCTGGGTCCGAGTGGGACGACCTTCTGACTCGCATCCACCGCGCCAGTCCGGTGCTGGAGGATTGGGACGAGCTCGGCCGGCCGCCGCCGCCCCCACCGCCGCGGGGCCGCATCGCGCTCCGCGATGTGCTCGGGCGGGACTGGGCCGGGTACGTCGCAGCCGTGCGCCACATGGATGCCTGGTGGCGTCCGCAGGGGCTGCGCGTCTTTGGTGAGTTCGGCTGGCTGTACACCCTCGACCAGCTCCGAACCTACGCACAGGGGCCGCTGGGCGGCCTGAGCGAGCTTGGGCGGAAGACCCTGGTCGGCAAGGTCCCGAGCGACGACGTGGCCTTCTTCGGTGACTTCAACGCCACCCCCAAGCGGCAGGCCATCCTGCACCCGGACAAGGCAGAGCATCGAGCTCTGGCCGCGGACGTGGACTGGGCCCGAGCTCACGTCGGCGGCGCCGGCGCGACCGTCCCGCTCGATGCCGTGGATGAGGCCGTCCATCGGCTCATTCGGCACAGTGGCGTGTGGCTGGGGGTCGCCAGCCGGCTGCTCCTCTCCGTGCGACCCGACGTGTTCGTGTCGGTGAACAGCCGGAGCCGGGATGGCTTGCGGGCCCAGACCGGCATCCGACTGCCGGAACAGGCGCGGAGGAGCCGCCGCAGCCCGGAGTACACGGCGCTCATCGAACGGGTCCAGCAATCCCCGTGGTACGACGTCCCACAGCCGACAGACCCTGTCGAACGCCGGATCTGGAACGCCCGCGCATCCCTCCTCGACATCTTCGTGCTTGACCTCTGAGGTGCCCGTTGTCCATGACCAACCGTGAACGTGTCCGCCGGGGGCTCGACGAGCTCAAGGCCGGCCTGATCCCCTTTGCCGAGCGCGAGTTCAAGTCGCGGCTCGGGGGATACTGGAAGGAGGAGCTGCTCACCCGCCAGAAGCGGCAGAACCTCAAGATGGACGGCGACAGCATCCAGTGGGACACCCACGGGCTGCTCAAGTCGATGGTCGACAACTGGCAGACCGTCTTCAAGTATGTGCTGGGTCCGGTCGAGCGGTCGTATGTGGGGGAGCTCTGGGACGTCCGCAACAAGTGGGCCCATGAGGACCCCTTCACGTCCGACGACGTGTACCGGGCGCTCGACACGATGGAGCGCATGCTCAAGGCGGTGACGGAGCCCGAGCGCGCCGACGCCGTGGCCGCGCTCAAGGCCGACCTCCAGCGCGCGGTGTTCGCAGAGCAGGCGCGCAACAAGACCCGCTACCAGCTCCAGCTCGAGGGCACGCCCAAGGCCGGGCTGAAGCCGTGGCGAGAGGTCATCACGCCCCACGCCGACGTCGCCAGCGGCCGGTACATGCAGGCCGAGTTCGCCGCCGACCTCGCCCAGGTCATCAAGGACGAGGGCTCGCCAGAGTACCGGGACCCCCAGGAGTTCTACCGGCGCACCTACATCACGGCGGGCCTCCGAGAGCTGCTCGTGGGCGCTCTGCGCCGGATCGACGGCCAGGGCGGTGACCCTGTGGTCGAGCTTCAGACCAACTTCGGCGGCGGCAAGACGCACTCGATGCTCGCGCTGTACCACCTGTTCGGGCCCACCCAGTCTGCGAAGCTGACCGGGCTGGAGCCGGTCCTGAAGGCCGCGGGCGTCAACGCCGCCCCGGAGGCCAAGCGGGCGGTCCTCGTGGGCACCGCGCTCTCTCCGGCGAAGACAGTCACCAAGCCGGACGGCACGAAGGTCCGCACGCTGTGGGGCGAGATGGCGTGGCAGCTCGGCGGCGCCGAGGCCTTCGCGATGGTGGCCGAGTCGGACCGCCTCAGCACCGCGCCCGGTTCGGACGACCTGGCGGAGCTGTTCCGCAAGTTCTCGCCCTGCCTGGTCCTCATCGACGAGTGGGTCGCCTACGCCCGGCAGCTCGTGGGCCGCACCGACCTCCCTGCGGGCTCCTTCGAGGCCCAGGACTCCTTCGCCCAGGCGCTCACCGAGGCCGCCAAGCGCGCCCCCGGGGCGCTCATCGTGGCATCCATCCCTGCGTCCAAGATCGAGATCGGCGGCGAGAACGGTGAGCTGGCCCTGGACGTGCTCAAGAACGTCTTCGAGCGCGTCGGCAAGCCTTG
This sequence comes from uncultured Enterobacterales bacterium, assembly GCA_964599085.1. Lineage (GTDB taxonomy): Bacteria > Myxococcota_A > UBA796 > UBA796 > UBA2385 > J125. The sequence continues at coordinate 44,833 of CAZRFD010000017.1, read as the reverse complement.
GCGGCCGGCCAGCAGCGACGAGGGCTTCGAGATCGTCCGCCGGCGCCTCTTCGAGCCCATCGAGCCCGAGAACCACGCCTGGCGGGACGCCGTCATCAACGGCTTTCTGAAGATGTACCGGGACAACCCCCAGGACTTCCCCTCCGAGGCCACCGAGGGTTCGTACCGGGACGACATGCTCGCCTGCTACCCGGTCCACCCCGAGCTCTTCCGCCGGCTCTACGACGACTGGTCCACCCTCGACAAGTTCCAGCGGACCCGCGGCGTGCTGCGGCTGCTCGCCAAGGTCATACACCGGCTGTGGGAGGGCGGAGACGGCAGCCTGCTCATCCTCCCCTCGTCGATCCCGATGGACGAGGGGGCCGTGAAGGACGAGCTGACCCGGTATCTGGCCGACGTCTGGGAGCCCATCATCAGCCAGGACGTAGACGGCCCCAACTCCAACCCGATGAAGCTGGACAGCGAGGTCCGCCACCTGGGGCGCTACTCGGCCTGCCGTCGCGTCGCCCGCGCGCTCTACGTCGGTACGGCTCCGGGCGCCGATGGCGCGACTCCAGGGGTCGGCGCCGAGCGCATCCGGCTCGCCTGTGCCCAGCCGGGCGAGACCGCGGCCACCTTCGGCGACGCGCTGCGGCGGGTCTCCGACACGGGGCGCTACGTCTACCAGGACGGCAACCGGTACTGGCTCTCGACACGTCCGAACCTCAACCGGACCGCCGACGACCTCGCCGCCGCGCTGCTGCGAGAGCCCGAGGAGCTCTACGTTGAGCTGGTCCGGCGGCTCGAGAGCGACCGCAACGCGCGGGGAGACTTCGCGGGCATCCACGTCGCGCCCAAGTCTCCGTCCGATGTGCCGGACGAGACCGACGCGCGGTTGGTCATCCTCGCCCCCACCGAGCCCCACAAGCGGAACAGCACGGACTCCAAGGCGTACCAGGCCGCCGAACAAATCCTACAGCTTCGCGGTTCCCAGCCCCGCCTGAACCAGAACGCCCTGGTGTTCGTCGCCCCGGACCACCGGGAGCTCGACAAGCTCCTGGAGGCGACCGCGTCCTACCTGGCCTGGAAGTCCATCCTGCGCGACAAGGAGCGCCTCGACCTGAGCCATTCTCTCGAGAGCCAGGCCAAGACGCGGCTGTCCGACGCGGACCGCTCCGTGGAGCTTCGCATCGGCTCGACCTGGATCTGGGCCCTCGTCCCGCACCAGGACGACCCCGCAGGCGCCATCGAACTCGACCAGATCAAGGTGACGGGCAGCGACCCGCTGGGCCGCCGGACCTCGGCAAAGCTGGTGCTCGACGAGCTGCTGCTCCCCCGCCTCGGTGGTGTGCGGCTCCGTATGGTGCTGGACCAGTACCTGTGGAGCGGCACCGACCACGTCACCATCGCGGAGCTGGCGGAGTGGTTCCCGCGCTACGTCTACCTGCCGCGGGTGAAGCACCGCCGGACCCTGACCGACGCTGTGCTGGACGGGGCGGGGACCATGACCCCCGGCGACACCTTCGCCACTGCCGAGGCCTACGACGAAGCCAAGCAGCGCTACCTTGGGCTGAAGGTGGGGGTCGCCCCCTCGGGCGTCAGCAACAGCACCCTCGTCGTCAAGACCGACGTGGCCCGCACGCAGATCAAGGCCGAGCAGGAGGCGACGCCCCCGGAGCCCCCGCGCCCGCCGGCCGGAGATCCGCCCAAGCCCGGGGATCCGCCCGTCCAGCCGCCGCCATGGAACCGGGGCGGAAATCCGCCCGTCGTGACCCCACCCGCGGTGCCTGAGACGCCGCCGGTCTCCACCCAGCCGCGCCGGTTCCATGCGTCGGTGGAGCTCAACCCGATGCGCCTGGGTCGGGACGCGGGCAAGATCGGGGAGGAGGTGCTGTCCCACCTCACGGCCCTCCCCGGGGCACGCGCCACGGTCAGCATCGAGATCGAGGTCGAGGTGCCAGGGGGCGTGAGCGACGACGTGGTACGGATCGTCAGTGAGAACGCGGCGACTCTGTCCTTCACCTCTGCGTCCTTCGAGAACGAGTAGGCCGTGAAGCACTGGATCATCATGCTCAAGCCCGACACCTACGCCACGGCGAAGGAACACGGGCTCATCGGCGTGCTCCATCAGAACAGGCGTCGGTTCGCGGCGCTCTCGCTTGGCGACCGCTTCATCGCCTACGTCTCGCGGGAGCGGGTGCTCGACAGCCACGGCGTCATCGAGAGCGCGCCGTTCGAGGAGGTGTCCAACGTGCCCGCCGGCTGGGAGTTCTACACCCAGCGTGCGCGGGTACGGTTCGAGGATGCCGGTGCAGGCATAGATGGCAAGGAGGTGCTCTGGGGGCTCTCCGTGTGCCAGGAGGGTATCAATACCTCGCCTTCCAACCTGCTCTTCTGCAAGGGTGGCTTCATGGAGATCCCAGAGAACGACTACGAGTGGCTCCGGGCGGTGTTGCGGGGAGACGCGCCGGCCACCGCGAAGCGCGACGTCTGAACCCACGTGGGCATCCGGCTCGGGGCGCGAGCACCCGCCGCTCGCGCCGGCCCCTACGCCCTGGGGAGCCCCATTGCCCCCCAGGGCGCCCGGAGACCGGCCAAGCCTCCGGTTCGGGCCACCCCCCAGCCTGGGAAGGGTGCGACAGCTCACGACGGCGTCGGGGCGGCGGTGGGACAGGTGCGCGCGGGCCGGGGTTCTCCACTTCTCCACCAGGTCTCCACCGGGGTGGAGACGAGAGAAGGCCGGCCAGAACGAGTTTCGTGGCGGGGTTCTCCACTTTCTCCACCTCGGCGGAGGGGTCCCCATGCGCGAGGGACGCCATCTCCGTGTTGAGGCGAAGTTCCGATCTCGGAGGCTCCCCCCGGAGCACATGCAGGCCCTGCGATCCGGTGGAGAATGTGGAGAACCGGCGCGGTGGTGCCGTGCTGGACGGCATCCACGCCTCTCCACCCAGGTGGGGAATGGCGGGGAAGGGTTCTCCACCGAGCGTGGCTACCCATCGGCGGCCTCCCCGCCGTCCGACGGCTCGCTTTCTCCGGAGACGGCGTCGCAGGCCGCCCGGAGGACAACGATGCACCGGAGCTTGCGGCCGGCCACGATGACCTGGCGGGTGCGGTGCCGGCGGTAGGTGCGGATCCACCCCCGGTCAGCCCAGCTGTGGAGGACGGCTTCGGCGTCGAAGCCTTGGCGGGCGAGGAAGCCCTTGAGCTCCGTGGGGAGCAGCGCGATCTGGGTCCAGTGGTCCCCTGCGGCCCAGGCTCCCAGCCAGCCGCCGGTCGGTCCCTCGTCGGCCTTGCCGTGGTTCGGCTGCCCCCAGAACCGGGCCTGCTGGCTGCCGGCCCACGACAGTACCTCGCGCAGGGCGTCGGAGGCCCGGTCCGCGTCCCCCGACGCCGCGCACACCGCCGCCCAGGCGTGGGCCAGCGGGTCGCCCTCGGGCGTAGGCACGCCAAGCACCCGGTGGACGATACGGGCGGCCACCTCGAGGGCGGCGACGTACTGCGCGGCCCGGGTGGCGACGGGGTGGCCCTCGGCGGCGTCGGTCCACCGCTCGGCAGCCTCGGCGTAGCGCTGGCGCACGAGGGTGCGGGCCTCGGGGGCCTCGACCAGCCAGCGGACGGCACGCGGGCCGAGGTGGCCGTGGTGTTGGAGGACCTGGAGCGTGAGCTGACGCACAGCGGCGACAGTGCGCTCGTCGGCCCCGCCGAAGGGCGAGCCCCACAGCCCGAGGGTGCGGGCGCGGGTGCCGCCGTCGTTCGTGAACGAGGTCGCCGGGGCCTCGCCGGTGGACAGCAACACGGTGCGCCAGCGGCCGGTGTCGCGCATGCCGCCGACGGAGCCCCGGCCACGCCCGGAGCCGGAGGCCAGGTCGTAGAGGGTGCGGCCCACGTCCTCGGGGCGGCGGGCGCGCTTGGTGTCGTCGAGGATGAGCGGCAGGTTGCCGAGCGCCCCGGCTGCGCGCTCGATCCACACCCGCGTGCTGTCCCAGGTGCGGACGATGCCGCCCGCCCGCTCGTCGGGGCAGCCCCAGGCCGATGCTGCGAAGCGCAGGGTGGTGGTCTTGCCCATGCTGGTTTCGCCGGCGAGGTCGACGATGAAGTTGGGCAGCGTGGGCAGGAAGGGCATCAGCGGCGGGACCAGGGCGGCGTAGAGCGCCAGCCAGACGACCGGGTAGGGCCGCGCGGCGTCCACGGCGGCCAGCCAGCCCTCCCAGGTGCCGGTGGCCCGGAAGCCCTCAGCGAGCTCGGCCACGCCCGGGTCGGCGAGCAGGTAGACATCGCCCGCCCGCAGCTCGGTGGGCGCGAGGTCCTCGACAGCGGTGGGCCGGGCCTCGACGCCCCGCCGGATGAGGGCGCGGCCCCACAGGAAGGTGTCGAGGCGCTCGCCCTGCCAGCCCATCGCGGTGGACACGCGGGCCTCGGGCAGGGCCTCGGCATTGGCGGCCTCGAACTCGGTCAGGAAGCGGACGAGATGGCGGGCGTTGTCGCTGTGGACCGGGGCGTCCCAGGCGGCCAGGCTGACGAGCGCCCGGCTGTCCATCGCCGTCCCCCGGGGCACGACCCGGTGGGTCCAGCCTGTGGAGGTGGGCCACTCGATGCGGAGGGAGGTGGTGCCGTCGGCGACGTTCTTGAAGCGCGCGGTGACGACCAGGGGCCGGGGGGCTACGTCGATCTCCCGGACCTCGCCCTCCCGGTCCACGACCTCGGCCTGCAGGCCGGCCACGCCCAGGGTCCAGCCCGGGGGGCAGCGCAGGCCCGGCGGAAGCTCCTCGTGGTCGAGCACGACGCGCAGGTCGCGGGCGTCGGCGGGACGGGCCGCGCGCTCGGCCTGCTCGTACTCGCGGGCCTGGGCGTCCTGGGCGCGGGCGAGGCGACGGAGCAGGCGCTCCACACCGTCCGCGTGGCGCTTCATGCCCCGGCGTGCGCCCAGGCGCGTGAGCAGCGCGGATACGGGGCCGGGGCTGGCCCGAAGCGCGGCGGCGACGGCGGGGTGCTTGGCCTCGTCGCTCAGCCAGGCGGCGACGAGGGCGACCGCCCCGGCGACCTCGTCAGCGGCCTCCACGCCCTCGACCAGGGCTTCCAGGGAGGACGCATCGGCGGCCGGGCCGCCTGCTGGGGACTCGGGCTCGCCCACGACCGCCGAGACCCAGTCGCTCGGGGTGTCATCCGGCATGGCGGCCCCCGTGGGCGTCCAGCAGCTCGTCGAGGTGGCCCCACCAGCCGCACGAGTTCTTGTGGTGGCACTGGGCGGTGGACAGCGCGCCGGGCTCGATCCAGAACCAGACGGAGGCTCGGCCACAGGCCGGGCAGGCGACCCGCTCGGCCCGGCGGCCAGAGATGCGGGCAGACAGCCACTCGGCGGCCCGGCGGCGGGCCTCGCCGTCCCGTCGAAACACCTTGCGGGCGCGAGCACGGCTGGGGTCGGCGGGCGGGCGGCCCCGGTACACGGCGGGGTCGGCCTCGACGTGGGGCGTCCGGGCTGGCTCGGGGGGCGGCAGGCGCTCCCAGTCGAGGTCGAGGAGCTGCCCGCCGGGGTCGTGGACCACGCGCCGGTAGGGCGCCCTGGGGCCGCGCAGGGCGGGCAGCAGGTACAGGCGGCTCGGGTCCTTGCAGGCGGGGTCTACGGTGCCTGCAGCGCGTTCGGCAGCCCACGCCCATGCCCGGGGCCACAGCTCGGCTGGCACGGGCCGGTCGAGGACCAGCACCACGCGGCAGCGGGGTGCCTCGCGGGTGTGGGACCAGGTCGTGGCCACGAGCAGCGGCCAGTCGGTCCACGGCGCGACGGCGGCGTCGATGGCGATGCCGTCGTCGTAGTCGAGGACCAGGCAGGTGACGTGCTCCACGGCCGGCACGCCCCGGGTCGAGGCAGGGTGGCAGCGCACGGGGCTCCAACAGGGGAGCCGGGTCTTGGTGCCCCGCCGGATGCGGTCGCGGGCGGCATCGGCGGCGGCCCGGATGGCGGTGAGGCGGTCGTCGGGATCCGCCCCCGCCGTCCACGCCGCGCGCTCGATGGCCCGGTAGGTCGGGTGGTCGCCCAGCCAGCCGGTGGCCTCTTCTCCCGCCAACAGGACGCGCACGGCGTCGTCCACCACCCGCAGCCGCTTGCGCTCGGCCTGCACGAGGTCGGCCCGCACGGGCGGCTGCTCAGGGGCGACGAGCGCCGTGAGCGCCCCGTAGGAGAGGCGGGCGGGCCTCGGCAGCACGTCGCGGGCGTCCTTGAAGCGGGACACGTCGACGCGCAGCACGAGGTCGTCGTCGGGATCTCCCGTCATCGCTGCGAGGGCCGGGTGAGGCCGGGGTAGCGCTCGATCTCCTCGTCGGACACCGAGGCGATGAGCAGCTCGCCCAGCCCCCTGGGGTCGATGTTCACGAACACGAGCAGGCGGCTCACTCGAATGTCGGGCTCGTGCGCGACGGCCTGCAGGCGAGCCGCCAGGGCGCAGCACCAACTCCCCAGGGCGGCCTCGTCCTCGGTGCCCTGCCGAAGCACATCGGCCGCCCCGAGGAGCGCGACACCGAGTCGCTCGACGCCGAGCGCGAAGGGCGGGCGCAGCCGAACCCGGTAGGCCGGGGAGCGCCGGTGCTGGACGAGGGCGCGGCAGAAGTGGCGGCTGGCAGCCTCGAGCTCGTCGGCCAGGCGGTCCTCGCGCCGGGCGCGCAGGGCAGGCACGGACGCCACGAAGTGGTCGAAGCCGATGCGCTCGCAGCCAGCGCCGGCCAGGGGGGAGCTAGTCATCGTCGCCTCCAGCCGCGGCGACGCGAACCCGCTCCTTCTCGTCCCACTCCATCAGGACGCGGAAGAAGCCGGTGAGGTTGTGCACGATCTCTCGGCCATCCTCGCGGGTCAGCTTGCGCGAGGTGCGCGGCTGGAAGACCCGGAGGGTGTGGTCGATGAGGTCGGGATCGGGTTCGCGGAGGGGGCGCGGCATGGTGACAACGTCACGCCGCGAACGCCCTCAATCACCGACAGTGGGCGCCCCGCGCTTGCAGTCGGGCTGCGAGAACGGGCCTTCGATGGGGGCCTGGATCGACGCTGCTGTCAGTCGTCCGCGTCCGCTTGCAGTCGCTGGTCACGCACCACGAAGCCGTCGCCGAGCCTGTACTGAGACCCCTTGGACACCACGACTCGGCCGCCCAGATCGGGGTCACCGGTGCCTGCGGAAAGGGCTTGGCGGGTCCGGGAGATCCAGGTGTGCCACTGGCGTTTCCTGCCGTTCTCACCCGTGGCCGGGCCGCGCCACTCGGGTGGCAGCTCGCGGTCGAGCATCTCCCAGGACCAGAGCTGACGAGGGATCCGGTCTCCCTCGTTCAGCATGGCCGCCTGCCAGAGCGTCCAGATCACGCGCATCGCGGTGTGTCGAGCGGAAACGAGGGGCTGGTCGTGACCGGCGATGTAGAGGCCCCGGTCAGTCAGAGTCAGCACCGTCGTGTCGGATGTGAACGGGGGTGCCTCGGGCTCCGCCGCGAGGAAGGCGGTGTCGATGCTGGTCACCGGGCTTCGGCGTCTCTTCCAGGCCCTGGTGTCCCAACAGGGAGCGAGCCGGTCGAAGTCAGCCAACACATCGGAGAGCTCCAGGCACCCGTCCGGCAGCCGTGGCGGACGAGCCCCGGGGGCGGCAATCCAGGCGACGGGGTTCCGCTTGCCGTGGTTCGCAGGGTCGAGCTCGTCGACCTGGGCCAGGGGGACGTAGACGAGCGTTCCGACCACATCGTCGAGGCGGACGGTGAGCACCCCGGGGCGGCCCGGGACGCCACGGACCTCCCCGTAGTGCGCCAGCTCCCCCGCCAGGTGCGCCAGCATCGCCTCGTGCTGGACCTCGACGTACAGCCGCGTGGTCGTCGGCAGGCCGAAGCGCATCGGTCGCCACCGATGCTGCCCCGCCGAGCACACCACCTCTCCGTCGTCCTCGAGCTGGGTGCGGTCGTCGCGCTGGGACAGGTCGTGGGGCAGCAGCACCTCGCCATCGCAGTCCAGCGAGTCCACCCGGAAGGTCGCCCGGTCCACATAGGGGCTGTTGCAGGGGAACACGCGCGCCCGCGCGGTCTTCACGAGCCCCTGGTCCACCAGGGCCTCCACCGCCGTCTCCAGCCACTCGGCCGGCCGGTCGGTGTGGGGGGCCAGGATGGCGCGCCACCACCCCGCGCTGTTCTTCCGGGGCGCCTTGCCCTCAGCGACCCGGGCCTTGTGCGCGCCGCGCCGGGCCTTGGCCGCGACCTCGACGTGCAGGTGCTCCTCGAGGAGCTTGGAGAAGCGGTGGGACACCTTCTCGGAGCGGCCGTCGTCCGAGTACGACAGGGCCATCGGCTCGCCCGGCCGGGGGAAGTGAACCTGGATGGTGAACCGGCCCTCGAAGCCCAGCTTGACGCTCTTCACGGTGCGCCAGTCGCGGGCGAAGGGCGGGTGCAGCTCGCGCAGGTCGGCGACCAGCTCTTCGGTGGTGGAGCGTCGCGTGCCCGTCAGCGTCATGACCTGATGCGGTCGCCAAGGGGCCTCGGCCACCAGCTCCACCAGCGGGAAGGTCTCGTCCCGGGGATCGGTGACGCGAGCGAGGAAGTCGCGGAGCGCCGGGTCCGAGAGGGGCCGCAGCACCAGGTTGTAGGTCCGCCTGTCCCCCACCAGCCGACTCGCGAGCTCGCCCGCGAAGTGGGCGCCCCGGTCGACCTTGAGGTCCGAGACCTCGAGACGCGCACCGAGCTCGGCGAAGTGCAGGGTCGTCCAGTCGGGCACCTCGACCGTGGCCACCTCCCCATCGCGGCCCCGGCCGGTGGAGGTCGCGGGCCACTCCCGCAGCCCGACGAGCACGTCGCCCTCGGTGATGCCGGGCGCCACGCAGACCTGGTCGAACGTCTTGCAGCCCGACGCTGGCTTGGCCCGCAGGATTGGTAGGGCGGCCTGGGCGTGCTGCTCCCAGGTCGCCAGGGGAGCGGGGGCCGGCAGGGACACGCCGTCCGGAAGCCGGTACCGGGACCGCCGCCGCCCGAAGTGGCGATGCCACAGCAGAACCTCGAACAGGAAGCCCGGCTCGGCCTCGAACAGCAGCGCCATGAGCGCGTGCCGGCGGACCTTGCCGCCCGGCGTCGAGTTCGCCTCGACCACCGCCGCGCCGAGCCGCGCGTGGGCGACCGTCTCGATGGCGTCGGAGTGCTTGAACTCGGTGAACGCGCCCACCAGGACGAGGTGGCGAGTCGGGTTCAGCCCGCCGCCGCTGCGCGTGATGATGCTCCGCGCCACCGCGCGGGCGGGGCCACCCTTGAACACCTCGAGCAGCATCTCCTCCGCGTCAGCCGGCGTGGCCGTCGCAGCGAGGAGCTCATCGAAGCGCCCGTAGAAGAGCGTGTCGGACCAGAAGGAAGGGTCGGGGTCGGCCAGCAGGTGCGGCCGAGGCGCCGGGGGCGGCGTCACGTCCACGTCAGCCATCGGGGAGAGGCCTCGGTTGGGGGAAGGGCGAGGGGCGGAGGTCGGCCGCAAGGAACCCGCGACCGGAGGGGGCCCCTCAGCATGACCACCAGGACAGGGATCGGAAAGTCTGGATCTGTCCGGGGGTCCAGAAGCCCGAGGACTATGTCAACCTGAGCCCTCTCCCCTCTCGGGTGTCCTCATGGCTCGCTCCCCCCGCCCCCAGCGTCGGCCCCGCGCCGCGTCCAAGCCCCATGCCTCGGCCCCCATCCGCGAGGCCGTCCTCTACGCCCGCGTGTCCTCCAAGGACCAGGAGCGCGAGGGCTTCTCCATCCCCGCTCAGCAGGAGCTCCTCCGGTCCTACGCCGCCGAGCACGGCCTGGCGGTGGTGGAGGAGTTCACCGACGTGGAGACCGCCAAGCGGGCCGGGCGGACGGCCTTCGGCAAGATGATGACCTACCTGCGGCAGCGGCCGACCTGCCGGGTCGTGCTGGTGGAGAAGACCGACCGGCTCTACCGCAACCTCAAGGACTGGGTCCTGCTCGACGAGATGGACGGCCTCGAGATCCACCTCGTCAAGGAGGGGACCGTCCTCTCCGACGACTCCCGGTCCTCCGAGAAGTTCATCCACGGCATCAAGGTGCTGATGGCCAAGAACTACATCGACAACCTGTCGGAGGAGACCAAGAAGGGGATGCTCGAGAAGGCCCGCCAGGGCATCTGGCCGAGCCGCGCCCCCCTCGGCTACCGCAACGTCCAGCGGCCTGACGGCAAGCGGGTCATCGAGCTCGACCCAGACGTCGCTCCCCTCGTGGTCCGCATCTTCGAGTGGTACGCCACCGGCGAGTACAGCCTCAAGCAGCTCACGAAGAAGGCCAAGGACGCCGGCATGGTCTTCCGCAAGTCGCGGAAGCCGCTGCCCCGCACGACCATCCACACCATCCTGCAGAACCCGCTCTACAAGGGCCAGTTCGAGTGGGACGGCGTGCTCTACGACGGCATCCACGAGGCGCTCGTCACCCGCGAGCTCTGGAACCGTGTCCAGGACATCATGCACGGCCGGGCCACCAACAGCCGCCGCACCCAGAAGCGCGACTTCGCCTTCTCGGGGATGGTGAGCTGCGCGCTGTGTGCCGATGAGGGCGAGCAGCGCCTGCTCATCGGCTCCCTCGTGAAGAAGAAGTACACCTACTACCACTGCGAGCGGTGCAAGCAGCTCGGCCGCGCGAAGTACCACCGGGAGCGGCTCATCGACGAGGCCATCGGCAGGTCGCTCCGGTCCCTGCGCCTCGACGACGAGGTCATGGACTGGCTGACCACCGCCCTGCGGTCGAGCATGGAGGTGGAGAAGGCCGACAACACCGCCGCCATCGCCCGCCTCCAGGCCCAGTACGAGAAGCTGCAGCGCCGGATCGACGCGGCCTACGAGGACCGGCTCGACGGCCGCATCGACGCCGCCTTCTTCGACCGCAAGGCGCGGGACTGGCGAGAGCAGCAAGCCGAGATCCGCCGGAGGATGGCCGCCCACGAGGCCGCGGACCAGGGGTACATGGAGACCGGCATCGCCCTACTCGAACTCGCGCAAAGGGCGGTTGAACTATACGAACGGCAGATCGGGCCCGAGAAGCGCCGCCTGCTCCAATTCGTCTACTTGAACTCCCTCTGGGACGGGGAGGAGCTCACGGTGGAGTGGCGGCAACCCTTTGAAATGCTTGCCGAATCGCCCAAGGGGCCACCACCGAAAACGGGCCCCGGAGAAGACTCCGAGACCCGTTTTGATGGATGGCTCCGGCAACTGGACTTGAACCAGTGACCTAGCGGTTAACAGCCGCTTGCTCTACCAACTGAGCTATGCCGGAAGACGCCGCCCTTTTATACCCACCCTCGCGGGGCGTCAAGGCGACGGCTGCTCCTGGCGGGGGCATGGGCTCAGAGGGCCCCGGTGTACCGCTGCTCCACGCCCTGCTGACCAGCGGTCTCGTCGGTCTGGGAGATGCAGGAGGCGCCGCTGCAGACGGGGTAGGGGGCCATGAGGTTGGAGCCGAGCACGGACTCGCACTGCTGCCAGGAGGTGCAGTTCTCGGTGTCGTCGAGGGCGTCGTAGTAGCCGGCAGGGTTCCCTCGGCTGTCGATCTCCCAGGGGTGGAAGAGGCCCTTGTAGTGGCCGGTCTCGTGGGCCATGGTCTCGCCCATGAGCTCGATCTCGGCCTGGCTGAAGGTGCCGTTGCCACCGGCGTGCGCCAGCCAGGAGATGACGACGAAGGAGTAGGGGTTGGGCTCGATGGACCCGGGGATACCGCCAGCGACGCCGTAGATGTCGGTGTAGCCGTCGATGGTCTCGCCGATGACGACGATGATCTCCTTGTTGTTGAACTGCTCGGCGTTGGCTTCGGCGTCCGACGATCCGGTGGAGTAGAAGGCGAGGTCCGGATCGAGGGTGCTGGTGGCGTAGCTCTCGTTGAGGGTGATGCCGAAGGCGGCCCAGATCTCGCGCCAGTGCTCGACGGCGTCGTAGACGGCGCTGGTGACGGTGTCGTCGGTGCCCACGCCGTCGGCCCAGACGATGACGACGTTGACTTCGGCGTCGGTGAGGTTGCTGTCGGCCTTCTTGTCGACGGTGACCTCGATGTCGGTGTTGCCGGCGTAGTAGCCGTTGCCGCTGATGGTGCTGACCTCGACGGTCCACTTCCCGGACTTCAGCGGGCCGTCCTCCTGGCGCACGGGCCAGTTGAAGGCCATGGAGTTGCCGGTGACGTAGAAGGCGTAGGTCAGCGATTCGGACGAGTCGTACCAGTCCTCCCAGTTGAGCACTTCGTTGCCGTCGGGGTCGATGACGCGTTCGAGCGTGGGGTACTTGCCGGACTCGACGGTGACGAGGAAGGACGACTGGCTGCCCGACAGGTCGACGTCGACGTCGTAGATGCCGTCGGCGTTGGTGGTCGCGAGGTAGTTGTCGCGCGAGAACATGTCGCTGCCGCCGCTGCCGTCTTCGGGCGGGTCGCTGCTGGAACCGCCTGTGCCGAAGACCTCGGCGAGCTGATCACAGCCGCCGCCGAGCAGGCCGACGAGGCCCAGGGGCAGGATGAGGGAGCGCTTCATGGCCTACTCCTCGACCTGGGAGGGGTCCGCGGTCGTGCCCTCGGCGCCGCCGGCCGTCGGGTCGACGGGCATGTCGGCCAGCGCCCGCAGCTCGGGCGTGTCGAAGCGCTGCAGCCGCTTGCGCATGCCGTCAGGGTCGGGACCGTCGGTGAGCGCCAGGGTCGCGAGCTGCGTCGCGAGGTCCAGCGCGACGAGGTCGAGGTTGGTGACGGTGAGGATGCCGAGCCCGCGCAGCGCCGGGTCGGTGACCCACTGCCGCATGCGCGGCGCGGCGTCGTCGCTGTGGTTGACCATGAGGCAGCGGGCGGCGCGCATGGCGACCCAGGCGGGCTGTTCTGCGTGGTCGACGAGGTAGCCGTAGGTGCCGACGGGGTCGGCGCTCATGGCGTCCAGCTCGTCGCAGGTGGGCGAGTCGTGCCGGACGAGCAGCGCCTTGTAGACGGCCGCCTGGTCGGCGTTGGGGTTCCAGGTAGCGCCGTCGGCTGCGGCGTCGGCTGCAGCGTCGGCAGCGAAGGCGGGGAGGCTGGCGCCGAGCGCGAGGCTGAGGGCGAGCGGGATGTGGTTCACGGAGAGTCTCCTGGCACGAGGGCGACGATGGAGGGCCGACTGGACCCGGCGAGGCGGCTGGCAGCGTCTTCGGACCACGGGCCGGCCAGCCCGGCCTGGGCAACGGGAAGGGCGACGTCTTCGGGCAGGGCGTCGATGCCGTCGAAGACGAGGATGGCGAGGCCGCGCGCCTTGTCGTCGGCGACCCAGCCCTGCAGGGTGTCCTGGGCTTCGGCGCCGTGGCGCTGCAGCACGCAGTTGGCGGCACGCATGGGCACCCACGGCGGCATGCTGGCCCGGTCGATCACGTCGAGCAGGGTCTGCAGCGGGGTGGGCGAGAGGGTGTCGATGTCGGCACAGTCGGGTTCGGGGTCACGCACGGACAGCGCCCGGTAGACGGCGAGCGCTTCCTCTGAACCCATGCCCTGGAGGGGGTCTTCCGGAACGTCGGCGGACCCTTCCGCCGCTGCGGCCGCGGCCTGGGCTTCCACCGCCGCCGCCGCCGCGTCGGCAGCCGCGAGGGCATTGGCGGAGGCCTCTTCGGGGGGCTTCTTGTTGCCGTTGCAGGCCAGCAGCGCTGCCACGAGCGGGACGGGCAGCACCATCACAGCGTCCCCGTGTAGCGGTGGTCGACGCCCTGCTGGGCGTCGCTGAGCTGATCCTGGGGGATGCAGCCGCTGCCATCGCACACCGGGTAGGGGAACATCAAGTTGTCGCCGAGCGCGCTCTCACAGGCGGTGGCGCTGCTGCAGTCGCTGGTGTCGTCCAGCGCATCCCACCAGTCCCAGGTCATCTCGACCGGGTGGTAGAGCCCCATGTAGTGGCTGACCTCGTGGGCGAGGGTCTCGCCGAAGAGCCGCAGGTCTTCGCTGTCGAACTGCCCGTCGGTGCCGGCGTTGGCCAGCCAGGAGGTCACGACCACGGCGTGCACGGTGTCGGAGAGGGTGCCGGGGATCCCACCGGACACGCCCAGGTAGTCGGTGGACCCGTCGATGGTCTCGCCGACGAGGATGGTGACCTCGCTGCCGTCGGCGCTGGCGGCGATGTCGGCGTGGGTGCTGTCTTCGCCCGGGAAGGCCAGGTCGCCGCTGCAGTCGTAGCTGTCGTAGGAGGGCGACACCGACAGGCCCATGGGCGCCCACACGTCCTGCCAGCGGGCCACGGCGCCCTCGACGCCACCGACGACGACGGCGTCCTGGTCGAGCCCGGCGCAGTAGACGATGCGGGCGTTGAGCGTGCCGCTGCCCCAGTCGTCGTCGAGCTTGAGCTTGGTGACGACGTCGATGTCGACGTCGCCGGTGTAGTAGTTGCCGTCGTCGACGGTCGCGAGCTCCAGCACCCAGGTGCCGTTGGCCAGGTCGCCGTCTTCGGGGCGGATGGGCCAGTTGAAGACCGTGTCCTTGCCCTCGACGTAGAAGGCGTTGGTCAGGCCCTGGCGACCGGTCCAGTCCTGCCAGTCGACGACGACGTCGCCGCTGGGGTCGAGCAGCCGCTCCACGCTGAGATACTGGCTGGACTCGCCGGTCAGCTCGAAGGCGGCGTGGTCGCTGACGTCGATGTCGACGGCGGCGATGCCGTCGCTGTCGCTGGTGACGGTCAGCTCGCGCGTCTCGAGGTCGCCGTCCCACTGCCCCAGCGGCAGGCAGCCCGGCAGGGCGAGCAGGGCAACTCCCAGTAGGCAGGTGCGCATCCAACAGCTCCGTCGCGGGTGAGGTCGGCTCTCACTGTACCCCCCGGAGGCGCCGGCGGTGCTGCCGAGCCGCCGCGAACGGATAGGAGCGGCCGCTCGGAGGCAGCGTGGCAGGAGCAGGCAAGGGCAGCACCGCGAGCGAGCGGGAGGGGCGCGTGAGCGGGGTCGTGGCGCGCTGGATCGACCAACACGGCGTCGACGGCCGGGTGCTCGTCGTCGACGACGAGGACGGCGCCATCGTCGCCGCGGTGCGCCGGGCGGGAGCGACCGCCACCCGCTGGAGCCGGTTCTCGCGGGGCAGCCAGCGCGCCAGCGCGCTGCCACCAGCGGGGCCGGTGGACCACGTGATCCTCCGCCTGCCGCGGGACTGGGCCGGCTTCGAGCTGCAGCTCCACGCGGTCCTCGACCGCCTCGTCGCGGGCGGACGCCTGTGGGTGGTCGGCGGCAACGACGAGGGGATCAAGTCCGTCCCCCGGCGCATGGCCGGCCTCCTCGGCGATGTCGAGACACTGTGGATCAAGCAGCGCGTGCGGATCCTCGAGGCGATCCGCCCCGACAGCCTCGACCTGCGGCCGGCCCTGGCGGCGTGGAAGGAGCAGGTGCAGCTCGACCTCCCCGGGGTCGGCCCGCGGACGCTGGTCAGCTACCCGGGCCTGTTCGCCCACGGCCGCCTCGACGAGGGCTCGGCCATGCTCCTCGCCCACCTGCCGGAGATCGCGCCGGGCAGCCGCGTCCTCGACTTCGGCTGCGGCGCCGGGGCGCTCTCGGTCGCCGTCCACGCCCGGCAAGCCGCCGCGCAGCTCTTCCTCTGCGACGTCGACGCCCTCGCCGTCGAAGCAGCGCGCGACAACCTCCCCACCGCCCAGGTCTTCCTCGGCGACGGCTGGAGCGCCATCGAGCTGGGCGCCCGCTTCGACCTCGTGCTCAGCAACCCGCCACTGCACCAGGGCCAGGCCCGAACGCTGGAGCTGCTCCGCAGCTTCATCTCGCAGGCCCCCCTGCGCCTGACGAAGGGCGGCAGCGTGGTGCTGGTCACGTGGAGGACGGCACGCGCCGACCGCCTGCTGGCGGAGCACTTCGCCCGGGTCAAGGTACTCGCCGAGGACACCCGCTTCCAGGTGCTCCAGGCGAGCTGAGCGCCACCGGCACCGCAACCGACACCCGCGCGTCGCACATCTACAAGCCGGCGCAGTCCACCGGCGCGCTCACGGCGCAGTCGGTCTGGAGCGCTTCGCCCGCCCCGAGGCGCGCGGCGACGTCGAACTGGTAGGACAGGCTCTGCACCGCGGCGTCCGTGTGCTCTGCGCCCGCGCACTGGACGTGGGCGATGTCGTAGCCCTGGGCGCAGAGCGCGCCGATGTCGTCGTGCACCGGACCCGGCCAGGCCAGCGTGTCCGACTCTCCGGTGACGATGAGCACCGGTGCCTGTGACCCCCGCTCCACGGGGCTGTCGCGCAGGACACCCGCGTCGAGGTAGCAGCCCCAGGGCTGCAGCGCGCTCCAGTCCTGGGATGACGCGGCCGCCAGCATGTCGGCGGTGTACAGCTCTTCGGGGCTGTCGATGGCCTGCAGCACGTCGTCCCACTCGGTGCAGGTGCTCTCCATGGCGCCGGGGATCTCGGTGTCCATGGGCGGGTTTAGCACCTCGGACAGCGGCGCAGAGCCCAGGAACCACCGCTCCATGGTCACCAGCGCGGCGGCGATGGCCGGCGTGGTCGCCGCCCAGGTCGTCGACGCGATCTGCGCCAGCGCCACGGGATCGGTGGCCGGCACCACCGAGATCACCCCCGTCACGGTCAGCTCCGGCGCGTAGGCGGCCTGGTAGCGATCGGTCTGAAGGGCGGCGAAGCCCCCCTCGCTGGCCCCCCAGATCACCGTGTGCGAGGGGTCGGGGTGGGCGCGCTGGCCGAAGCTCGCCCCCTGCTCGGCGTCGAAGCGCAGCAGCGCCCGGGCGGCGTCGAGGCTGACGATGGCGGCGGGTTCGGCGACGACCCAGGGGTGCAGCTCTCCCGAGGGGTCACCGTAGCCGACCATGCCGAGGTAGTCGGGGGCCGTGACCGCGAAGCCATGGGCAGCCATCAGCACCGCGTAGGCCCCGCCGATGATCCCCTGGGCCGTCGGCGCGCACTCGTCGAAGAAGCCGGTGGTGGGGTGCTCCCAGATGAGCAGCGGCACGTCGGCGTCGGCGTCCAGCACCGGCAGGGCGAGGTATCCGCTGACCTCGACCCGCTGCCCCTTGTCCTGCGTGACGTAGCGGACGCGGAAGCCGTCGACGCCGTAGGGCACGGGGGTGAGCGCGCCCATGCCGAGGCCATCGAGCACGACGTCGATGGTGTCGCGGTCAAAGGAGATGTCCGGCGCCGGCTCCACAGCGACGATCTCGCCCATGTCCGCGGTGGAGAGCCAGGCGTGTTCCGGCAGACCGCAGCCCCCCGAGGGCAGATCCGGCACGAAGGCTGCGCCCCCGTCACCTGCGCCGCCGTCCGCCGCGCCCCCGTCGCCGGTCCCACCATCGCCGCCAGCGCCGTCCCCAGGACCGCCACCGGAGTCCAGCGATGCGGCCCCATCGCAGGCCAGCAACAGGGTGAGGAGGCCGACAGCGGCCGGGGCGAGGGGGCGGGTCATGGACAGCTCAGCAGTAGCGGTTGAGGCGGCCATCGCGCAGGAAGCCGATGAGGGTCATGCCGGCTTCGAAGGCCAGGTCGATGGCCAGCGTGCTCGGCGCACCGACCGCCGCGAGGGCGGGGACTCCGGCGACGAGCGCCTTCTGGACGATCTCGAAGCCGGCGCGCCCGCTGACCAGCAGCAGGCGGTCCGAGACGGGCACGCGATCGTGGCGCAGCCGCCAACCCAGCACCTTGTCGACGGCGTTGTGGCGGCCGATGTCTTCTCGGAGGCACTCGATCTTGCCGTCGTTGTCGAAGAGAGCTGCGGCGTGCAGCCCGCCGGTCCGGGCAAAGGCGGGCTGGGCGTCGCGGAGGCGCCGGGGCAGGTCGACGAGAAGGTCGACCGGGAGGTCGAGGTGGCCGCGCAGCGGGGGACGATCCACCAGGATCCGGTCGATGCTGGCCTTGCCGCAGACGCCACAGGAGGAGCTGGCGAACAGCTCGCGCACGGCGCGCTGCCGGCGGCCGGCGGGTACGCCCGAAGCGAGCCGCACGTCGACGGTGTTGGCGACGGGGTGGGCGGGGTCGGCGACGTGGGCCATGGCCACGATGTCGTCGGGACCGTCGATCACCCCCTCGGTCAGCAGGAAGCCGGCGACGAGGTCGAGGTCATCGCCGGGGGTCCGCATGGTGACCGCGGCCGGGCGCCCCTCCAGGCGGATCTCGAGTGGCTCCTCCACCGCGACGACATCAAGGTCCGAGCGGCGCTCGACCCGGCTCTCCCGCAGGATCTCCCGCTCCTGGGCCGCCGGACCCCGGGCGGGCACCGCCTCGCCGGCGGGCTCAAGGTCGAGGCCGGACCAGTGGTCCAGCGCGGTGCGGGTCTCGCTCACCCTCTCCTGCTACCCCGCTGCGGCCCCCTCGCCCTTCTCGTCGGGCTGTCCGACCCTCGCCCGCCCCTCAGCCGTCCAGGTCGAGGAAGCGCGCCCGCCCGTCCGGCATCGCACGGAAGCCGCCGCCGTGGAGCTGGCGGCCGCCCCACTGCACCCAGTCGCCGCCCTGGCGCAGGGACGCGATCCCCCGGGTCTGGGGCACCACCCGCTCGATCTCGTCACGGATCCGCTGGCTGTCTTCGAAGGCCAGGGCCGGGCGCAGCTCCGGTCGCGCCGCGATGGCGAGCTGGCCAGGGATCCACCACGCTGGTCGGGCTTCGGCCAGTCGCGGACCGGGGACCTCGGGCGAGAAGCGGATCCGCCGTTCAACGCTGGTGCTCACGCCGCCGCCAGCCTGCTCGTAGCGAGACTCCAGCGGCAGCAGCAGGACCGCGTCCGCCGCGTCGACGAGGTGCGACGGGGCGACGAAGCGCGTCGCGTGGACCCGCAGCTTGATCCGCGACAACGCCACCTGCGCCCGCGCGCTGTCGGGCGCGGCCGCGAGCAGGTCGCCGCCGAGGTCGACGAGCACGTCCAGCTCGCCCCGAGCGGCCGCGGCCAGCATGCCGGGCAGGTCGAGGCCCCGGACCGCCGACAGCGGCTGCGTGCCCCAGTGCTCGGCGAGGCCGTCGGCGTCTGCGAGCGCGCGTCCCCCGGGCAGCCGCGTCGGGTCGAGGCCCATGCTGCGCGACGCCAGCAGCGACGGCGGCCCCGCCAGGGACAGCAGCCCGCTGCCCTCCTGCCCCAGAAAACCCCGTAGCAGGTGCAGGTCCACCGCGGCGGGCACCGCGGAGATGTCCGCATCCACGAGGCGATCGCCGATGACGGTGACGCAGCTTCGCGCCCGGCAGACCAGCTCCGCGAGCCAGGCCGCCTGACGCTGTCCGGCCCCGCTGTCGGCCAGCAGGGCGGCCCCGTCATCGGCATCGAGCTGGGCGGCGATGCGATCGAAGCCCGTGGTCCGCGCCGCGACGAAGTCAGCGTCGACCGCACCACGCGCCACCACCTGCTGCAACACGAAGCGCAGCAGGGCGCCCGTCCCGCCAGCGATCACCTGGACGAAGTCGTCGACGATGCGACTGCCGAAGACCGCCGCCCGGGCGCCCGCCGCCGTCCACGAGGCCTGGAGCGCCTGGTCGAGGGCCGTGTCGACCACGACGACGCGGGTGCCGCGGCGCTTGGCTTCGGCGAGGTAGCGAAGCGCAACCGGCTGGCGCTGCTGCAGGTCGCAGGACAGCAGGATCACGAGGTCGGCGGCGAAGAGATCCGACAGCGAGCAGGTGCTGGCGCCAACACCGGTGGCCTGTTCGAGGGCCGACAGCACCCGCCGGCCCCCGGCCGCCCCACAGAGGTCGACGTTGTTGCTGGACAGCAGCGCGGCGCTCTTGCGCAGGGCGTACAGCGCTTCGTCGGACAGCCCGCGTCCGCCGGCCACGAAGGCGGTCGCTGCCGGCGCGGCATCCGCCAGCGCCGCGCCCGCCAACGCCGCCGCGTCGTCCCAGGAGATCCGCGAGAAGCCGCGGTCACCGGCGCGCATCAGGAAGGGCTGCGGCAGGCGCCCGAGCGCCGCCAGCTCCCCGGGATTGGCGCGGCGCAAACGGGCGACATCGATCAGGTCCGCCGGGGCCAGGGCCCCGATGGTGTGCTCCCGCAGCGCCCGAAGGCGCAGCCCGCACAGATGCACCCCGCCGAGCACATCGTCCCGCAGCCCCCGTGGCCCGAGCCCGCACTCGTCGCAGACCCCCATGGCGAGGCAGCGCGTCGCAAGTCCCGTCTGGTCGCGGTTGTCCCAAGCCGCGCGCGCCGCGTCGAGCAGCAGATGCGGGCGCGGCTCGCCGATCCCGAGAGGGACCGGCGAGGCGATGAGGTGGTCACCGGGGACCGGCGCACCCTGGGGGCGACGGGCCGGAACCTGGTCCGTGTCGGCGACCTGATCCGGCAAGGACGACTCCAGAGAGGAGCGCCAGTCTACATGAAGGTGCCGGGGTCGTAGATGTACTCGTCTACCGACAGGATGGTCATGTCGGGGCCGATGTGGACGACCGTGGGGATGCCCCAGTCCAGCTCGTAGTAGGGCCAGACTTCGTAGCCACCGTCGTTCAGCACGGGGATGGTCTCCATGCCGTGGTCGTTGAACCAGTCGACGAGGTCATCCTGGTCCGGCGCGTTCCCGCCCGCGTCTTCGATCAGCACTTCGAGGGCCTGGAAGCCCTCGGGGCCGTACTCGTCCTGGACCGACTGCACTTCGTCGGCGAGGTCCTTGCAGGGGCCGCACCAGGCCGCGCCGAAGGCGATCATGATCTCCTGGCCGCAGAAGCTGTACAGGCTGACCTCCTGCCCGTACTGATCCATGAGCGTGAAGTTGGCGGCGACGTCACCCTCGGCCCAGGTGTCCGCGTAGTCGTTGTTGGGACCCGACGGCGACGTGGCTTCCGGGATCTCGTCGCAGTTCCCGGTGTTGTAGCCGCCGTACTCGTAGGTCAGCGAGTAGGGGTTCGTCGGGCTGGTGCCGGCTTCCACCTCGGCGCCGTCTTCCTGGCCGTCGCCGTCGCTGTCGACGTCGTTGGGGTCGGTGCCCAGCGCTTCTTCCTCGGCGTCGGTGAGGCCGTCGCCGTCGGAGTCGACCGAGGCAGAGCTGTCGTCGTCGTCGTCATCCTTGCCCGACAGGAAGCAGGCCGAGAGGGTCAGGGGGGCGAGCAGGACGATGGCGGCGCGAAGTCGCATGGGGTCTCCGGGGTGGACACGGGGGTGGGGTTTGGGGACGGGGGCCTCTGTGCGATCCGATGCCAGTTTCGCCGACGGGTGTCAGCGTGTTGCAAGATTGCTGTCAGGGGGCCTTCACTGCGCGCTTCACTGCGCGAAGAACTCTTCCATGGCGTCCATCGGCTGGTAGTGCGTGCTGTCCGTGCTGCCCGGAGCCGAGATCACGGTGAAGTTGGGGTCGAAGAAGAACATCGACGGGTAGGCACGAATGAGACCCTGGAAGTCCCGTTCTTCGTCGGAGAGGATCGGGGTCTTGGGGTCTTCGTAGTCGAGGTACCAGTCGACGAGGTCGTCCTGGTCGGGGATGTTGCCGCTCTTGTCTTCCGACATCACGGTGATCCACTGCAGGCGCCCGTCTTCGACCGCGATGCGGACGTTGCTCCAGTAGTCTTCGAAGCCGTACTGATCGTCGCCGCCGGTCATCCACTCGGCCAGTGCCTTGCAGGGGCCACACCACATCGCCGACACGTCGATGGCCAGGTAGGGCCCCTGGTCGTTGAAGTCGAACATGTCGACGGTGTCACCGAACTGGTCCAGCAGCGCCGACCGCGGCAGGATCTCGCCCTCGTTGGCGTCAAACGTGCTCCAGGCGCCACCCGGCAGGCTGTCCTTGTCGGGGTTGTACGGCCAGAAGCCCTTGTAGATGCGGCTGAGGTAGTCGGTCGGATCCTTGTCTTCGTTGACCTCCCAGCCGTCGAGGTAGCCGTCGTCGTCGGTGTCGGGATTCGTGGGGTCCGTGCCCAGCTCGAGCTCGACGGCGTCTTCGAGGAGGTCGCTGTCGCTGTCGACAGCTTCCGGGTCCGTGCCCAGCTCTTCTTCTTCGACGTCGGTGAGGCCGTCGCCGTCGCTGTCGACGTCGTTCTGGGACGAGCAGGCGACCAGCGCGAGCGCGGCGAGGGAGGAGACGATTGCGAGACGGGACATGTCGGTTGCTCCCTTGCCTTCCCGCACCGGGGAGGGTCCGTGGAACGATGAGACCGGGCGCAGCGCGACCCGCGGCACCCGGCGAGCCGGCCGAAGCATACCGCCAATCGTCAGCGAGCGCAGCCGGGCGCGACGGCGGCGCCGACCCGCCTGTGCACGACACCGTTCCGCCGCCGATCACCACGGCGGGATCGTGCTGCCGTCCACCCGCTGCAGCGGAGTGTGGGCGGCGTCGTAGTGGTCGGGGATGCGCGCGGCCCGGTCGACCACGTGCCGCAGCATCCCGCGCAGGGTGCTCAGCGTCCAGCTCGTGGCGAGGCCGTCGGGGATGGCTCCGCCGACGTCGACCCGGGCGTGGTACACGAGCAGCGTCCCCCCCGCGGCGTCGACCAGCAGCCAGCCGCCCTCGTTGCGCGGGGTCCAGATGGCGTCGGCCGCCGGCCACCGAGGATCGGCCAGCGTCGCCGCCTGCGCCTGCGGGTCCTCGGCCAGGGTCCACGACCGCTCCCAGACCCGCCCTTCGCTGTCGGCAGCGAGTGCGCCGTTGTTGCGGATGTCGATCACCCACTGCCGGTCGGTGAAGGGCCACGGGGCGTCGACGTGCTGGAACAGCAGCTTGCGGGCCGCCGTGCTGGCGGGGAGGTGGCGCTCGGTCAGCCCCGAGACCAGCGTGTCGCAGGTGTCGTCGAGGATGGCGATCCACAGTGTGTCCCGCGGCAGCGCCGACCAGGTGGCGCCGACACCGCGGTCGACACCGTCGAGGCGATCCCGGTGCCGGGCGATGTCGCCCCTGGCGATGGCGTCGAGGGCGCCCGCGTCCAGCTCGACCGGGATGCGCCCCTCCCGCTCGATGAGCGGCCAGGCTCCCTCCCACGCGGCCTGGAGCGCTTCGGCCGAGGGGAGGGCAGCCGCCCGCGCGGAGCCGTGCCGCGTCGCGATCCCGAGGAGCAGCGCGATTCCAAGCAGCGAGCGGGTGGCGTGAGCACGAGGGGAGAGGGCGAGCACCCGCCGACTGTAGCGGCGCACGACCGGGCCCCGCCACGCACAGGGCCGGCACGGAGCGGCTAAGGACGCCGCGTGAGCACACCGGAGCCCGGCACCCTGCAGACCCTGGTCGACCTCGCCGTGAGCTGGGGGCGCGTCGGGCTCGTCGGCTTCGGCGGCGGCCCGGCGATGATCCCGCTGATGAAGGCCGAGTGCATCGACCTGCGCGGCTGGCTGGACGACGACCAGTTCCTCGAAGCCATCGCCCTCTGCTACACGCTGCCGGGGCCCATCTCCGCCAAGATGAGCATCCACGTGGGCCTGCAGGTCGCTGGCTGGGCGGGCGCCGCCGTGGCCTTCGCGTCGGTCATGGCCCCCAGCGGCGTGCTGATGGTCGCCCTGGCCAGCCTCTACCTGCGCTTCCGGGAACACCCCTCGGTGCACGGCGCCATGGCCGCGGTCAAGCCGGTGGCGCTCGGCCTGCTGGTGTGGACCGTCATCGGCCTGGCGCCGGAGGGCGTGAAGTCCTGGCGCACCGCCGTGATCGCCGCGGCCTCCATCGCCGCCCTCTACCTGAAGGTCCACCCCGCCCTGGTCATCGTGGCCGCCATGGTCGGCGGCGCCGTCTTCCTGCGCTGAGGACCCGCTGCGCTGAGGTTTCCGTGCCCCTGCCCTTCCCCAACCTGCCGCCCTACCTCCGCGGCAGGGTCGCCTGCCTCGACCACGCCAGCCGCGCCCTGGCCGACAACCCCTGGGGCGACCCCACCCACCGCGACCTCCACGTCCTGTTGCCGCCCGGCTACGACAGCAGCGACCAGCGCTACCCGGTTGTCCTGCTGCTGCCCGGCTACGCCGGCACGGGCGAGGGCATGCTCGGCCGCGGGCTGACCGACCTCTCCATCGCCAGCCGCATCGACCGCCTGATCCACGGCGTACCAACCGATGCCGCCGCGTCGGGGCCCGGCGCCTTCGACGTCGACGGCCGGATCGACCCCGACAAGGGCTGCCCGCCCTTCATCGCCGTCCTGCCCGACTGCATGACCACCCTCGGCGGCAGCCAGTTCGTGGACTCCCCCGCCGTCGGCGCCTACGCCACCTGGCTCGTGGACGAGATCATGCCGTTTGTCGACGGGCGCTTCCGCACCACCGGCCGCTGGGGGGTCGCCGGCCGCAGCTCCGGCGGCTTCGGCGCGCTGCACCTCACCATGCGCTTCCCCGGCCGCTTCTCGGCCGTCGCCTGCCACGCCGGCGACATGGGCTTCGACCTCATCTGGCTCGGCGACATCCAGCGAGCCGTGGCCGGCGTCCAGGCAGCCGGCGGGCTCGCCGCCTTCATGGAGACCTGCTGGCAGCCCCAGCGCTGGTCGGCCAACCACTTCTCGGCGCTGATGATCATCGCCATGGCCTGCTGCTTCTCGCCGGACATGGACGCCGAGGGGCCCGTGCCCGCCCGCCTCCCCGTCGACTTCGACACCGGTGCCGTCGACTTCGACGTCATCGCGTCCTGGCGGCGCTTCGACCCGCCGGTCCGCGCGCAGGATCCCGCGGCCCAGGACGCCCTGCGCCAGCTCGACCTGCTGTTCATCGACGCCGGTGACCGCGACGAGTACCAGCTCAACCTCGGCGCCCGGCGCCTCTCCGCCACCCTGACCGCCGCCGGCGTTCCGCACATCCACGAGGAATTCCCCGGCGGCCACCGTGGCACGGCCTGGCGCTGGGACCGCAGCCTGCCGCTGCTGGCGAAGGCGCTGTCGGCGTGACCAGCACCGCCCCCGCTCTCCCCGCCAAGGTGGCGGCGCCTCCGCCAGGCCGCGCCGTCGAGCTCGACGGCATGCGGACCATCGCGATCATCGCCATGGCCGCGTCCCACGTCAGCCGCACGATCCGCCACAGCATCCGCCCGGACTGGTGCGCACCCGCACTCCTGCTCGACCCCTTCATCCAGGCGCTGTTCATGGCCCTGGTCGGCGCCAGCCTGGCCTGGTCCTGGCACAACGCCATGGCCCGCGGCACCGACCGCGGCACCTGGCTGCGGGGGCGCCTGCGCCGTGCCGGCCAGGTCTACCTGTTCGGCGTGCTGCTCTTCCTGTTCGACAAGGGCCTGCAGCTCCCCTGGATCGTCATCGCCCCCGGCATCCTCGCCGACATCGCGCTCGCCATCGTCGCCTACGGCGTCATCGCGTCTTCGCGGCGGCCCGTCCTCGGCGCCCTGCTGCTGAGTGCTGCCGGCTACGGGCTCCTCGCCGTGCTCGACGCCCGGGGCCTCACGGTGCCCCCGCTGAACGCCGCCAACGCCCCCCTCGTCCCGAACTTCGCCATCACCGGCCTGGGGCTGGCCGCCGGCATCGGCCTGCTCCGCGACGATCGCCGGCTGCTCTCGGCGCTCGGGCTGCTCGGCCTGGCCGGCGCCGCCTGGTTGCTGCGCGATCACAGCGTCGCAGAGCTGCTCGACTCCCCCTTCGGGCGGACCGAGAACGACATGACCTACCTGGGCCGCAGCCACGGACTGGCCAACACCTGGGGCCTGCTGACCGGCGCAGAGCTACGCCCCCACACCGTGACCTACTTCAACCCCGCCCTGCGCGCGCAGCCCTTCGTGCTCGGTGCGGTGGTCGCCACCTGGCTTCTGCTCCGCCTGCTGCGCCCCCTCATCGAGCGGGTCCAGGGCTGGCTGTTCGTGATCGGCCGCCACAGCCTGGGCGTCTACGTCTTCCACCTCGCCCTGGTCGGCCTGCCGGTCGCCGTGCTCGGCCGCAGCAAGCCCCTGCGCACCACGCTGGCCGCCAACTCCTGGATGCTG
Organism: uncultured Enterobacterales bacterium; assembly: GCA_964599085.1. Taxonomy (GTDB): domain Bacteria; phylum Myxococcota_A; class UBA796; order UBA796; family UBA2385; genus J125. The sequence continues at coordinate 19,116 of CAZRFD010000017.1, read as the reverse complement.
TTCGTGCTGCTGGCCTGCTACGCCTTCGCCGGGGTGCGCCACTGGCAGCTCGCGCGGCGCCGGGCCCAGCGAGCGGGCGGCTGAACGCGACGCCGACGCCTCCCGTCAGCTCCCCGGACTCCGGTAGTGCCGCAGCCCGCGGCCCCACAGCCAGCGGGCGGTGGCGAAGATGGCGACGGCGACCACCGGCTGGGCCAGGGCCCACGCCAGCCAGCGGTCGCGGCCGAGGTACCAGGTCGCCGGGAAGAAGGCGACGAAGGCGAAGGGCACGACCCAGGTGAGCAGGCGCTGGATGGGTCGGGCGAAGATGTCGATGGGGTACCGGTTGAAGGCGCTGGCCTGGTAGACCAGCCCCACCGCCGTGCCGCGGTGCAGGATGCGGAAGCCCAGGCTGCTGAAGGCGGTGACCACCCCGGCCAGGACGAGCACCCCGCACAGCAGGAAGACCGGCAGCATCAGCCACTGCACCGTGCTGAAGGCCGGCAGCCCCGGTACCGCCCAGGCCATCATGCCCAGCCCGAGCAGGCTGACGGGGAGATCTTCGAGGTTGAGGTGGTCGAGCATGATCTGGGTGTAGGCATCCAGCGGTCGCAACAGCACCCGGTCCAGCTCTCCCCGCAGGACGTACTGCTGGTTGAGCGCCCACAGGCCCTGGAACAACACGAAGAACAGACCCGCGGCGGCTTCGCCCATGCCCCAGATGAACAGCACCTCGTGGAAGGACCAGCCGCGGATGTCGGGCACGTGCGAGAAGATGGCCCACAGAAAGATCAGCCCGATGCCGGCGACGATGAAGTCGCCCAGGGCGTTGAGCAGGAAGTCACCGCGATAGGCCAGGCGCACCTTGGCCCGCATCAGCCCGTACCGCCACAGCGCGCCGAGGCGGCCGCGGGGCGGCCCCGGGTAGCTGGCGCCGAGCGGCCCGTCGCCGGTGTCGGGCAGGACCCGGGAGAAGGCCTGCTGGCGAGGTCGGCGGACGGCGGGGCGCATATCAGCCTCCCTGCACGACGACGGCGCGCAGGGCCCCGCGCAGGGCGAGGCGGCCGATGAAGAACAGGGCCACCGCCCAGCAGAGCTGCACGCCCAGCGGCTGCCAGAGCTGGTGCAGCGGGATGCGCTCGGTGAAGATGTTGGCCGGGGTGTGGGACATGCCCTGGAAAGGGAGGGCCAGGACGACGGGGCGCATCACGCCCGGGTAGAGGTCCAGCGGGATGAGCGAGCCCGACAGCACGCCGATGACGGTGGCCTTGAGGTGGGCGAGGCCGGCGGCGTTGCGCAAGCGAAAGCTGGCCACGCCGACCAGCCAGGCGAAGCCGAAGCTGATGGCGTGGGCCAGCAGCAGCGACAAGGCGAACACCGGCCAGGTCCACCAGTGCTGCGGCGCCCGCAGGTGCAGCAGCCCACCCGTCCACAGAAACAGCGGGGTCGTGGTGATCAGCAGCGCCGTCCCCGCGCGGCCGAGGTCGCGGAAGTAGTGGTGCAGGTGCAGATCCCAGGGCCGCAGCAGGTCGACGGCGATGAGCCCCTCGCGGAAGCGTCCGGACAATTCCTGGTCGACGCGGGTGCCGTAGAAGGTGGTGATCACCCAGGCCACGACGACGTAGGTGGTCATCTCGGCCGCCGTGCGCCCGACCACCGTGTCCCGCCCCTGGTAGATCGCCGTCCACAGCGACCAGTTGAGCAGGGCGACGACGCTGGCGCTGACGAGCTGGACCAGCGCCTCGAAGCGGTAGGCCAGCACGAGCTGCACCCCGAGCTTCCAGCCCGTCCGCGCCGTCAGCGACAGCGGCAGGCCCGAGGAGGCCGCGGCCGCCCTCACCGCCCCTCCAGGGCGCGAAGCTGGCGGGCGTCGGCGTCTTCGTAGAAGCGGGCGACGACGTCTTCGATGTCGGGCTCCTCCACCGAGAGGTCGGCGACCTCGGCCCGGGCGGTGACCGCGGCGATGAGGGCGCCGGCCGTGACCTCGCCGCGACGGAAGCGCAGGCTCAGCCGCGCCCCGTCGATCTCGCAGTCGACCGGCAGCCCCTCGACCAGCGCGGGGCTCGCGTCCTGGGGCCGGGCGAGGTCGACCACCAGCCGGCGCCGCCCGCCGAGGCTGTCCTTCAGCGTCCGCGTCGGCCCGTCGAACAGCACCCGGCCGTGGTCGATGAGCACGACCCGCTCGCAGACCACCTCGACATCGGTCAGGTCATGCGTGGTCAGCAGCACCGTCGTGCCCTCCTCTTCGTTGACCAGGCCGATGAAGTCGCGGATGCGGCGCTTGACGGCGACGTCCAGGCCGATGGTGGGCTCGTCGAGGAAGAGCAAGGGCGGGCCGTGGATCAGCGCCGCGGCGATGTCGCAGCGCATGCGCTGGCCCAGCGACAGCTCGCGCACCGGCTGGTGCAGCAGCGGCCGGATCCCGAGCACGGCGTCGAAGCGGTCGAGCCGCCGCCGGTAGTCGTCGCGGTCGACCTGAAAGATGCTGGCGAGCAGGTCGAAGGCCTCGACCACCGCGAGATCCCACCAGAGCTGGGTCCGCTGGCCGTAGACGACACCGATGCCGCGCACGTGCTGGCGGCGGTCGCTGAAGGGCTCGAGCCCGTTGACCCGCAGGTGGCCGGCCGTGGGGCGCAGCACGCCGGTCATCATCTTGATGGTCGTGCTCTTGCCGGCGCCGTTGGGCCCGATGAAGCCGACCACCTCCCCGGGTGCGACATTCAGATCCACCCCGTCGACGGCGAGGCGGTCCTCTCCCCCCAGGCGGAAGAGGTCTTTGACCGCACCCATTACGCCCGGTCGACGGGCGAAGGTCCGGAAGCTGCGGCTGAGCTGTCGTGCCTCGATCATGTCGACCCGGAGCGCCGCCAGGTGCAGCGCAGGGGCGCAGCCTACCCGGTCCACGGCTATGGTCCGCCCCATGTCTCCCGCGCTGATCCTCCTCGCCCTGGCCTGCGGCGGCAAGAACACCGCTGCGACCGATGAAATCAACCTTGAACTGTCGCTGTCCGACGGGCTGCCGACGGCTGTGACCGCCACCTGGGTCCCGCCCGGCACGCCGACGACCCTGCGCGTCGACTACGGCGAGGACGGCGCGCTCGACCGGTCGCTCGACCTCGATCCGGCCCGCACCGACGCCCTGCTGGTGGCGCTGCCCCCCGACGCGGTCATCGACGTGCAGGTCGTGGCCACCATCGACGGCACCGACGTGACCAGCCCCGTCGAGCAGATCACGACCGGGCCGGTGGACAGCGAGCTGCCCGATCTCACCCTCGACGTCCGCGAGGACGGCATCTTCGGCGGCGGCTACCTCCTGACCACCAACGTCCAGAGCCCCGCCGCCGTCACCGTGATCGACGAGCAGGGACGCACCGTCTGGTGGGCCCGCCCCGAGGTGGAAGCCTTCATCAGCCGGGCGCGCATCAGCCGCGACGGCCAGACCATCCTCGCCCAGCCGGTCAACCGCTACGGCGAGACCGAGGAGACGGGTCTGTCCCGCTTCGACTGGGAGGGCAACCTGTTGGAGACCGTGCAGGTCGAAGACGCCCACCACGACTTCGCCGAGCTGCCCGACGGCACGCTGGCCTGCCTGACCCACGACGTGATCCGGGTCGACGGCGAGCCCGTCGTCGGCGACGCCATCGTCGAGGTCGCCCCCGACGGCACCCAGACACAGGTGTGGTCCATCTTCGAAGAGTTCGTGTACAGCCCCGAGGTCGACAGCATGGCCAACGAGGAGTGGTCACACGCCAACACCATCGAGTACGACGAAGCCAACGACCGCTACCTGGTGGGTTTTCTGGGGCTGGGCTCGATCATGGCCATCGACCGGGCCGACTTCACGGTGGAGTGGGTGCTCAGCGGGCCGTTCAGCGACTACAGCGGCGACGACGGCACCGGCGAGATCTTCGGCCTGCAGCACGGCTTCGAGCTGCTCGACGACTCGATCCTGGTCTTCGAGAACGGCTCGTCGAGCCGCATGAATTCACGGGCGATCGAGGTCGCCTTCGACGAAGACCCCGCGACGACGGCCAGCATCCTGTGGTCGTATGAGGCCTCGCCGAGCATCTATGCCCCCAGCCTGGGCAGCGTGCAGCGGCTGGACTCCGGCTACACCATGGTGGACTTCGCCACAGGCGGCCGCATCGCCGTCGTCGACGACAGCGGCACCGAGCACTGGCAGCTCTCCAGCGACCTCGGCGGTGCGTTCGGCTACGCCGAGGTGATCAGCGACTTCGCCGCGCCCTGAGACGCCGCCTGGACACCCGTGGGGCGCGACCGCTCAGGCCGCGAGGTGGATCGGCTGGCGGCGGCCACCCCAGGTGCCGGGCCGGGCCTCGAACAGGCCGGGGACGCCGGTGCCGCAGCTCGCGCAGCGGCCGGGCTGCTTCGGATCCATGCCCCAGCGACCGAGCTGGTACCAGTCTCGCTCGATGACGAGGCCGCCGCAGTTGGGGCACCAGGTGGAGTTGCCGGACGCGTCCCGCACGTTGCCCGTGTAGACGAACCAAAGCCCCTCCTCCATGCCGATCTGCCGGGCGCGCGACAGCGTCTCGGCGGGGGTGGGCGGGAGGTCCATCCGGTAGTCGGGGTGGTAGGCCGTGAAGTGCAGCGGCACGTGGGGCCCCAGGGCCTCGCGTACCCAGCTCGTCAGCGCGTGCAGTTCCTGATCGCTGTCGTTCTCGCCGGGGATGAGCAACGTCGTCAGCTCGACCCAGGTGTCCGTGTCGTGGACGAGGTACTGCAGCGTCTCCTTGACCGGCTCCAGCGCCCCGTAGCAGAGCCGCTGGTAGAAGCGCTCGGTGAAGGCCTTCAGATCGACGTTGGCGGCGTCCATGCCGGCGAAGAACTCCTCGCGGGCGCCCGCCGAGATGTAGCCGGCGGTGACGGCGACGGTGCGGACGTCGCGGGCCCGGCAGGCCTCGGCCACGTCGAGCGCGTACTCGGCGAAGATCACCGGGTCGTTGTAGGTGAAGGCGACCGAGCGGCAGCCGTGGACCACGGCGGCGCGGGCGAGCTGGTCGGGGCTCGCGCGGTCCATGAGCCGGTCGTCCTTGCGGGCCTTGGAGATCCCCCAGTTCTGGCAGAAGCGGCAGCCCAGGTTGCAGCCGGCCGTGCCAAAGGACAGGATCGGCGTGCCGGGCAGGAAGTGGAACAGCGGCTTCTTCTCGATGGGATCGATGCAGAAGCCCGAGCTGCGGCCATAGGTCGTCAGCGCGATGCCGTCGTCCGTGCCCATGCGCACGTAGCAGAAGCCCCGCTGGCCGGCCTTCAGCCGGCAGGAGCGCGGGCAGAGATCGCAGACGTAGCGGTCGCCTTCGGCGTGCCACCAGCGGCCGGGGAAGGTCTCGACGGGCTGTTCGTCTCTCCGGTTCACGGCTGCACCTCCTTGCGGACGGTGAAGCGCTCCAGCTCGACCGGCTCGTCGGGCCGGATGCCCGCCTTCCGCCTTGCGATGGACAGTTGCTGCTCGACGGTGTCGATGCCCTCGATGTCGGGCAGCAGCAGCCCGACCCGGCGCCCGCGGCGAACGATCACACCGTAGCGGGCGGGATCGAGCATGTCGGGGCCGGCGATGGGTTCTGGCGGCTGAAGCAGGCTGACCTCGACGTCGAGGTCGGCCAGCTCGCCGGCGGTGAGCGGTGGGAAGCGCGGGTCGTCGAGGGCGGTGGCCCGCCCGACCTCGGTCAGCTCCTCCCAGAGCCGATCGCAGCGCGGCAGGATGTGGCCGATGCAGCCGCGGAGCTGGCCCTTGCGGTGCAGCGTCACGAAGACGCCCTGCGACGGCGGCCCACCGGCCGGCGGCTCAATGCGGCGCCCCATGGCGGCGGCGCGCACTGCGGCGCGAGCGATGACCCAGGTCGGCGGCTCCGGATCGTAGAACACGGCCTCGGTGTAGCCCACGCCCCAGGGCCCCTCGTAGGAGAGCACCTCGGCGTGCGCCGGCGCCCCGGCGGCGGCCATGGCGACGGCCGTGCTGTCGACGACGTCTTCGGCGGCGAGCTGCCGAGGCTCGGCCGAGAGCGCCCCGGGCCAGTCCTTGCGGCGCAGGGCGGCGACGAAGGCTTCGTCGAAGTGGCGCGCCTCGGGGTGATAGCCCGAGGGGGCGCCCGGGATCAGCCGGTGGCTCATGTCGCCGCTGGCGATGACGGCGGTGCGGCCGGGCAGGTCGGCCAGCGCGCGCCCGAGGCCGGCGCTGTCGGGGTGGTAGTGGGCGGGCAGCGCCAGGATCGCGGTGGGGCCCCGCCAGCCGGCGTCCCACAGGAAGGACAGCGGCACCATGGCTCCGTGGTCGAGCCAGCGTTCGCGGTAGCGGATGGGCGGCAGGCCGAGCTGCTCGGCCACCTCTGGCGCATCGGGCAGGTCGACGCGGACCTGCGGGCTGCGGAAGTCGCCGAGATCGCCGACGTGCCGCGGCCCGGGCCAGGCCGAGAAGCCGGCCGAGTCCCGCGGCGAGTGCGGCGAGATCAGCACGAGGCGGTCGGGCCGGCTGTGCACGGCGCGCGCCGCCACCTCCCGCATGGCTCGGGTTGTTGCCTTGCAACGCGCCGCGTCGGGACCCGCGACCGCGGGGATCACGATCGGCGCGTGGCACATCAGTCCAGCGAAGGCCGTCGTCATGTCGAGACAATAAGCACGGGACGACGGTCGTCCTGCGACCGCGGACCTCACCCACCGGATCCCCCGCCATGTCCGAGCAGCCCTGGGCCACCGCCGACCTCAGCGACGCCTTCCCCGACGCGGGCACCATCTCGACGGTGCGCTTCCGCGCCTTCGGCCGCCGCCGCCGCTTCTGCGGCCCGATCTCGACCATCCGCTGCCCCCGCGACAACTCCCGGGTGCGCGAAGCCGTCGCCGAACCGGGCGAGGGGCGCGTGCTGTTCATCGACGGCGGCATGGCCACCGACTGCGCGCTGCTCGGCGACCAGCTCGCCCAGCGCGCCGCCGACAACGGCTGGGCCGGCGTCATCGTCCGCGGCTGCATCCGCGACAGCGCCCTCATCGACCAGATGGACATCGGCGTGCTCGCCATCGGCACCTGCCCGCGCAAGACCATCAAGCGCGGCCTCGGCGACCGCGACGTCCCGCTGTACCTGCCGGAGTGCCGGGTCTTCCCCGGGGACCAGGCCTACGTCGACGGCGACGGGATCGTGGTGGCCGGGGAGCGGTTGGATTGACGGGGCGTCGTCACCCCCCCTGCCGCGCCTGGATCGCCGTGAGCGCAATGGTGAACACGATGTCCTCCACCGTCGCACCGCGGGAGAGATCGTTCACCGGCCGGGCCAGGCCCTGGAGCACCGGGCCGATGCTGACCACGCCGGCCGAACGCTGGACGGCCTTGTAGGTGGTGTTGCCGGTGTTCAGGTCGGGGAAGATGAACACACGCGCGCGCCCGGCCACCGTGGAGCCCGGCGCCTTGGCGGCCCCCACACTGGGGACGATGGCGGCGTCGTACTGCAGGGGACCGTCGATCTCGAGGTCGGGCCGCCGCTCACGCGCCAGCGCGGTCGCCCGGGCCACCTTCTCGACCTCGGTGCCGCCGGCGGAGCTGCCGGTGGCGTAGCTGATCATGGCGACGGTGGGCTGGATGCCGAAGGCCGTGGCGGTGTCGGCGGTGGCGACGGCGATCTCGGCGAGCTGCTCGGCGTCGGGGTCGGGGTTCACGGCGCAGTCGGCGAAGACCAGGACCTGGTCGGGCAGGCACATGAAGAAGCAGGAGCTGACCATGTCGAAGCCCGGCCGGGTGCGGATGAGCTGCAGGGCGGGTCGGATCGTGTTGGCCGTCGTGTGGACCGCGCCGCTGACCAGGCCGTCGACCTCACCCTGCTGCAGCATCATGGTGCCGAGCACGACGGCGTCCTGGAGCTGGTCGCGGGCCATGCTGTCGGTGAGCCCCTTGTGACGGCGCAGGTTCACCATGGGCCCGATGTAGGGGTCGATGTCGGCGAGGGGATCGATGATCGCCAGCCCCTCGGGCAGGCGCACCCCGTGGTCGGCGGCCACGGTGCGGACCCGGTCGGGGTCGGCGAGGAGCACGCAGCGGGCGATGCCGCGCTCCTGGCAGATGGAGGCCGCCTTGATGGTGCGCGGCTCGTCGCCCTCGGGCAGGACGATGCGCGCCTGGGCATCCCGCGCGCCCTGGATGAGGTCGTGGCGAAAGGCCGCCGGTGACACGCGCCGCTCGCGGGGGGCGCCGATGGCCTGCCGCAGCCAGGCCGTGTCGAGGTGGCCGGCCACGTGGTTCATCGCGGCCTCTGCACGCTCGCGGTCGTCGACGGGCACCTTGCGGTCGAGGTGGTCGATGGCGGTGGCAGTCTGCAGGCTGTTCTCGCGCACCCGCAGGACGGGCAGGCCGCGCTCGAAGGCCCGCCGGCACAGCCGCATGACGCGCTCGTCGGGGTCATCGCCGTGGGTCAGCAGCAGGCCGGCGAGCTGCTCGCCGCCGAGGCTGGCGAGGCTGGCCGACAGCAGGACGTCGTGGCGGTCCGAGGGACAGATGAGCAGCGTGCCGCGCCGGAAGGCGTCGATGATCCCCGGCACGCCGCGGCCGCAGAGCGTGACCTCGTGCACGCGCCGGCGCCGCATCTCGCCCTCGAAGATCACCTCAGCGCCGAGCCCCTGGGCGAGGTCGTACACGCGGGGGGAGAGCAGCTCCCGGGCCATGGGCACGGCACCCACGAGACGCAGCCCCACCGCGGCCAGCTCGTCGAAGCAGGGCCAGGCCCGCGGGTCGATGACGCGCCGGGCGCCGGTGAGCGAGGCCGGGCCGGGCTCACGCGCGGGGGCCTCGGCGGCGACCATGTTGAGCACGACGCCGGCGACCGCCACGTCGTAGCCGCTCGCGCCGATCTCGATCTCCTCGACCACCTCGGCGGCGGGGCGCCCCCGCGGGGCGCAGACCAGGACCAGCTCGGCGTCCAGCGTGCGGGCCAGCGCGGCGTTGACCCGCGGCGCGTAGAGCTGCTGTTCGGCGGCCCACAGCCCCTCGACGACGACGACATCGCAGGCCCGGGCGGCTTCGGTGTGGGCCTCGATCACCTGCTCCATCAGCGCGTCCAGGCGGTCGGCCGACAGCAGGCGTTCCGCTTCGTCGGCCGCGACCGGCAGGGGTGGATCCAGGGCGGTGGCGGTGCGGACGAGCCGGGTCGAGGCGTCGGCCGAGGGTTCGCCGGGCTGGCCGATGGGGCGGTGGAAGCCGACGCGGAAGCCCTGGCGCTCGCAGGCGCGCAGCAGGCCCATGCTCACGGTGCTCAGGCCGACGCCGTGGCCGGTCGGGACGACGAGGAAGCTGTGGCTCATGGCGGCAGTGCTCGGGGTGGGGGAGGCACGGCTCCTAAGCCCCGTGGCAAGGCCGCGCAGCGCCTTCCTGTCGCGCTTCTCGGCCCCCCCGCGGTGCCTAGGTTGAGAGTGCACCATGGAGGTCGCATGTCCGGCATCGGCAAGAAGATCCTGGTCCCCGTCGACGGCTCCGACGGATCGCTGCACGCCACCCGCTTCGCCGGCGAGCTCGCCGCGTCGACCGGCGGGCACCTGCTGCTGCTCCACGTGCACGACGCCCCCACCCCCGAGCTGATGGGGATGGTGTCGCTGGACTCCGACGACATCCGGGCGCGGCTGATGAAGCTGGCGGCGCCGAAGTTCGCGGCCGCCCACAAGGCGCTGGGGGGCCTCGACGGGCAGCTCGACGTGGTCGAGCTGGCGCGCCTCGGCAGCGCCTCCGACGAGATCATCGACATCGCGGAACGCTACGAGGTCGACCAGGTCGTCATGGGCAGCCGGGGGCTGGGCCCCATCGACACGCTGCTGCTCGGCAGCGTCAGCGAAAAGGTCGTCCGCCGCGCCCACTGCCCGGTGACCGTGGTTCGGTAGACGGGCTGCGGTAGGCGGGCTGCGGCGGCAGCGCTCAGCTCACCGGCACCAGCAGCCCCTCCTCGACGAAGCCGGCGACGATCTCGGCGGCTTCGTCTCCCGCCCCCAGGTCGGCGGCGACGGCGACGAGCACGTCCCGTGGGGTGGGTCCTGCGGCCGCATCCAGCAGTCCGTGGAGTGCCTCGCTGCTCCCACCCAGGCCCGCGGCGCCATCGGGACCGACCTCGACCAGCCAGTGCTCCCGGCCGTGGCCGAGGACCGGCAGGTCCCGGGTACGGACGCGACCCGCCGCCAGGGCGTCGGCCGGCGCCGCCCCGAGGCGCTCGCGCAGCGCCTGCCAGCGGGCGAGGCTGCCGACCGGGACCGCGACGGGGACGAGGCCGCGGGCGCGCTGCAGCCAGCGGTCGCCGGCGACCCGGGCGGGATCACGGCGCGCTCGCGCCAGGGCCAGCTCCAGCGCGGCGACGCCGGGGGCCTGCGGCAGCAGCCACTCCCCGAAGGCCAGGGCGAGGTGGCGCCGCTGCTGGATCGCTTCGTGGAACGCAGCAGCCGAGAAGAAGGCATCCAGCGTGGAGAGCTGGCGCCCGCCATCCGACGCGATGGCGGCGGCCGCCGGGTACTCGTCGAGCAGGGCGGTGAGCAGCCGCCCGCGCCGGTAGGGGTCGGTGCGGAAGGCGCGACGGTCCAGGCCGAGGAGCAGCGAGCGCTCCCCCTCGGAGAGCTCGGGCACGGCGGCCCCGGCGATGACCGCGTCAGCGAAGCCCGGGTCGTGGAGCATGCGGACCACGACCCGCTGCAGGGCCCGGCTCATGCTGCACCTCCCGGCCAGATCCGAGCGATCTCTTCGAACACTGGTAGGCAGTGATCCAGCGGGTTTCTCTCGCACTCGAAGACGACGGCCTTCAGGTTCTCTGCGCCAGCAGCGACCCGCCGGAAGATGTCCCAGGTCTGCGGCAGCACCGCCGGGCTGTGGTCGTCCTCGATCCAGGGCATCCCGTCGACATCACGCAGGACCCCGCCGGCGACGTGGCACTCGACGATGCGGTCGAGGGGGAAGTCAGCGAGGCCGTCGAGGGGCGCGTGCCCGGTGGCCTGCTGGTAGATGGAGAGGTGGGCGACGTCGAGCAGCATGCCGGTGTCGGCGCGCTCGCAGAGCCGGGCGAAGAAGTCCAGCAGGTGCAGGTCCCCGACGTAGACGCTGCCCGGCGGGTTCTCGGGGATGACCTCGAGGCCGGTGGCCTCGCGCAGGGCGACGATGCCGGCGGCCATCTCGGTCGCGGCGGCGTCGGTGAGGATCGGCGGCAGCAGCAGCATGTGTCCCCGGTCGCGGGGGCCGAAGTGCCACAGGCCGGCGTCGCCGCACATCCAGGCCGGGCGCAGGCTGTCGATGCGTACTGCTAGCAACGCTAGCCAGTCATCGCCGAAGTCTTCGGGTTCGTCCAGGTTGACGTCGAGGAAGTGGAAGGTAGTCGGCAGGCCGGCGGCGACCCAGGCGGCGGCATGGGCGTCGATGCCCTTGGCCACCTCCACGCCGACCTCGAGGAAGGCGCCGAAGCGCGGGTGGTCCCGGCGCAGCGCGGCGAGGTCGAGGGCGCCGGGCTGATCGCCCGCGCCGAACTCAGTGGACGGGCCGATGCCCAGGACGGGGAGCTGCTGGACGCGATCGAGGAAGGACATGCCCGGCCCGCTAATCGAGCCGGCTCCTCGTGGCTGCGGCGGAGCGCCCGCCCCTGGTAGCCTTGCGCGCCACGCAGGAGACCCCATGGCCGAACCCCTCACCTTCGAGCAGGTCGCGACCCTGTTCGAGTCCCTCGGCATCGCGAGCTTCGGCGCGGCCCTGCCCGAGGGCCGGATCCACTGGACCAACCAGGCCGGCGACGTCGTCGCCCACGCCCGCTGCCAGGCGATCCTGTCATATGCCGCCGCCAACCAGTCGCTGATGTGGGCCGCGGGCATCGCCTCCTTCCAGGAAGCGGGCGTCCCCTGCCTGCCGCCGCCCGACGAAGACCACCCCTACGAAGAAGACGTCGGTGAAGACGACGCCATGGACCTGGCCACCCAGGCCGCCCAGCTCGTCAACGCACAGTTCCTCTACGCCGCGCCGACCGGCGGCGGCGGCAAGCTCTTCCTGGCCATCAAGGACTTCACGCCGGGCAGCCCCGACGCCGACCCCGACGAGGAGCGGCGCCGCATCGAGGCCACCCGCGCCTGGGCCCACGGCAAGCTCACCCGCCTCGCCGGCCGGTTGCGGCAGGCCTCCGGCGACGACGACGCCATCGCCGAGGTCGCGACCCTGCTGCGCAGCCTGTCCGGCCAGGCCGACCAGCAGGCGCGCTTCGTCGTGCCCGGCAGCGAGCTGGCGCCACGGCTGGCCGGGCTCGCCACGCAGACGCGGATGTGGGCCGAGCGGCTGCCGGGCGACCTCGACCAGGTCGCCTACGCCCTGCAGGTGGCAGGCAACGGCTTCGCCGCCGCCGAGCCGCCCGACGACGGCGTGTAGTGCTCAGTCGACGCGTCCCTGGATGGCGGCGGCGACCGCTTCGACCATGGCCAGCGGCTGGCCCGTGGCGACGACCTCTTCGCCGTCGGGAAAGGCCAGCGTCAGCACCAGCTCGCCGGTGCCGCCGGGGCCCGGGCGGGCGGCGCAGCCGCGGATCCGCTTGGGCAAGAGCTGCCGCCCGCCGGGGAGCCGCAGGCCCTGGCCGTTGAACTCCAGGTCGCCCTGGTAGTCCACGAGGAGGACCGCACCGGAGGCCAGGAGGCTGGCGCCCGACGCGGTCAGCGCCAGCAGGGACAGGCCGCCCGCGAGCAGCCACTGCCCCCCGACGCCCAGCAGCACGGCGAGAGCGAACAGCCCGCCGCCGACGACGCGCCGGAAGGCCGGCGGGCGCTTCCAGAGGTGCAGGGAGATCGGGTCGGGCTGTCGGGGCATGGGCGGGGTGTAGCCGGGTCGGGCCGCGTCGGCAGCGGCGCGATATCGACGACCGGCCAGGATCGCCCCATGAACCCGACCATCCCCACCGTCCCCCAGGTGACCCGCGCCCTCGGCCGCACGCGACGCCAGCGCGCGGCGAAGCTCGCCGACCTCGTGGACCCCATGGGCCGCATCGGTCCGCGATTCCTGGCTTGGGTCGACGGCCAGGACGTCGAGCTGGAGCTGGACAGCCACGGCGCCGTCGCGATCCAGGCGTGCACCTGCGGCGCGCCCCGCTGCAAGCACGTTGACGCCGCCTGGCTGGCCATCGCCCGTGACCCGGATGCCTTCGACTACGAGATCGACGACGCGCTCGTAGTCGATCTCCGCGACTCCTGGGACGACGACCATGAGCTGCCGGATCTACCGACGACGTCGCTGGACCCGACCCGGCCCGCGGCCGGGCAGAGCTTCACCGAGCACCTCGAACGCATCGAGATGAACGCAGTGGCGCTTGCCGCTCGCCAGGCACGCCTCCGCCCCGAGCAGCAGGATGCCCTCATCGACTGGGAAGACCACAGCCTGCTCGAGCCCCGCGCCAAGGCGCTCGGGGTCGTGATGGGGGAGGACGTGCCGGTCTCGGGCCCCGACCTGGTGGCGCTCGTCGATCGCCAGGGGCTCGGCGACCTGCTCGACAGCTCCGTGCACGGCCTGCTCGCCGACCATCTGCACGGGGACGTCGTCACCCTGTCCGTGTGGGGCGGAGCGGCGATGCACGAAGCCATCCGGGACGCTGCCACCTCCGGCAGGGGGAGCGCCTACGACCGCCGGATGCTCAGCGCCTTCCAGCAAGTCTGGTTCCAGACCTGGCTGGACCGACAGAGCTTCTCGCAGCGAGAGCAGGCGATCCTGGACACACCGGCGGCGGGTCCGCTGGCGCCCACCATCGAGACCTTCGTCCAGCGCTACCGTCAGATGACGGCCGAGCTGGAAGCCGGCGCCGTCGCCTCGGCGCATCGGGACGCTCGCTACACGCTGGATGCAGCCAGCGGCCACATCATGATGAAGCCGAGCACGTCGGCGGGCTGCCCGTCGTGGGACCCGACCGTCACGATCCACCTCATCGGCGAGCAGGCCGGGACCGTCCGCTGCGGCTGTCCGGGCGCGCCGCCTCGCGGCTGCGCGACCCGGGCGAAGGCGCTGCTCGACGCCATCGTCTTGCTGCGAGACCCGGACGCAGCGGGTCTCAACCCACAGCAACTCCACGAGATCTGCAGCCGACCGCCGTGGACCCAGGCCTCCGACGCATTGATCGCCGCAGCGGGCGCCCCCGACGCAGCCGACGACAAGCAGCTCGGCTGGGAGCTGATCTTCGAACACTGGGGAACCCTGATGGTTCGACCGGTGCTCACGCGACCGTTCAAGACCAAGCCGGGCTGGCGTTGCTTCCGCGCCTCGGATCAAGATGTCGCCAGCAGGCTGCACACCGTCCACCGTCCAGAGGACCGGGTCGCGTTCGGTGCGTGGATGCAAGGAAACGAAGCGACGCTGCAGGCGGGTCCGGAGCTGCTGGTCGACAACCCACTCCTCGTGCACGACAAGGCCCTGGTCGACGTCCACGAGGGCCGGCTCACGCTTCGCTGGGCCGGTGGCCGCCAGCCCGGGAGCCTGCGGCCCGAGGTGCTCCTGAACGGTGTCGTGGCTTCCCGTACCCTGCTCCGGGACATCGCACGGCGCTGCCTCCTCGGCGACGGCGTCACCTGGACGTGGTCGGCGGACCGCAGCCTGCTGGTGATGCGGCAGGACGCCCGACTCCTCCGCGCGCTCGCCGAGCTGCCCGAGGACGAGGACTGGCCGGCAGAAGCCTTCGCGCGGATCGCACCGGCGCTGCCCATGCTGTCGCGTCACATCGACATCGATCTGGACGACGGCGTGGACGTCGCGCGCGAGTCCGCACAGGCCCGGCCGGTGCTCAGCCTGGAGCTGACGGCGCTGGGCGGCCTGCGACTGCAGATCGGGATCCGGGCGGTGGCCGGCGGCGAGATCCTGATGCCCGGTCGGGGCCCGGAGCAACTCTGGCAGGACCGCGATGGCCTGTTGATGTTGGAGCGCGACTTCGCCGAGGAGCAGGCACGGACCGCTGCGTTGGCAGAGCGGCTGGGCGTGGACGCCGAACAGGCCCGGCGCGGCGTCGTGCTGCGCGACGCTGAACAGATCGCCCACGCCGCGGCACAAGCGGCCGAGATCTCCCTGGATGACGTGGAGATCCTCTGGAAGGGCAAGCCCCTCCAGGTCGCGAAGGCCAGCACCGCCGACCTGACCGTGAGCGTGAGCGGACGCGGGGCGTGGCTGGAGATCGGCGCCCGCGTACAGACCGAGGCCGGCGCCATCGAGCTGCTCGCACTGCGTGAAGCCCTGCGACTGGGCCAACGGCACGTGGTGATCGACAAGACCCGCTGGCTCGCCCTGGCCGACGACCTCGTCGAGCGGCTGCGGCTGCTGGACGACCGCGCCGAGCAGGCCGAGGGCGCGCTGAAGGTGCCGCGGCTGATGGCGGAAGCCCTCCTCGACGCCGAGTCCGCCGGGGCAACGCTGCGCGGGAACAAGGGCTGGCGCGCCCTCCGCGAGCAGATCGACGCCGCGCGGCGGTCGCAGCCCGCGATCCCGGCGGGGCTCCGAGCAGAGCTTCGCCCCTACCAGGCCGAGGGTGTCCGGTGGATGCTGCGGCGCGCAGCCTGGTCCCCCGGGGCCGTCCTCGCCGACGACATGGGGCTCGGCAAGACCGTCCAGGCGCTGGCGGTGCTGCTGCATCGCCAGGCCGAGGGCCCCGCGCTGGTGGTGGCGCCGACCTCGGTGGGCTTCGGCTGGCTGCGCGAGGCTGCGCGCTTCGCCCCGGACCTCGATGTGGCGTCCTACCGCGGGCCGGACCGCGCATCCCTGCTCGACGACCTCGGCGCGGGCCGCGTCCTCGTGACCTCCTGGGACCTGCTGGCCCGCGATCGGGAGCAGCTCTGCGCCGTGCAGTGGGGCACGGTCGTGCTCGACGAAGCGCAGGCGATCAAGAACCCGCAGACCAAGCGCGCCAAGGCCGCCCGCAAGCTCGACGCCGGCTTCGTGCTGTCGCTCACCGGCACGCCACTGGAGAACCACGTCGGCGAGCTGTGGAGCCTGATGCAGGTGACGGTACCCGGCCTGCTCCCGGGCCGGCAGCGCTTCCGGGAGCGCTTCGAGAACCCGATCGTGCGCCGCAACGCCCCCGGCGCCAAGGCGTCGCTGGCCCGCCTCGTCCACCCCTTCCTGCTGCGGCGCACCAAGGGTGCTGTTGCCACGGATCTGCCCGAACGGATCGAGATCCCGGTGCCCGTGGAGCTCGGACCCACCGAACGCAACCTGTACGAAGCGGCCCGCCTGGACGCCATCGATCGCATCGCAGATGGCGAGGACGGCCGCTTCCACGTGCTCGCGGCCCTCACCCGCCTGCGCCAGCTCGCCTGCCACCCGCGGCTGGTCCTGGACAGCGCCGGCCCGGACTCGGCCAAGCTCGACACCCTCCGGGAGCTGCTCCGCGAGCTGCGCGAGGGTGACCACAAGGCGCTGGTGTTCAGCCAGTTCACAAGCCACCTCGCCATCGTGCGAGCGGCGCTGGAGCGGGACGGCCTGCGGATCTGCTACCTGGACGGCTCAACTCCCGCCGAGGAACGGCAGCGCCAGGTGGACAGCTTCCAGCGCGGCGGGGCCGACGTGTTCCTCATCTCGCTGAAGGCCGGCGGCACCGGCCTGACCCTGACCGCCGCCACCTACGTCTTCCACCTCGACCCCTGGTGGAACCCCGCCGTGGAGAACCAGGCCACCGACCGGGCCCACCGCATCGGCCAGACCGAACCGGTCACCGTCTACCGCCTGGTCGCACAGGACACGGTCGAGGAACACATCGTCGCCCTGCACGACCGCAAGCGGGCCCTGGCCGACGCGCTGATCTCGGGCGCGGACGGTGGCGCGAGCCTGGGGGTGGACGAGCTGGTGGCGATCATCCGGGGAGAGGAGATCGCACCCGGTGAGCATCGAGCGCCAGCGCCGGCGCCGGTACCGCAGCTCGCCGTGGAGACGCAGGCGGCCGAGCCGGACGCCCCGGCGCCGCAGGCAGCGATCGCGGAGCGGGCCGACACGACCACCGAAGATTCCGTCGACGATCCGCTCTCAGGCTGGCTGGATCGCTTCCGGCAGCACATCGACGAGCAGCTCCACAGCCAGGCGATCCAGAAGCCCCTGACGGCCCGAAACTACCGGCTGGCCGCCGAGAACCTCGTGGCCTTCGTCCGCGCGACCGACCGACGCGTGTGCGCCGCCGCCGACCTGACGACCGCCTTTGCGGACTACGCCGAAGCCCTGCAGGCCGGGCGCAGCCCCGTCGGCCGGCGCACGGATCTCGTGTTCGGAAAGCCGGCGATCAACCGCTGGAGGCGGCTGCTGGAGAGCGCGGAGCGGTGACGACCGCCGCCGGAGACGCAGCGGGCCGGGTGCCGCCCTCGGTCGTCGACCGCTACATGTTGCGCCGGTACTGACCGCCCACGTCGTACAGCGCCCGCGAGATCTGCCCCAGCGTGCACAGCTTGCAGGCCTCCATCAGCCGCTCGAACAGGTTGTCGTGCTGGACGGCCGCCTGCGTGAGCAGGGCGAGCTGCTGTTCCGCGGCGTCGGCGTCGCGCGCATGGATGGCGTCCCGACAGCCGATGGCGAAGTCCTTCTCTTCCGTAGTCGACCGGAAGACCTCTCCGGGGATGATGGTCGGCGAACCCTGGGGGTCGAGGAAGGTGTTGACCCCCACGATGGGCAGCTCACCCGTGTGCTTGAGGCCCTCGTAGTAGAGGCTCTCCTCCTGGATCTTCGCCCGCTGGTACATCCGCTCCATCGCTCCGAGCACGCCACCGCGGTCCGAGACCCGGCGGAATTCATCGAGCACGGCGTCTTCGACCAGATCGGTGAGGTACTCGACGATGAAGGAACCCTGGTTGGGGTTCTCGTTCATGGACAGGCCCAGCTCCTTGGTGATGATGAGCTGGATGGCCAGCGCCCGGCGCACCGACTCTTCGGTCGGCGTGGTGATCGCTTCGTCGTAGGCGTTGGTGTGCAGGCTGTTGCAGTTGTCGTACAGCGCGGTCAGCGCCTGCAGGGTCGTCCGGATGTCGTTGAAGGCGATCTCCTGGGCGTGCAGGGACCGGCCGCTGGTCTGGATGTGGTACTTCAGCTTCTGGCTGCGTGCGTTGCCTCCGTACACGTCCCGGATCGCCCGGGCCCAGATCCGCCGGGCCACGCGGCCGATGACGGTGTATTCGGGGTCCAGCCCGTTGCTGAAGAAGAAGCTGAGGTTCGGGGCGAAGTCGTCGATGTGCATGCCCCGGGCGAGGTAGTACTCGACGAAGGTGAAGCCGTTGGCCAGGGTGAAGGCGAGCTGGCTGATGGGGTTCGCCCCGGCTTCGGCGATGTGGTAGCCCGAGATGGACACACTGTAGAAGTTCCGCACCCGGTGGTCGATGAAGTACTGCTGGATGTCGCCCATCATGCGCAGGGCGAACTCCGTGCTGAAGATGCAGGTGTTCTGGGCCTGGTCCTCCTTGAGGATGTCAGCTTGGACGGTGCCCCGCACGCGGGCCAGGGTCTTGGCCTTGATGTCGGCGTAGACGTCGGCCGGCAGGACCTGGTCGCCGGTCACACCCAGCAGCATCAGCCCCAGGCCGTCGTTGCCCTCGGGCAGCGGACCGCTGTACCGGGGGCGCTCCCGCCCCCGGTCTTCGTACAGGGCGCGGATCTTCTTCTCGACATCGGCTTCCAGCCCGTGCTCCGTGATGTAGCGTTCGCACTGCTGGTCGATGGCGGCGTTCATGAAGAAGCCGAGCAGCATGGGCGCGGGCCCGTTGATCGTCATGGACACGGACGTCTTGGGGTCGCAGAGATCGAAGCCACTGTAGAGCTTCTTGGCGTCGTCCAGGCTGGCGATGGACACGCCCGACATGCCGATCTTGCCGTAGATGTCGGGGCGCGCGTCGGGGTCTTCGCCGTAGAGGGTGACGCTGTCGAAGGCCGTCGACAGGCGCGCGGCCGGCGCCCCCCGCGTCAGGTAGTGGAAGCGGCGGTTGGTCCGTTCAGGCCCCCCCTCACCGGCGAACTGGCGAGCGGGATCCTCTCCCTGGCGCTTGAGCGGAAACACGCCGGCCGTGTACGGGAAGAAGCCCGGCACGTTCTCGCGCATGACCCAGGTGAGCACATCGCCCCAGTCCCGGTAGGTCGGCAGCACCACGCGCGGGATCCGGTTGTGGGAGAGGCTCTGTCGGTACAGATCCTGTTCGAGCACGCGG
>CAZRFD010000016.1:0-83222 GCA_964599085.1 uncultured Enterobacterales bacterium | reverse complement strand
CGGCCCTTCAACGTGGTGGACGCCAGCGCCGTCGCCATCGCCGCCCAGGCCGGCGGCACGCTGACCGTCGCCCGGCAGCCCGCGGCCGGCGGCGGCTTCAACGCCACCACCAGCGCCATGACCTGCGCCGTGATCTCCGACCTGGGCCGCACCTCGGCCGTCGTCGAGGCGCAGCGCAGCTTCCTCGCCAACGACACCCTCCGGCTCACCCCCGGCGGTGGTGGAGCGGTCAACGGCCGCGCCCGCCTGCTGGCGACGTTCGAGCCCATCCTCGGCGCCGCGTAGGCCCGAGGCCCCCCAAGGCCCTACACACGCCTGACTGCCCCCCCGGGGGCACCCCCTTGGTCCGCGCCTCCGACGTAGACCCGCGCCGTCGCGCTCCCCCCTGGGCAGGGGACGAGCGCGGCGGCGCACCCGTCGTAGGGGGTTTGCGGTCTGTCTGGCCCCGCTGTAGAACAGGGGAAGCGGCTGGCCGGCCATTGCCCGTGGTCTGCGACTTGGCCGAGGCCGCGTCGGAGGCCCCATGATCGACCCTGACATCGGCGACGCGCTTGAACAGCGCCTCGTCCACTGGCGGCAGCGCCTACGCACCCTGGACCTGTCGCCCGAGCGCGAGCTCGCCCTCGCCTTGCTGGTGACGGCCGATCAGGTGGCCGCGTCCAACGCCCTCGTGGGCGTACCGGGCATCGAGCGCCCCGGCCGGGAGGGCTGGGAGGACGCGGTGGCCCTGGCCCGCGGCGGGCGGCAGACCTGGCCGCTGCTGCATCGGCACGGCGAGGCCAGCCCGCCGCCGCCCCTGCTGCCCTGGCCGCTGGAATGGGTGTGCGCCCAGCCCGTCGGCGCCGAGGACGAGCCCGATCCCGACCGGCCGCGGGGCTTCCGCGAGCTCCCGGGGATCTGCCTGTTCACCGGGGCGCTGGTGGACATGAACACCGGCTGCCGCTGTGCGCGGTGCGGGATCTACATGAGCACCCACCCGCCCGAGCTCGCCGGCCTCGACGCCGGCAACGTCCCGTCCTGCCCCACCTGCCGGGAGGCCGTCAACGCCGTGGAGGTCGATCATGGGCAAGCCTGACGGGGAGAGCACGGTCCAGCAGGCGATCGACCTGCTCCGTTCGAAGGGGTGCATCGTGCTCCCGCGCCCCGCTCAGCCGGACGACTGGCGCAAGGTGTACGCCCGGGCCTGCAAGGACGGGGAAATGGAGCCCCGCGAGGACGTGGAGGGCCTGGCCGCCGCCCAGGACGACCTGGGGCTGGAGGGCGTGCTCCGCATGCTGGAGGCCCACGGCTTCGAGATCGACCAGGGCTCGCTCCGCCGGGGACCGTGGGGGATCCGCCTGGGCGGCGCCACGCTCGCCACCGGCCGCGACCTGCTGGAGTGCATCGAGAAGCTGGTGGACGACGAGCGGCTGATCGACCGCTACGGCCAACCGCTGTTCCTCGCCGCGCTGCTGCTCGACGACGCCGGATGGGCGCTCCAGGCGTTGTTCGCGCTGTTCCAGCCCTTCGAGATCGCCCTGCTGCTCGGCGACGTACCGGAGGACGAGGACGACGACGACTTCGAGGATGACGAGGACGACGACGAGGGCATCGAGATCGAGCCCGGCGACGACGACGACGGCGACATCATCAAGGTGTCCCCGGAACGCTTCAAGCGCGGCCGGAGGCGGGAGTGAACCCCGCGGCCGTGCTCGCCGTCGCCGCGGCGCTGGCGCTCGTCGCCGTCGTCGCCGCGGCCGTGGCCCTGTTCGCCGCCTGGCGCACCTGGCAGATGCACCAGCAGGTCGGGGCGTGGAACGCCCAGGTCGCGGCCGGGATCGCCTACCTGCGCGGCCCCGTCGAGCTCGACCGCTCCAGCCCGGACGCGGCGATGCACTCGGCCGTCGAGCAGGGCGCCCCCTTGTTCCACCAGGCCCGGGACCGCGAGGCCCACCTCGCCGCCGCCCGCGCCCAGGTGCAGGCCGACTGCCCGCACACCGGCGTCGAGCCGGGCGGCTACTGCGACGCCTGCCAACTCACCCTCCCGGGATCGCCGGAACCGGCCCGGGTCGAGGTTCCCCCCACCTGATCGGAGGTTCCCGTGCCCACCTTGAAGCCCACCGTCACCGCCGAAGAGGCCCGCGCCCAGATCCTCGCCCTGCTGTCGCTGATCGAGCAGGACGCCCGCGACGACTACATGGCGCTGCTCGCCGGCATCATGGTCGGCGACGTGGACCCGGAAGACGCCGCGGGGGAGCTCGCCGAGCTCGCCGAGGAAGTGAAGGACGAGGCCATGCTCGCCCTGGCGAAGACGCTGGATGCGTTCTGGGACTTCGAGCAGACCCCCGGCGGCCCCGTCGGCGCGGCCCTGGAGGAACTGGACGGCGGGTTCTGGCAGGCCGTCACGGAGGGCCTGGGCGACCTGGGCGTGGCCGCGGTGGTCTGGGTGAAGGACGTGCTGACCTTCGACGACCTGGAGAGGCTGGCCCGGGCGGACGCGCTCATGGAGCGGGCGGCCGAGCTCGACGAGAAGGCGACCGGCCTGTCCACCCGCGGCAAGACCCGCCGGGCGGCGCGGCTCCAGCGCCGGGCCACGCGCAAGCGCGGCCGTGCTGACGAGCTCCTGGCCTCGGCCGGGGGTGCGTCGTGATCTCGTGACCCCTTGTGGTGACGGCCGTGTGTGCGGTCGTGGGGCCATTCCTGGGCTACCTGGCGGGCCATTGGCGCTCCAGGGCAGTCGTGGCTCGACTGGAGGCGCGGACAGCCGCCCAGGAGGCCACCATCGCCGCCATGACAGGGAAGGCCCACGAGGTCGCGGCGACCCTGGCGGCGATGCAGGCCCACGCCGATCGCCTGCGCGAGCAGGTGGGCGAGCTCACCGGCGCGGGGCTGCCCGACGCCTGGGAGCTCCTGTCGGCCGCCTCGACCGGCGCGGGCGTCGAGGGGGCGGTCAACGCCTGGAGCACCTACTACTGGCGAGCCGGGGAGCGCCTGGCCCACAGCCGGCCCCGCCTGTTCGCGATGGCGATGGGGCACGTCGGCGCCGGCAAGACCGAGCCGCACACGCTCACCGACACCTCGCTCATGGTCGCCAACTGCCTGCCCTTCCCCGGGCTGGTGGTCGCCGTGGCCGTGGAGCTCTACGGCGACGACGACGCGGCCCTGGCCGCGGTGCGATCCGCCGCGGTCCTGTCCATCGAGCTCGGCTCCGTCGTCCATCACCTCGGCCCCCTGTCCGCCTTCCGGTGGACCGGCGAGCCCGGGCGCCTGGCGGGCGTCTACCAGGTGGCCGCGGCGCCCTCGGCCCCGGCGCCGGTGCCGGCCGAGCCCGCGCCCGTGTTGAGCGTCGGCGTCGCCGGCCTCGGGGTGCGGCTCGGTGACGGCCGCTTCGCCGTGCTGGCGGCCTTCGGCGAGATTCCGCCGCTGGGCGGCCCCGTGCGCATGCGCGTCACGCTGGGGCTGGTCCCGGACGGCGAGCCCGTGGCGCTCGTGGAGGCCCCCCGGGCGGAGGGCTCAGCGTGAGCCGGGGGCGCCGCGGCGCCGGGTACATCAGGGCAGACGGGGACGCCCCCGGGCAACTGCCCTACCTCCGCCAGTGCGAGCCCCCCGTGATCGCCTTCGTCCAGGCCCGGCTCACCGCGTCCGTGGCCCTGGAGGACGAGCTCGACCGCAACATCGCGGAGATCCTGGGAGGCTGGGGCCTGCTCACGGTGGACGGCGACGGCGTGGGCCTCTCGCGCAAGGGCGAGCGGTGGGCGGGCGGCGAGCTCACCGGCGAGCGGCCGGGGTGGGTGACGCGCTGACGTGACAGGCCGCGACCAGGTGGCCCCCTGTCACGGGACCGCGGACGGCTCGACGGCGGTGGTCGTGGCGGCCTGGCCGTTGGTGAACCACAGGGCCGCGATGTCCCGGACGGGCAGGCCGATGGCCCCGCCGATCAGCAGGCCCAGGATCACGATGGCCGCCAGGGCGTTCCGCGGGGTCGCGACCTTCGCCAGCGTGTCGGCCCGCGTCTTCTTGGCGCTGGCGTCGGTCAGGGCGGCGTTGGCTCGCGTCTCTTCGGCGACGGTCAGCCGCTCGACGAACGGCAGCAGCCGCTCGGTGACGACGGCAAGCCGGAGCATTGTGGCGTCGTGCTCGGCCGTGTTCACGAGCTCGGCCTCGGCTCGCTGGTGCTCGACCAGGAGCTCCTGCACGTCTTCAACCAACCGGGCGTCCGCGGCCCCTGTCCGCAACTCCGCGACCAAGGCGGCACCTCGCCCGACTCGGGCGACCCTCGCATCATTCGGCATGGTTCCGATCCCGTAAAGCGCACCTGGTTCCCCTTGTAGGGCTCCTGTACGAGTATCGGGCGGAGGGGGTGGGGTGTCACGGTCGGGCGCAACTTCCGCGCCGGTAGCGGCGTTGCGGCGCGAACGTGACAGGCCGGCGCCGGCGATCAGCCTGTCACGGCTCGGGAGGGTACAGCAGCGCGAGGGCGAGCACCAGCCGCCGATCTCCGTCGCGGAGCAGGACGTAGGGCACCCGGAACAGCAGGCGCAGGCCGAGCTCGCTCATGGACATCGGCGACCACGGGTCGGTGTCGTTCTGGAGCAGGCCGTCGGCCGTCCAGGTGGTGCCGTCGAACTCCACCAGGTTGCCCGCCGCGCGGATCTCGGCCGCGGCCTCGTCGAAGGTGAGCCGGGATCGCTGCCCGGTGGGGGCGTTGCGCACCTCGCCCCGGGCGTAGGCGCCGAGCTCGGGCGAGAGCCGGCCGCCGAGGATCTGGCCGAGGATCTGGGAGAGCGGGGTCATTCGCCCGGCTCCCGCTTCGGGCGCTCCATGATGATCTGCTTCACCATGCCGGTCGTCATGCTGTCCACCTGCCGGAAGCCCTGCGCCGAGAGCCGCTGGAGGGCGTCGCCGAGCGAGGCGGCGCCGGCCCGGCTGGACCGGAACTCGACCGCGCCGTCCACCCACAGTTGGCCCTGCTGGCAGTTGATCACGGCGTACTCGAACATCGTGGGGGTGGTCGGCTCCGCCGGCTGGGGCGCGGGCATGGCCTCCTGCAACGCCTCGACGAGCGGGGCCAGGTCCACCTGGGGTCGGGCCAGGGCCAGGGCGTCGGAGCGGCGCATCACCACGAGCTCGCCGCCGCGGAGGCCGTCGAGCAGGTGCTCCACGGCTTCGGCGTCGGCCGGGACGGTCGCGAGGGCGGTGGGCAGGGGCGGTTCAGTCGATGGCTTGCGGGCGGGGTCGCTCATGGTCGGGGCCTCCGAGGTTGGGTTCACAGACACGCATCAGGCCGGCGATCAGCAGGGCGGCGAGCACGACCAGCATCAGGTCGGCGCCGGTGTCGCGCTGGCTCACCGACGCCTCCGCCTGCGTGGGGGGCGGGTGGGGTCGGCGGCCTCCACACCGGCCGTCAGCGCGTTCACGTCGGGCTTGGTGTAGATGGCCGTCGTCGAGAGGTTGGCGTGCCCCAGGAGCGCCTGGAGCGCCACCACGTCCGTCCCGCCGTTGTAGGCGTTGGTGGCGAAGGTGTGCCGAAGGACGTGGGGGGTCAGGTGTTCCTCCCCGCGGCGCCGCCAGTCGCGAAGCTGGCGCCGGATTTGGTGCGGGCCGATGGGGATCGGCTCCGGCGTCGGGGCGGGCGGGCGCTGGCGGTGGGGTTCCTCGGCGGCCCGGCCCGTGCGGGTCTGGCACCGCTCGCCGCCGGCCGCGCCGCACCGGGGGCAGGGCTCGGGCGACGGTGCCGGGTTCGGCCGGCCGGGGAAGAGGTAGCCGCGTTCGGGGAGCCGGTGCCGGCGGTCGTAGGTGTCCAGCAGGTCGCGGGCGGTCTTGGACAGCGGGATGAACCGCTCGTGGCCGCCCTTGCCCTCGAAGACGATCCCCCGCCGCCGCCGCCGGGTGACGAACTGCTCGCGGCGGAGGGCGCACGCCTCGGAGATCCGAAGGCCCGTCAGCGGGACCAGGGACAGGATCAGCTTCGTGCGGGCCGGCAGGTGCGACCGCTTCACGCGCCCCAGGAAGGCGGCAAGCTGCTCGGGGGACAGGGAGCGGCGGACCTTGCGGGTTGCCCGGGGGCCGCGGGGCAGTCGGATCTCGTCGGCGTCCAGGCCCTCGTACTCCAGCCACTTCCGGGCGGCGGCCTTGACCTGCGAGGCAGTGCCGACGGGGGCGCCGCGGACCCGGCCGCGGAGCCAGGCCACGAGCTCGGGGCCGCCCTCGGCCTCGCGCCAGCGGCGGACGTGGCCGACGTAGGCGTCGGCGGTGGCGCGGCGGAGGCCGTCGTCGAGCAGCCACAGGTGGAAGTCCGCGAGCTCGGTCGTCAGGTCGTCGGGCACGGGGCCTCCCTGGACGCGAGCCAGGCCGCCCACCGGCGGCGACAAGCCGGCCGGCGGCAGCGATCTTCCGGGGCGACGGTGTGCGCCCAGGTCCGCGTGTTGTGATGAATCCAGATGGCGCCGGAGCAGGCCGCGGAGCCGCCCTGCTGGACCTTGCGTCCATCGGTAGGGGTGTCGTCGGGGTTCGGGAAGTGTGCGGCCCGGCGGGCGTACACGGGCGTCCACGCCTCCCGCCAGGAGCCGTCCGCGGTGTAGACCAGCGGGTCGCCCTCGCGCCACTCCAGCCCGGACCCGCTCACCGTGCCCCCAGGTGGCCCAGGGCGGCCTTGGTGGCGCAGTCGGCCGCCATGCGGGCCTGCTGGTCGGCGGACGGTTCAGCGTCCCAGGTCGCGAGCTCGGCCCAGGAGCCGCCGTGCTGGCTCGGGCCGCGGCGGCACTCGCGCCGCATGCAGGCGCAGGGCGCCGTCTCGACGTTGCCGGGGAGCTCGCCGGGGGCGACCACCTGGTGCTCGCCACAGCAGCAGCAGCGCCAGAACGCCGACGGGTCCGGCAGGCGCTCCACGGCGTCGTAGAGCATCCACTCGGCGGGGCGCTCGACGCGGGCGCGGGCCTCGGCCTCCTGGTCCGTCTCGCACCTGGCGCCGTCGGGGCCGCACGGGAAGGGCGTGATCGACATCGTGTTGGTGTGGGCCGGGCAGCACTTCCGCATGCACGAGGCGTGGACGGTGGGATCGAGCAGGGCCTCGGCCGACTCCCGGCGCGTGAGCTCGATGGTGTCGTGGACCGCCGCGCCGTCGAGCTCCGTGGCGGAGTAGGACACCCACGTCCCGTCGTCGTCGCGGCCGGCGCGGGGGATCTGCACCACCTCGCCCAGCCACAGGCCGGTGGCTCGGTGGAACACCCGCCAGCCGCCCGCCGCCCGCCGGAACAGGAAGTCGCCGTCGCGGGCGAAGCCGCTCACGCGACCCCCGGACGAACAACGGCCGGGCCGTCCCAGGTGCCGAGCGTGGGGGGGGGGACGCACTCGACCGCGGCGGGACGGTCCCGGCCGGTGCCGCGGTTGTACCGCGCGTGTTCACAGTTTGCAACGGGGGTCACGCTGCGATCCTCGGTGTGGGGAACTCGCTGTACTGGCGGCCGTCGAGCGTTCTGCCCGTCAGCGCCTTGTTCGGGCCGCCCCACTGCTTGAAGAAGAACGGCACGCCGGCCCGACCGCATTGGTCGCGGAGATCGCGGATCGCGTCGGCGTTGCCCTTGAAGGTGCGAGCGCCAGGCCCGGACTCCAGGCCCGTGATCATCCAGTCCACGGCCGAGAGGTCGAGGTCGGGCAGGGCGGAGAGCAGGGGCTCGGCGCTGACGAACCGCACGGGGGCGTCGTCCACCTGGGCCAGCCGGTCGAGGCACCACCGGAAGCGGTCGTTCTCCAGGCTGGTGCCGAGCCAGACGTTCGAGGGCCAGGGGTGGAGGTAGCCGGCGTCGCGCATGGCGAGGATGCGGCTGGTGTCGGCGGCCGTCCGGCCGAATCCGTGCTTGGACAGCACCATGAAGACGTGGTGAGCGCACAGCGGCGAGCTCATGGCCTCGAACACCCGAAGCACCCAGGCGTCGGGCACGTCCGGGTGGAACAGGTCGGTCATGGAGCAGACGAACACGCTCCGCGGCTTCCGCCACCGGGTCGGCTTCGCCAGGGTCGGCAGGTGCAGATCGAAGGAGTCGAGCCCGGGCTTGTACTCCTGAGCGTTGGGGCCACCGCGGAACAGGTTGAACCGCTCGGCGTAGCACTTCGCGCAGCCCGGGCGGATCTTGGTACACCACCACATGCCGAGCCGGCCGCGCAGCGGGTTCCACGTCTCGCCCTTGAAGCCCGGCAGGTGGGTCCACTCGATGCCGGTGCCGTGCTTGGCGTCGGCAGCCACTAGTTCCACCCGTACTTGCCGGGCGACCACGGCGGGGCGTCCTCGGCCTTGCTGCCCGGGCAGACCTTCCGCACCGGGCACTTGTCGCACTCCCGATCCTCGGGCCAGTCGAGGCCGGCGAGCTCCTGCCCGTCGTCGCCGTCGCCGTCGTCGCCGTCGTCGGCCGGCGCGTCGCGGGTTCCGCCGCCAGCCCCGCCGGAACGCGGCCAGCACCCGATGCCGCGCCCCATCACCTCGCCGGGCAGGCCCTCGGGCGGCCAGGAGCCCGTGCGCTTGAACATGCGAGCTCGGAGGGCCTGCACCTTGGGGTCGTCCTCGGGGAAAGGGTCGGACCCCCGCTTCCACCGTGACACCCCGGGCGAGCTCGCCGCCCTGTCACGGCCCCGCTCGGCCAGGGCGTTCGGCAGGCCGAGCACGAGCGCCCGGCCGACCAGCCGCACGACCGAGCGGCGGGGCCGGGCGTCTTCCTCGTCGGCGGTGTCCTCGTCGTCGAGGTCGGCCTCGTACTCGTCGTCGAGGGCCTTGCGGGCGAGGCGCACCTCGCGGATCAGGAGCAGGAGCAGGGCACTACGGATCATGGGGACTCTCCAGGGTGTCGCGCCGAGCGCGTGCTGCGTCGAGCAGCCAGTGAAGAACGTGGCGACGGATGGCCTCGACGGCGAGGGCCGCCGTGTCGGGGCTCGGGTGGACGCGGGGGTCGCCGTACACCACGTCGCCCAGGGGAGGGCCGAAGGCGTGGCTGTAGTGGCCGCCCCAGCCGCCGTGCGGGTGCTGGCGGATCAGGCAGTGGCTCGCGCTGCCCGCTCCCGGGCGGCTGGCCCAGGGCACCGCCGCCAGCGTGACCAGGCCCTCGGCGATGTGGCCGGGTTGGATGGGGAGCTCGGGCACCACCAGCGCCTCGTGCTCGCCGCCGAGCCAGGCCCAGCCGTCGGGCAGCAGGTCGCACCCCTGGCACTCCAGCCAGGTGCGGCGCTGCCAGTCCACGATCTCGTCCACCCACGCCTTGATGTAGCGATCGGGCAGCGGCGCCAGCGGGACATCGGCGCCCGGCACCACGATCTCGCCGTTGCGCAGGGGCACGGTGCGACCCTGGAGGACGTGCCGCACGGCCGCCTCGACGACCGCGGGGACGGTCGGGACGGCGAAGTAGGCCACGTCGAGGGCGCCGGACACGCGCACCTGGACGAAGGGCTCGCCCGCGAGGACGAGCTTGCCCTCGTGGTCGCACGCGCGGCAGGTGAGCTCGCGGCGCACGTCGGTTCCGGGGGTGAAGGTGG
The DNA here is from genome assembly GCA_964599085.1 of uncultured Enterobacterales bacterium. Taxonomy (GTDB): domain Bacteria; phylum Myxococcota_A; class UBA796; order UBA796; family UBA2385; genus J125. Next base: position 73,724 of record CAZRFD010000016.1, on the reverse strand, counting down.
TTCGGCGGGGTCTACGCATGGACGCGGGCCTCCGGGGGATGCTTGGCGCGGTAGGCCGCCCGGAGCAGGTCGGCCGTCAACACGTCCACGTCGAACAGGCCCTCGCCGCCGCTGTAGAACAGGGGCTCGGGCAGCGGGATGGCCTCGGCCACCTGCCAGCACCAGCGGGCGTCCGGGTTGACCCAGGGGCTCGGCTCCGCGATGTCGGCGGGGCTCACGCACCCAGCCAGCCGGATCAGGCCGAGGATGGCCCCGCGGGGGGCCTGGGGCGTGCCCTTCGAGTTGGTGCCCCACGGCGGCATGTCGGGCCAGATCGCGCCCAGGTCGATGCGGGCGCGAGCGACCGATCGGATGATGCCCTGTCGCCCGGTGGCGGGCTGCCCGGTCTGGGGGTCGTTGAAGCGGTAGAGCGCCTTGCCGGCGTGCAGGGCCAGCCAACGATGCACCGGCGCCGGACGCCAGTTGCGGTTCTCCACGTCCTTCACGCCCAGCAGGAGGGCCTGGGCGAAGGGCTGGCGCACGGAGATCCCGGGCATGATGCCGCGCCCGGGGGTGTCGGCCGCCGTCCGGTCGAGCAGGCTCTCGACGGCCGTGCAGGCGTCCCGCACGGCCGCGGCGTAGCCCCGCGTCACCGCCCCCGCGCCGTCGTTCCACTCCGCCCACACCTTGCGCTGGAGCCAGGTGGGCGTCCGCCGCCAGTGGGGGGCGCAGAACAGTTGCAGGTGCCGGCGCTCGGCAGTGCAGCGGGCCAGGTGGCAGATCAGCGGGGCGGAGCTCACAGGGGCACCTCCGAGGGCGTGACGGCGGCGTAGGGGGGCACCCCGACCCGTCGCACGAGGTCCACGGCCAGCAGGCCGGCCACCGTCTCGGGGTGCGTCAGATCGGGTTCGAGTCGCAGGCGGTCGAAGGCGCCCCGACCGACCGCCACCGCGTAGGTGTCGGCGCTCTCGGTCGCAGGATCGAAGCTGGGCGACGCGAGCGCGAGGTAGCCGTCGTTGGCGAGGGTGACGTGCAGGCCGAGGGTCGTCCGCCAGCCCTCTTGCCAGTCCTCGAAGCCCAGCGGAGCCACGAGCTCCAGCCGTGTCGCCCGCATCCTCTCCAGGTCCACCAGCCAGCCCTGGGGCATGACGATGTAGGCCGGCGGCGGCCAGCAGGTGTCCACCACGCGAAGCGCCACGCGAGCGGTCGGGGCCTCGATGAACACCACCTCGGAGCGGCCCCCGGGCAGGGGCAGGGTGACGTTCCAGCCCACGGGGGCGTCGGGGCCGGCCACGGCGCCGTCGGGCGCGTCCGCGAACGCCTGGACGCCCACGGCGACGCTCACGCCGTCGATGCGCTGGAGCGCGGCCGGCTGGCCGGTCCAGTGCTCGGGGATCGGCGAGTCGTCGCAGTACACGTCGATCACGTCGTCGCGGTCGTCACCGGCCGGGGGGGCGCCCCGGCCCGCGTCCCAGCCCGGGGGCTTGGCCGAGCTCCCGCCGCCGCCGGCCTGCTCCTGGCCGCCCCAGCCGTCGGCCCACTTGCCGCCGCTCACGGGGCACCGCCAGCGGCCACCGGGCGGCCGTTGCCGCGGCGGGCGTCGTGCCAGCCCTCGGCCCACTTCGAGCCCTTGGTGGCGTCCCCAGGCCGCCCCGTGATCGAGGCGAAGGCGTAGGGGCAGGCGTCCAGCTTCTTGCCGGCCTTGTAGGCGTCCCAGCCCTCCTGGCGGGCTGCCAGCGCCTCCGCGGGGCTCACGAGCGATCCTGCACGGGCCAGGGCCAGCCCTCGGGCACCCGAATCCACTCCGGCGGGGGCAGGAGGGCGTCGGCCTTACGGGCGGCCTCGATGGGGGTCTGCGCGACGATGTGGACCCGCTCGGTCGAGTCGGTCCACTTGATCTTGGCCGCCGGGATGAACGCCGACATGGCCGGGCCGGCGCCGCCGCCCTCGTCGAAGATCGGCGAGTCGATGTCGGGCACGTCGCGGGTCGCCTTCACGGCCTCGATGGCCTCGGTCCCGTGCCGGGCGCAGTCGGGATCCTCGTCGCCGCCCGGCGGGCAGGAGCACACGGCCTCGGCGACGATGGTGAAGGTGGTGTTGCCGGCGATCTCGGCGCCCACGTCCTTGGGCACCACCAGGTAGAACCCGATCGGGTCGGTCGGCCCGGACGGGGGAAACTGGCCCTTGGCGAGATCGCGGGTGGGCGTGCGGAACCCGATCTCGATGGTGGGGCCGTCGGCCCGCTTCATGGAGAAGGCGGCACGCTCGCGGGGGTTGAAGCCGACCATCTGCCAGTAGCCGGGCAGCTTGGTGGGGCCGTCGGGGGCGGGAGCGGGGGAGGTCACGGAGACACCTCGGGGCTGTGCGGCGCATCGCCGCGGGGGGTGGAGCCGCGGTCAGCCGCGGCGAGCTCGACCAGCCGGCGCTGGAGCGCCCGCTCGTCGTGGGGGTAGAGGCGCAAGCTGGAGCCCCCGTTGTTGTACGGGGTCGCCACGCGCTCGATGAACACGAGGTCGGACGGCGCCAGGCGCGTCATGCGCACCGCGACGCCGCACGTCGGGCATTGGGCGCCCTCGATGGACGCGCCGCGGCTGCTGTAGTGGTCCACGGCGACGAGCGTGCCGGCGGGGATGCGCACCCGGCCGCTGGTGAGCTCGCGGGCCGTCCGGGCGATGCAGCCCTGCCAGTCGCCCACGCGCCGGGAGTCGGGGGGGTAGCGGCTCACGTCGGCTCCCGCGCGGCGTCGATGCGGGTTCGGCAGGCCGGCCGGCCGCACAGCAGGTTCTCGGGCACCTTGTCGTGCTCGCTGCCGTCCGGGCACAGCACGATCCGCCGGGAGCACGCCGCCAGCGCGGCGTCGGCCTCGCTCGGGACGTGGTAGCGGCGCCCTCCCCGGCGCCCGTGGTTGTGCCAGGAAGCGTCAGCCAGGTACAGGATCACGCGGCCTCCATCGTCAGCGCCACCCGCTCCGCCGCGTCGCGGCTGGGCTCGCCGATCGCGAAGCCGAGAAGCCAGACGTAGGGGTCGCCGGCCGCGGCCACGTCGTAGCGGTGGGCGCTGTAGTTGCCCCGCTCGCCCCAGGACACGACCACGCGCCCAGCGTCGGCGTCCACCACGCGGAGCTCCTGGTCGGGCCTGGGAGCCGGCCGGTCAGACTGCGCGTCCATGCGGCGCAGGTAGGCCCGAACCTCCCCCAGCAGCCACGCCTCGCGCTCGGCGTAGCGGGCCAGGCTGCCGAGCTCGCCGAGCAGCTTGTGGACGGAGCCGTGGGCCAGGGCCGCGAGCGCGAGCTCCTGGGTGCTGTAGAGGTCGCGGGACCGCTGGGAGCCGCCGCCGTAGCGGTTGGTGGGGGGCTTGCCGGTCCCGTGGCTCATGGCGCGGGACCACGCCTTGAACACGCGGCGGCCGTGGACGTTGTAGTCCCACCCGGTCGTGGTGTCGCCGTGCTCGGGCGCGGGCACGTCCGGCTGGGGGCACGGGGTGGTCAGCGCGGCCTCGAACAGCGCCGCGGTGTGCTCGACGAACTCCGGGACGTGCGCGGCCCGGGCGGCGAGGGCCTGGGCCAGCAGCTTCGGCCGGGTGTCGCGCTTCTTCGCGGGCAGGCCCCGGCTGACCAGGTACTCCACCAGGTCGTCCTTGATCGCCTCGTCTCGGAGCCACGACTCGGACGGGGGGACTGGCATGGGGGTGAGCGGGTGGGCTGGGCGGGCCATGTTGCCTCCGGCGGCGGGTGAAGGGCGGCGGGTTGCCGCTCGCCCCATAATAGCCTATTATCGGACCAGCGGGAAACGCGCCATTCCTCGGGTATACCGGGGGCTTGCAGCCGGAAGCCGGCGAAAGTCTTGGACAACCCCGCGACTCGGAGGACCGACCATGCCCGTAAGTGCCCGAAATCACGTCACCGGCCCCGCCCAAGTCGGATCACGATTCGCCAGCCCGGATCTGACGCCGATCTACACCCTGCTCCGACTAGTGAGCGGCTTCGCTGGGGGGTGCGTCTTCATGGACGGCAGCCCGGGGAAGGCCGCGCTCCTGATCTGCGTCGGCGCCTTCACGCCCTGGGTCATGCGCGTCTGCTCCGCCGAGCCACTGGCCGACGAGCGCCACCCCGTCCAGGCAGCCCGCATCGAGCACGGGCGGGAGGGGCGACGATGATCGGCGACTACCTGTTCCGGCACGAGGGCGAGCGGATCCGCGTCGTCATCGCAGGCGACGTGATCTCACTGCCCCAGGAGCGATGGAGCGGCGACGGCTACGGCGCCTTCATCAGCGCGGACTGGCTGTTGGGCAACGCGAAGTTGCCCGGCCGCTCCAAGGCCCGCAAGCGGCTGCTGGCCGACTGCATCGTGGCGGCCCTCGAAGCCCACGCCGGCCGCCGGCCGCCGAAGCGTGCCCGCCCGATGGTGCCCCACGTCAAGTGCGGCGCCTGCTCCGGCGCCGGCATCGTCCCGAAGCGCGGGCCGCTGACCGTAGCGACCGCCCGGCAGGAGCTCGCCCACGTCTGCGACGGGCCGCTGACCCGGTTCGTCCTGCTGACCCGCGCCGTCGAGCTCGCGGCCGACCAGCGCGAGCCCGTCACGGTGGCGAACGCCCTGGAGGAAGAGCTCGCGGCCCGCGGCTTCTACGCCGACCCCGAGCCCGCGGCGGAGGTTCCGGGATCATGAGCACCCACCTCGACCTGGTACGCGCCGCGCTCACGAAGGCGATCGAGGCCCACGGCGGCCCCAACGGCTTCACGTCCGCCTGGCTGGCGGAGATCGAGGGCGCCGGCATCACCGCCGAGCAGATCAACCGCGCGGGCCGCCGCTACGGCACCGTGTACGTCCGCACGTCCGAGGGCGGTGGCTGGGGCGCGACCTACAGCCGCGGCTCCTGGGACGTGAAGGGGGCGACCTTCGCATGAGCGCAGCACCCAAGGCCCAAGGCCACCGCGCCGATTCCACCGGCCGCCGCGACCCCGCGGGCGGCTTCTGCGGCTCGTGCGGCACCGATGCCTTCACCCTGTCCGCGTACACCTGCCTCGGGTGCGGTCGAGCCATCCCCGCGAGCCAGCGGCGGGGGCCGACTCCGCGCGGCCAGACGCACGATCACCCCGCGTGCGAGGCCGCCCGCCAGGCCCACGCGGCGTACCTCGACCGGGTGGGCCTCGACCCCTGCATGCTCACCGGCCGCGTCCGCCCGCGCCACACCGTCCGCGACGGCTACGGCGATCGGGGCGTCCGCTACGACGTGCTCACCCGGCCGGTGCTCGCCGACTGGCGCGGTCGCAGCGAGCGGACGGACCCCTACTGGCTCGAAGGCCACGCCACCCTCGGCTGGGCCGTGTTTCGCCGGCCCGAGGGCGTGCCCCCGGAAGACGTGGAGTACGTCGGGTTCATCCCGGGCGAGGACGACATGGGCCGGGGCCAGGTATTCGAGGCCGTGCGCATGTGCCGGGCCTTCGAGCTCGACGCGGGCCGTTGCGCCCGGTGCGGGCGCCGGCCCGCGAGCTCCGCCTGTACCGGCACGCACTCCGACTGGCACGATCAGGTGCCCTTGGAGGCCCCATGAACGCCGTCTGCGTCACCTGCCTACGCCGTCACGCCCCCGGGCCATGCGTCCCCGCCGGGCTCCCTGGACTGCCGCCGCTCGGCGCTCCGACGGAGAACTCGGCCCCGACTGAGCGGTCTGATCCGCTCGCGCTGCCGGCGCTGGCATCGGCGCCGCGACCGGCGGCGCTCCCCGGGTTGCCCTCGCTTGACGGCGAGGCCCCCGCGCCCGATCCGGCCCTGGCCCTGCCCCGCTTGGACGCGAGCGAGACATGAGCGGCCCCTACTGCCCAGCCTGCACGCAGCCCCACGCGCACCACCTCCCCGGCGGCGCCTGCCCCGTCGAGCCGGCCCGGACGCTTCACCGGCGTCGAGGCGAGCTCCCGCTGGAGCGCGAGCGAACGATGCACGGCAGCGACCCGTGGGCCGCCATGTGCGAAGGGCTGCGCCTGTGGAAGCAGGTGCAGTACGACGCGGTGGGCCACGGTGTGCAGGTGAAAGCCTGCACCGTCACCCACTTCGAGCAGGGCCGACCGACCCAGATCACCTTCGAGTGCGAGGTCGGCGGCCATCCCTTCACCGAGACGATGGAGCGCGACCAATGAGCAAGCGCCGCCGCTGCACCGCCACCCACCCCGAGACGGGGGCGCGGTGCCAGAAGCGAGAGCACCCCTACCCGACCCCGCACCGCATCTGGCGGCGCCGAAAGCCCGAGGACGAGATCACCTGGGGCCGCGTGAACCCGGCCCGGCTGACGCCCCCGACGGCCGCCGGGTCCGCCCGCGCCACGCTGTCCGGGCTGGTGCCCTCGGCCAGCCCCCGGCCGCGTGGCCGCCGCGTCGCCGCCGGGCGCTACGAGCCGGCGGAGCTCGACCCCGAAGATCAGGCCGGCGCGTGAGCCAGGTCGGCACGAGGGCCACGTTCGAGGCGTTCGCCAAGCAGGCGCTCGCCGCCTCGTCCCCTCGCGCCGCCGCGGCCGTGACGCGGACCTTCATGGCCGTCATGCGAGGCCACGACCCCCGCGCGGAGCTGTGGCTGTCCCTTGCTGTGCCCCCCGACCAGCGCCGGCTTCGGCTCGTGGTCGAGGGGCACGTCTACGTCTACCCCCCCGTGACAGACCCGGAGGCCCTCTAAGCCTGTCACGATCACCCCGCCCGGTGGCCCGCCGGGCTCGCTGTCGGAGGCAGCCATGCGAGATCCCCAAGCCCTCGAACCCGTCCTGTCCCCAGGCGCCCTCTACGCGCCCATGCCCGGCGACAAGCCGCTCGCGGCCGTGAACGAGGCCGACCTGCGCCAGTGGTGGGCCGAGGCCGACTGGCACCCCGGCACCGTGCTGATCCGCATCCGGCCGGCCGCAGGCGCCGAGGCCGTGTTCGTGCTCGGCGAGGACTGCCGCTGGACGCCCAAGTACACCCCGGCCATCCCCTACGCCTCCTTCATCGTGTCCGACCCGTGGGTGTGTCCCCACGAGGCCCGCCACGCCGAGGACGCGATCCTGCTGTTCGACGGCGCCGAGGTCCGTAGCGACGGCACCCTGCTCGCCATCGCCGTCGCGAGCGACGTGGTGGTGGGCGCCCTGGCGCTGCTGGAGGACGACTCTCCCGATCTCGGCCAGGCGTGGGCCGTCGTCGTCGCCGTCCACCCCGACCACCGGCGCCGCGGGGTGGCGACCGCGCTCATGGACGCCGCCGGCTCATGGGCCGCGCAGAACGGCGCCTTGATCCGCGTCACCCCCGCGACCGACGACGGCCGCCAGTGGTGGGACGGCTACCAGCAGCAGGCCGACGGCCGCCCGGCCTACGCCTACCTGGACCGCACCCCGCTGGGCGAGCCCGAGCTCGTGGAGCTCCCCGACGCCTGCGCCATGAGCGCCCGGGCGCTCGGCCTCGAACCCGTCACGCTGCACCAGGTGGCCCCTGGCCTGCCCTGGGAGGGCGCCCTCGAAGAGATCGACGGCGGCCCGCTCTACTGCCGGCTGTGCGAGGCCCAGGGCCACGCCTGCGTCGCGTCCGTCGAGGACCACACCGGCGGCGACGCCTTCCGGCTGTTCGTGATCAACCGCGGCGGGCCGATCTACGCCCGCCGGGGCGGCGACGCCACGGACGACGAGGGGCACGGCCCCGTCTGCGCCGGGTGCGGCTGCACCACCGCCCACGGCTGCGCCGTCGGCTGCTACTGGTCCCCGCGGCAGCGGAGCATCGTCTGGAGCGGCGAGGCCCCGGTGCGAGAGGGCGGCCCGCGGGCGTCCATCGGACTGCCGCTGTGCTCGGTGTGCGACCCCCCGGAGTACCGCACGGTGGACCTGGCCGTCGTCACCCTCGCCGAGTACCCGCCGGAGCGGCCATGAAGCGCCGCGGGGCGACACGTTCCTCTACGCGCACGCGCACGCGCGCGCGCGAGGGGAGGTAGCCGTGAGCCGCCTCGAACGACGCCTGGACATCAAGCGCAGCGCCCGCGGGTACGTCCGCATCTGCGTCCGCGACTCCCGCCTCCGCACCACCGTCCCGATGAACCCAGCCACGCTCCGCCGGCTCCAGGCGGCCGTGGCCGCTGGGGAGGACGGCGCCGAGGTCGCGTGGGAGCGGGAGCTCGACCGCCTGGAGGAAGAGGCCCGCCGCCGCATCTGGAAGGCGTGGAGGGCCGGCCGCCGCGATCGACGGTGCCGCAAATGACTGTGCTGTTCAGCGTCGCCTGGTTCACCCGCGCGGACCCGCCCCGCTACCCGACCGGCTACCGGCGCGGCCGGCGCTGGTTCGCCGAGCAGCCCTGGGCCGAGACGCTGTACTGCGAGCTCGTGGCGGACGCGGCGGAACGCATTGTGGCGCCGGACCCTCTCGACGACGACCCGCCGCGCGGGCTCCAGCACGTCGAGCTCGCCCGGGTGGAGCTCGCCCGCATGAACAAGGTGGCCCTGGTCCTGGCGGCGCTGAATGACGCGAGCGCCTGGGCCGTCGGAGAGCCGCCCCCGGCGGTCGGCTGGATTCGCCGATGCGACCGGATCCGCCGCTGGCGGGACTACACCGGGGAGGGCGTCGAGGAAGGCGCCCCCCGCGCAGACCACCACTCGCCCCAGCCGGGACAACCAGCCGGCGATCCCTTACCCTTGTTCCATCAGCATGTTGCTTCGGAGGCACCATGACACGTCCCCTGCCCCTTCTGTCCGTTCTGGCCCTGGCGGTCGCCTGCGCCCCGGCCACCGGCTCCATCGAGCTCACCGACGACGACGGCCCGCGTCACATCGCGCCCGGCGGCGGCTGGGGCGGCGGCGGCGGCGGCGACGGCGGCGACGACACGGCCGCGCCCGACGGCGACAGCGGCGGCGGCGGCGACACGGGGATCGACGGCGGCGACGGCGGCGACGACTGCGACAACCCATCGCCCTGGTACTTCGACGGCGACGGCGACGGCCACGGCGACCCGGGCGATCGACAGGACGCCTGCGAGGCCCCCGGCGACGGCTGGCTGTCCACCGGCTACGACTGCGACGACGACGACGCCGCGACCTACCCCGGCGCCCCGGAGGTCTGCGACGGGGTGGACAACGACTGCAACGGAGACGGCGAGGCCGACGCGGAGGCCGTGCTCGGCCTCGACGAGTCGGCGGTCACGATCACGGCCGCGACCACCGCCACCGTGACCCTGCACGGATGCGGCGCCTCCGGCGTCTACGTCGGCGCCCCCGGCTGGCTGTACGAGGTCGAGGTCAGCCGCGAGCTCGGCCACGGCAGCGAGGCCGTCACCATCCAGTCGCTCCCCGGCTACGACTCCAGCCTGTCCGGGACCGTCACCTTCTACAGCGAGCAGGGCGACAGCGCGGCCCTGGTCGTCACGCTCGAACCGCTGCCCGAGGACTGACCATGCCCGTCAAGCTCGACCCCACCCGCCTGTCCTTCGACGCCCACGGCGGCAAGCTGACCATCACCGCCACCGGCGAGCAGATCCGCGTCGAGGCCCCCGGCTGGCTCCAGCCGTGCGCCTTCGAGGGGGCGCTCGACGGCTCGCTGGTGCTCCAGGTGAAGCCGGTGCCCGGCCACATCACCGAGCTCAAAGGCAACCTGCTCGTCCACCACGGCGCCAAGCAGCCCGCCCGCTGCGAGCTCACCCTCCAGGCCCAGGAGCCGACCGGGTAGCGTAGGGGGCGTCTGGCGTCGCCGGACGCACCCCGCTATACTGGCAGGGCTGACGGGTATCGAGGCCCCCTTCCTACAGGGTGGCCCATGTCTGTCCATCGCTCCGGCATCTACACGGCTCTCCTGACCGACCTGATCGGCTGGGGAGTGACGCTGAACCCGGATGGGTCCGTCGCTTCCGTCGATGGCCCCACCATCGAGAACGGCGCCGGTGCGCCGGCCGTCGCTCGCGCCCGCGGGTCGCTCTACCTCCGCTCCGACGCCGGCAACGCCGCGCTGCTGATCAACACCGACGGCACCGCGGGCGGCTGGCAGGTGAGCAACCTGCCGGCGGGCGGGACCATCCCCGCGGCCACCCAGCTCACGCTGACCGACAACGTGGCGAACGCCTACCAGATCGGGTCGGCGGGCCAACTCGACCTGATGCGGTACGTCACCACCGACGGCTCCGAGCAGGTCGTGATCACGACCGGCGGCGGGGCGGCCGGGCTGGTGGTGGCGGGCGGCGGCGCGATCTCCGCGGCCGGCGGCGTCCTGATCACGGCCGGCGGCCTCCAGGTCACGGGCCAGATCACGCACTCCGACAACGCCGCGCTGACCCGGTTGCAGGACAACCAGGGCTCCGCGCTGTCCATCGGCGGCCCCGACGTGACGAACCTGCTGGTGTTCGACACGACCAACGGCGCCGACCGCATGGTCTACAACGGCCTCGTGCCCTTCTCCATCCCCTCCGGCGGCCTCCAGGTGGCCGAGGGCCTGATGGTGGACCCGCACATCGCCTTCGACGACTTCGCCGACGGAACCCCCCACCCGCTGCTGGTCTGCCGCATCGGCCACCCCGGCGGCAACGTGGACGGCAACATCGTGCTCCCCGCCCGTGTGGGCGGCTGGCGCATGATGGACGCCTACCTGCGCTCCGGCGGCGCCACCGCCGGCAACATCACCGCCCGCACCGCGGCGGCCGGCGGCGGCAACGCCGTCACGGACGCGATGGTGCCCGGCAACGCCAACGTGATCACCCGCGCCGCCTCGCTCGTCGCCGCCGACGAGGACTTCGCCAGCGGGGCCACGGTCTTCTTCAACGGCGCGGGCGGCCCCCCGGCCACCACGGTCTACGCCACCTTCGTCGGCCTGTAGGCCGGGGAGCAGCCTCGTCGGGCTCCGGCCGACCCGCTACGATGGCCTGCACTACTCGGAGGCCACCGTGACCGAACCTGCCCAGCCCGAAGCCCCCCAGCCCGCCGTCGGCATCCCGCCCCAGACGCGGCTGATCTGCACCGTCGTCCAGACCGGGATCCCGGGCGCGGCGCCCATCGTCAACGTCCAGGCCCTCGGCCCGCACGTCACCCAGGCCGAGGTCGCCCAGGCGCTCACGGCCGCGGCGACGCTGCTGCTGCGCCAGCCCCACCAGACCGTCCCGGTGAGCGTCGAGCTCCTGGCGGCGATGGCCCAGCGCCAGGCCGCTCCGCCGGAGCCGCCCGCGGTGTGCGGCGCCAAGCACCCCGACGAGGACGCGACCTGCAACCAACCGCCGGGGCATCCCGGGAACCACCAGCACACCCCCGGCCCGTCCGGTGGCGCCCTGCTCGCGTGGCCCGCGGCCGACCCGGAAGCAACCCCCGCGGAGTGAGCGATGCCCGTTCTCCAGCAGCTACGACTCAACGGCGTCAACTGGACCCTGCGCGGCGGCAACGTCGAGCCCAACACGGCCCTGGAGCCGGGCGCCCGGGGCGACCTGTACGTCCGCACCGACACGGCCGCCCTCTACATCAACACCGACGGCACCACGACCGGCTGGATTCAGACCAGCGCCGTCCCGGCTGACTGGACCGCCACGGCCGCGCTCACCTGGACGCTGGCCGACAACATCGCCGACTCGCTGCGCATTGGCTCGGCGGGCCTGGCCTCGCTGCTGTCCTTCAACACCAACGACGGCGCGGAGTCCGTGATCTTCGCGGGCGGCGGCACCTTCCAGGTGAACGGCGGCGGCCTGGCCGTGGTCGAGGGCGGCTTCGCCACCCCGCACCTGGCCTTCGCCGACTACGCGGTGGGCACCCCGGGCGTGAAGCTGCTCGTCGAGGTCGCCCACCCCGGCGGCAACGTGGACGGGTCCGTGGTCCTGCCCGCCCGCGTGGGCGGCTGGAAGATGACCGACGCCACGCTTCGGTCGCTCGGCGCCACCGCCGGCACCATCACCGCGCGGACGGCCGCGGGCGGCGGCGGCACGGCCGTCACCGACGCGATGGTCCCGGGCAACAACCATGTGATCACCCGGGCCACGCAACTCGACGACGCCGCCCAGACCTTCGCCAGCGGCGCCACCGTGTTCTTCAACGGCGCGGGCGGTCCCCCGGCGACGACGGTGTACGCGGAGTTCGTCGGCCTGTAGCGTGACAGTGCGCGGCGATCGCCGCCCCTGTCACGGCAGCAGGGCCGACACGGCGCCCCGGAGCTCGGCGCCGCCCAGCGGCTTCCACAGCACCGGGCACGGCGGCGGGTTGGGCGGCGTGCCAGACACCACTACGACCGGGAGGCCGGCGGCCCGGGCGGCGGCCACCACCGGCCGGGCGCACCCGTCGGGGAGCCGCCAGTCGGTCAGCACCGCGGCGAGCTCGCCGGCCGCGATGCGGTCCAGGGCCTCGGCGACGGTCGCCGCGGTCACGGCCTCGACGCCAGGGGGGAGGTTGCGCAGGTAGGCTCGCAGCACCAGGGGCTCGTCGTCCACGAGCAGAACAAGGGGGCTTGGCTGTTGTCGCATACCCCCGCATCGGACGGACGAGGGGGCCGCTTGAACGCCCGGATGCAGAAAAGATCGCGGCGGCTGTCACAGCCCACGGCGCGGGTGCCATGCCTGGTTGGAGGGGGGGCCGCCGGGTACACTGACGCCCTGCTCGGAGGCAGCCCATGATCGGAACCCGCGTCGTCGCCCGCTACCAGCCCGGCAAGCTGGCCTGTGTCCCCGCCCACGAGTCGCACGTCAAGGCGGAGGGCGTGGTCAAGCACGTCACCACCAAGGGCGGCGAGCCCGTGAAGGATCCCGCGCCCGACGACGTGGTGACGCTCGACACCGGCGCCACGCTGCACCGCGCCTGGCTGGTGCAGTAGGCGTCAGGCGTCCACGACCGCGACCACGCCCTCGGCGAGCGGGCGCGTGGTCGTCGCAGCCGGCGGAGCTCCGCGGCCCTGGTCGATCTCGAACACCCCGCCGGAGGCCAGCCGCGGCACCCCGGCGTGGTAGCCGTGGGCCTTGCACCACGAGCGGGCGCTGGAGCCGGCGGGGAAGTGCCGCCGATCGAACCGGAGCGCCCGGACCACCGGGGCCGGGTTGCCGAACATGCCGCCCTGCTGGGGCGGCTGGAGCACGTCGGCCATGCCGGGGACCAGCGCGGCCAGGCTCACCGCGGGGTCGGCGGCGTAGCTGGAGCCGAAGCCCAGCCCGCCCTGCCGGGGGTCGCCGGCCTTCAACGCCTCGTGGTAGTAGCCGGCCATGAAGCCCGCGGCGGCGTCCTCCGGCGCCGTGCGTCGGGTGGCCTTGTAGAGCGCCCCCGCCAGCGCCAGGGCCAGCGGCGGCGTGTCCGACAGCCGCGCGGCGCCGGGGATGGCCACCGTCCGCCGCTCGATCGCGAGCTCCTGGCCCAGCGCCTTGAAGGACAGGCCCTTGTCGTGCAGGTAGTTGAAGACGCCCACGGCCGCCGTCAGGTGCGGTAGCAGGTTCCAGTCCGGCTGCATCGAGCCCTCGTGGATGGCCCCGGCGATCGTGACCATGCCCGGCAGCGCCCCCATGAGCGCGTCCTCGGTCTTGGGGTCATAGAACAGGCCGGCGCGGCGGTCCGCGGGCAGGAAGCCCAGGAGCACGGCGTTCGCCAGCGGGGCCAGGCGGTCGGTGTCGTGCAGGAAACCCGCCCGCTTGGCCCGGTCCATCTGATCGAGAATGGCCCGAATGAAGGCGCTGTTCTCGCGATTGAACGCCTCCACGTTGTCCGCGGCGATCGGGTGCAGCCACTTGATCGGCGGCAGGCCCTCCAAGTTCAGGTCGAGCGAGCGGACCAGCCCCAGGGCCTTGCCGATGCGCCCCTCTTCGGCCGAGCTCGACAACTGCGAGGCGGCGCCAAGCTGGCTGGCCTCGCCCTCCGTGATCCCGCTGACGACGCGGACCAACACCCAGCGGTGGCCGGGCCTGGCGGGGTCCGTGGGCCAGCAGGGGTACATGCCGCGGCCCATCTCGACGTAGGCGCGGTAGCGGGGCTCCGGGGCGACGAGGATGGCGATGGTGCGGCCGTTGCCGCCCAGGGCGTAGAGCCGGCCGTCGGTGCCCTCCCAGACGACGGGGGGGCCGATGGTCGGGTCGAGGTTGGGCGCCAGCACCCGGATCGGGTCGAGGTCGCGGGCGATGGCGCGGATCTTCTGCTGCTCCGGCGGGCTGCCGAGGTCGCGCGTCTGGAAGCTGGGCGGGTAGCCCGGCGTCCACTGCGTCAGGTCGGCGGGGCGGTGGCTCACCACGAGCTCGCCGTCGCCGTCCACCGCGGCCTCGACCACCTGGTACTGCGCGGGGTACTTGCGCCCCTCGCTGTCGATCACGACCTGCTGGCCCTCCGCGCGGCGGGCGCGGTTCGCCAGGGCGCGGGGCGCGGGGCCGGCGACGGCGTAGACGGTCACGTCCACGTCCTCGCCCAGCGTCGCCCGGTCGGCCAGGTAGCGGGCGCCCTTGCCGTTGCTGCCCACGACCGCCCAGCCGCCGATCGGGGGCGGGGGCGGGCGGTTGGTGGCCTCCAGGCGGCCGTGGACCCCCACCACGTCGCCGTGGGCGCCTCGGGTGAGCGTGGCGCCGCGGAGCAGGGCGGAGCGCACCCCATCGAGCCGGCGGCCCGCGGGTCGGCGCACCACCACCTCGTCGTCGCCCAGGTCCACCCGGGAGCGGCGGGCCGGGTTCGTGACAGGCTGGCGAGCTCGCGCGGCTGTCACGTCCACCGGCTCGTTCAGCAGGCGCAGGGCGCGGGGGCTGGTCGGCCCGGCTCCCTGGAGCACCGGCCACCCGTCCGGCGTCGTGCCCACCACCACGTCGCGGGTCCAGCCCGACCGCCGGCCCTCGGCCTGGCGCAGCTTCACGCGGCGCCCGGGCGAGTAGAGCACCCAGGCCCCGGCCGCGGGGTCGGCGACGAGCCCGTGGGCCTCGCTGCCGTCGTAGTACATCACCTCCACGTCGATCGCGGGCAGGCCCGCCGCGTGCGCGAGGGCCACGGCGTCCTCCCCGTCCTCGACGAGCACAACCGCGCCGTCCGCGCGGCGATGGATGCGCACCGTCGGCACGGTCCCGGCCTCGCGGGCAGCGGCCACGGCGCTGCCGTCGGGGGCATCGGGGCGGGTTGTCGCCGACCGGAGCTCCCCGGGCACGTCGAGCAGGTCTGCCGGCGGCAGTCTGCCGGCGTCGGCGCGGGTGACGGTGCCGCGGCCCCGGCCGCCCATGACCGACGTGCGCCAGCCGGTGTCCCACAGGTTCGACCACCGGCCGACCTGGCAGAGCCCGGCGGCGAGCTCGGGGGCGTGCCCCTCCATGAAGCCGGCCAGGTGGCCCAGCCCGGCCCGGCTCGCCAGCGCGATCAGCTCGTCCGGCAGGCCCGGCGCCCACAGGCGCAGGGGGTTGGACGTGTAGCCCTCCTGCACGGCCCGGCGCAGCGAGCCCCAGCGGGCGTCGAAGTCCGCGACCGAGCCCTCGGCGGCCTCTCGCGGCCACTCCCGGATCCCCTTGGCGAAGGCGTGCAGGGCGCCCAATGCGTCGTCCTCGCCGCGGGTCGTCGGCGGCCCCGCCATGCTGTGCCCGCTGGTGTCGAGGCCCCGGATCTGCACGAGCCAGACCGGCCGGCCGCCGTGGTGGGCGGAGCGGCGGCTGCGCACGATGGCCTCGGGGGTGGACCGGCCCCGGCGCTGGCGGAAGCGGGTGTTCAGGCCCTCGACGGTGTAGGCGTCGCCGCCGTCCGCTTCGAGGTTGTCCAGGGTGTCGGCGAGCACCGCCCACGCGCTGATCCGCTCCCGGCGGCGCTGCTCGCGCTCCTTCCGCTCGGCGGCCTGGCGCCGGTCGCGCTCGCGTTCGAGCTCGGCCACCGGGATCCGCTGGCGGTACACGTCGTCGCCGTGTCGGATGCCCCGACGGCGGAGGATCACCTCGCCGGCCTGGCGCATGTAGAAGGGCACGTCGGCGCCGCCCCAGGGCGTGAGCTCCCGCAACACGTCCTCGGTGGGGATCGACCCGTCCCACCAGCCTTCATCGCCCAGGCTCGCCATGAACCGGCGCACGTCGTCGAGGCTGGCCCGGGCATCGGCCCACCAGCGTGCCAGCCACTCGGGGGTGCGCTCGGCCTTCGGGGTGCGCCGGAAGGCGTCGCCCAGCCGATAGCGCGGCCAGTCCTCCGCCCAGGCGTAGACTTGCGAGCTCGGCCCCCAATCCTTGCGGTAGCCGCTGCCGCCGTGCTCCCACCAGGCGTGGCCGCGCTGGCGCATGGCCGCCTCCCAGGCCCGGGCGGCTTGCTCCAGGGCCAGCACCTCGGGCAGCCGGGACACGATGGACGCGAAGCGGTCGCCCTCGGCCTGCGAGTAGGCGCCACCCCGGCTGGGGCGGGGCGGCCACCGAAGCTGGGCGCTGACCAGGTGGCGGCGGCGGCCGTCCTCCAGCCACTCGGCGACGGCTTCGAGGCCGTGCTCGCGGGCGTGGGCGGCGAGGGCGCGGGCGGGATCCTTGGGCATGGTCGCTCTCCGAGGCGCGTGGGCGCCGAGCCAGTGAAGCTGATCCCCGATGCCGAGGCCCTGCATGGGCACCTCGACGGCGACGCCGCGGGCCTCCAGCCCGGGGATCAGGTGTTCGCGGTACTTCACGCCCGCCAGGATGATCACCCGCTCGGGGTCGAGCGCGAGGATCTGGGGGAGCACCCGGGCGGCCCAGGCGCGGCGCTCCGTCGCCGGCATGGCGTTCAGCGTCTCGTCGTAGGGGTCCAGGTGGTCCGTGGGGCTCACGAGGCCGTACTTGGCGCTCAGGACGTACCAGGGCAGCCCCCGGCCCTCGGCGTAGGCCCGGGCCTTGCGGAACCAGGTGGAGCGGTACAGGTCGCGGGCGGCGCAGGCGTCGGCCGCCTTGTCCTTCACGCAGGCCAGCAGCAGGATGGTCGGTCGGGCGGTCACGATGGCCCCGCGGTGTGCTTGTGGGCGGCGCTCGGCAGCCGCCACTCGGAGCGGGGCACGATCACCGGGTGGGGGTAGTCGGTGGACAGGAGCAGGCGGCGGGCGCGGTCGAGCTCGGCCGCGGGCACCAGCGAGCGCCCCGCGTCGGCAAGCTGGACGACCGAGCGGTCCCGGTGGATGGTCAGCGGCCGGCCGAGCCCGTGGACGCGGCCGAACTCCACCTCCAGGCCGGCGATCTCGTCGAAGCTGGCGGGCGCGAGCTCGCGGGCCGTCGCCCACTCCCGCTTGCCCCCGAAGATGCACCAGGCGCACGACACCCGGCCGTACCACTCGTAGGCCGGGTGGCCCTGGATGCCGGCGATCTCCATGCGGCTCCACACGTCCTCGACGGTCCAGTCCAGCACCGGCCGCCACTGGTCCACGCGGCGCCGGAGGTTGCTCGCCCGGTGTCGCTCGACGCTGGCGTACTTGCGCCGGTTGGGGCTCTCGTCCCGCCGCTCGCCCGTCACCAGGAGCACCTTGCCGCCCCGCTTGAAGCGGTGGTCGTGCCGGATGGCGCTGGCCCCCACGTCGATCTTCAAGGTGCTGGAGCACCAGCGGACGCGGAGGTCGGCGGACACCTGGGGGAACTTCTTGCGCCGCTTGGGGGCGCCCTTGCCGCCGATGCGCGTGATCGACCCGTCGGGCTGCTCGAAGGCCACGGCCGCGAGCGGCTGGTCCCACTTGTTGATCTCGCGGTAGAACCCGCCGTCGCGCCACTGCGCCTTGATGGGCCGGCCCACCGCCTCGGCGTAGGCGTCGCAGTAGGCCGGGGTCACGGGCCAGTCCATGAAGTGCCGGGAGCCGGGGGCGCCGTCGATGTGGTGGTGCCACAACTCCACCGGCGTCGAGGCGCCCTCGAAGGCGAGCCGGTCCTCGACGGCCAGGTGGGCGGCCGTGCTGTCCTTGCCGCCGCTGAACGCCACGATGATCAGGTCGTACTCGGCCAGCGGCAGCAGGGTGGACGTGTTCGCCCGCGCACCGTCCGGGATCGGCCGGTCGGGGCGCGTCTGCGTCGCCACCAGGCCCTCGTGGGCCTCCAGCCAGGCCGACGCCCGGGACAGCCCGGCGCGACGGGCCAGGGCCAGCAGGGGCCGCGCGTTCACTTCGAGCGGCCCTTGGCCCGCCGCGGCGCCACGCACGCCGGCACCGGCGGCTCACAGGCCCCGCCGGGCTCCCCGCGCACGAGGGGGCCGTCGGCCGTCTCCAGCCCGGCCGGATCGCGCAGGCCGGCCCGGAGCATGGGCCACTCGCCCCGCATCCAGTCGGCGAGGTCGTGGTAGCCGGCGAACCGGGCGAGCTCGACGAGCGACCGGCCGCCGCCGCCGTTGAGCAGCAGCGGGTTCGCGGTCGGCCCATCGAGCGCGAGCAGGGCGGCCCTGCCCTTCGCCGTGAGCTCGCCGCCGTTGGCACCCACCTTCCGCCACAGGCCGGCCCGGATCACGTCGTTGACGGCCGTGTAGCTGTCCCTGTAGAGCTCGGAGAGGCGGAGGACGGGGTAGTCGCTGGCGGCACCCTCGACGAGCGTGCGCAGCATCGCAGCGTCGCGGGGGTGCTCGGCGAGGTCGTACACCTGGGGCTCGGCCTGCTTCATCGCCTCGGCGTTCTTGCGCAGCCACTTCAACACCCGCTGGAGCACCTGCTCGGGCGTCCCGGACGTGCCCCGGGGCTTCATGCCCGCCCGGGCGCCCGGCTCCGTGCGCCGCCAGCCACCGCCCTTCCAGGTGTCGGAGCCCTGGAGGGCCGTCTCCGTCTTCAACTTCGGCGGCGCCGGCTTGGGCTCGCCGTCCTCGCCCGGACGGAGCCAGCGGAAGCCCTTGCCCGGGCCGATGCTGATCCGCAGGTGGTAGGGGGCGTTGTCCACGTCGAGCCGGCGGGCCGTCTCGGGCACGTCCCAGAACGTGAACCGCACCTCGTCGAGCCCCGGGGTGCTCACGCGCCACAGGTAGCCGTCGAACAAGGGTCCAATGCCCTCGCGGAGTTGCGCGGCGAGCTCGGGCGCCGTCGGCCGCGTCTCGCTGATCACATGCTCCCGGTACAGGTCTTCCACCGCGGCGTTGTCGGCGCCGTCGAGGGGCACGCCCCCGACCGCCCGGTTGCCCTCGCCCTTGGTCCCGCTGCGCTTGCCGGCGGGGAACCTGGCCCACACCGCGTCGCGCATGGTGTCCCACTTGGTCGGGCGGCTGGCAGACGCCGGGGCCTCGGGCACGGGGACCGCGGCGAACGCGGCGGCCTTCACGGCGTCGAACAGGTCGCCGTCGGCGTCCTGGCGCAAGGTGTGGATGCGCCGGAGCGTGCCGTCGTAGAGCTCCAGCACGTCCTCGCGGTGGTGCGGCTCCATCACGAAGTAGACGCGGCCGTCGGCGCCCATCGCCAGGCGGGCGCGGCGGCTGTAGGTGGTCGCCTTGGGCTGGCTCCACCGGGCGCGGCCCTCGGGCCGGGTCTGGCGCACCACGCGGGCGCCGTGGCGGGGCTTCACCTCGACGGCCCACTTCGCCTCGCCCCGGCTGCGTCGGCCGAGCGGGTAGTCGTCGGTAGCGGCGTTGGCCCCCCACTGCACCAGCCGGATGATGCCGCCGCTCCCGCGGTCGATCTCGATGATGCCGGCGGCAGGGTCAGCGGCGAGGTCGCCCTCGCGGATCGGCTGGCCGTAGGCCCAGGAGTAGACCACCGGGCCGCCCTTGCCCTGGCGCAGCCGGAGGGCGCTGATCGTCGCGGCCGAGAAGGCGGGGTCTTCGAGCACGCCCTCGACGGCCCGCTCCAGGTCGGTGCCCATCGGGAAGCCCGGGATCTCGGCGATGCCCGGATACCAGCGGGCGTCGGCCTCGTTGAACAGGTCCACGGTCAGCGGCGCCGGCCCCGCGGGGGCGCCGTAGCTGTCCGCGCCCCCCCGGGCGGCTTCGAGGTAGCCAGGAAGGCCCAGGAGCGCCGCGGCGGCCTCGGCCGAGCCGGCGAAGACGTGGCCCCGCGTTGTAGGCCGTGACAGGCTGCCGCCGGCGTCTGCCCTGTCACGCACCGCGGCGGCGGCCTCCGCGGCGGCGGCGTGGGCGCGATCGGCTTCGGCCTGCTCGGCTTCGGCCTGCGCCCGCTCGGCCCGGGCGGCGTCCCGGGCGGCGTCGAGCGCCGGCATCGAGACGCGGCCGGCCCGGGTGGTCGCCCGCTCCAGCAGCCCCACGGCCTCGTCGAAGCGCGAACGCGAGCGGCGGGGCTGCCCGGTGCGGGCGTAGACCGCGGCGGCCTCGAAGCCCTGGGCGGCCTCGTGGTACAGCCGGGTGGCGTCCTCGGCCTGGCGGAGCTCCGCGGCCGTCGGGGGCGGCCAGGCGACCAGGGCCAGGCGCTCGGCGGTCGCCCGGGCTTCGGCGAGCAGGGCCTCGGAGGCGGGGAAGGGGTCGCGCAGGGCCACCAGGTCGTACAGGGCGAGCTCCTGCTCGCGCCCGAGCCCCGTGGCGGTCGCCAGGGCGTGATCGGCGGCCTCGGCGAGCTCGACGACGCGGCGGCCGTCGGCGGTGGCGGCCAGCCGGTCGAGCTCGGCCGCGTCGTCCACGGGCGGCTCCCGGACGAACAGCGGGAAGCCCATGCTCTCCTGACGGGCGATGGTGCGGCGGATCGCGGCCATCGAGGTCTTCAAGCGGTCGGGGTCGGTCCAGCGGCCGTCGGCCTTCGCGTAGATCGGCACCTCGCGGCCGTCCTCGGCGGCGACGCCGTAGAGCACCGTCCCGTCCGGGTAGCCCTTCACGTCGCCCGCCCGGGCGGGGGTGCGGGCGGCCTCGGAAGCCGGCGCGGCCGGCGCGGCGGCGATCGGGGTGTAGCCGGCCCGCTGGGCGAGCTCGTCCAGGCTGATCCGGCGGCCGAGGGCGTGGCTGACTTCGCCCAGGTTGTCGCGGTCGTTCAGGAGGTTCTGCGCGTCCTCCATCGTCCGGGCGTACTTGTCGAGCCAGGCCACGACGGCGGGGGTGTCATAGTCGGCGTCCTCGCCCGTGTAGAGGCGGAGCACGCGCCACCAGGGGGACGGCGGCGCGGCGTCCAGCTTCTCGCCCTTGCCGGCGCGGAGGTCGCGGAACACCGACGCGGCCCAGCGGCCGAGCTCGGCCTTGGCCCACGGGGTGTCGGCCAGCAGGGCGCCCACGGTGCGGGTCGTGTTGGCGGCCCAGGGTTCGCCCTCGTCCTCGGTGAGCACGTCCACCAGCGCCCCGATCAGCGCCTCCCGGATGATGGGCTGCAAGGTGTCCAGGTGGTTGCTGTCGTTGGCGACGTAGCCCCGCACCTGGTCGTCTCGCATGACCCGGGACTGCGCCTCTAGCTTCACGAGCATCAGCCCGCCCGGGCCGTAGTCGCGATCGGCCGCGTCAGCGTCCGGGGGGAGCGCGTGGTCCTGGTCCTGGCCTCCGGGGGCGTGCCAGGCGCCCTGGATGCGCTGCCAGTCGTTCAGGAGCCAGTCGGCGACCAGGGGGAGGTCGGCTCGCTGGGCGAGCGCGTGGAGGGCCAGGCGCACGTCGGCGGCTACATCAGCCATCGGTTCCTCGCGGATCGGGGGAGGGGGTTCGGGAACATCGCCGTCTGGAGCTCGGCCATGCGGGCGGCTCGGTCGTCGAGCTCGCGGCCGTAGGCCCGCCGGCCGTCGGCCGTGGCGGCGATGGTGCAGGTTTCGCGGTGGTAGAGGGTCTGGGCCGCCGGCACGCAGTGGGTGGTGCGAGCGAGCCCGTGCTCCAGCAGCCAGTCGATGCCCGCCGGGAACGGCCGCGCCATGCCCAATGCCCGGCCGGGCATCAGCGGCGAGCCGACCAGCCGGGCCAGGAAGCGCCGAGCGGCGGGGGGCAGCACCCGGGGCAGCGGCAGCGAGAGTTGCGGCTGGCGTGACAGTGCGCCACCAGGTCGCCGCCTGTCACGGCGGGGGTTCTGCACCGCCCCGTGCGTCCCGAGCGCGTCCACGTCCGGGATCGGCTTGCCGTCCTCGAACAGCCGCCACTCGAAGTAGCTGTCCCCGGCGTAGTCCTGATCCCACGACGCCTCGACGAACAGCTCGCCCAGGGCCATCGCGAGGTCGGGGTAGCTGGGCGCGTCGTCGGTGCGGTCCACCAGCGGGATCCCGAAGTCGGCGTGGCCGCCGCCCTCGCCCCCCACCGGGAACCAGTCGCACATGCGGCGGCGGTCGATCTTATCGAGGCCCCGAACGCCGAGCATCTGGGCGTGGGCGATCAGGTGGTCGCACACGTCCTCGGCGCCCTCGCGCGTGACGCCGCCCAGGCCGAAGACCACCGCGATGTTGCGACGCTGGGGGCCGGGGGGCTTGTAGCGGAGCAGGTAGGACGCCTTGGCGTGCCCCTCGTCGGCGTGGCGGACGGTGTGACGGCCTTCGGTGCGGGGGCCTCGACGGGCGCCCGGGGCGCCGGCCTCCGGCCCCTCGAAGATCGATCCCTGCCGGCCCTTGGCGTCTCCCTGGCGCCGGCCGCGCTCGCTGTCCCCGACGTGCTCGAAGCCCGCCGCCTTGTAGATCCCGCCGGTGTGCCGGGTCAGGTCGGCCTGGCTGAACACGGCCCGGGGCTCCGGCAGGCCGGGGTACTTCGAGGGCCAGTCCTCGATCACCCGGTTCGAGCTCGCGCGGATCGCCTGACTGGCGCGGTTGGGCGGGTTCCGCCCCGTCCGGGGGTCCGGCTCCAGGTAGAGCCGGGCGAGCTCCAGCACCTCCATCGGGTGATAGCCGGCGACGGGCGAGCTCCGGCGCGGGTAGGCGAAGTGAACGCCGCCCTCGATGGGGTAGCCGCCGATCGTCCAGGGCTGGCCCGGGGGGGCGGGCTGGGCGGGGAGCCGCTGGAGGTCGTCGGCGAGGGCCTGGCGCTGGCGCTTGGCGCCGGGCTGCCACAGGAGCCAGTAGCCCTGCTGCGCCATCGTCCGGCCCCGGTGGAGGTAGTGCCGCTCGGTGACGTAGGCGTTCATCTGGCCCGTCCTGGCGGGCACCAGGACCAGCCGGCGCTTCACGCTGGGGGCCTCGGTCGGGTGCGGCTGGTAGGCCCGGCTGACGGCCTGGCGCCGCCGCCGCTTCGGCGTCCTGGCGCGGACCATCGCCTCCCACAGCGAGCGCAGGCCCTCCTGCACCCGGTAGTCCATCCAGTTGGGCGAGCCGTCGGCGTCGCGCTCCTGTAGCCACTCGTCGAGGCCCCCCATGCACCGGCGGCGCACGTCGTTGGGGAGGCGCAGGGCGTGACAGAACGTGCGGATCTGCTTCGGCGTCAGCCACGACTCCGGGACCGCGGCGTCCTCGGTCCAGTCGGTGCCCATGCCCTCGTCGTCCACGCCCTCGTCGCTGTAGAGCACGTCGATCAGGGCTTCCTCGTCCGCCCGGGTCAGCGGCCGGGGCTTGGCGCGGCCCTCGCCCCACCCGGTCCCGGCGGCGATCTTGTTGCTGTCCATCGTCAGCGCGATCCCCGGCACGACCTCCCGGATGATGGGCAGCAGCACCGGCACCCGGTCGGAGCGCAGCCCCAGGCCCAGCAGGTGCAGGTCGCGGGGCTGTCGGTGAGCCAGCCAGCCCATGACGGCCGCGAGCTCGGCGGGGTCGCGGAGGTAGTCGCGAGCCGGCATCGGGATCGCGGGCGTGTAGCCGTCCGCCCCCAGCACCCCGGCCACGGCCTCGTCGAAGGCGTCGATCGGGAGCTCGCCGGCATGCAGCGGGACCAGCACCCGCGCCCCGGCCTCGCGGAGCGACGCGATCCGGCCGGCGTAGCGGGTCAGGCGCTCCAGGGTCGGCTGCTGGTGGCCCACCAGGTCGGGCGCCACGACCGTCAGTTGCGGCCCCAGGGCGGCGGCCAGGCGGTCGTACAGCGCGAGGCGGCGCTCCCACTCCGCCCCCGTGATCGGCTTCACCACCTCCGGCGGCGCCCCCTTGCGGATCCGCACCTCGCTGAACGCGCCGGAGTCGAGGAACACGGGGATGCCCGAACCGGCCAGGCCCACGAGCTCGGCCTCGCACGCGGCCCCGCACTCGTGCGCGGCGACGCCGATCGGCCGCCCGAGGGCCGCGAACCCCTGAATCTCGCCCGCCCGGTTGCTGCCGCTGGCGTAGTCCACCACCCCGTCGGCCGCGTACCAGGCTTCCGTCAGGTCCGCCTTCGGTCCCGGGGCGGCGAGCCAGCGGGCCAGGGCATCGAACCCGGCCGCCCGGGCGGCCACGCGGAACGCGCGGGCGTCGAAGGACGCCGGCCCGCCCAGGGCGGCGCTGGGAGCGTCCTCGGCGGGGTTCGAGCGGAGGATCGGGTACATGCCGGCGGGACGGCCGCGGCGCTGGTCGGTGTAAACGCCGAACCCCCGGTCGAGCAGCCGCTCGGCGAGCTCGCGCTCGGCGCTCCAGGCGTCAGCCCGGTCGTCGTAGTTGGCGCGGTAGCTCCAGGCGGTGTCGAGCCCCCGGCCGTAGTCCCGGGCGACGTTCGAGCCCACGGGCTTGACCGGCTGGCCCGGCTTGACGGTGCAGGAGCAGCGGGGCCACGTCCCGGGGTTGGCGAGCTCGCCTCCGGCGGCGTGGAGCCGGGCCTTGCACCGGGCGGTGTGGGCGGAGTTGCCGACGTAGTAGAACCCCCGCGGCCGTCGCCCACGGGCGCGGAACCAGGGCTCGCGGCGGGCAACGGCGGGGTCCAGGGCGATGCTGTAGACGGTGAAGGTGGGCATCCTGCTCCCCAGCGGGTGCTCGCACCAATGTAGCCCGTGACAGGGCGCCGAGTCTCCAGGGGGGTGTCACGCTCCAAGCGATAAGCTGCACAGGTCGCCCACCTGGCGCCAAGGTGGGACAGGAGGCAACCGACCATGAACGCCATCCCCGACGACGTGCCCGTCTTCCACCGCCCCGACGAGGGCCGCCCGTACCTGGAGCTCGACACCGGCGACCCAGCGGGCGCCGAGCGCCGGCCCCTGCATCCCAGCGTGGCGCACCTGCTCCGCTTCTTCGCGTGGGAGCACCTGCCGCCCCACCTGGCGGCGGTGTCGCGCCCGATGGGCGAGCTCGCCCTCCGGCTGGCCTGGGGCCTGCCCGGCAACCCGGAGGCGACCGTGGCCCTGCGCAAGCTGCTGGAGGCGAAGGACTGCGCTGTGCGGGCGCTCCTGCCCTGACCCGCCGGACCTGCCAGACGTGCCCTACTTCGGCCTTGCATCATCAGGGGGGGGGCGGGGGGTGCGGGGGCGCGCTAGCGCCCCAGGCGAAAATCGCGGCCTCGGCGCTACCGCGCCTCGGTACGGATCTGGCTCCCGCGGCAGGGTGGAAAGGGCAGGAAGGCCCCCCGGTCGAGCTGCAGGGGCAGGGGAACAGGATGGACGCGGCCTGACGGCCGCGCAGCGGGCTTTCCTGGGCCGCTGGCGCGGCCTGGCGCCGCTGACGCGGCGCGGTGGCGGGATGGACCGGCCGCGGCGAGCTCGACCCGCTGGTGGTGGGGGGAGCGGGGGCCAGGATGGACCGGGCTGCGCCCGGGCTCTTTCCTGGGCGCCTGGCGGCGCCTGGGCGCCCCTGGGGGCGCCGTCGGGCCTGGCGGCCCTCCCACATAGCCGAAGGGTTGGCCGCGCCGTCCGGGCCAGTGGGGGCGACGGCGGCGGCCGGGT
The DNA here is from genome assembly GCA_964599085.1 of uncultured Enterobacterales bacterium. GTDB lineage: Bacteria > Myxococcota_A > UBA796 > UBA796 > UBA2385 > J125. The sequence goes on along the minus strand of CAZRFD010000016.1, from coordinate 48,298 downwards.
CTGTGAGCGGCGCGGTTTACCCTTCGCAGTGCGAACGCCGGACCCCCGTGCCCGCCGCGCTTATGGCAGACCGGCAGTCTACAACGGCCCCCCGGAGTCGCCACCCCGGCGGGCCTCGACGAACGTGCCGTCGGCGGCCGTGACGCCGGCAACCACGGCCGTCTCGGGTGGCGGGCCGCCCACGGCGTCCAGCTTCGCCTGGAAGCCCTCGCAGACCGGCGCTTCGTGCAGGATCTCCAGCGTGGCGTCGAAGCACAGGATCTCGCCGCCACAGTCGGGGCAGTCGAGGCGCTGGTCGGGCGTGCGGGCGCTCACGCATCACCCGCGGGGGTCGGCTCGGGCAGCGCCACCACGCCACGGCCGAGCTCGAACCGGGCGCCACCGTGGCCGAACCGGAGGGCCAGCACCCCGTCGGTGTCGTCGGCAGCCGCGTAGGCCCCTGACGGGATGGTGGGGTCGGCCGGCGCCGACGGCGCAGCGGCGGCGTCCTCCGCCACCCGCTCGCGGAGCTCGGCGACGCGCGGGCGCAGCAGGGCGAGCAGGGCGTCGGTCGTCTCGCCGCCGGTGTCGCACTCCGCCGGCTTGAAGTCGAACCAGTCGCGGTAGACGGCCACGTCGCCCGCGTCCGGCCGCCGCTCGGTCAGGTGGAGGAACAGCGGGCCGGTGTACGGCTCGTAGCTGGCGGCGCCGGGGTCATCGAGCTCGTCCAGGGTGTCCACGAGCCGATCGCGGCCGTGGGCGAGCACCAGGGCGTAGTGCCCGGTGTCCCACTTCACCAGGTACAGGGTCGGCGGGTCCAGGGCGGCCGTCACGGTCGCGCGGAGGTCGTCGAGCTCGGCCTCGTCGATGCGGTCCACGGTGTCGGGGACGTGGAACGAGCCCTGGCCCGGGACGTGCCGGCCCGCGGCCTCGGCGGCGGTCCCCGGGATGCCGAAGGCGCCGGCAGCGCGGGCGGGGGGCTCGGGGTCGTCCACCAGCAGGACGGCGTGGGGCTGGCCGGCGATGTGGACGCAGACGGCCGCCCGCTGCAACAGCCGGTCGAGCTCGGCCGGGTCGAGGGTCGCCATCGCGCTCGTCGAGAGCGTCCACCGCGCCCCGTCGTGGTTGGCTTCGCACAGCACGAGCACGCCCCGGTAGTCCCGGGGGATCGCGGTCATGCGGCGCGTCTTCGGCCCGCCGCCGACCGATTCGATGCAGGCGAGGACGTGGGGCTTGTCCGTGTTGTCGTGGTGGTCGTGGACGGTGACGGTGACGTAGGTGACGGCCGACCAGGTGTCGGGCCAAGGGGTCGTGGTCATGCAGGGCCTCCGAGCGGCAGGAAGGCTGCCCAGGAGCGGGCAGCGGGGGTCAGGGTGAGTCGGGGAGCACGCGGCCGTCGAAGGCAGCGTGCAGCAGGGTGTAGAGCGCGACCGGCACGCCCTCGACGGCGATCAGCAGGGCGGCTCGCGCTCCAACGTCCGGGGCGCGGCGGGCCGCCTCCCGGAAGGCGTGCAGCAGGGCGGCCTGGTACGGGCTGGGGACCAGGACCGACCGCTCCCACTTCGACACGGTGAGCGGGTGGACGCCGAGTAGCTGGGCCAGTTGGCCCTGCGTCAGCCCGACGGCCGACCGCACCGCGGCCACCTCCGCCGGGGTCATGGTGCGCCGCCGAGAGGCAGTAGGGCCTGCCCAGCAGCGGGCAGGCGGTCGCGGTGGGACAGGGGATCGGGGGCGAAGGGCGCGGCCGAGCTCGGCGGCGACCTCCAGGCGCAGCGCACCCCGTCGAGGATGGGCGACCAGCCGGCCGCGGCGAGCCACCAGGCGAGCCACTGCCGGTGACAGGGGCGTTCCCAGCGGGGCGAGCCCAGGCGGGCACAGCCGCACAGCAGCGTGTCGCCGGGGGCCACGGGCCACGGGGCCTCGCGGCGCTGGTGGACGTACCAGGGGACGGCCTCGTAGCCCATGAGCGAGCCGGGCCGAAGGTGGCCGCCGTCGAGGCCCTGGCGCCAGCGCCGGCAGCAGGCCGCGCGGTAGTCGTCCGGGAGGATGCGGCCCGAGCGGACCCCGGCGACGTGCTGGGGGCTGGGCGGCATCCCAGCCAGGCAGACGCCCCACCGCTGGCCGCTGTAGTCCGGGGGTATCGCCATGATCAGCCACTTCCGCCCCGGCCCGTGGTCGGTGCGCCAGCTTGCGGCGTTGGACAGGTAGAGGTCCATCAGCCCGCCGCCGCCGCGGCCTCGCGGGCGCGGCGCTTCGCCCCGGGGGACTCGTCCTCGCACCCCGACGCCACAGCCCAGGCCCAGGTGAACCGGCAGCCGCCACAGTCCACGGCCGCGGGGTCGTCGGTGAGCACCAGCCCGGCCGTGCGGCGCTTCCCGCACGCCGAGCGCCCGTCGAGGCGCCGAAGGTGGGTGCTCACCGCCGACTCCCGGTCACGAGGGAGTGAAGGACGGCCAGCAGGGCGCCGGTGACGAGCACCCCGAGGCACACCTCCCACACGAGCTCGCGCCACTCTTCCATCAGCCCGCCGCCGCCAGCCGGTCCACGATCGAGGTCTGACCGGACGCCTCCACCTTCAAGCTGTCGGCCTGCCGCCGGAGCCCGGTCGCCTGGCGGGTGAGCCGGGCGGCCTCCCGCTCCAGTCGGGCGGCCTCGCCCTCGTGGCCCCGGGCCTCTTCCAGCTTCGCCAGCCGGGCGCGATCGGCGTGGCTGACCGACCGGCCCTCGCGCTCGTTGTCGCGGTGGACGCGGGCCTTGCAGGCGTTGGTGGCCCATTTGCGGTTCGGGTCGGGCTTGTCGGCGAGCTCGCCCGTCGCCCCGCGCCAGTCGCGGAGCTCCGGCCGCGGGAGGGGTGTCACGGCCGCCATCACACCCGGGCGGGGTGCGGGGGCGCCGCCCTTGCCGCCCTTCTTGCACACCGGGCACTCCAGGGCGGGCACGGCCGAGGCGTCGCCGCTCCAGTGTTCTTCGCCCTTGCGGACCCGGGGCCGGAAGTTGTGCCCGTGGGGGCAGGTGTAGCAGCCACAGCCGCACATGCCCTGATCGATGCGGCCTCGCTGCTGGGGGGTGACTTCGAGGACGGTGCGGCCTTTCACGGGGCGGACTCCGGGCAGGGTGACAGGCTGGCGAGCTCGCGGGCCTGTCACGGGTTGGATGATCACTTCGAGGACGGCCTCGCGCTTGCTGGTGTCCTGGGAGATCGAGCGGGGGACGGAGATCGGGAGGATGCGCCACTCCGGCCCCGTGTAGAGGTCCATGACGGCGAGGGTGCCGGAGTTGCTGATCAGGACGGCTACGCCCCGGGCGGCGAGCTCCAGCGCCAGATCCCGGAGGCGCCGGTGGTCGGCCAGGCCGAAGCCCGCGGCGGTGTAGCTGGTGAAGCTGGCGCTGGCGGAGATCGGGACGTAGGGCGGATCGAAGTACACCACGTCGCCCGGGCCGGCCTCGGCCACAATGCCGGCGAAGTCGCCCACCGTGATCACGGCGCCCTGGAGCGCCCGCGAGGCCGCCCGGAGGCGGTCGGCGTCCACCAGGTCGAGGATGGGCTCGCCGGCCGGCGTCTTGCCCTGGGGCGTGTTGCAGCGCCCGGAGCGGTTCACGCGGTAGAGCCCGTTGAAGCCGGCCCGGTTGACGAACAGGAGCCAGGCGGCGGCGCCGGCCTCGTCGAGCGGGGGGCCGCCGTCGCGGACGTGCTCGAAGAACGGCCGGCACGCGGCGCGGCGCTCGTCGGGGGTCTGCCCCTGGAGCGTCTGCTCCGCGTAGTCGGCCTGCATCGCCTCCAGCAGCCCGATCACCTGCTCCACGTCGTCGCGGACGCCGCGGTAAGCCGCGACCAGGTGGGGGTTGGCGTCGCCGAGCACGGCCTCGCGCGGGCAGCGGGCGAAGAAGAAAGCGCCGCCGCCGAGGAAGGGCTCGAAGTGCCGGCCGCGGCGGGGCAGGCGCACGTCCAGGTGGTCGAGGACGCGCCCCTTGCCGCCGGCCCACTTCAAGAACGGGAGGGCCGCCGGGGTCACGAGGCGCCCAGCGGCAGCGCCGCCTGTCCGGCGTCGTCCACCACGGGGGCAGCCTTGCGGGCGGCCTCGGCCGCGTCCAGGGAGCTCCAGGCCCCGTCGAGGGCGTGGGCCAGGGCCTCGGCCTCCGCCGGGGTCAGGAAGGGCCTGGCGGCGCCCAGCGCCGCGGCGACGGCCCACTGCCGGCGCGAGGCCCGGGGGCTCTCGCCGGTGGCCTCGACGACCACCCGGTCCACGAGCTCGGCCGGGTCGGCCAGCCCGTGCTGGAGTAGGAGCGCGGCCCGGAGGGCGGGCGTCGCCAGCGCCAGCTTCACGGCCGCGCGGTCGCGCAGATCCCAGACCAGCGTGGCGCCGGCCGCGGCGTCGGCGAGCTTGCCGGCGCGGAAGACGCGCTCGATCAGCCCGTTCAGGAACCGGGGCCAGGGCAGGCCCACGTCTCGGGCGCGTTCCTCGATCAGCGGGACCAGGTGGCCCCACACACGCACGGTGCGGCGCCCCGTGGTGGGGGTTGGGTCGGTCATGGATGCCTCCGAGCAGCAGGGTGGAGAGGTCCACGACCGGCCCGGGATCCGCGGGTGTCGGCGACGCTGGGCAGGCGTCAGGGCTGGTCGAGCCTCCGCGGCCAGCCTACCGCATACCGTGACAGTGCGCCACCTGGTCCCCGACTGTCACGCTACGAGGTCCGTCGTGATCACCTTCGTCGCCCCGCCGGCCAGGGTCCAGCCGCCGGCCTTGAACCAATAGTTGCTCGTGCCGTCGAGCACGAGGCTGTTGGCCGGGCCGGTGAAGGCCGGTGGGCCGGCGCCCTGGAACCGGCAGCCGTAGAAGCCCGGGGGCAGGGTGTCCTGGCCGCCGAAGGTGGGCACCTGCGACACCGTGATGCCTCCCTCGAACTGGCACGAGAGGCACGTCACCATGAACAACACCGTCACCGCGCCCAGGTAGGCGGTGAAGTGCGAGTTGATCAGCACGATGTTCGTCCCCGTCACCGTGCCGTCGATGCGGAGCTCGTTGTGGTGCATATCGACGCCCAGGGCCGCCAGGGCGGTGCCGTCGATGTTCCCCCGGATCCGGCACATATTCAGCCGGATGGCCGTCGCCGCCGCGGCCGTGGGCGTCCCGGTGAGCACGATGTTGCCGGACACGTCGAAGGCCCCGGCCTGGGTGCAGCGGCCGCCGTAGAGGATGGACGGGTTGTAGGTGCCGATGGCGAACACGCCCCGGCCGCCGAAGGCCGGCGTGCAGTCCCAGGTGATGTTGCGCGGGGTGGTGGACGTGAAGTCGGCGTCCACGGCGCCGTCGCCCAGGGTGACAGGCCCCAGCGGGTAGAGCGTGATCCGGCGGCCGACGACGCCCGCGTTGCTGATGTTCTCGTCGTACTGGCCCGGGGCGAGCAGGATGGTGAACCGGCGTTTCTGGTCGGTCAGGTCGGCCGGGGCGCCGGTGGCCGTGATCGCGGCCTGGATGGTGCGGAAGGGCGTGCTCGGGTCCGTGTCGTCCACCGCGCCCGGGTTCACCGGGTCCACCAGCAGGGTCAGGCCACCCGCGGCGATGCCGGTGGGCGCCTGGTGGGCCCAGCCGGCGCCGCCGGAGCGGTTCACCCACAGCCCAGCCGCGGCGCCGCGGCCCAGGAGCAGGGATCCCGGGTTGGCCGAGACGAGGCCGGTGGGGATGGCGTCTGTCACGCCGATGGTGGGGCCGTCCACGCTGGCGACGCTGCCGTCCGGGTTCAGGGTGACGCCGAAGCCCAGGAGATCCGTGACCAGGGCGGTGTAGATGCCGCCGCGTGCGACGCTCATGCTGCTCTCCAGTGCGGGGCCGGAGCTCCGCTTGCGATGGCCCGCCAACGGCGCTCACGTCGCCGCCTCCGGTGCCGGAGGGCCAAGCCCCCGCCCACGACCAAGGACGCCGCCAGGAGCGCCCAGGGCCACGCACGGCGGGCCGTGGCGACCACCCCGCCCCCGCCCCCGACGGGGAGCCGGGCGCGGCGGTTCGCCATGCGCACATAGTCGCTGGGGGTGGCGATGCCGGGGTTGTACCGCTGGACCGTGGCGCTGAACCGGCGCCCCCGGGGCCAGGAGATCGCCGCCGGGTAGAAGACGGCCATGTAGAGGCGTTCCGCGGTGTGCAGGCCCTTGCGGGCGTAGGGGCGCAGGTATCGCTCCACCAGCGGCATCTGCTCCAGGGCGCTCATGGCCTTGATCGCGGCCGTGGTCGTGCCCAGGCCCCGGGCCGTCGAGGGCATGAACTGAATCAGGCCCGTGGCGCCGCTGCGCTTGTTCACGGCCTGGGGGTTCCAGCCGCTCTCGAAGTTGATCAGGTTCGCCAGGTCGAAGGGCTGGGCGCCGATGCGCTGGGCCACGCGCACCACCTCCGCGGCCAGCCGCCGGGGGAGGCCATAGGCGGCGGCGATGCGGTCGGCGGCGCTCCCGCCCGTAGCGACGCGGCCGAGCTCGCGCGGAGCTCGACGGCGGCGCCGCCGTCGGCGGGCCTGGGGCTGGCGTGCCCGGGCCACCTACGCGATGCGGCCGGCGTTGTTGACGCTGATCTCCACCCGGTTGAACACCGACGCTTCGGGATCCTCCAGGTATTCCTCCACGCCGTCGTCCCCAGCGAAGAACGCGGCGCCTTCCTCGCTCCAGACGAGGGTGTCCAGGTTCACGGTCTTGCCGGTGCTGGCGGCGATCACCACGGCGAAGCCCGCGGCCTCGTCGAAGGTGTCGAAGGTGCGCTGACGGCCGCTGGCGTCGTCAACGGCGAACTCCACGTCGTCGTGGGTCTTGCTCATGGGGGACTCCGGGGGAGGGGGGATGCGCGGCTACTGCCGCTCGATGCGCACGCTGTGCCAGATCGAGCTCCGCGGCGGGAAGATCACGAAGCCCTCCGCGGTGCGGCGGCCGTGGCGGGCGCCCTTGGCGGCGTTGATGCCGTGGCGCTTCAACCACCGGCGCACGCTCGCCACGTCGTCCAGGTCGCCGGGCTCGTAGCGGAAGGGGCCGGCCCGGTCGCTGTCCCGGGGGCTGATCTTGTGGACGTAGCGCACGCCCGCCAGGCCCCCGGCCGGGTTGCCGATGCGGGGGAAGTTGGCTCCCCGCGGCGACACCGGCGGCCCGCCGCTCGTGGTGGTCGAGATCGGCGGCCGGGGGATGGTGACGTAGCCCTGCACGTCGGCGCCGGGGATGATGGGCAGGCCCCGGCTGGCCGGCGGGGTCAGGTCCGGGGCGATGCCGGCGTTGCGGCGGAGGCCGTCGAAGGCCGCCCGCGCCGCCGCCGCGCCGGACCCTCGCCGACGCCGACGCCGACGCCCGCCCGGGTTGGCGCGGCCGGGCGGGTTGGCCCGGGCCGGCGGGTTGTTGCGGTAGCCCGGGAGCAGCATGTAGGAGCGCCCGGCGATGGTCACGAACGGCTTGGACGTGGACGAGGGGTAGCTCGCGCTCCGGGTGACGGTGCGCTGGCGCCCGCCCGCGTCGGTGTAGGTGAACCGGACCTTCTGCTTGCCGCCGCGGGTGAGCCCGCCCAGGTACTCCACCTGCCCGTCCACCATGAGGCGGAAGTCGTCGAGCACGCTGGGGTGCGGAGCCTTGCCCCCGGCGTTCCTGACGACTTGCTGCGGCCCGGCCGAGGACGACCAGCGCCCGCCGCTGCTGCTGTTGCGACGACGGCGACGGCGACGGCCGCCGCTGCCGCGGTTGCGGCGAGCTCCGGCGCTCGGGCTGGCGCGGTTGACGCGGACGGGGACGACGCGCACCTGGACGCCGCCCTGGGCCGCGTCGGCGAACGCCTGGCCGTCGGATATCGCCCGCGCCTTGGCCCCCTTGCCGGTGTACGGCCCCAGGACGCCCGCGTGCTCGCCGGCCTTGGTGATGATGACCTTCCAGCCGGCGGGGTTCCGGCTGGCCTTGCTTCTACTCTTGCGACGACCTGCCAAAGCGGCCTCCCTTGCTGAGTCCGAGCGTCCGTCCAACGGCGCTCATTACTGTCACCTCTTCGCGCAGATCCTTGGGGTAGACCCGCCCGAACCAAACGTCGTACTCCCGGGCCAGGAGCTCTTTCAGCTCGACCCGGCGGCTGCGCCGTAGCCGGCGCACGCCCTGGATGAACCGCTCCGCGTCCCCGTCTCGGGTCGGCAGGAGCAGGATCCAGCCTTCCTCGGTGCCCTGCCGCCAGGGCGCGAGCTCCAGGGTGCCGCGCTTGCCCGTCAGCCACGGCATGAGCGTGTCTTTCCGCTTCCGTGACAGGGCGGCCAGGAGCGCCTGCTCGCGGGCCTGTGCCACCTCGGGGGCGATGCGCTTCACGTCGGCCGGCTGGACCGACCGGGCGAGGGCTTGGGCGTCGGCCTCGTGGCTCCACTCGCAGGTGGCGCCCATCTTGTCGGCCCATTGGGCGGCCTCGCCGTAGGTGGCGACCTTGCTCACCCACTTGCCGAGCTCGCGGTAGACGATCCGGCGCTGCCGGGGCTGGACCCGCTCGACCATGTAGGTCTTGTTCGCCATGCAGACCGGCAGGCCCTCGACCCACACCTTGTTGCCGGCGGCGTCGAAGAACACGGGCACCTGGGCGGCGGTGTCGATCAGGTCCGGCCGCTCGAACACGTCGCGGGGCAGCCCTCGGAGCGCCCGGGCGATGCCGTCGGCCTGCTGCTGCCACCGCTTGCGGGTGGCGCGGTCCTTCTCGATCCGCTGGGCAAAGCGGAGCTCGACCAGCCGCCCGAACATGGCCGCCGCGTCGGTGCGCCGACGGGCGAGGACGCGCTCGGCGGCCTTGTTCTGCAAGCACTCGCAGTAGGCCCTGGCCTGCTGCTCGTCGGCGGCCAGGGCGATTAGCTGGGCGCACGGCCCCTGGAGGCTGGCGCCGGGGTTGTTGGTGCTCTTGTCGGCGCTCTCCAGCAGGGTGCGCATCCACCCTCGCTTGCCGGAGATCAGGGTCAGCTTGTACCCGTCGAAGCTGCGTTCCGTCAGGTAGTACAGGATCTCGACGCCGACGGCGCCGTCCAGGTGGCGCATGGACGGCGGCCGGCGGTCGGGCGGCTCGGCCAGCCAGTTGCCCTGGCGGACGCCGCGGCCGTTGCGCTGCTGGACGGTCGCCGGCTCCCAGGGGAGCGTCAGGTGGTGGATGGCGCAGCTACGGCGCTGGAGGTTGATCCCCTGCTCGATGGCCTTGCCGCCGATGATCACGTCGAGCTCGGGCTCGCGCTTCCACGCCCCGGCGGCCGGATCCCACTCCCCGTTGAAGCGCCGGGCCACGTCCTGCCGCTCGCCGGGGCTCAGGTCGCCGGTCACGCTGATCATGCGCCGCCGGGGGATGCCGGAGCGGGCGGCGATGGTGGCGAGGATGCCCTCGTGGGCCTCGTTGTAGTCGCAGAACACGATGTGCGAGCACCCGGGCCGGTCCTTGATCTCCTGGGCGACGGCCTGGAACTTCGGCGGGGTGCCGACGCCGGCAACGTCCCGGAGCAGGCTGGGGTCCAGGGCCGCCTTGCTCATGCGGTCCATCGCTTTCAGGATGATCGCGCCCTTGTTCGTGCCGTCGCTGTCGCCCTCGTCGTCGTCGTCGTCGTCGGGCTCGCCCCGGTTGGCGAGTAGCCAGGTGCCGGCGTCGGCCCGGCGGGCGTCCACCGGGTCGGGCTCGGGCCAGGCCGTCCACTCGTCGAGGTCCGGGCCGCTGGTCTGGAGCGGGTTGGCGACGGCCTGGCCGGGACCGGCGGTGTCCTTCTTGCACAGCTCCAGGGCGGCCTGCTCGACCGGCCCGGCCACCTTCTCGCGCTCGGCCTCGTACACCATGTGCTGCACGTCGGTCATGGGGACGCGGCGGAGCGTGGTGGTGCTCGTGGGGACGTTGAGCGGCACGATGTTCCGCACGTTGACGCCCTGCGCCACCAGGCGGTCGTACTCGGCCTTGGGCACCGCGACCTTCACGTCCACCCACGCCTCGAAGATCCCGCGGAGCTCGTCGAGGTTGGTGAAGGTGTTGACGGCCATTTGCTCGCGGAACCCGCCGGAGATCGTCAGCACCGGCTCGGCCTCGCCCTTGCAGTACCGCTCGATGTAGTCCTCGGGGCCGAGCAGCCCGCGCTCCCGGAAGGCCGCGTCCGTGATGTACGCGAGCAGGTTGAACGCCTCCAAGGGGCTGTTCTTCAAGGGCGTCGCGGTCAGGCCCAGGACGCCGGTGTCCCGGTGCTGCTGGCGCAGCCACGCCGCCTTGCCCCACAGATCCCAGCACTTCTGCACGACCTGGTTGGCGCCCATAGCCCCCATGTACTTGAGCTTCTGCCCGTACCGGGTCGCGGGGCCGTAGAGGTTCTTGTACTCGTGGAGCTCGTCAACCACGAGCAGGTCCACTCCCAACTGCTCCCAGGTGATGCCCTCGATCTTCGGCGTCCCGAGGCGCTGGCTCACCCACTCCTCGAACCGCTCCTGGTCGCTGGCCTGCTCGCGCTCGGTGGGGGACAGGCGCTTGTCCCACGCCTTGATCTGCTCCTGCACCGACCGCCGCTCGTCGTCGGTCCTGGCGGCCCGGAGGCGCCGCTGTAGGCGGTCCCGCCAGGGGTAGACGAGCAGCTTGTCGATGCGGTCCTGCGTGGCCTGGCGCTTCGAGGCGGGCACGCGGCCGGCGGCCAGGTCCGCGGCCAGCGTCTCCGCCTTGCGCTTGTCGGCCCGGGCCTTCTGCTCGGACAGGGCGCCCTCGCGCTGGGCGGCGAAGTGCTCGTCGTAGAAGTCGCGGAGGTTGTCGGGGTCGAGGCCGAACGCCGCGAGGGTGCTGTGCTGCACCACGGCGCAGTCGTAGCCGCCCGCCGCGAAGGCCCGGAGCTTCGCCTCGACCGTCGCCATGCTGTCGCTGGTGGACCGCACCTCGCCGGAGCGGGTGACGGTCACGGTGAAGCCGATCGGGATCACGCGAACGTTGGGCGCCCAGAACGCGAACTCGGACAGCCAGTTGGGGCCGACGGTGTTGGGCACCGCGAGCATGATCCGGCGGGCCTCCCCACGCTGCCGGAGTAGCAGGAGGATCAGGATGGCTACCAGCGTCTTGCCGAGGCCCACGTCGAGGGCCACGATGCCGCCCCGGCGCTCGGCGCCCCGGCGGACGGCGGCCCACTGGTAGGGCTTCACCCAGGCGTGCCGCTCCACGTCCACCCGGGCCAGCGGGATCGGCTCGTCGCTGTAGGTGCGGGCGACGTAGCCGTTGTAGGCCCGGTTGTAGCGGTCGGCGATGGTGGCGGCGTCGGGGTGCGCCCGGACGAACGCCCGGAACGCCTCGTCGCGCTGGCGGTCAGCGGCGATCCGGTCTTCGAGCCCCTTCTCCTTCTGCCGGCGGCGGCGGGTGCCCTTGGCGTCGTACAGGCTGTCCTGCCGGTTGAAGTAGGCGACCACCTCCTGCACCTGGGCGTCGTTGGCCCCCGGCCCCTCGACGTGCAGGGCGCCGCCCTCGACCCAGGCCCGGGCGAGCTCGACGCCGAACGCCTGCTCCATCCACTCGCGGAGGTAGGTCGCGTCGTACTCGATGCCCGTGCCCGGCCGCGGGTAGAGCCAGTGCGTGCGGATCCCGATGTCGATCTCGCCGATGGGCGTCAGGGTCGCCGCGCCCAGGAGCTCGGCCTCCTGGCGGCGCAGCTTGCCCTTCACGCCCTCGACCAGCCGCCCCAGCCGCGTCATGCCCAGGTTTGCCCGGCCTGCCAGCGCCGCTCGCGTCCAGTCGAGCTTGCCGTAGATCGGCCCGGTCAGGTATTCCTCGGCCCGCCAGAACACCGGCTCGCCGCGGGGGTTGTCGTCGGAGCCGTTGACGTAGACCCGGGCGTCCCCGATCACTTCCTTCACGGTCACGGGCCGGCCCAGGAGCTCGGCCGCCTGGGCGAGCGTGACAGGGCCTCCCCGGCGGGCGGCCAGGTGCAGGACGGCCGCCACGGCGTTCTGCTCGCCCCGGTAGTGCCCGGGGGGCAGGTCCGGGCGGTCGCTCACCACGGGCGCCAGCGCCCCCGTCTTCGGGTCCACCACGGACAGCAGCGCCCGCCAGGCCGCCGTGGGCCGGCGGTTCTCGATGGCGTGCGGGTTGCCGTAGCTGCCCAGGTACTCGCCGAGGTCGCCCTGGAGCTCGGGCTGAATCTGCCGCGCCCGGTCGGGGTCGGTGGTGACGGCCTCCTGTAGCTGGCTGACCCGGTAGCCCAGGCTCTCGCCCAGCCGGATCGGCCCGGTGTCGCTGATCCCGGCCGCGGACCCCACGCTGTCCGGGGCGTCCACGCCCTCGCTCTCGGGCACGGCGAAGGTGCCGGGGGCGTCGGTGAAGCTGCGATCGGGGACGCGGAGCGGCTGGGCGAGCAGCTTGGCGCCGTCCCAGGCCCCGGCTACCTCCATCCGGCCCTTGTAGCGGCGGCTCTCCACCAGCCGGCCCATGATGCCGGCGTCGGCCCCGGGCTCGTCGAAGTAGCGGCCGTCGAGCACGCCCTCGTCGGCGGGGAGCACCTGGGGCAGCCGGTTGGGCCGCTTGCCCCAGACCGTGATCACGGTGTCCACGCTGGCCCCGGCGCCTTTGAACAGGTCCGTGGGGGGGCGCACGGCGCCGAACAGGTGGCACGAGCGCAGGAGCTCGGAGCGGAGGTCGCGGTGCTTGTCGGTCAGCAGCAGGCTCGCCGGGGTGATCTGCACCATGACGCCCCGGGCGGCCAGGGCGTCGGCGCACCGCACCATGAAGTAGGCCGCGGCGTTGCGCCACCGCTCGTACTCGGGGTCGAGCTCGCGCGACTCGCCGCGGGCCTCGGAGTAGGGCGGGTTCGCCACCACCAGGTCGAAGCGGTCCCGGTCGCCCCCCGCGACCATGAAGCCCTCCAGGTAGCCCTCGAAGACGTGCAGGCGGGGCCAGCGCAGCCGCACCATGTCCGCCAAGTCGGGATCGGGCTCCACGGCCGTCCAGGTCGTCTCGGCGTTGCGATCCTCCCACGCTTCGATCATCCGGCCAATGCCCGCGGCCGGCTCCAGGGCCTTCAACGGCCGGCGGCCGGCGTTCACCTGGTCGAACACGGACAGCGCCCACCGGCCCATCGCCTCGCAGATGTCCAGGGGGGTGAAGAACTGCGAGATCAGGCCCCGCCACGCCGTCCGCGTCCGGCCGAAGCTGGTCAGCCGGTCCTCCAGGGCCTTCCCGGTCAGGCGCAGGTGGGCGAGCTCGGCGATCTCGACGGCCCGCTGGTCGTGGATGCGCAGGTACTCCTGCTGGAGCGGGGCCAACAGCGCCCGGTCCTCGGGGGCCAGCTTGTCGAGGCCGCGCAGCCCGGCCCAGCCGGTGTAGGCCGCCAGCCACGCCCGCTGGGGGTCGTCGATGGCCGGGAGGCTCCCCGTCCGGGCCTTGGTCGCCTGGGCAGCCCGGAGCACCGCCAGGGCGCCCAGGTTCGCCCTGAGCCGCTTGGCCGGGGTCGTGGGGGCCGCGGCAGGGGCCTGGCCGGCTGGCGGGCTCCTGGGCGCCGCTGGGGCCGCGGCAGGGGCAGTGACGGGGGCGGCCGGTGGTGCCTCGTCGAGCTCGGCGGCGATCGAGCCCTCCACGCCTGCCACCAGCGCCCCCGCCAGATCGTCGAACCACGCGCCCAGGTCGTCAAGGCCCGCTCGACGGGCGAGGGCGGCCAGCGGCGGGATCTCGATGCCGGCGGCCGGGTCGTCGAGCCGGCGCAGGTGGACCCACGCGGCCGTGGTCGGGTTGCCGTCCTCTCGCCCGTCGCTGTGCCGGGTGAACAGGGCGGTGCGGTTGTAGTCGCGGACGGACAGCATGCCGGCGCCGTCGCGCTTCCGGCCGTCTTCGGCCACCGCCCACGCCTTCCACTGCGTCCGGCCGCCGTAGTCGCCCGACGGCGCCGGGTCGGCGGTCAGGACGTACACCCGGCGCTTCTTGGGCGCCTTGTCGGGATCGTTGTCGTAGGGCGCCCAACTCGACGACACGAACGCCACCTCCACCCGGTCGCCGGCCCGTGCGCCCAGCAGCGCCGCGCGGTCCTCCAGGTAGCGGGGCGTGCGGGCCTCGAACCGCTGCACGTCGCGGGGCGGGGCGTCGTCCGGCGGGCCGGGCAGCTCGACGGCCGGGTTCCGGTGGGGGCATCGAGGCCGGGGGTTGATGCGCACGCCGTCGAGCTCGGGCATGAGCCGCTTCCGCACCCGGCGCACGTCCTGGCCCACGGCCTCCGGCGCCTCGCCGCCCAGGAACCGGCGCATCCACGCCCGCGCGGCGAGGGCGAGCTCGCGGGCGGCGGCGTCGATCTCGCCCTCGGCGCCCAGGCCCGCGGCTTCCTCGGCGTAGCCCTCGATGGCGAGCAGGTGCTTTCGGATGCAGTCGCCGCACCGCTTCCCGGGGTGGGCCAGGTGGTCTTCGAGCAGGATCGCCTGCTTCACGGCCTCGCGGAGCGTCCAGCCCGGGTCCGACACCGGCAGCGGCCGGGCGCCGGCCTCCATCGCCGCGAGCCGTGTGTAGTAGTCCGGGATCTCGGCCAGGTGGTCCATCGCGATCTCACGCGCGAGCGCGGGGTCGTCGGTGTGCTCCTGCTCGACGGCGATGCCGGCGGCGAGCTCGGCCGCGTCGAAGTGCTCCGGCTGGTGGGCGTCGGCCAGGCCGCCGGGGAGCCGGTCGCGGTGGCGTGACAGGGGGTGCCCGGGCTGGGCGCTGTCACGGTCGGCCGGGTTCCTCTTCGGACTCACCAGGGCCAGCGTCGCCGGGGTGGCCCACAGGTCGTAGCTGGTGCCCCAGCCGTGGGAGTGCCGCACGGTCGCGAGCTCGGCCGTGGGGTGCCGCTCCTGCACCAGCCGGGCCTGCCGGTCGGCGTCCCCGCGCTGGGGGAACCGGGTCTGATACACCTCGAAGCCGGCCCGCTCCGCGGTGGCGGGCTTGTTGAACCGGCGCAGCGCCGGGGGCGAGGGGGGCGCCGGAGGGGGCGCAGCGGGCCGTGGGGCGCCGCTGGCTGGCTCCAGGCCCTCCGGCATGGGCGACGGACGCCCGCCCGTCTCGTCGAGCAGCAGGAGGGCCACACGGCGGCCCTCGCCCGTGGTCGGCAGGTCCGGCAGCAGGGGGCGCACCTGGCGCTGCACCGTCGTCCGGTCGATCCGCTCGTCCCGCCAGTCGTTGATGATGCGGGTGATCTCCCGCTCGGCGTTCATCGCCCGCTTGATCGCCGCCGCCCGCTCGGGGGAGAGCGCCGCCGCCCGGCGGGTCAGCCAGGCGTGCAGGGGTTCGCGCTTCCCGCCCTCGATGGGCTCGACGAGCACCCCGGCGGTCGAGGCGGCGATCGAGCAGCCCAGGATGGGGGTGCAGGCCCCCGGGTCGAAGCGGTCGCCCACCAGGTGCCGCTGGCCCTCCAGGTGGGCGAAGCGGTGGCCGCGGCCGTCGGAGAGGGTGAGCAGGTACAGCGGCGGGCGGAGCCGGGCGCCGACGTGGCCCCAGGCCAGCACGCCGCGGCGGTTGGCGCCCCAGGACGCCCCCACGCGGCGCTCGTCGGGGTGGGCGAAGCCGCCGCCGCGGATCGGGATGCCCCGGGCGGGGATGCTCTTGCGGCCGTACACGCGGCCGAGCAGGCGTTCGAGCTCCCACCAATCGACCACCCGGTAGAACGGGCGCGAGTCGAGGAAGGTGCCTTCGAGGTAGTCCGGGTGGACCGGGGAGTGGGCGGAGCCCCGCCCCGGCTTCACGCGCAGCCAGGTGGACGGGTCGGCCGCGGACGCGAGCAGGTCCGCCACTGCGTCGAGGCCGGCACGACGGGCCAGTGAGCTCGCAGCCGCGGCGAGCTCCTGGTCAGTTGGGGCCGGCACACGACGGGGCACCGATCACGCCGCCACGCCCGCGAGCGCCGCTCGCTTGCCGGGGTCGGTCACGAACTGCCGCCACAGCGCCATCGCGGCTTCCGCCCCGCCGGCCTGGAGCGCGGCGTCGAGCTCGCGCAGCAGGGGCAGGGCCTCCACCTCGGCGCCACTGAACGTCGAGGCGTCCCCGCCGCCGGGCGGCGCCCACAGGCCCTTCTCCAGCGCCTTCTGGCCCAGCATCGGGAGCAGGTCGTCGCGGATCTGGGGCTCGATGCGGTGGCGGAGCCGCTGCCACCGATCGGCCATGTCGGTCATGTCGGCCTTGCGGAGAATCGCCAGGAGGTCGTCGTAGGTGAACTGCATGCCGACCCCCTACAGCCCGAACAGGGCTTTCAGCTTCGCCACGTCCTCGCCGACCTTGCCCATTTCCTCGTCCTCGGCCGCCGCGGCGGCGGCGGGCGCGGGAGCAGGCGCCGGGGCGGCGGGTGCCGGCGCCGGGGTCGTGGGCCTCGGGGGTGCTCGGCGGCGGCGGCGCTTGGGCCGCTCGGCGCGGGTTCCGACCGGCTTGGCGGCCTCCGCCGCCTGGGCCTGCCGGCGCCCCACCTGCCGCGCCAGCCGCCCGGCCGTCTTCACGGCCTGCGTGGCGTTCCCGCTCGTGTCAGCGGCGGCGATGGTGTAGATGCTGCCGCTGGGGGCCTCGCGCTGGAGGGCGGACAGCTTCACGAACCGAGGCACCAGCGTCGGGCCGGCCGCGAGCACCACGTCGCCGATGGGCGTGTCGCGGAAGACGTACAGCCGGCAGGTGGTGGCGCGGCGCGAGCCCTCGGGCCGTACCTGGGCGTTCAGCACCTCGGGCTGGCCGGCGTAGCCGAGGAAGGCGAGCACCCGCTGGACGAACCCGCGGGCCTTCGCTTCGCTCATGCGGGAGCCGTCAGGGGCCTGGGCCTTGTTGTCGATGTTGTCCACGATCGCCTGGAAGGCGTCGGCGGCCGTGATGCTCTCGGGGATGCCGATGGGGGGGTTGCGTCGTCTGCGAGCCATTCCGGGATGCTCCGTCAGGGGGTGATCAGGGCCGCGGCCGACCGGCCGGGACACGGGACAGTCAGCCGTTGGGTCGAACAGGGGAAGGGTAGCGGCCCCGGTGAGCTCGACGCGAGCCCCGGCGGCGCCGTCGGCGGCGCCTGGGGGGGTTCGCAGCCGCTCGGTAGGGCATCGGGGGGCCGTAGTCCCGCGGAGGGGCTGCGATGGCCCTCCAGCGGGCCTGGCGGCGCCGACGGCGGTGGTCCAGGGCGATGCCGCCCCCGACCACCAGCGCGGCCGTCAGGAGCACCCAGGGCCAGACGCGGCGGACGCGGAGGGCCGCCCCCTTGACGCTCATGGGGTTCAGGTACGGGGCCGGGTCGGTGTGGCCGCCCCCCTTCTTGTAGAGGATGAAGTGCAGGTGCGGCCCGGTGGACTGTCCGGTGCTGCCGACCCAGCCAATGAGCTCGCCCTGCTTGACCCGCTGGCCCTGCCGAGCTCGGCGCCGGCTCATGTGTATGTAGGCCGTCCGGTAGCCGTCCTCGTGGGCGAGGATCACGCCGTTGCCGTTGACCTTGTGGTCGGTGAACACCGTGACCACCTGGCCGTCGGCGGAGGCGTAGATCGGGGTGCCCTCCGGCGCCGCCATGTCGATGCCGTTGTGCATCTTCCGGGTCTTGCTGATCGGGCTGATCCGGTAGCCGTAGGGCGACGAGATCCGGTAGGTGCCACGGGCGAGCGGGTACTCGAAGCTGGGGGCGCCCCACCCGTTCAGATCCCCGCCGCGGCGGCCCTCCCAGACACGCAGACCCTCGCGCTGCCACGCCCGCACGTCCGGGCACTCGGGCCAGCCGTAGGCGGCCAGCACGCGGGCGGGGGGACGGTCGAGGGGGAACGCGAAGAAGGGCATGGCATGGGGATCAGGTGGACGCTGCGATGTACCAGTTGCAGGTGATGGCCCCGCCGCCGGGAGCGGTCAGGGACAGCCGTGCAGCCAGACAGGGGACGTAGGCGGGATCGGCGTGGCCGTCGGTGTTGCCGTTGAGCCGCGGGACGTTGAGCGCCCCCTGGTAGCTGGTGCGCACCGGATCCCAGGTGAGCCCGCCAGCCGGCGCTGGCCGGAACGCGAACTGCTCCAGAATCGTGACACCCGCGGCGGCGGGGTCGGCTGTCACGACGACGTAGAAGGTGAGCCGGGGGTAGCCGGTGCAGCGGAGGGGCTGGACAGTGCTGGTCAGGAAGGTCTGCCCAGCCGGGATCACCCGGCCGCGCTCGCCGATGCTGACGTAGTTGGACGCCTGACCCTTGCCGCCGGGAGGCCCACCGTTGGCTGGACTGCCGCCCATCAGTACACCGCCGCGTGGAGCCCGTAGGGGCGTGGGGTGGCGCCAGGCACGGCCGTCTGCTCGGCGCGGACGATCACGCGCCAGAACCGGATGCCGGAGGCCGGGGGCTCACAGTCGAAGGGGGAGGCGCCGACGACGTTGCCGGACGTGTAGCCGCCCGCGTTGATCGTGGTCGTGATGTCGATCTCTTCGGTCAGCCGGTAGAGCGGCCGGGAGCGGTAGACGTGGCCCTCCATGCGCACGAACCAGTCGGTGTCGCCGTAGAACGCCGGCTGGTCCACGAACAGGATGCGCATGAAGACGCCGCCGCCCAGGGCGGGCGAGCGGTTGATCGGGACGCCAGCGTTGACCCGCTCGTCCGTCTCGGCGAACTCGGGCCGGAGGTCGAACAGGGGGCTGTACCAGGTCGCTTCCCACACCGTGTCGGTCTGATTGAGCGCCGTCTTGCCGGTCAGGCCCCACTTGAACGTGTGCTCGTCCTTCCACCAGGACTGCGGCATCTTCTTCAGGAGGCCGGGGTACGTCCCTGCCTCGTCAGGCGGCTGCTCCCAAAGCGGGTTGTTTCCCTGCGCCATCGGGCACCTCCGTGCCTACCGGCTCAGGTTCGCGTATTCCTCGACACACCAGATCACGACTTCGATGCGGGCGTTGTCGATGAGCGAGGCGACCGTCAGCGAGAGCGAGCTCCCCTTGTCGAAGAAGATCCCGTTGCCGGGGTAGAGCATCGGCGCCGAGCCGGTGCCGAACGCGGCCTCGCCCACGATGGGGGTGGTGCCGCCGTCCAGGTTGTCGTTCCCGCCGACGCGCTGGAAGAAGCCGCCCCAGATCGTGCCCTGGGTCCGGCCGAACGGCAGGGCCACGTCGTCGGCCAGGTAGGCGCCGGCCGAGCGGCCGATCACGATGGTCGGGAGCGAGAACTGGTAGGTGTCGGGCGCGAAGGTCTGGGCGGCCGAGCCGTTGCCGCCGAAGAACAGGGCGCGGAGGCGGGCCATGTAGATCACGCGGGGGTCGAGCGCGAGGTTGGCGAAGGGCGGGTAGATCGGCACCCGGCGGTACTTGATGCCCTCGGCCAATGCGTCGGCCTTCGAGTGCGGGCCGCCCTGCCCCGGGTTGGGCGCCGGCCGGCCAGGCATGGACCGCTGGGCGGGGATGCCGAAGGGCTCGCCGTCGAGGCCCTGGAACTCACCGCCCCACTCGCCCCAGGAGGCGCCGTCGCCGTGGTACTGGTGCTCCGGGGCGCCCGCTCCGCGGAGCATGGAACCGAAGAAGGTGCTGGGGACTCGGTTGCTCATAGTCCGTCACTCCGACGAGAGGGTCTGAAAGCGCGACAGCGGGCGCTCCCGTTGGGAGGCCCGCTGTCTTGGGGGGCGAGCCCCACCGGCTGCGAGGGTCGAGGTCGGCAGTGGTGGGGCGTCCTCCCGGCCCTACGCGACCGGCACGGCCGAGCGGGCGAGGTTGAAGCAGGTGACGCGGACCTGGCACTCCGCCGTCGGGGCGATGGCCGCGGCCTGGCCGGCGGTGCCCATCGCGAGCAGGAGCGCGAAGCGCTGGGTGCTCGGGACGGAGATCACGACGGCCTGGTACATCCACAGGGTGCCGTTGCCGTTGTTGGCGACGGTCACGGGCGTGCCCGAGTCGGCGGTCATGCCGAAGATGCCGCCACCGGCGCCGAGCATGCTCAGCGGCGCGATGTCGATGATGACCGAGCCGAACTCCCAGCGGAAGCAGCCGATCCGCTGGAGCAGGCGCACGTCGCCCACGAGCGGCGCGGTCGCGCCAGCGCCGTACACCTCGCAGGAGAGGGCGCTGATCTCGTAGGTCTCGTCGCCGGGCGCCTGGTTGGCGACCTGCTGGTTCGTCTCGGAGATCGACATCTGGACCGCGTAGCCCTGGCCGACGGCGCCGAGCTGGACGCTGAACAGGCGGGGGACGGTGCCGGTGATGTTGACCGCGGCCGGGAAGCGGTACGACGACCACAACCCCTGCTCCGCGAGGCGCTGGACGCCACTCGGGATGGCGAAGCCACCCTGGCCGGGAATGTGTCGGGCGTTGCTACCGGCGCCGGTTCCGGGGATGCCGAAGACGCTCATGGAGACTCCCGTGGTTGGGTGCGCTGCTCAGTGCGGCGCGTAGGGGACGTGGAAGGGGGTGAAGGAAGGAAGGTGGCCGCCTGGACGATCAGGCCGCGTGCAGGGCGAGCAGCCCGGCGGCGTCCATTTCGTCCATGTCGGTGTTGCTGTGGCCGGATTCGAGGGCGGCCTTGGCGGCAGCCATCGCGGCGTTGCGGATCTTCTGGATGGTCGCCCGGCGGCGGTTGCCGTCCATGCGCTTGATCTGCTTCATGTTGTCGTGGCCGACCCAGTAGGCCATCCAGCCCCAGCGGGAGCCCGCCTTGCCGGCGTGGCGGCTGGACCCGTCGCCGTGGCGACCCTGGCCCTTGTTGGACCCGCGCTTGCGGCGGCTGGAGCGGCGGCGGCGGCGGCGCCGACGGCGGCCGAGGTCGGCGAAGGCGTCGCGGAAGGCGACCCGGCCGAGCTCGATCATGTGCATCTCGTAGTCGGTGAAGTCCTCGCCCGAGTACAGGGCGTCCATGAGCGACGAGTCGCCCCACTCGGCGGGGTGGACGGTGCCGTCGGAGCCGAAGTCGGCGCTGGAGAAGCCGCCGTACCCGTCGTCGCCGTCGTAGTCCTCGCCGTAGTCGTCGCCGTAGTCGTCGCCGTAGTCGCCGTAGTCGTCGCCGTAGTCGTCGGCGTCGCCGTAGTCGTCACCGTAGTCGTCGCCGTAGTCGTCGCCGTAGTCGTCGTAGCCCAGGCCGTCGTCCCAGCCGTACTCTTCCATGCCGAGGTTGGCGGACTGCTTGGTGGCGAAGCGGTAGGCGTCCACGGCCCCGCCGCTGGCGGCGAGGGCGGCCACGATGGAGCTCTTGTACCGGAAGGTGTTGGGCACGAAGGCCGCGGCCACCCCGGACAGGACCAGGCCGACGATGGTGTAGGCGAAGGGCTTGACCTTCTCCGGCACCTTCGGCCCGACGTGCTTCATCAGGTAGTGCGTCGGGTACACCGCGGCGGCGCCCCAGAACGCGCCCATCGCAC
This sequence comes from uncultured Enterobacterales bacterium, assembly GCA_964599085.1. GTDB lineage: Bacteria > Myxococcota_A > UBA796 > UBA796 > UBA2385 > J125. The sequence continues at coordinate 27,086 of CAZRFD010000016.1, read as the reverse complement.
CGCCGATCGCGGGCTTGAGCACCATGCCGAGCACCGGCACCTTGCCGGCGGCCGTCTGGAGCTGGGCGATGATCCCGGGGTTGTAGCGGTAGCCGCTGTTGCGCTTGTAGCCGCGGCGCCGGCCCTTCCGACGGCGGCGTCCGCCGCGGTTGGTCAGGAGCGGGTTGTAGTAGGCCGCGGTCGTGGTGCGGTTGCGGCGGCGCCGGCCCTTGCGGCGGCGGCCCCGGTTGGTGAGCAGCGGGTTCCGGTAGCTGACCGAGTAGGTGCCGTTGCGACGGCGCCGGCCCTTGCGGCGGCGGCGGCCCCCGCGGTTGGTCAGCAGCGGGTTGTAGTACCGGCGGCTCTTGCGGCGGCTCTTGCGGCGCCGCCCGCCCCGGTTGGAGAGGAACCGGCCGTAGGCGTCGCGGGGCCGGGAGCGGGCCGCCTTGCGCAGCGCCTTCCGGCCGCGCTTGGTCAGCCCGCCGTTCACCTGGACGAGCGGGTTGCTGTGCAGGCCGCCCATCGAGGCGAACAACTGCTTCAGCGGGATCGTGCGGGCAGCCTTGGTCCGGGAGCGAGCCGACCTGCCGTTCCGGCGGCGTCGGCCGCTGCGACCGCGATTGACGAGCAGTGCGCCCTTCGGCATGGGAGCTCTCCAGGTATGAGAGGGGGGCGACGGCCCTACACACTTCAACGGGTATCGAGGCGTGATGCGGAGACTGGCCTCTCGACCAGCTTCCCCCTCTCGGGGGACCGAGCCGTCACAGGGATCGAGTACCACCCCGGACCCGCGCCCTTCCAGGGTGCTCGGCCAGAAAGATGCCGGCTCCGGCAGGGCGGCGTTGCGGCGTTGCGGCGTTGCGGCGTGGGGCTCCGATGCGCTACAACTGTTCCATGCCCCAACCCCCAGGAAGCCCCAAGAGCCCGCTCAGCGGCCGGTCCCGTAGCCGGCGCGGCCAGGCTCCCGGCGTCCCACGGAAGGAGTTTACGGGGCCGCTACAGGACGCCCGGGTGCGTCTTCGCCACGGCATGATCCGTCACCTGACGCTCGTGGCTTTCGACGACGACGCCGTCCGAGATCGGAGCCACCTGGTGCGTGTGCTGCTCCAAGAGGCGCTGGCCGCCCGCGAGCTCCGCCAGGTCTGCGACCACGACTGGCGCGGCGATGCGTGCCTGCATTGCGAGCGGTCCCGCGCCCAGGCCGGCACCGCCCCCTCCGCCGAGCTCGTCCTCCGCTTCCCCTCCCGCGATCAAGCCAGCCTCTTCAAGACTCACCCCCGCAAGCGGGCGCAGATGCTACGCGCCGCTGACTGGACGCAGGGCGGCCTCGTGGTCGTCCCCGCGGTCGGGGCGTGAGCGCGATGCTGATACCCGGCCCCCCGCCTGCCCGCCGCACGCTGACGGATGCCCAGCGAGCACGGGTCGAACGGGCGCTACGGCGGGGGGTTCGGGTACTCTACGCGGCCGGTGCCGGGTGGTTGCTCGGATCCGCCGTCGCCCGCAAGGGCTCGTGATCGCCCTGCTGTTCCGCCGCTGGCCTCGGGCGGCGTCCCTGGTCCTGCTGGTGAGCCTGCTCGCGATCGTCTGGCGCACCGTGACACCCCGCGACCAGGTGGCCGACTGTCACGCGGAGTCGGTCGCCTCGTCCACCGACACCGGCTGCTGACCGAGCTCGGCCGCGGCCTGCCGGATGGCGGCGGACACGGCCCCCGGCCCCGGCGGCGCCAGGCGTTCGCCGCACGTCCGGTGCAGGCGGTCGCCGCGGTCGATGCGGTCGGCGACCGCGCGGAGCACCGCCCCGGCCTCTTCGCGGGCCAGCCGGCGGATCAGGGGTTCGAGTTGAGCCAGGAGCTCGGGGGCGAGCTCGACCGGGGCGCTCATGGGCTCTCCGGGGGGGTGGTCGGCGCGGGTGGACTCGAACCACCGGCCTCCGGGTCCGTAGCCCGGTGCTCTCGCCCCCTTGTGGCGCCGGAGGGGCTTCCAACTGAGCTACGCGCCGTGAGTGTGACCCCACCCTCGGCCGGCGCCGAGCAACCCCACACCAGGACGAGCTCGAACCGCTGGCCGGGCGGGATGGCGACGATCACGAGGGCCGCCAGCAGGTGCAGCCGTCGCCGTGCGGGTTCCACAGCATGTGGGCGTAGAACTGCGCGATGGCTTCCAGCCGCTTCCACGGCCGCGGGGCCGTCAGCAGGTTGCGCCACAGCACCCGGGCGGACAGCCGCGCGGGGGTGTGGACTAGGACGCGGTGGAGCTCCCGGGTGAGCTCGACGCCGGTGAAGGGTCGATCTCGCGCCTCGGCCAGCCGCTCGACGGCCCGGGCCGCGCGGGGGTCGGCCGGCGGGAGCGCGGGCGCAGGCCCGGTCGCCGGGCGGATCGGCTGGGGACGGCGCCAGGCGAGCTCGATGGACAGGTAGCCCCACTCGAACGTCAGCTTGTCCTCGCTGAACAGCCACAACCGCCCGGCTCGACGGTTGCCCAGCCCGTCGTGCAGCAGCATGGGCGCCTCCGGCCTACAACCTACCCCCTGGAGCCGACCGGCGCCCACCCCGACGACCGCTCCCCGTAGCAGCGGAAGCACCGTCCCCCACGATGCCGGCCGGTTCCGCTACAGCGGGGGCACCGGACGTAGCGGCCCTGCCGGATGGTCGTCCGGGCATCGAGCGGCGCGTTCGAGGCCCGGAAGCCCTCGCGCACCTCCCGCTCGGTGCGCGGGCGGAGGTCGAGGTTCTGCCGCCAGCGGCCGAGCCGCCCGTCGCTGCGCTTCCAGCGCCAGTGGACCGGCCCGCCGGCCTCCCACCACACCGCGGCGATGTAGGGCAGCCCCGTTCCCGGGTTGGCCGTGACACCCGGGCGAGCTCGCGGGGCTGTCACGCGGCCGGCGGCGTGCGAGGCCACCTGGCCGGCGGCAGCCGTGATCTCGGGGTCGGACAGGGCCGCCGCGAGCATCTGGAGCACCTGCTCGTTCTCGCGGAAACGGCGGGTGGCCCGGGTCACACCCCATCCCAGCGGCCCGCCGAGCATGGCGGTCTTCTCGCTGGCCCGGGCCAGCCGCCGTAGCTGCCTGACCTGCTCGTCACGGGGGCGGCGGCGAAACTGCGCCAGCCAGGCCCGGCCCTGCTCGGCCGCGATGTGGGCGCCGATCTGACGGAGCACCGGCCAGATCGCCGCCGGGTTTCGCCGGCTCTCGCCCGGGCCGGGGCGCTGCCGCGTGGCCGGGTTCGAGCGGGGCTCCTGCACGCGCACGTTGGCCTCGTCGATCAGGTCCATCACGGCGTCCCACTCGGCGAGGGCGGCCTCGACGTGGGGCTGGTCGTCGTCGCCCTCGATGGTCAGGAGCTCGGTCGCCAGGGCCTCGGCGAGCTCGACCCACTCTCGCGTCACCTTGCGGGCCTGGTCCAGCCGGCCCTTCGCCAGCATCTTCGGCACCAGCAGGTCCATCATGCGGCGGCGCTGCTCGTACTTCCGGCGGAGCTCGGCCCCCTGGGGCAGCCGGCTCCAGCCGTGGGCGCTGTAGGTCCAGCCCACGCGGTCGAGGTCGTGCTCGATGCCGTCGGGCGTCGCCGCGCGGACCTGGCCGAGATCGATGAACCACAGGCGGCCGTCGCCGTCGCGCCCGGCCTGGAGCTCGTCGCCGAGCACGAGCCCGGCGTCGTGCATGGCGAGCACCGCCTGGTAGAGCGCGTCGAGCTCGGCGCGGGTGACGCTCCCGCGCTCGCGGAGGTCCAGCACGTCCACGCGGGGCTTCACCAGCCAGTAGCGGCCGGCGTGCTCCCGGCCTCGGATCATCGGCACGAAGGGCACCCCGGCCGCCTGGAGCCGGTCGTGGGCCTCGTGCTCGCCGCGCAGGTGGGCCACGGCGCCCTCGGGCGTCCGGTGGCCGGGGTTCTCGGGGACGTAGGGGGTCGTGGTGCTCACCTTGACCACCTCCGGCCCCACGCCCCACACCAGCCCGTCGTTGCCCTTGCCGATGTACTCGCCCCGGCCGGAGATCACAGCGTCGATGGCCGGGTCGGCGCTCGCCGGCATGGGCGGCAGGGTCCGGCGCAGGTCGTTGACGTGGTGGACGAAGGACGCCGCCGGCATCGAGTAGGGGTAGCTCTCCTGGCCGTCGCCGTAGACGCGGCTGACGCGGGCCTGCCCGCCCTCCAGGGCCACCAGCCGGCGATCGAAGCCCACGCCGTCGGGGGTGTCGGGGACGTGGTAGACGGCGCCGACTCGCACGTCCTGGGGGCGCAGCGCGTCGGCCAGCGGGTTCCGTGACAGGGCGCCGCCGGCGATCCGCCTGTCACGCATCGCCGCCGCCCACTGTTCGAGCCCCAGGGCCACCCACGCCCTCGCCGCCTGCTGGTCGTCGAGCGAGCACGCCTCGAACGGGTTGGCCCGGGGCTCACCCGCCGCGGGGGCCTTCGAGCACTTGTTGTAGGTCTTCGCCAGCACGCTCGCGACGGTGGCCCGGGGGTTGAGCTCGCGCCAGCGGTCCACCTGGTCGGCGATGGGGCGGCGCCCGGTGATGCACAGCTTCAAGCCGGCCCGCTCGATGGCCCGCCGCTCGTACTCGACCACCTGGCCCCACGTCGTCGGGTCCGTCTCGCGGAGCACCCAGAACCAGCCGAGCGGCTGGTGCGGACACAGCCAGCAGCCCGATTTCAGCGCCCGTTGCAGGTCGCACCGGCGGAGGATCGGTTCCTCGTCGGCCTTGGCGATGCCCATTTCGATCAGCGGGTACGCCTCGTCGCTGTAGCTGGTGTCGAAGCACCCCGTCTCGGCTCCGTGCTCCAGCCGGCCGCGCTCGTCGGCCGCGTAGCCGATCAGGTTCAGGTGCGGCTCCCGGGCGCCGGCCTTCACCTGGCGCCCCCACGCGCGGTTGGTGGCCCACTCGCCGAACAGCTCGCGGGCCAGATCCTCCATGAAGCGCCGGATGGGCAGGATCTTGTGGTTGTGGGTGCAGCTTGCGTCGGTGCGGGTGGCGATCGTCCGCTTCCCGCCGAAGTCGTCGGCGATGGCCGGGCGCAGGTGGTAGCCGCCCGCCGCCGCACGCTCGGCCCAGCCCTCGCCCCGGTAGGCCCAGGGCACCCGCGGGGCGCGGTACTTCTCGCCGCGGGACCGCGCGGCGTCGCGGAGCTCGCCCTGCTCGGCCACCCAGCGGTCGGCCTCCGCCCGGCCGGGCTTCTGCAAGATCACGAAGCGGAGCCCGTGCTCGGCGCAGATCCGCGTCACCTCCGGGATCAAGTCGTAGGTGTGCCGCCACTCCGCCCCCGTGTCGGCGAACACCACGGCGTCCACGTCGGAGGGGCGCAGCAGGCGCCCGCGCACCATCAGGCCGGTGGTCACGAGCAGGCACAGCATCGCCAGCAAGTCGCGGCCAAGGCCCATGTTCAGGATCACGAGCCCGCGTTCCTTGCCGAACATGCCGATCTGACTCACCGCGCCTCCAATGCCTACAGGCCGAGCTCGAACCCGGCCTCCCGCCAGGCGTCCTCGAAGTGCTCGATCAGGCTCTCGTCCTCGCCCGAGAGCCACTGTAGGAAGTAGTAGTAGTCCGGGAAGCCCGGCGGGTGGTCGTCCGCCGCCGCTGGCCGCCAGTCCGGGTCAAGCTGGTAGGTGTCCTCCTGGCCGCCCCAGGCCGCGTAGCCGGCCGATGCTGCCTCGCCCTCGCCCTGGAGTCGCATCCAGTCCTCCGGGCCGTCCAGGGGCCGCTGCCAGCGGTCTACGTCCACCTTGTCGGGCACGCTGCCGGGCCAGTGCGAGCCGCCGGGGTAGCCCAGGATGCCCGGGAAGCGAGCGCAGGGGTCCACCGTGTCCATCGGCCAGTACCCGTGCCGGCCCTCGGCCGCGGGCGAGCCCTTGATCGGCACCGAGTAGCCCAGCGCGGCGAAGATCCGCCGGGCCACCACCCGCCCCATGTTCACGGTGATCCCGTTGCCGATCTGGCGGTAGGCCGCCTGGCGCCGGGCCACGCTCTCCGGGCCGCTCCGTCGCCGGTCCCAGAACTCGTACCAGGCCGGCACGTCCATCAGCTTTCCCGCCGAGCGGGGGGCGATGCGGCGGAGGGTGCGCAGGTACGCCTCCATCTGCTCGGGGTCGTCCCGGTCCACGTCGGTCGCCCGCGGCGTCGCGTCCGTGGTGATCAGGCCGTAGGGCGCCCCCTTCTGCATGTTCTTCACCAGGGCGGGCGAGAGCCAGCCGCTCACCCTGTTCCCCCGGGGGATCGCGTCGAAGGCTTCGGCCACGCCGCCTGGGGTCGGCGGGTGGCTGAACACCCGCGGCCGGCCGCCCTTCAACTGCGCCAGGTAGGGCAGCCGGTGGGCGGCCACTTCCTCGTCGTCCGTCATGGACGCCGGTTCGTAGTTGGCCGGGTAGGCGCCCATCGCCCCAAAGCACGTCTCGCAGCGGCTCCAGGCGTTGTTCAGCCACTTGCAGTCGAACAGGCCGTAGCCGCCACAGCAGCCGCTCGTGAGCCGGTCGAAGGCCCCCGTCCAGGGCAGGAGCTCCCGCCGCTCGACCGCGGCGCTGCCGGGCCGTCCGTGCGTCTTCGGCGGGGGCTCGCGCAGGAGCTCGCCCCACGCGGCCCCGATGGGCCAGCCGACCACCCATGCCCGCTTCCGGGCCTGGGGGCTTCCGAAGTCCGCGGCGTTGAGCACCCACGTCACGCCCTCGTACCCGACGGCCCGCATCGCGGCCCACCACTCGTCGAAGTAGGCCCGGAAGCGGGGGTTGGTGGTGATCTTGTCGCTGTTCTCGAAGGCGAACACCCGCGGCCTGGCCCGCTCGACCCAGCCGACGAGGCGGGGGTAGAAGTTGCGGGCGTCGTCGGGGCCGAGGGCCGTGCCGCCCTTGCTCCAGGGCTGGCACGGTGGGCCGCCGGTGAGCAGGTCCAGGCCCGGCGGCGGCTCCCACTCGGTCGCGTCGCAGACCCGGGCCGTCGGGTAGAGGTCGCTTTGCAGCGTGGCTACGGCGTCTGCGTCTATCTCGCACACCTCCCACACGTCGGCGCCCTCGCAGTGCAGCGCGAGCGAGTAGAGGCCGCCGCCGGTGAACGCCTCGGCCGTCGCGGGCGCCTCGCGGAGCTCGGGCGGGCCATGCCGGACCCAGGCCGCGGCGAGGTCGCGCTCCTGCACCGCGAAGAACCGTGACAGACCCCGGAGCTCGGGGTGCTGTGACGCCAGGGTCAGCAGGCCGTCGATCACGCGACGGGGCGCCGGCTCGGTCGGGCCGGCCGGGTTCGCCCGGTGGCCGGGCTGGGGCGGCCAGAACACCTCGACGAGCTCCCCGCGCTGGAGATCGCGCCCCCGGCCGCCCTCGGGCTTGAACCGGCGCACGCCGAGGTCGCCCGTCAGCCAGCCGTCCTCGCCGGTGCTCACCAGCCGCACCCGGGCCGCCCGGTGGCCCTGCCCCTGGCGGGTGCGGGCGAGCTCGACGGTGGAGGCAGCGATGATCGGCACGCGGCCTCCGTGAGCGGGCTACCCCGCGGTGCTGGTCAGGTACAGCGCGACGGCGCCCTCGTCGGTGTGGACGCCACAGGGGCCGGCCGCGCCAGGGAAGCCAGGAAGCGCCGTGAGCGTCACGGACGGGCCGGCGGGATCCGCGGTCGCCTCGACCCAGACCGGCGCGTTCACGTCCACCTGGGACACCTTCACGCCCCCGTAGACGTGCAGGTCCACGGTCACGGGCTGGCCGACGGGGAGCTCCACGCGCTCGGGGCCGCCCACGCAGGCCGCCAGGCCCTCGTAGTCGAGGCCGCGGGTGCCGTCGGTCCACTCGCCCTCGACGACGCCGCTGGCCCACGCCTGGGCCTGGCCCGCGTCGAGCTCGACGGCGCCGGGGGAGGCGTGGCCCTTGACCTTGCCGCCCGGGGTGTGGGCCGCGAGCAGCCAGCGGCCGTGCAGCGGGCCGCCGTCGAGCTGGCGAAGGGTGTAGCGCCGCGTCTTGCGGCCGTGGGTGGCTTCGGCGACGAAGGCGTCACCGTCGGGGGTCCAGGTAGTCATGGGGGCCTCGGGGCTAGTTCGTGATCCCTTCCTCGGGGGTGGTGTAATCGCCTCCTGCCAGCCACAGCCGGCCGGTCGAGTCAGCGCCGAGGACCGGGCGCTTTCCGCTCACCTCCCCGAACTCGTGAATGTAGGTGGAGTCGCCGTCCCCGACCTTGTTGGTGTGGTACAGGATGTGCGTGACGACGCCGAGGGGGACCACGGTGACGTTGGGCCAGGGCTCGAAGTCGTCGCCCCACGGGTGGCGCCGGTTCTGCACCCCGGGCGCCCCGGCCGCCAGGTCGGCCAGCTTCAAGCGGGCGTGCGGGAAGCGGCGGACCTGCTCGCGGTAGTTGTCCCGCACCTCGCGCATGTAGGCGTCCGGCAGGACCATGAACAGTCGCTCGGTGGGCTCGTGGACGGCCAGGTGGGAGCCCTCGCGGGGGAACTCGATGCCCACGTAGTCGTCGTTGCCGTCGCGGAGGTAGAGCCCCACGAGCTCGCCCATCCGGGCGGAGTCGGGGAGCAGAGGATCGTCGATGCGAATGATCCGGGCCGGCGTCCGACCCCAATGCAGGCGCGTGTAGTGATCGACCAGCCGGCGCACCTGGGCGGGCGTCTTGCCGGTGGCCTCCGCCACCATCTGCACCCCCTCGGGGCTGTCTACCTGCCAGACCATGCGCCGCGCCTCCTACGCCACCGGGTGATCGAAGGCGTCCCGCGGTGGGCCTCGACGCCCCCCACGCCGCCGGGCGTGCCGGTACGCCTCCTGCATGTAGCGGCCGGCTTCGCCGAGCTCGGGGCGGGCCGCGTCGTAGCCGCGACGGGCTGCGCCCCAGGTCGAGCTCGCGGCGCCCCGCACGGCCTTCCACTCGGCCGCGAACAGCAGGCGCAGCCCGACGAGCGCGGCCGTGCCGATGCCCAGGCGCAGGCCCCACTTCATCCACCGCCACTTGTTCGGGTCCATGCCGCCCGGCTTCTCGCCCGTGACCAGCCCGCGGGCGGTCTGGGCGATGGTCGCCACGTCTTGCAGGTTGCGCTTCACGGTGCCGACGTAGACCCCGCCCGGGCTGGACTCCCAGGCGGCTTGCTCGGCCGTCTCGATGGCCTCGGCCTTGCCCTGCTCGCCGAGGATCTTGGCGATGGCCCGTAGCTGGGCGTTGTCGCCGGCCTGCTGGATGGCCGCCCGGGCGTCGGCGTAGATCGCGGGCACCTCGCCGTCCGGGTAGCGGGACAGCAGGTAGCCAGCGGCCAGGAAGTAGGCCCGGCTCTTGTTCAGGTTCCGCCCGGCCTTCTTGCCCAGGTCGTTCGAGCCGGCGATCCGGGAGGCGACCGCCAGCCAGTACGCCGTCTTGACGTAGGCTTCGATGTTGCTGGTGGCCGTGCTCCAGAACCGGCGGAGGTCTTCGGCCTGGCGGTAGTCGTTGAGCCGCTGGCCCTTCTTCGCCCTGCTCACCTGGTCACTGGCGGCCCGGTACAGCGCGAGCAGGCTGGAGTCGCCCACGCCGTCGAGCCAGTCCGTCTCGATGCCGAGCTCGCCGAGGTTGGCCTTGGCCTGCTCGCGGTCCCGGTTGACCCGGCGGTTGTGCCAGATCCCGTACCCGATGCCGCCGAGCAGCAGCACGAGGATCCCGGTCCCCCCGGCCCAGCGGCCGGCGTTCTCGCGGAGGTACTGGCGTCGCGCGGCACGCTGGCGGCTCGCCCGGTTGACCCGTCGGATCGCGCGGTCGTCCGCCTGCACCATGAGCGCCTGCTTTCGCTGCTGGCGCACCAGGTGGGCGCCGATGGGATCGGTCGAGCTCATGCTTAGTAGTACCCGGGCGGCGGCGCGGAGCGACGGCGGGTGACGAGCATGACGCCGCCGAGGACAGGCAAGCCGATCAGCAGGCCCAGGCCGACGGGCTTGACCCAGCCGGGCATGCCGCCGGAGGGCTCAGGCGCCGGGGCCGGGGCCGGGGCCGGGCCGTAGTCGGTCGAGCCGGGTGCGTCCGGGGCCATCTGGGCGGCCTGGACGGCGCCGGGGATCTGCGTCGCCGCGGTAGTGAAGGCGGAGAGGATCTGCATCCACGGCTTGTCGCCGGGGACGGGGGCGGACGGGGTGCTGGCCGTGGGCGCGGGCCGGTATGGCGAGCGGGTGGGGAAGTTGGCGCGACTGCGCCGGGACAGGCCCTTGGCCTTGATCTGCGACTGCGTGAGTTGGTCGAGGTCGCCCGAGCGCAGCTTGGCGAGGATCGCCTTCTTCTGCGAGGTCCGGGACGGCACCGTCACCCACCACGTCCCGCTGGCCGGGTGGGCGTACTTCACGGTCCCGTCGCGGCCGTAGCTGTAGTAGTACCCGCCGTCCGGCCCGAAGATCCCCGTCGGGATGGAGCTCGTGGCCCCGAAGGCGTCGCCGAGCTCGTTCAGGATCTCCAGGCGCTCCCGGATGCGGCCGACGCGGCGCTCGGCCCGCTGGAGGTTGAACCCGGGGGTGTGCCGCTCGCGGGCGACGCGCCCGACGGTGTGCTGGAGCCGGCGGTTCAGCTTGTTGCGGGCCACCTGGCGGCGGCGGCGGCCCCAGCGCCGCGCACGGCGGCGGAAGCGGGCCGGGGGCATGCGCAGCCACTCCCGCGGCCCCCCGAACTCGCCCAGGTCGCCGAGGCCGGCCTTGTCGGCGTCCTCCGCGCTGACGGGCTCGGCCTTCGGCGGCGCGAGCTCGCGGGCGACGTGGGCGTCCAGCCACGCCTTCGCGACCGCCCAGGTGGGAAAGGTCTTGCGGTAGGTGGGGACGTGGACCTGGCCGCTCGCCAGCTTCACGACCAGGTGGCCGCGGTAGGACTCCGGGCAGGGGTCGCGCAGCATCGGCACGAAGGACAGCATGGCGCCCACGGCGGCGCCCTTGCCGGGCGCCTCGACGAGCGCACCGGCGACGGTGCCGAACAGGCCCCACCACAGGGCCTTGCCGATCCGCTGCTCGACGGCGACGGGGGCGTGGGCGACCATCAGCGCCTCCCGCGGCGACGGCGGCGGCGGCGGCGGCGGCGACGGCGGCGCTTGGGGTTCTTGCGGGCGTAGTCGCCGCGGTGGACGCTGCGCGTGCCGGCGAGCAGCAGGGCGATGATGCCCACGCCGACCATGATGCCGGTCGTCGTCGCCGTGTAGCCCAGGAAGCGCCAGGTGCGCGTGGAGGACTCTTCCTCCATCTGGAGGCGCCGCTTGTGCTGGGCGCCGCGCAGGCGGGCACGCAGGACGTTCAGGCGGCTGTCCAGGTAGCCCTGGAGGAACAGCGGGGCGGTCTTCTTCCGGCGCTCGATGTTGGCGATCTTGGCCTGCAACACCTCGGCGCTGGTGTTGGGGTCAGTGGCGTAGGCTTCGCGGAGCAGCGCCGAGACGACCGGGCTCCACTGCTGGAGGGTCTGCTCCAGGCTGCTGTCGGGCTTCTTCGGCCGGCGAGCTCCGGGCGGCAGGGCGGCCTGGGCGGCGCTGGGCTCGGTCGAGGACCGGCCCCAGCCGTCGTACACGCCCTCGTCGATCTCGTCGCCGTTCTCGTACTCGTCGTACCCCTCGTCGTCCTCGTCCTCGTACTGCTCCTGCTCCTGCTCGCGCTGGCGGCTGTACTGCTGGCGACGACGGCCGCGGCTGGTGGTGCGGCGGCGGCTGCTGGAGCTCCGGCGGCGCCCGCGGGACCGGCTACGCCCGCGACTGCGGCGGCGCCCACCCCGGCGGCGGCGGCCACCGCGCCGACGGCGACCGCGGCGGCCGAGCCCTTCGTCCTCTTCCTCGCCCTCGGGGCCAGGCCCGTCGTCGAGCTCGGGCGGCGGCCGGCGGACGCGGCTGGGCGGGCGGATCTCGATGAACCAGCCCGGGATGCCCGTGTTGGGGTCCAGGTCGGGGCCGGGCACCTCGCGGATCACGACGCCGTGGGCGCCCTTGTCGCGGAGCACCTGGCGGAGCGTCTTGCGGACATTGGGCTGGCTCCAATGCCAGGCGTGGATGCGCCAGATGAAGGGCGCCTTGCCGTCGGGGCTGCCCCAGCGAATGTGGGCCTTGGTGACGCGCTTCTTGATGCGCAGCAGCCGCGCGACTACCGCGTTCGCCACCACGCCCGCGTGAGAGCGGGGGATGGGCACGTTGAGCCCGAAGTCGCCCAGCACTTCGGGGCCGCCCAGGGGATCGGTCACGGCGCGGCCGGAGCCGTCGCCGGCCCACCCGCGGGGCACGTTGCGGCTCGGTCGGCCGAGCTCGCGACGCGCAGGGGTGCCCAGCGCCGGCAGGCGGCGGCCGTCGCCGAGCTCGGGAACCATGCCCGTCTCCCAGCTTCGGTGCAGGGCGAAGGGCTCGCCCAGGGCGCCGGTGTGAGTGTCGATGCCGTGCAGGCCGATCTGGACCCGGGGAGCGGGCAGGGCGGTCCCGGCGAAGGGCAGGCGGCGGGCGGGACTCTTCATGCGGCTCTCCTACGCCGATGGGGCGACCGGCGGCGAGATCGACGCCGGGGCCTCGCGCGGCGGCGGGCGCGGGGGTTCTGGCGGCGACCGCCGGACAGTACGAGGACGGCGAGCAGTCCGAAGCCGACGACGCCGCCGGCCAGGAGCATCGGGGCGGGGATCCCGCCGACCTTGCTCTCCATCGAGAGAAAGCTGAACTCCGGCGTGTCGGCGAGGTCGTCCGGGCGATCGACGTTCGCGGCCGGGTCAGTCTCCGTCACCTCCGGGCTGGTGTCCGGCTCGTTGCGGACGGCCGGCTGCTTGGGGTGCTTCTTGGCGCCGATCTCCAGGGCCGTCAGGGCGATCAGCTTCAACTGGAGCTTGGCCTTGCGGACCAGGGCGCGGTTGGTCGGCCCGCGCTTCCGGCGCTTGCACTGGCGGCGGATCTTCGCCTCGACCTTCTTCAACCGGCGCAGGAGCTTGGTCGCCCGGCGCTTCCGCTTCGCCTTGCTCCACTTCGCGGAGCGGCGCATGAAGCCCTTGATCGCGGCCTCGTCGCCCTGGAGCGCCAGGTTGCCCTTCTTGCGGAGGGCGTTGCCGATGTTGAGCCCGACCGCGACGCCCGCGATGATGCCGCCGGCCACGGCCGACCAGGGCAGGGCCATCGTCGAGATCGTGGCCGCCGTCGAGTACATGGCGCTCGCGGCGGCTGCGCTGCCCTTCTGCCGGCGCAGGCGGGCCTGCATGCGGGCTTCGAGGTTGCCCCCGGGCTTGCACGCGGCCTTCCACCCGCGGCGCTTCGCGGCCTTGCGACGGCGGCGCTTCCGCTTCCGGGCAGCCCGGGCCTTCCGGCGTTCTTCGCGCCCGGCCCACTCGTCGTCGTAGCCCCAGCCGTCGGCGTTCTCCCGCATGGGGACCACCGGCCCGCGCATCGGACGACCGCCGGGGATCCCGAATGGGCCTTCCAGCAGCGCCGGGGGCATGGGCACGCGCCGGTCCACCAGCCCGTTGGGCGTGACAGTCGTGCGCGTGACGGCGTGGAGCCGCCGAGTCACGGTGAACCCCGCCGGGGGCGGCGCGGTTCGACGCGAGAGGCTGGTGGACGCGGGGCGCACTACCGACGACCCCCTCCGCCGCGGAGGGCGACGGCGGCCACGAGGCCGAGGGTGCCGAACACCGCGAGCCCGATCATGACCAGGCCCGCGGTGTTCGAGCGGGCCTTGGTCTGCACGGCCGCTGCGCGGTGGGCCTCGCGCTGGGCCTCCGCGCTGGCGCGAACCGTCGCGGCTTCCTCGGCCTTCTGACGCCGGCCCTCGTGGCGGGCCTTCGCCTGGGCGGCCTCGGCCTCCATGCGAGCTCGACGCGAGGCCACGATCTCGGGCGTCACCGTGACGGCGATCTGCCCGGCGGCCTGGCCCGCCTGAATCAGCGCCTCCAGAACCTTCGGATCCAGCCCGCCCATGACATCGCCGGCAGGCAGGGGAGCGCCCCAATCGTCGGTGGGCCACTCGCCGTTGAGCAGCGGGTTCTGGCCGGCCGCGGCGGCGGCGGCGGCCTGCTGCCGCATCCGAGCTCGGACGGCCGGGTCGGTGGCGCTCTCGTGCCACTGCGGGCCGTTGATCGGGGTGTCGGGAACGCCGCGGCCGGGCATGGGGCCGTACTCGGCCTGGGGGCTGTCCCGCACGGCCTGGGTCCACGACCTGTCGTCGATCTCGGGGGTGGGGTTGGGCCGGCGCACGGGACGGCCGCGGCCGACACCCTCCCCGGAGCGCCGGGTCGGGGCGTTGCTCACGCCGTCGCCCGGCGCCGCCCTGGCGTCGTAGTACGCGGCGTAGCCCATGCCGTCGCCGCGCCCCATGCCGCCGGTGCTGCCGGCACGGCGGGCGGGACGACCGAATCCGCTACGGCCTCTCATCCGAGCACCCCCCGGATCTTGGCGATGTCGCGCTTGGCGCGGCGCTTCTGGAACTGCTGCCAGCCCATCCACACCGACACGCCGGACAGGCCCAGCGCCAGGAAGGACACCCACCGCGGGACGCGAAACGCCTCCTGGGTGGGCACCTCGGGCCGGTCCTTCACGGCTTGGGGGGGCGTCTGGGCCTTCTGCACGCTGGACCGCACCTCGGCAAGACGGGCTTCGAGGAACAGCTTGCGCACCAGGGCCAGGGGGTCACGACCGCGGGCGTAGAGGGCCGTCAGCGCCGCCACGCGGCGGGCCAGGTCTTCCTCGCTCGCCGCCCGGAGGGTGACGTAGAGCTTGGCCCCGTGGACGTACCGAGGCCCGTAGGCGCGGGCCAGGTGCATGCCGGCCGACTCGCCCCGGGCCTTGAAGGCGCCGACGATCCGCGCCACCACTTCGGTCGGGGGGATGCCCTCGACCACGGCGGGGTGGGGGTAGCGCCGGGGGTGCGGCGGGTGCGGGTGCGGGTGCGGGTGCCGCGGGTGGACCCGACGACGACGGCGCCGCCGACGCCGCGGGGGCGGCGGGGGCGGACTCGAAAACTCGCTGTCCCAGCGGCGGGCGGCGAGGGCCTGGTAGCGGAAGGGCGCCCAGGCGATCTGCGGGAGCTGGGCACCTGCTCCGAGGCTACGGCGCCCACCGAACGGACTTCGCATGGGGCCTCCTACGCGGCACGGCCCCGGCCCCGACGACGCCGACGGCGCCCGCGGTTCGTGAGCTTGGGTGAGTAGCTGGAGCCGCCACCGCCGAACGAGGCGCTGCCGCTCGCCCGCGAGCTCGACGACCGGCGGCCCTTGCCGCCCTTCTTCGAGCGGCTGACGGCGTAGGCGCCGCCGCCGACCAGCAGGATCAGCCCCAGGGCGACCATCCAGCCCTTGCCCTTGCCCGACTCGGATGCCGCGAGTGCGGTGTCCTCGCCGCCCTCGTCCGTCCCCTCGTCCTCGGCCTGCTCACCACCGGGAGCCTGGCCCGCGCGGTCGGTCAGGTAGTCCTCGTGGTCGTCTTCGGTCTGGGGGGTGTAGACGCCGGGGTCCGTCGCCGGCATCGGCCGGTGCGGGCGGGCGCCCGGGGCGGTGATCGGGGTGTCGGGCACCATCGCCCCGCGCTCGGGCACGAACTGCTGCTGGTACGCCTCCACCTCCTGCGCGTAGCGGGGCGGGGACTGGCCCGGGACGGGCATCGGGGGGCGCCACCCGGGGCGCGGGCGGCCGGGGGGCCTGGGGCGCGGCAGGGCGGCCCCAGGCGGCTTCATGCCGCGGCGCCAAGCACGACGGCGGGCGCCCGGGAGGGGCTTGCCCGGCTCGTGACGCAGCCGGCCCTCGCGTCCGCGGTGCCGGGCGCGGTAGCGACGGCGGGTGTGCCGCGCGGCGCCGCGAGCCCGCCAGCGGGAGCCCGGCCCCTGGCGCAGCATGACCCGGAGCTCGGCGCGGCGAGCGCGGAGCCGCGAGGCCAGGCGGCGGCGGCGGCGCGGGCGCTTGGCCTTCTTCAACTTCGCCCGGAGCACGGAGATCCGGCGACGGAGGAAGCGAATCCGGCGGCCATAGGCGCCGCCCTGGCCGTGCCGGCGACCGCGACCGCGACCGCGACCGCGGCGGCCCCCGCCACCGCCCCCCCCGCCCTCTTCGGGACGGTGGCCCGGGGTCGCCTTGACGTGCGCGGGGTGGGCGGGGCGCTTCCAGGCCAGACGGCGGCGCTGGCGGCGCTTCCACCACCCTGCACGCTGGCGGCGACCCCTGGGGGGCCGGCGCCGGCCGCGGAGCCGGCGGGGGGGACGGGGCTTCTTGTGCGGAGCCTTCTTGAAGGGGCGGCGGCCCGGGGGATGCCGCACCGGATGGCGCCCGGGCCGAAGGTGAGCGGGGGTCGCCCCACGCCGCCCAGGCCGCCGACCGACCAGCAGTTGCAACTGGCGCTCGTACTCCCTCGCCTGCGCCCGGTGCCGAGCCGCGGCCGTGGCGTGGCCCTGCGACTGGTTGACCTGGGCGCGACTCCGCTCCCTCGCGATCAGGGCGCGAAGCTGCTGGATTCGGTCGGGCGAGGACGCTGCGGCGAAAGGCGGCATGGGGGAACCCCTGCTGCCTCGATACCCGTCTGTCGGTCAGACTATCGCCAACAGGACGCGCGATCAACTGCCCCGGCCCTACAGCCCCAATGCGGCGGGCCTGGGATGGATGCCTCCCTGGAGCGTCTGCACCAGGTCGTCGTCGTAGTAGATCCGGTCGCCCCACAGCCGCTCGGCGAGCGCATCGGTGCCGCGCTCGGTGTGATCTCCGTCGGGCACGCCCAGCCACAACTGGACGGCGTGGGCGAGCTCGTGGCGGGCCAGAGCCTCGATGCGATCGGGGGTCTGATCGGCCATGCGCGGGGCGGCCTCGACCACCGGGTAGGTCGCGTCCGGGCGGAGGAAGGCCCAGGCGAACGCCCGGCGCCGATGGCAGGCGGTGTCGCACCCGGGAACGGGTGGACGCTGACCCGGATCGCCTGCCGCGGGGTTCCAGCGGAAGCGCACGTCGAAGCCGGGGAGCTCGCCCGCCACGTCAGCGGTCAGGCGGCGGAACACGGCCTCGACGTAGCCCCGCGTCACTGCTCAGAACCGGAAGCTGGAGTTGGTCGCCACTCGCCCGCGGACGCACGCCTCGTAGGCAGCGCCGTAGAGCCAAGCGAACACGGCGTGCTGGGCGCCGTTGCGCCCGCTGGTGTCGGCCGTCTCGTAGGCCGCCCGCCACTGGCTGAACTCGGTGAAGTCCTGCTTGCGCAGGTCCACGCCGTGCAGGTGCTCCGGGCGGTTCGGGTCGGCGTCGTTGGACGCGAACCTGTCCTGCTGGGCGTCGTTGAGCCGGCGCAGGTGCTCGGCCCCCTGGTCGAGCAGCTTCATCAGCCAGCGGTTGCGATCCTGGGCGGCTCGCACCCCCCGCTTCATCCACTGCTTGCACCCGTCGTGGTGCGGGTGGTTGAGCGCGAAGTCCTGGGCGAACATCGCGCGTTGGACCACGGCCTCGATCAGTTGCGGGGTGACGAAGTCAGGGAGCTCCGTGTGGGCGGTACTCATGGGCGGGCGCCTCCGATGGCTACTACCGGCGGCGCCGCCGACGACGCCGACCCCGCCGGCCGGGGTTGGACAGCTTGGGCGCCGTCGCAGGTGCGCTGTCGCCCAGCTTCTTGATCAAGTAGAACGAGAGCACCGTGGGCAGGGCGCCCGCGATGATCTCCCTCCAGGGTAACGTCTGCACCCACCCCACCGGGTCGCGGAAGGCCCTGGGCGTCTCGGCCGGCGGCGAGCTCGGCGCGGGTGGGCCGGTGCGGGGGCACATGCAGACGCCGGACGGCGCCATGTTGGGCACCTCGGGCGTTGCGGCGCCGAAGTCACCCGCCAGGGCCAGCGGAGCTCGCCCGGCGGCCACAGCGCCCGCCAGGGCCGCGGGCGGGCCGTTCATTTCGGGCAGGACGCTCCGACGACGGCCGCGCGTGGCGCGGATCACGTCCCAGCCCAGCGGCACCTTCAAGGTGGGCTCGGCGAAGGTCCACACCTCGGGTCGGAAGGGCGGCCAGCCGACGGACAGGTAGATGTGCGACCAGGACACGCCGGGCGGGATGGGACCGCGACGGTGGACCCACCGGCGGCGACGCCGACGGTTGCGCTTCTCCCGGCCGCTGACGGTGAACCGCCACGGCATGCGGAGGCTGTGCCCCAGCGACGCCAGCAGGATCGCCATGTCGTCGCAATCGCCGTACCCGTGTTCGAGGGTGTACTGCGGCGACTGGATGCGCTCGCCCGGCTCGTTGCGGTAGTCGATGTTGTCCTGCACCCAGGACAGCAGGGCCGCCCAGGCGTCTCGGTGAGCGCGGCCGGGCACACCCGCGGCCTGGAGGATGTGGGCGGCCTGCTCGGCGAGCTGGGGGTCGGTGCCCCACTCCTTCACCAGCGCCGTCAGGAAGTCGAGCCGTCGCGGGAGGCTCCAGCGGCCCCAGGCGCCCACGTTGAACACTCGGCCTTCGAGGCGCGACCCCGCCCGGTACTCGACGGGCTGGAGCTGGGCCAGCAGCTTCTTCGGGATCGGCCAGGGGGACCAGCGGCCACGAGGCCCAACGGGAGCGGGCGGGCGCCCGGGACGCGGGCGGCGGCGCTGACGGTGGGGCCTGGGCATTGGTCAACCTCCGGGGGTTGTCCGCTGCCTCGATACCCGTCTGCCGGACCATCATAGCGCGGACAGGCGGATCAGTCCTCCAGGGCTGCCACCGCCTTTTCGAGCTCGCCCCGGCTCATGGGGCCGCGCAAGCCGTCCACCACCAGGTTCGAGCGGCTGCGCTGGAAGTCCGCCAGCGCCGCCCGACTCTTCGGCCCCCACAGGCCGTCGATCGAGCCCGTGTAGAACCCCAGCGCCGCCAGCGCCCGCTGCCAGTCCGCGTCGGTCTGGATGGACGTGGGCGGGGCCTCGTCCACCAGGTGCGAGCGGATCGCGTCGGCGAGGGTCGCGACGACCGTGCCGGGGCAGGTGGGCTTGCCGAACAGGTGGTGGCCCCACAGGGCCTCGACGGGGCAGGGGAGCACGCCGTAGAGCTCGGCCGGGAGCGCGGGGTGCTGCTCGTCGCCGGTCAGGTGCGCCCACAGGGCCAGCAGCGAGTGAAGCTGGGCGAAGGTGGGGGCGTGGTGGCGGCCGTCGTAGCCCGGGGCGTCGAAGTCGCCGCCGAGGGCGATTGCGACGAAGTTGCCGTTGGCGCTGGTGCCGGGCACCGGCGAGCCGTGGCCGCCCTGGCTCCAGGTGCGGGCCTCCAGGTCGTTGCACCACCACACCTCGCCGCTGAACCGGATGAAGAAGGTGTAGGGCATGCCGGGGATGCCGTCGGCGGCGATGTGGTTGCCCGGGCTGACCGAGTACACGGCCGTCGCCACGGGATCGTCGCCCCCGGCGGTTTGGTGAGCCACGCCCCCAGCGATGTCCTCGACCGAGCGGGTGCTGTACCGCTTGGTCGGGTGTCGGGGCAGGGTCGATCGGCCATCTACGAACGCGAGCACGGGCACCTCGTCGATGCCTCGATACCCGTCCGCCCCCCTACTGTAGCGCGTGACAGGGCGCCGAGCTCGACGGTCCTGTCACGGTCCCGGCCAGGTCGCGGGGGTGCGGACCCCTGCCGAGGCCGTGGGCCAGCAGGGCGTTGACGTAGCCCTCCAGGTCCATACCGAGCGCCTGGGCCTCCTGCGTGAGCTCCCAGCGCGTGAACGGGTCCAGGTACAGCTCCACCATGCCCTCGCCGGCCTCGCGGCCGTTGACGCGCTCCGCCCGCCACACCTCCGCCGCGTGCGCAGCCAGGGCCACCCAGGGCAGGCGGATCACGCCTGGGCTGCCACCGCGCCGACCAGCCAGGCGTAGTCCCGGATCGCCTGGGGATCGCCCGCGGCCATCTGCATGCCCAGCCCGAACGACTCGAACACGGCCGCATCGAAGCGCCCGTCCATCACCTCGTGCCCGTGCCGGTTGCCGAGCAGGTCCGCCCGGTGGGTGTAGGCCCCCGAGCGATTGCGGAGCGCCCCCTCGCGGTGCTGGAGCCAGTGCATCGCGCCGAGCACTTCCTCCGGCGCCGGGCAGGTGTAGTCCCAGCGGTGGATGATCGCGCGGCGCAGCCGCACCCCGGCGTCGATCGCGTCCATGTCTACGATCGCCATGCCAGCCTCGACGGCGACGGGGTGGTGCCGGTGGTGGACGCGATAGAGCCGGCCGGTGGTCCCGCCGATGCACTCCAGCCAGCCGCGCTCGCACCAAGTCCGCCACTGCCGGGGGGTGCAGAAGTGCCGGAGCACCCGACTCGCGCGGCGCAGCGGCCCCTCGACGGGCACCGGGCAGCACACGGTCCCACGGCGGGTCGTCACGGCGGCCTTGGCCTTGGGATCCTCGGCGGCCTCGGCGACGGCCGGCGCCTCGGCGCCGCCCTCGCTGTCGTCGGCCGTGACCATGACCTGCCCGTCCACGCTCGTCACGACGGTCAGCGTCCCGCGCACCGGGGCCGCGGCGCCGGCCAGGACCGGCCCGGCCTTCGACACCGGCGCGTCGATCACGAGCTCGTGACGGCCGGTGCTCCAGTCCGGGTTGTCGCCCTTCGCCAGCCACCCCCGACCGCCGCTGGAGTTGCGCTTGCGGCCGTCCCGGCAGGCATGCACGAAGGCGTCCAGCCGGGTGATCTCGACGGGGGTGGCGTTTTCCACGATCAGGAGCGACCGCTCCGGCCCGTCAGGGTGGGGTTTGAGCGTGTAGTCGCCGCCGCTGTTGGGGATGAACCAGGTGAGCATGGGTCGGGCCTCCAGCTACAGGGTAGCCGCCGAGCGGCCCCCGGTCACGATCAGTCCATGCCGTATTCGGCGAACCCCGACGTGCCGTCGGTGCCGCTCATGGCCCCGTCGAGCTCGTCCGACCACGCCGCCGCGCCGTCCCCGCCGGACAGGGAGCCAGCGCCGAAGGGGCCTCCACCGAGCCCGCTTTCGAGGTCGTCCGGGCTCATGCCGCCGCCGACCATGCCGAGTGCCGCGTCGCTGGTGCGGCGCATGTCCATACCGGGCGACCGGCGGGCGATGCGGTCGGCCATCTGGGCGGCCTGGGCATCGAGCTTGACGGCCCGCTCCGCCCACTCCCGGGCCTGCTGTTGCAGGGCCTCGGCGTTCCCGCCGGCCTCCGCGATCGTGGCCTCGTCCCGGGGCTCGTCCGCCACCGCGGCCTTCGCCGCGCGGTCGAGCTCCGCGGTCGCCTGCTGGAGCAGGGTGCGGGCCTTGGCGTGGGCCTGCTCCGCGGCGGACAGGAGCTCGGCGAGTTGCTTGGGCTGCTGCGAGAGCTGGTACTCGCTGACGAGCTCGCGGATCGCGTGGACGGCGCCCGTCTCGCGATCGAGGCCCCGGCGGCGGCGGCGCCGTCGAGAGGTCGCCCCGAACCGAGCCTCGCTCTCTTCGGGCAGATCGGCCTCGCCGAACAGCACCAGCGTCTTGCGGAGGGCCAGGAGCATCTTGCCGGCCTGAATCAGCGTCCGCATCGCGTTGTGCAGCGTGATCTCGTCGAGCAGCTTGCGAGCGGCGGCCACCCCGGCGTCGAGGATCATCTGCCGGGCCTCGGCCTCGGCCGCGTTCCGCCCCGGCTCGGCGTCCTCGGCCATGCCGGCGGGTTGCTCGGCCTCGCTGGCGGTGACGTGGGCGGCCCCGTGGCCCTCGCGCCATGCACGCGCGGCGTCCGGGGACAACCCGGGCTCCGACTCGCACGGGTCGCCGTCCTGGGCCTGCCGGAGCCCGCTGTTCCACGCCACCCAAGGCACGCCGTCGCGCGGGTACGGGTTCTCGACGACCTGGCCGGGGGCAGGGGGCAGAGCCGGCCCCAGGTGCCGAGCGCCCTCGAAGCCAGCCCGCCACGCAGCCTGCTCCGCCGCGGTGAGCTCGGCCGGCTGATCCGTCACGGACCCGCCGGTGACGGCCACGCGCTGCCCCGCTCGGAAGTGCCGGTATTCGGGCGAGTCGTCGGGGTAGGCGGGAACGGGGATCGCGCGGGCGTCGCGAGCGACGCGGAACAGCGTCACTCGGTCGCCCTCGAACCCTGCCCTCCAGGCGTCGTTCAGCACCGACGCCGGGAGCCCGCCGCGGTCTTCGAGCGCGAACGCGCCGGCCGGCGGCTCGCCGGAGGCGGCCCATCCCTTGCCCGCGTTGAAGGCGTCCAGCAGTGCTTCGGCGGGGCTCACATGACCTCCTGGCGCACACGGCGCTGGCGGTGGGGGCGGGCGACCGATCCGGTGCAGTACCGCTCCGTGGTGCCCACGCCGCACTCCGGGCAGGTGCCGACCTGTTGGCCGGCGCCGGACGCGAGGGGCGCCTGCTCGGCCTGGCTCGTCTCGCCCTGGACGGCGGCGGAGCGCAGCCACACCACGCGATCCCAGCCCTCGGCGCCTTCGAGCGCCCGGGCGGCCTCGACGCCGCGCCAGTAGTCGAGGCCGTGCTCGGCCTCGGTGAACAGGGCCAGGCCCCCGGCCTCGTCCAGCCCGGGGAACATGCCGACGGGGAGCTCGTCGGGATCCGGGTCTTCCGCGGCCTGGCGCCAGTTGAAGCCCAGCCGGAAGGCGGGCGGCTCGGCCTGGTGGTTCCACACCACGAGCAGGTCCAGCCCCGCCTGGGACAGCGACTCCCGCGGCACGAGCCAGTAGCCCGCCATCGCGGGCATCACGTCCTTCAACGCCTGGGCGGCGACGCCCTGATCGGGCAGGGCCAGGCCGCGGCCCGGGATGGGCTTGAACAAGCCCAGGTCGATGCCGACGGTCCAGGTCGTGACCAACACCTCCTGAACCGAGCCGTCCGGGAGCGGCGCCCGCATGATCTGGGCGCCGGCCTGCTGAAAGAGCTCCATGCCCACGGGCATTGCGCAGTAGTCGGTGGCGCTACGGCCGAGGGCGGCGAGGGCTTCGGCCTCCGCCGGGGTCGGGTCAGTCGAACGAACGGTGATCACGCTTCCTCCGAAGGGGGGCGATCAGACCCGGGAGGACCGGGCTGATCGCAGGTGGGGGGGCCGGTGGAGGCCGGTCCCGCGGGTGGCGCTGGCGGAACCCCAGGAGGCGGGCACCCTCCGATCGGGCGTTGGGGCGCCAGCGCGATGTCAGGCCGAGTCGGCGGCCGGCTGCTGCTCCTGGGCGGCGTCGGCGGACGCCTCACCCTCGGCGGGGGGCGCGTCCTCGTCGTCGTCCGCGAAGTCCTCGTCGTCGTCCTCGGGGAACGCCTCTTCGATCGTCATCACCGGGATGCCGGCCGCCTTCATGGCCTCGAAGATCGCGACCATGCCGTCGGGCGAGCAGTCGTTCCACTCCCACTCGACGTACACCACGGGGGGCGGGATCGGGTGGCTGGCGTCGAGCTGGCCCTCGTACTGCGCCCGGGCCAGGTCGGCGGTGGCGTCGTCGCCCATCTGGCCGTCGGCCTGGAGCGCGGCGAGCTGCGCCTCGAACTCGGCGCGGGCACGCTCCCGCTCGTCCATGACGCGGGCGTAGTCGGGGTTGTGGGCCACCATCGTCATGGACACGTTGCCCCAGCCGACGGGCAGGCCGTCGGGGAGCTCGTCGAGCACGATGGAGGGCTCGCCCGCGGTCGGGGACTCGGTGTCCTTCCAGGCGGTGCGTTCCCCCGTGATGGGGCAGGTGGCGGTCAGCTTGCGGGGCATGGTGGCGTCCTCCGAGCGGGCGTCAGGTAGCGGCCGGCTGGTCGCCTTGGGCCAGGGGTGCCCCCGTGCGGGGCGTCCCGGTCCAGACGGCAGCGTCGGCCTCGGGTGTGTCCCCGGCCAAGTTGAGCGGCACGAGGGGTGGGCAGGTGGTGAACCGGATCTCCACGTCCGCGAGCTCGCCGGCCTTCGACGGGTCGGCGGGGCGCGTGGTGTGGGTCGGCGTGACAGGACCGAGGCTGTGCGTGCCGAGGAAACTGTCACGGTCGGGCGCATGGAACGGGCCGCGGGTCTTCTCGTCCCACTCCTTTCGCGTCTTCGCGATCCTCGCCTCCACCTCCACCCACTCCGCCTCGACGGCGCGGGTCGCAGCCGCGTGGAAGGCGGCCAGCAGGTCGGCGACGGTCGGAGCCGGGGCGTCGCCCTCGCCGGCCAGGTCGGCGAGCTCCAGGGCCTCCGCCACGGCCGCGGCGCTCCACGCGCTCTCGGGGTGCAGGCCCGCCAGCGTGCTCGCCAGGTCCAGGCCCTCGTCCCCCGGCTCCAGGCCGAGCGCGGACAGGAACAGGCGGGGGAAGCCCAGCCGGCGGCTGGCCTCGCACAGCCCCGCGTCGAGCGGGAACACCGTGGCCCGGGGCCGGGGGATCCGCCCGGTCACGTCGAGGCCGAAGGGGCTGGCGTTGATCGGGCCGGCCTGGGGAGCGTGCGGCCAGCGCCACAGCGCGAACAGCGCCCGGCGCTTCCAGCCGTTGTGCTGGCCCACGTCGGCCGCGTCGGGCCAGTGGTCGGCCCAGGTGCCGCCCGCACTCCACGGCCCGGGCTCAGTCTGCTCGCCCTGGGCGTAGGGGTCCAGCCGGACGGGGCCGGTCGTCCCGGCCTCGGGGGCGGCCTCTTCGGTGGCGGGAGCGGCGGGCGCGGGTGCGGCGGCGACGCCGCCCAGCTTCGCCAGCAGCACCTCGCCGACGACGTGGCTGATCTCCGTGGCGGCGGCGGCGAGCGCAACAGCGGCGCCGTCCTCGGCCTCGAACTCGACGTGAACTTTCAACCGGACGGGCATGGGCAGGGCCTCCGAGGTAGCGCGTCAGTCCCTATACTCCGGCGGGAGTTGCCCCAGCGCCGAAAGGACGTTGTAGAGGTCGCTCACAAGCGGGTCTTCGGCGCCGGCCTCGTGGAGAGCGCGGCGCAGTCCCACGGCGCGAAGGTAGGGATCGAGCACTTTTCCGTGCTGCTCGAACAGCGGGCGGATCACGCCGGCCCACTCCGACTGGCCGGCGCAGTCTGCCAGGTCGTCCGCGGCCTCGGCCAGCAGCGACCGGGCCTGCCGTAGCTGGGGCAGGGGGATCGCTGCGAGGGCCTGATCCCGCGCGGCCTGCTTCGGGTCGGCGGTGGGTTCCGGCGGCGGCGGCGTCGCGGCCCGGGGGTCGGCGGCCGGGGGGCCGGCATCGCCGCCAGCGGGCAGGCCGTTCTCCAGCCGGGCGCCGGTGGCTGGGGTGCGACGACGGGCCGGCTGCGGGGGCCGTTGCGGCTGGATGGGCCGGTCGGCGATCTCCCGCGCCCGCTCGGCCTCGGCGAGCCGGCGCTGTTCTTCGAGCTCGGCCGCCTCTTCCTCGTCGTCATAGTCGTCGTCGTCGTCGTACTCGTCTTCCGCGCCCGCGTTGATGCGGGCCATTTCGAGCTGCGTCTCGGCGTTCAGCTTCGCCACGTCCGTCAGCTTGTCGCCCACCGTCGAGATCGCTCCCACGATGGTCGAGCCGACGCCGCCGCCCTCGCCTGCGCCGGTGAACAGGGCCTTGATGCCGCCGAGAATGTCCCCGCCGCTGATCCCCAGCGGGGCGATCATGCCCAGGAGCTCCTTCACGGGTCCGGCCTTGCTGGTCTGGAGCTCGATCAGCTTCAACTGGTGGGTCTGGGCCTCGCGGTCCAGGCGCTCCCGCCGCTCCGCCGCGTCCAGCGCCGCCATCTGTAGGGCGTTGAGCGACTGCTCGTGGTCGCGTGCCCGCTGGTCGGCGAGCTTCTGCAACTCCAGCTTGTGCTCCCGCTCCCGCTTCTCTTCCCGCTCGCGGCGGGCTTCTTCACGGGCTTCCCGATCGGCACGCTCGGCCTGGCGGTCGAGGCGCCGCTGCTCGGCCTCCTGCTTGAGCTGGGCCATGCTGAGCTCGTGGGCCTGGCGCTGGGCCTCCCGATCGATCTCCGCCTTCGCCTTCAAGGCCGCGAGCTCCGCCTCGCTTCGAGCGCGGTCAGCCGCGGCTTGGGCCTCGATGCGAGCGAGGAAGGCGTCGGTTCGGGCACGCTCCCGATCCGAGGCGCCTTCCAAGTGCGTGATCAAGGTGTGCTGTGCCTCCGATCCGAGTTGGCTGGAGCGGTCGAGCAGGGCGTTGTAGCCGCTGGAGAGCTCGCCGGTGACTTCGCGTGCGGCGCTCGTGGCGTCCTTCGCCGACGCCTCGATCGCGCCGATCAGCCGCTCCGTGAGCTCCTTCGAGCGGGTGTCACCGTTCGCGACCAGCCGCTCGACCAGGTGGAGGGCGCGGGCCAGGTCCGAGCCGCCGACGGGGGCGCCGTTGTCGGCGGTGCCGGCCCGGCGAGCGTGGAGCCGCCGCACCTCTTCGTGGTGCTCGCTGATCGTGAACACCCGCTCCAGCAGCTCGATGGGCGCCCCGCGGACGTTGAAGGGCACCGCCAGGTAGCGGCGCTCCCCCTCGCCCGGCTCCGGCATCGCCGTGGGGTACGCCTGCACGATCTCGCTGACGGTGCAGTGCAGGTCCAGCCCGGGGCCGAGGGGCGTCTGGCGCCCGTCGGAGCCGTAGGCGTAGATCACGATGGAGGCCACGTCCGGGTGCGATACGTGGAAGTCGAACGCGGGCGGCTCCTGCACCGGGGGAACGGCCTCCCACTCGTCGTCGTCGTCGTCGCCCGGCCGGGCGTAGGCGGACTGCTGGGGCGCGGCCGGCCCGGGAGGGGGGTCGTACACGCGGGTCGGGGACGGTTCAGCGGCGGCGCCGGGCGGCCGGTCGAACGCCGAGCCGCCGCCTGCGTCGCTTTGCTCGGTCGCGGGATCGGCCATACAGCCACCTCTACCACGGGGCTCTCTAAACCGGCAAGTTAGGTTAGAGAGGTCGTCGATGGGCTGGATATTGCACCATACGCGGGCGCGGCCGTGAAAAGAAGGCCAGGCCGACCGTCCGCCGGGAGCCGGCTCTCGGTTCGAGCGATGCTCACCCCCGATGAACGGGCGAGCTTCGAGTCGGCGTTCCGGGCGAGCTCGTACACGTCGCGGTCGGCCATGATGCGAGCCGCCTGCCTGGCCTGGGCGCGAGACACCCTCGCCATCGCCGGCACCATCCCCGACCCGCCCCCCACGCCGCCCGGCTCGCTCGACGGGCGGAAGGGCCTGCACGCCTACCTGCGCGATGACGACGCCGAGCGGTGGCTCCTGGCCGTCGAGCGGTCGAAGCTGTCCGGGTACACCGCCGCGACCACGGCCGTCCTCCGCTGGCTGGCACGACGCCCCAGCGCCTCGACCCGCTCCTGATCGCTCCGCTCGGTCGCTGACCCCGCCTCCAGGCCCTCGCCGGAGGCATGCCAGACGTGCGCACCCCGTGTGCCCAACGTCTGCGCC